>NZ_JAZDQE010000029.1:0-52173 GCF_037963805.1 Cohnella sp. 56 | reverse complement strand
CACTTCTGCTTTCTTCGGTCCGGTGGTCATACAAGAAACCTCCCTGGAAAAGAGCTGTTTCTCTTCATTACCCTTTTCCACAAGAAGCTTTTGTAATGGATTGGCTATTTCAAGAGTAGTGCACTAGTCGCTTCTTGGGAAGATGAATCAGCTATCAAGAGTATACTATATTTTATAGGCAATGCCCGGCTCGGTCGATGACGGATTCAACGATTGGGATGACGGATCCGAATCGTTGCGGAGATTCGGTCCTGGAGAGAAAGTATGGATGGCAAATAAAGATGTGCGACATTCTTATTCGGCGCGGGATGGGCATTATCGGCAAAATAAAGATGTGCGGCATTCTTATTCGGCGCGAGGTGGGCATTATCGGCAAAATAAAGATGTGCGGCATTCTTATTCGCCGCGGGATGGGCATTATCGGCAAAATAAAGATGTGCGACATTCTTATTCGGCGCGGGATGGGCATTATCGGCAAAATAAAGATGTGCGGCATTCTTATTCGGCGCGGGATAGGCATTATCGGCAAAATAGAGATGTGCGACATTCTTATTCGGCGCGGGATGGGCACTATCGGCAAAATAAAGATGTGCGGCATTCTTATTCGGCGCGGGATGGGCATTATCGGCAAAATAAAGATGTGCGACATTCTTATTCGGCGTGCGGAGGCTGGCCATATTGGCAGCGCGCAGGGGGAAACGCGAGGATATCCGCCAGAGGACGAGGGATAGGGGACAGATTCGTCCTCTGTCCCCTGACGGACTTTGTACTTCGCACGGGCCGGCGCTCGAACGGATATCGTTCGTTCGCAGCGGCAGCCCGCTATGTGGCTTAGGAGGAATGCGCCGGCACCAGGCGGATGACCGCCACGGACGCCGGCGGCAGGATCGCCGCGAGCTTGCCGTCCTGCCCGATCGCCGCCTGCGTATACGGCTGCGGCTTGACGCTGTCCGGCTGTGCGAACGTATTGTGCGCATGCATCTCGTCGGCCGACAGCAGCTTGGCGTCGGCAATGACATGGGCGCCGAGGACGCCGCGCAGCTCCAGGTCAAGCTCGGCCGGGCGGGACGGATCCACGTTGTAGAGGCTGATATGAATCGCGCCGTCCTTCCGGGACGCCGTGACGCCGACCTGCGCCAGCGCGCCGCCTTCCCCTTGAGACGCGCATTCCCCGAACTGTCCATGGATTGCGAGCGCTTCCGCATCCTGGTGCACGTTGTACATTTCCAGAACATGGTACGTCGGCGTCAGCAGCATCCGCTCGCCGTCCGTCAGCACGACCGCTTGCAGGACGTTCGCGAGCTGGGCCAGATTGGCCATCTGTACGCGTGCGCAATGCTTGTGGAAAATGTGCAGATGGAGCGCGGCGACGAGCGCGTCGCGCATCGTGTTCTGCTGATGCAGGAACCCTGGATTCGTGCCCGGCTCCGGATCGAACCATGTGCCCCACTCGTCGACGATGATGCCTACCCGCTTGGCCGGATCGTGTACGTCCATCACCGTACCGTGACGGGTCAGCAGCTCGTCCATCCGCATCGCCTTGTGCATCGTCGCGAACCATTCGTCTTCGCTGAACGCCGTCGACGATCCCTTTTGCTCCCACGTCCCGGGCACCGTGTAATAGTGAAGGCTGAGCCCGTGCATATGACGCTCCGCCTTCCTCATCATCACTTCGGTCCAGCGGTAGTCGTCCGAGTTGGCCCCGCCCGCAATTTTGTAGAGCTTGTTGCCCCCGTGCTCGCGCGCGTAGGTCTGGAATTGACGGTACAGATCCGCGTAGAACTCCGGCAGCATATTGCCTCCGCAGCCCCAGTTCTCGTTGCCGACGCCGAAGTAGGTCAGCTTCCACGGCTCTTCGCGGCCGTTCGCCCGGCGCAGATTCGCCATCGGCGAGTCGCCGTCCGAGGTCATATATTCGAGCCATTCCGCCATCTCGTGGACCGTGCCGCTGCCGACGTTGCCGCAGATGTACGGCTCCGCCCCGATCAGCTCGCACAGCCGGAAAAATTCATGCGTCCCGAAGTGATTGTTCTCGACGACGCCGCCCCAGTGCGTGTTGATCATCTGCTTGCGCGACTCGCGCGGACCGATGCCGTCCTTCCAATGATATTCGTCCGCGAAGCAGCCGCCCGGCCAGCGCAGCACCGGCACGCGCAGCTTGCGCAGCGCCTCGATAACGTCGTTGCGGATGCCGTCCGTATTCGGAATCGGCGAGTCCTCCCCGACCCATAGTCCCTCGTAGATGCATCTGCCCAGGTGCTCGGCGAAGTGTCCGTAGATGTTGCGGTTAATCGTCCCGACTGACCAGTCGGCGTGTACGACGGCTTTGATCATATTGTCTTTGTCCTCCTCCGAATTCGCCGCTTGCCGGCGAACGCAAGGCCCGAATGGCCGAGCAGTCCGGCAACTCACTGAAATTGTAGAAGTTTGAAGTAGAAACGACAATCGATTATGATGATATAAACTGACCTATTCTGCTTTTATTCGCATTGAGGTGACCGGAATGATCGAATTGCTGAGCTGTGGATATCGTTATTTGCATTCTACCGGAATTGTCATCGATCGTCCGCACGGTTCGGGAGACTATGCTTTCGTCTTTTTCAGAAACCGCTCCGAGGTGGTCGTCGGCCGCAGCCGGACGATCTGCGAGCGAGATTCGTACATATTGTTCGGCCCGGATACCCCTCATATGTATCGCGAATCGGAGCTGCCGTTCGTCAACGACTGGTTCCATTGCACCGGCGAAGGCATGGCGGCGATCATCGCCGAGCTCAGACTGCCCCTCAATACGCTGCTGCCCGCATCCGATCCTTCGCTCATCTCCCGCAGCATCATGGAGATGCACCGCATCCTGAAGGCCGGCGGCCCGCTCAGAGCGCGAATCGTCGACGCCGAGATTCGGTCACTGCTGATGAAGCTGAGCAATCTGCACGAGATGTCCTTCACCGAAAAGCAGGGCCGCCACTACCGTCAGTTCTCCGAGCTGCGCGACGAGCTCTACAATTCGCCGCAGCGCCATCCGTCCGTTGACGAGCTGGCCGCGAGGCTAAACTTGAGCAAGTCGTATTTTCAGCATTTATACAAAGAGCTGTTCGGCTGCTCCGTCGTAACCGACATGATCAACGGCAGGCTGGAATACGCCAAGTATTTGCTGCGGCACAGCGCATATTCCGTATCCCGTATCGCCGCCATGTGCGGCTATGAGCACGACACCCACTTCATGCGTCAGTTCAAGAAATTTGCCGGCGTCACCCCCGGCCGCTACAGGGACGGCAGCTAGACCTACATTTTCATTTTCATAATGCCGACGAACAGCTCATTCATGTCATCGACGGATTCCCGAAAATCGTGGCGATACCATTCGATGATGAGCCCGATGATCGCATTGGCCGTGTAGGAAAAGAAATACGGGGTTATGTCCCCGAGCGACGACGTATTCTTGTCCGTCATGAAGTTCGATCTGATCTCGTCAAACAGCATGTAATAATATTGGGTCGAAACGTCCTGAGACAGCACGATTTTATAGAAATCCTCGTACTTCTTGATGTGATGAAAGATGCGTACGGTTTTCGGATCGAGCGTATGGATGTCGATCGTATTGTGATGCCTGTAGGGCTCATTGTAGGAATCCTTCAGATCGAGCATGATCTCCTCGAAAAATTGCTTGAATACATCGCCGACCTCTTCGTAGTGAAAATAAAACGTCCCGCGATTGATTTTCGCTTCCTTGCACAGCTCCGTTACCTTGATGTGCGTCAAAGGCTTGTTTTTGAGCAGCTTAAGCAGCGCCTGGTGAATGCCTTGTTTGGTTTTAATGACGCGGAGATCGTTTTTATTCAAATAAATGGCGCCTCCTCTATCGAACAGTTTTTTCGTTTTTGTTGGATATTGTACAATCCGCTTTTTTTTGCTGATTGAGTGCGCTTTCAGGTTTAAACTATAATTTTATTGAACATATGTACAGTATAAATGAAGGAGGATGTCTGATGCGATTGAACGATAAAGTAGCGATCGTAACGGGTGCGGCGTCCGGCATGGGAAAAGCGATTGCCGAAGCCTATGCGGCGGAGGGCGCCAAGGTTGTCGTGTCCGACTACAACTTTGAAGGTGCCAAGGCGGTAGCCGAAGGCATCAACGCCAGCGGCGGCACCGCCATCGCGAACCAGGCCAATGTAGCCGAGCTGGCCGAGCTGGAGCGTTTGTTCGCCGATACCCGGGAGGCCTTCGGAAAGTTGGACATTCTGGTCAACAACGCGGGCATTATGGACGGGATGGAGCCTGTCGGCGAGATCAGCGACGAGCGCTGGGACCGCGTATTTGCCGTCAATACGACCGGCGTCATGCGCGCCATGCGAATCGCGACGAATATGTTCCTCGAGCAGGGCCATGGCGTCATCGTCAACAATATATCCGCAGGCGGCCTGCGCGGGGCGCGCGCCGGCGCGGCCTATACGGCATCGAAGCACGCCGTGTCCGGATTGACCAAAAATACGGCGTACATGTATGCGCAATCCGGCATCCGCTGCAACGGTATCGCGCCGGGCGGCGTCATGACGAATATCCAGGCTTCGATGACCAACATCTCCGAGTTCGGCGCGGGCCGCCAAGGTACTGGCTTGGGTACGATGCCGCGTGCCGGCCAGCCCGAAGAGATCGCGCGGCTTGCCGTATTCCTCGGCTCCGACGAGTCCAGCTTCGTGAACGGCCAGATCATCGCGGCCGATGCGGGATGGACGGCTTATTAACAGATCGGATTGACGCCCGCCGCTGGTGTCGGCGAGGGCGGAACAAATGAAGGAGCGAGGCTCAGTGCCTCGCTCCTGTTCTATATCATGAGACGTAAATTTTAATGCCGCCCACTTCCATTTCTAAAATAGTAAAATAATTCGGTCGCGGGAGAGCGCGCGGCGGCAAAGCGGACGATTAAAGCGCGGTTGCGGGGAAACTCATAATACCTTCGCCTCGTTGGCGATCATAGGCGGATACGCTGTAGACACCGGGCCTGTCGCCTGCAGCCGCGTCCGTAAAACGGTTTTCGTCCGTCATGCCGATCAGCTGATAGTCCTTGTAGACGTTGTACGTGTACGCTCCTTCAACCGGCTCCCAGCTGACGGCTGTACCGCTCCCGTCAGACTCGGCTCGCACCGCTCCCGGCATGGTGAGCGCGTCTCCGGATAGGGTCAGGAAGCCGAACTGCGCGAGCTTGACGGTGCCGCCCCTGCGTCTGTTCGACAGACAGACGATGAGAGGCCGATCCGAATCACCCGTCTCTCCGGCGACCGGAATCTTGTGGTATCCGCCCTTGCGCACGCGCGTCTCGTACATCTGCCCTTGGACGCGTATCAGATACGTCTCGCTTCCATCAAGCGAAGCGCCGTTTCCCACGTTCAGATTCAGGATCACGCTGCCGGACACGCCTGATGGAATATGCAGCCGCAGCTGCAGCTCCAGCGCTTCGCCCTCGCCCTCGCTCTCGCAGTAGGGAAACCAGCCGTCCCCGTACCGGACGACGGCGTTCGCGAGCGCATAGTCGCAGCCGTCCTTCAGCGTGCAATGGTCGAATCTCCGCTCCCAGGGGATGCCGTCCGCGTCGGACGGCGCGAGCGCCCGCGCGCAGTCGACGAACAGTGCGACCGGATCGCGGTAGGCGCTAGCCCTGAAGATCAGGCGCTCGTCGTCCATCAAGGCATTGTACTGCCGTACGAGCGCCGGATCGTCGGTGTATCTGCCGTTGGCCCAGTCCTGCCAGTTCGCGATCGCGGGGTAGACCTGCCATTCCCAGTTGATATACTGGAAGCCCTGGATGCCATAGCTCGTCAGCATGCTCATAAAATCCCGCATGTAGGTCCCGAACGCATAGTCCGGCGGCACGATCGCATAGGAGCTCTCGCCGATCATGACCGGCTTGCCGCGGGCAGCCGCCTGCTCCATGTACCACGCGGCATCGAAGTTCGGCGTGATCGTGTTGAAGCTGAACCAGTCGACGTAGCGGTCGCCGTCGGCCGTGCCCGTATCGGGATCGTCCGGGTACCAGTCCCACATGCGCCGGTTGTCGGCAATGTAAGTGTTCCAGACGTATGCGACATTGTCCGCGCCATATGCGCTTATCCGGTCGACGATCCGCCTGTATGCGCGCTTGTAGGCGGCGGGATCGTAGCCGTTCCATTCGCCGTCGAACTCGTACCCGATCCGCAGGAAGATCGGCAGCTTGATGCTCTTGTAGACGCCGGCCATCTCGTCGATCAGCGGATCGTAGCCGCCTTCCCCGATCGCCCGCAGATCGCCCTCGTCGTGGATCGGCAGCTGCAGCCCGATCTGCAGATAGGCGCCGGGAAATACGTTGTGGGCTTCCAGTATGTCGGGATTGCGCCAATAGCCGCCGCGGTTCAAGCCTTCATAGAGCGCGATGAGCACCGGCTTGCGGTCTTCCGGCACTGAGCGGACCATCGCCGCCGCCGACTCCATGCATTGTCCGGCCCCGGAATAGATCAAGCCGCGCCCGGGCTCGAACTTGACCGCATCGCGTCCCGCTGCCAGCGGACGGACGGCGGCGGACACATCGTTCAGATTCATGCGGATTGCCAGCCTCCTTTTTCCTTCTTTCTTCTATTTAAGCGTCGTTTCCTCGAGCATTTTTTCCATCGTTTGCTTTTGCTCCCTGAATTCGATCGGCGAGATGCCGACCGACTCCGTGAACGAACGGGTAAAGTGCTTGTAGCTGTTAAAGCCGACCTTGTCGGATATTTCGCTGATTTTCAGCTGCGAGCGGGATAATAGCTCCATCGCCTTGGCGATTCGGATTTTTCTCAAATATTCCACGAAGCTAACCCCGGTTTTCGCCCTGAACAGATGCGAGAAATAGGAGTAATTCATGGAAACGTAATTGGAGACGGTCGTGAGGCTGATGTCCTTGTCATAGTTTTTTTCCATGTAGGCGATCGCCTTCTCGATCTCGTGGCTGGTCAGATACGCGCTCTTCATGGCGGCCATGTCGTGATCCAGCACGCGAACGAACTCGGCGGCGCTGGACAGGTAGGACTTCATGCCGTCATAGTGGTACAAATCGCCCAGGCTGTCATACTTTTTGAGCGCCTCGGAGCCTTTGTGCGAGAGCGCCCCCGCCAGATCCGCCAGCGCCGCATAGAAGTGCTTGACGGTCCCTTCCAAATATTCGATGCTGTTGCGGACGATCGTATCCCGGTCGAAAATGCGCGATAACAGCTCGTCGAGCTGCGCGAGCTTGCCGGTGCCGACCAGCAGGATGAGCTTGTCGATGTCCGCGCCAGGCAGCGGATCGTCTCCGTGCGGGCGGGAGATGTCGGCATAGCGAATCATCGTCCGACCGGGATATAAATATCGGTACTTGAGCGCTTGCTCGGCCTCCGCATAGCCGCGCCGGAGCTCTCTCCCGTCCGCACACGGTCCGCTCATAGCCGCAGCGGCGCAGCGTCCGTCACGACGCAGGCCGTCGGCCAGCCCGACGATCCGCTCCTCGCTGACCGAGAGAATCAGCGTCGACCTGCCGAGCTCCAGCGCGAGCATCTCGCCGGACGGCATGTTCTCATGCGCTTGTGCGGCCGGGCTCAAGCCGGTCGGCAGCGGTCCGCCGCCCTGCGCAAGCGCCGATTCGTCGCATAGGAACAAGGAGACGTAAAAGGGAGAGCCGCCGGACAGCCATCTCCTTTGCGCAAGCCGCTCCATCGCCGCGTCCGAATGAATGCCGCTCAGCAGTGCGAGCCGCAGCTCCTCCTCCATCAATTTTTTCTCTTTGGCCAAAATTTGATCTTCCTTCTGATGGATACCCTGGTCCCGTTCGATCTCCCCGGCCACTCTGGCGACGACCCGGATCAGCTCGGCCTTGTCCACGGGCTTCAGAATATAAGCTCTCGCCCCGTGCTCGATGCTCTGCTGCGCATATTTGAATTCGTCGTATTCGCTGAGCACGATGAACTTCGGCGTATGCGGCAGCTCCCGCGCATGCTCCATCAGCGCGATGCCGTCCATGCGGGGCATCCGGATATCGGTCACGACGAGGTCGACCGCCTCCGTCCGCAGGAAGTCCAGCGCTTCGGCGCCGTTCCCGAATTCGGCGACGATCTCGATATCCGGCGCCGCCTTCCGCAGCAGGGACACGATGCCCTGACGAATCAGCTTTTTATCGTCGACGACCGCAACCTTGATCATGGATTACCAACCCCCTATATTCCGGTTACAGGGCAAGCGCATCTCCACGCGCGTATAGACATCCTTCTCGCTGGCGATCGAGATGCCGTAGGACTTGCCGTACAGCAGCCGTATTCGGCGATGAACGTTGAACAGGCCGATCCCGCTCTTGCTGGCCAGCTCGATCCGGCTAACGTCCTCCTCGTCGAGCGCGCCGTTGATCCGCGCCAGCTCGCGGTCGTCCAGGCCGGCGCCGTCGTCGACGACCGCGACGATCAGGCTGTCGCCGCGGCGCGTGACGACGATCGCGACCGAGCCGTCCTCGCCCTTCGGCTCGATGCCGTGGGTGACCGCGTTCTCGACCAGCGGTTCGATCGACAGCTTCGGGACCAGACATTGCTCCAGTTCCCCGGCGATCTCCACGGTCAGTTCGACCCGCGTATCGGACACGATGTTCATCAGCGTGACATAGGTCCCGGCCATCGCCGCTTCCTCGGACAGTCTGACATGCTGCCCCTGTCCCTTCATGCTGTATCTCATCATCTTGCCCAGCGCAAAAACGGCCTCCGAAATGTCCGGCTTATCCTCCGCCTCGGCGAGCATGCGTATCGATTCCAGCACATTGTAGACAAAATGGGAATTGATCTGAGACTGCAGCGCCTTGTTCTCGGCCGCATTGACCGCCAGCTCCTTGGCGAGCAGCTGCGCGATCAGATCTTTGACCTTCACGAGCGTATGGTTGAAGTGACCCGCGAGTGCGTCGAGCTCGTCTCCGCCGCGGACCGGGACGACCACGTTCAGATCGCCCGCCTGCACCCTGCGCATGGAGGCGACGACGACGCCCAGCTTTTTGAGCAGCAGGGACGACAGCGCATACGTCACGATGCCGAGCACCGAGATCGCGACGAGGACGGCGATCAGAATCCGGTTGCGCACGTCGCGGACCTTGCCGGTGATTCCCTCGAGGGAGTAGACCTGTATCAGATAGGCGTCCATTTTTCTGATATATTTGGCATTCGCGGCGAACCGCTCGCCGGACGTCTCGAACCGGTAGGACTCTTTTTCTTTGCCCGTATGCGCTGTCAAATTCGCGGACAGATCGGCGAATGCGGGCATTCTCTTTTTGTAAAAGGCGCTATTCTCGTTAAAAAGCAGCGCATGCGGCTCATCCGCCTTCAGCACGAGCAGCAGCTCGTTCTCTTCCTCGGCGTTGTCGTACAGGTCCTGGAAAAACAGGTTCTGCTGCATGTTTACTTCAATGACGCCCTCATGCTGCCGGTGGTCCGTAATGCCTCTGTACAGGGAGACGACATGCACGGGGACGCCGACGGCATTTCTGTCGTCCCGGTTGATTCGGAAGTATTCCCTCCCCCGCATCCGGATCAGCCGATCGAACAGCGCGGAATCCTGAAAAGCCGCCTTGCCGACCAGCACGGGCGGAAGCTCGTAAATAAGCTCGTTATCCATATAAAAAGTAATATTGTTGATCGTCGGGTTGAGGTTCTTCAGATTGACCATCTGATCGTATTCATTCTGCTTGAAGCCGATCAAAGCCAGATCGTCCTGGGTCATGTCGCCATCGATGAATTCGAGGAACCGGTCGTTGTCGAGCGCCGTGCCGATCACGGTCTCGCTCGTATCGATGTTCCGGTTGATATGCTCGAATACGGCTTCGAGATTGTCGAGGCTCTGCCGGCTGTAGCCGGCCTGCATGCTGGCGGTCGTGTTGTTGAAGGAATAGAAGGCATAGACAAAAATCGGTACGGCAAAAACGATGACGTACATGAGGACGAACTTGGCGGATATGCTTAAACCCTGGACATATCCGACCAGCCGGGCGATCGATTCGGGCCTTCTGGGCATGGGCGGCTTCACCTTCTGCGGTTGTGCGTCCCGGGAGCCGTCAGGGCGGCCTCCGTAGCGGAGCGGCAATGCGGGTAGCGGGACTGTGCCGTCCCGCTACCCTCCGCCGCGCGCTCACTATAGATGTAACATAACGCCGGTTATTCCGCCAGCTTGGCTTTGAGCATCTCCAGCTGCTGCTGCCTGTACTGCTGGACGAGGTCGAAGCCGAGCTTGGCGCGCTCGCCGACGAATCCGCTCCACAGCTTGTCGAACTCGGCCTCCGACTTGGCGGTGAGCAGCTTCGGCAGCGTCTGTCCGTACACTTGCTGAATCTTCGTGAACGCGACGCCCTCAGGCGAGTTGCCGAGCGGGTCCAGGTCCTTGGCGTATACCTTCGTGAAGTCGGCATGCTTGTTGGCCCAGTCGGTCATCTGCTGCACCGGCGCGATCTTGGCCGGTCTCCACTGGGAGACGACGACCGGATTGCGCATCTGCCAGTAGGTGTCTACCGCGCCGTACTTTTGCCCGAACGCCGTCTGGTCCTCGTCGTATGCCTTTTTGACCTCGGGCAGCAGTTGATCCTTGCCGTCGATCGTGTCCCAGGTCTCGCCCTTCTTGCCGAGGAAAATATCCTTCTGCCCTTCCTCGCTGGCCAGATAGCTCAGGAAACGAATCGCGCGCTCGGGATTTTTCGTGTTTTTGGAGATCATGACCGGCAGCCAGCCGGTCATGCTGCCCGGGAAAATCTGCGCGGGGTCCAGATTGCTGTTCGAAGGTCCGTCGATCGCCTCGTACACGATGCTCGGGTCCTGCTTGCTCATAACGGGAATGGCGGCCTCGATGCCGGTCCACTCCTGCAGCATGCTGAAGTAGTTGGCGTTGTTCATCTTCTGGTTGACCTGGGGCGCCTGGTCCACCATGAAGTCGATCGTGATCAGCTTCTCGCGGTAAGCCTGGTTCAGCGTCTTCAGCCACTTGACGTATTCCGGGTCCGTGTAGCGGTCGTAGATTTTCCCGTCCTTCTCGTACGGGATGGCCAGCATGTTCATGAGCAGCTCTTCGAGGCCGTACACGCCCGAAGTCGACGCGCCCTGCGCGTAGAAGGGAATGATCTTCTGCCCTTTGTACGTGCCGTACTTCTCCTTGATCGTCCGCAGCGCGCCGAGGAAGCCTTCGGGCGTGCGCATGTCCGGAGAGCCGATCTCCTCGTACAGGTCTTTGCGGACGAGGAAGGTCTGGTTGGCGTTGGTGACGCCGGTCGCCTTCATGTCGGATACGGTGTACGCTTCGTTCGGCATGACGTAGGTATTGCCGTCGGGCTGCTTATACCACTTCAGCGACGCATCGCCCGCCACCTTGAAGAAGTAGGGATCGTACTGATCCGCCAGCTCGTTCAGCGCGTACACCATGCCGCTCTCCTGCAGCTTCTTGAAGCTGTCCTCCCAGAAGCCGACCGACAGGAAGTCAGGCAGCGAATTGGAGGCGATCATCGTCGTCAGCTTCTGGTTCGGGTCTCCGGACGGCACGTCGAAGTCGATGGTGACGCCCGTCTTTTCGGTAATGTACTTGGAGACGAGGCTGTCTCCCCACTTGAATTGATACCAGCTCGCGTCGAGGAACCATTTGAACGTAATCGGCGACGTGTCGAGCTGCCACCCCGGCTGGTCGGCATCGGGCCCGCTCGCCGTCGCGGATGCGGACTGCGTCGCGTCGGCGGATTGCGCAGCCGTGGCCGTGGCCTCCGCCGTGCCTGGAGCCGGACTCGCGGACGACTTGGCGTTATTGTCGGACGAGCACCCGCCCAGCACCGCCGCCATCAGCGAAGCCGCGAGCGCTGCCGACATGCTTGCATGGATCTTCCTGCTCATTGTGAAGCCTCCCCTAGAGATTATATATAATGAGTTCCATAGGAACGTAAAGCCTGCGCTCAGCCTTTGATGGAGCCTATCATAAAGCCCTTCACGAAGTAGCGTTGAAGGAACGGGTATACGACGACGATCGGGACGGTCGCGACGACCATCGTCGCGAACTTGATGGAGTCGGGCGAGATCCGCTTGCCCATGGAGTTCATCGCCTGCTGCTGGAGCAGGGTTACCGAATTTTCCGATACGATCTTGTACAGGAGCGTCTGGATCGGACGCAGCGATTCATTGTCGACATAGATGACGCCGAAGAAGTAGTCGTTCCAGTTGTACACCCCGACGAACAGCGCGAGCGTCGCGAACACCGCCTTCGAGCACGGGATGACGATCCGCAGAAATACGGTGAATTCGTTGGCTCCGTCCACCTTGGCCGATTCCTCGAGACTCTCCGGCAAGGAATTGAAGAAGCTGACGAAAATAATCAGATTGTAGAAGCTGAACATCGTCGGAATGATGTAAACGAGAAACGTATCGTACAGGTGCAGGTTCTGGATCAGCAGGAAGGTCGGGATGAGCCCTCCGTTGAACAGCATGGTGACGATGCCGATCAGCATGTAGAGCTTTCTGCCGAGCAGGTGCTTTTTGGACAATCCGTACGCGACCATCGCCGTGAAGAAGACGTGAATCGCGGTCGCCAGCACCGTCCTCGCGACGCTGATGCCGAATGAGGTCAGCAGGCCGCTGTTCTGGAACACGACGCGGTAGCTGTCCGTCGAGAACGTGCTCGGCCAGAGGTTGACGGATTGGCGGATCGATTCTTCGGTGCCCGTGACCGAGTTGATGACGATGTACCAGATCGGATAGATCGTGGACAGGCAGATCAGGAGCATGCCGAGCCCGTTGAAAATATTGAACATATCCGTCGTTCTGCGCTTGCGGATCGGTGTGGCTTCCATACGCATGACTCCTCGCGTTTACGTTTGTGCCGGAGATGCCTGTCGGTTCGGCGGCTAAAAAAGCGATTCCTTGGTCAGCTTCCTGGAGACGAAGTTCGCGAGCAGCAGGAGCAGCAGCGACACGACGGATCTGCACAGCAGCACCGCCGTCGAATACGAAAATCGGCCGCTCACGATGCCCATGTTGTAGACGAACAGGTCCAGCGTCTCGCTCTTGGGCAGGTTCATGTTGTTGCGCAGGACGAAGATCTGCTCGAAGCTGCCGCTCAGCACGTTGCTGACAGCCAATATGAACAAGATGGCGATCGTGGGACGGATGTTCTGGACGGTGATATACCACATCTTGCGGAACCGGCCCGCGCCGTCGATATCGGCCGATTGATAGATGTCCTGGTCGATCGTCGAGATGGCGGCGATATAGATGATGGCGTTCCAGCCCATCTCCTTCCACACGTCCGAGGTGACGGCGATGCCCCAGAAGTAGTCGGGAACGGAGTTGTAGAAGACCGGCTCGCTCTGCAGATGAAGCGCGATCAGCACGTTGTTCACGAATCCGGTATCCGACAGCCAGTTGAGCAGGATGCCGCCGAAGATCGCCCACGATATAAAGTGGGGCAAATACGTCACCGTCTGGATCAGCTTCTTGAACCGCGGGCTGACGATCTCGTTGAGCAGCAGCGCGAACAGGATCGGGATCGGGAACGCGACGATCAGCTTGTAGAAGCTGATGCCCGCCGTGTTGACCAGCACCTCGTAGAACCGGCTGTCGGCGAACATCTCCTTGAACTGCTTCAGGCCGACCCAGGGCGCGTCCAGCATCGGCTTCGTGATGTCGTACTCCTTGAACGCGATGATGAGCCAGAAGATCGGAATGTAGCAGAAAATAAACATCCAGACGATGCCCGGCAGCACCATGAACTGCAGATTTCGCTGGCGCGCCAGCTTGCGCAGCAGCGTAGGGCGGCTCTTGCGGGACGCCTCGCCATGCCGGATAACCGTGTTTTTCTGAATGAGCATGATGTTTCCTCGATTTCCGTTGATTTGGCCCGGACGGGCCGATCGCCGCCGCCCGCCTTGGACTCGGGCGGCAGCGATGGCCGGCGATGCGCCGGGCACGATGCGTTGCAGCGATCGTGCTGCGTGCGGTCTTACGGATTCACTTCGAACCAGTCGAAGTTGAAGGTGCCGCCCGGCTGGAACGTGATCGTGTGCGCGCCGGACGTCAGGTTGACCGCGGCGCTGACGGCGTCCGCGTACGTATCCCAGTCGGCCGTCGTCGGTATGCTGATCGTGGCGACCGTCGTGCCGTCCACCTTGACCGTGGCCGTCGTCGACGTGCCGGAGCCGTTGGCGATTCTTAATTTAAAGCGATACGAGCCTGCGGCAGTCACATTCGTCTTGTAGCTCATCGTGCTGTTCGACGAGAGCCAGCAGAGCGCCATGTTGTTGCCGGTGCCGGGCAGCGGCGTATTGTATACGCTCTTGGCGTCGGACCACTGCTCGGCTTGGACGCGGCCCGGCAGCGAATAGGTCGGCCTCGTCACGACAGGCGCCGCTGGCGCGGTCGGGTTGAAGCCGATGGCCGCGTACAGGCCGGACGAAGAATTCAAGTATCTGGACTTCGTCACTTCCGTTTTCCACTTGTCGTAGATGTAGCCGGCGCCGGACTGCTGGATGCGAGAGTCGCCCCACATCGGGTCGGAGAAGATCGGCTGCACGCCCCAGTTCTGGTTGATATAGCAGAACATCTTGACGTTGTTGGCTGCAATGAAGTCGAAGATCTTCTGGAAGTAGTTGTTCCAGGTGGACGAGTTGGTCAGCAGCATGTTGTTGTACGTGCGCGGCGTCGCCTCGGCGATCATGAGCGGCTTGTGATGGTTGGCGGCGAAGGATACCGCGTCCTGCCTGCTCTGCGCGGCGGTCGTCTCGTCCGCGGAGGTCTGCCAGCCGAACCAGCTGATCGATACCCAGTCGACGTAGTCGTCGCCGGGGTACCACGACTCGATCGGCACCGGCGAGTAATAAGGGGCGGGACCGCCGGCGTTGCCGTATCCGACGAGGCTCCATACGAACGCGGCGTTGCCTACGCCCTGCTGTCTGAAGATGTCGTGCACATGCTTGAACGCCTTGATGTAGCTGGCGGCCTCGTATTTGTTCCACGGACTGTCCGCCTCGTAGCCGATGCGTACGAATACGGGCTTCCCGGCATTTTTGACCGCCGTCGCGATCGTGATCAGGTTCGTGTCCCGCTGGCCAGAGGCCACCTTATCCACTTCCTGCTGCCCGACCGGGTTGCCGTCGTAATCGACCATGTCGATGCCAAGCTGGGCGACCGAATTCGTCTTGTTCGCGGCCCAATAGGCGAAGTCGTTGATGCCCGCGCCCTTGTCAACCGGGCCCGTCATCCCGCCGGCATCCATCGTCGACGTGTAGATCATATAGCCCGCCTGATCGGGGATATCGGTCAGCGCCTGGTACGCGTCCATCTCGTTCTTGTCCTGGCCGATCGCGATGATCGTCTTGCCGTCGGCCGGCTCGAACTTGGCCAAGCCCGTCGACGGGGTGCCGATCGTATACGCGGCCGTGGCGACGGCCGAGTTGGTCAGGCCCGACTTGACGGCCATCGCCTTCAGCGTCAGGCTGGCCGATACGGTGATCGGCCCGCTGTATACGCTCGACGACGTCGTCGGGGTCGCGCCGTTCGTCGTGTAGTAGATCGTCGCGCCGCTCGTCGCGCTCGCGATCGTCACCGTCTGCGCGGCGCTGTAGGTGCCGCCCGCCGGGCTGAATGTCGGCGTCGCGACCGTGCCCGTCTGGGCGGTATGCGTGTAGCTGTAGCCCCATTGCGGCGTGTCGTACTGGGTCGTTCCTTTCTGATACGTGTACCAGTAGGTGATGACATCGCCGGCGCTCAGCCCGCCGACATCGTACGTCCATGTATTGCCGCTCTGGCCCATCAGATAGTTCAAATCTTGTCCGTTGTTGACCTTGTAGTGCACGTAGACGTAGGTCGACGAGACAAGCGAGACGAACGTGATCTTGGCGTGGCTGGCGTCCGTATAGGCCACCTGCTCGCTGTAATCCGAAGTTGTGACGGCGCCGGCCGGCATGATAGCGCTTGCAAATAATGCAATAGCGATAAGCAGCGTGCTTAGCATCCTCATTGCCCGGTTCAAGCTCTGCATTATTCAACCTTCCTTTCTGTCGAGATACGGATTTAGAAGCTTCTGTTATACGATTTCCTCCGATTCCCGGGTGTGCCCTGCTTGTTGATCGTTGGCGGATCGCTCCCCCTCTCAGGCTCAAGCTTGATGTCGCCGCTTACAGTTTTAACACTATCACTCGCCCAGATCGGGCGTATACCGTCTTATTTTTGATCGTGGCTCATAATTTTGGGACTCGGCCGCATCGCTAAAAAAGACTGCCCGAAGGCAGCCCCAGATGCGGAAGGATTTACTTTTTGGTGATGCGTCTGATTTTCTCCATGTCGATCTTGGGCTCCCGCTTGCTCGTGAGCAGCCCGTTCACTTCCTGCTGAACGTCGGTTAACTGCGTATAGCAGAAGCCGCTGACATAATCCAGGCTCCTGATCGCCTCCGTAATGTCCTCGTACCGCCTCAGGAACTCTTCCTCGTTCCTCACCTGGTTGCCGTAGCCCCAGCCGTCTTCGCTCTTGAACGCGATGCCGCCGTATTCGCTGATGATGACAGGCTGTCCCTGGTACCGGTAGCCTTCGGCGAACGGGAAGCGGTGCTTGTCGTGCGCGATCTCATTGCTGAGCAGCACGTCCTTGTCCTTGTACCGCGCTGCCAGTACGGAACCGAGCTCCTCGTAGTCATGCAGCGTAATGATATCCGAGACGGTATGCTCCCAGCCGTCGTTCACGAGAACCGCCCTCATCTGATCGTACGACTTGGTCCAATGATAGATGGATTCGGTGAACGCCTGCGTCTTGGGGTCCCGGCCTACGTTCCCGATGCCCCATGACTCGTTGAACGCCACCCAGGTCACGATGCTTGGGTGGTTGTAGTGCTGCTGCACGACCTCCATCCATTCTTTGGTGAACCGCTGCACCGCATCGTCCCCGAACTCGTACGTGGCCGCGATCTCCGACCAGACGAGCAGTCCCTTGCGGTCCGCCCAGTACAAATAACGCGGATCCTCCAGCTTCTGATGCTTGCGTACGCCGTTGAAGCCGAGCGCCAGCGTTTTGTCGATATCTTCGATAATCGCTTCTTCGGACGGCGGCGTCAGATGGGTATCTTCCCAATAGCCCTGATCGAGCAGGAGACGCTGATAGATCGGATGGTTGTTGAGCAGCACGTTGCTGCCCTTGATGGCAATGCGGCGCATGCCAAAGTACGTGTACACGGTATCGACTGGCTTGCCGTCCTTCTTCAGCACAATCTCCGCATCGTACAGATTCGGGCTGTCCGGGTGCCAAGCGTGCACCTTCCACTCGCCGACGTCGTTCATCACGCTTAGATCGACCTTCAGGAACTTCCGATCTACATTCGTCTCTGTGGAGCGGATCAGCTCTCCGTTGAACCGGATGATCGTCTGCAGCGTCAAACCTTCGACGGAACGAACCGTATCGCCCAGCTCATATTCGAACGCAACCGCGGCATCTTCCAGCCTGGGCGTAATTTTCGCACGCTTGACATGAAGCGCATCCACATATTCCAACCATACGGACTGCCAGATTCCCGTCGTCTGCACGTACCAGCACCCGTAGTTGTTGCCGACCCAGCGCTGCTTGCCGCGCGGCTGCATCGTGCTGTTGCCGTCCTCCACCCGGACCGTGATCCGGTTAGATGCGCCCGTCTCCGCCGCATCCGTAATATCCAGCGAGAATGCCGCATACCCGCCTTCATGAGCGCCGACATAGACGCCGTTCACCCACACTTTGGCCGAATAATCGACAGCCTGAAAATGAAGCAAAACGCGCGTATCTGCAGCTTGAGCAGGAATGGATACATGCCGTTCATACCAGACGCACGGATGAAACTTCTCCTCGCCGATACCGCTCGCCTTCGTCTCGTACGTGAACGGGACTTGAATCTTCCTGTCCCCGTCGAGCTTGTCGTACCACTTGTTCCGCGCTCCCTCGAACGAATCGTCGAAGCGGAAGTCCCACTCCCCGTTCAGCAGCTGCCACTCGTCGCGCACCCATTGCGGCCTCGGGTAATCTTTTACATACTTGTGCGTACCGGACATGCTGTTCCCTCCATTTTGTTTACTTTTAAGTTAACTAGATAATTAATTGGTAATAATCTAGTTCGAATTATGCCTCGATAGCTGATATATGTCAACAATAAGTTGATTAATTAACTTTTAAGTTATACAATACAAAAAAAAGAATGAGGACGACGCCCATGGATATTCAGGTCAACAGCGACAACCTGCCGATTCTCGAATGCTTCTCTTCCAAGAGCCGGGTTAAAATTATCGAGCTGCTAAGCGAGGAAGCCAAAAGTATTAATGAACTTGCCGAAACGCTCGACGTCTCGTCCGCGATCGTCACGCGGCATATTCAAAAGCTGGAGGAGGCCGGCATCATACGGACCGAGAGCGTCTCGGGCACGCGGGGAAGGAGAAAGGTATGTCATCTGCTCCGGGAATCTCTGACCTTGCGCTTCACCAAGCCGCAGCAAGCAGACGACAATTTTTATGCCGTATCGATTCCGGTGGGACAATATGCGGATTATGAGGTGCAGCCCACTTGCGGTCTTGCGTCGGAGACGGGCATCATCGGCATGGTGGACGATCCGCGTTACTTTTCCAGTCCGGATCATGTGAAGGCGAAGCATCTCTGGTTCGGCAGCGGCTTCGTCCAGTATCGCATCCCGAACTATCTCGTCGGCACGCAGCGGCTGCGCGAATTGAGAATATCGTTCGAGATATGTTCGGAGGCGCCCGATTACAACGAGCATTGGCCGTCCGACATCGGCTTCGCCCTTAACGGCATCCATGTCGGGATGTGGACCTGTCCCGGCGACTTCGGACGCCATCGGGGCGTCTATACGCCCTCCTGGTGGACGATCGGTACGCAGTACGGGCTGCTGAAGACGTTGACGATTCGCAGCGACGGCACCTATCTGGACGGCGAGCGGCTGTCGGATGTGACGCCGGACGATCTGAACCTCCAGGTCGGCAGGGACATTCCGTTCCAGATCTCGAATCCCGAGACGGCCGTTCATCGCGGAGGCGTCAACCTGTTCGGCAGCCGGTTCGGCAACTACGACCAGGAGGTCGAAGTTTCCGTTTATTACGTCCCCGTCCGGTAGCAGCCATCTGCAGCGCGGCCGAAGCGCATGCAAAAGCCCCCGCAAGGCAGCAGGCTGTGATTACTTCGCCTGCCTGCTGCCTTGCGGGGGCCTATCCGCCCCTGTCACTGCATGACTGTCAAACGCGACTGAGCCGTATCCATACGGACATCTCGCCCGGCTGCCGGTTCCCCCACAAGAAATAGGGCACCGCCTTCAGCTTCACTTGCTCGGACGCCGGCGATTGGTCGAGCGGGCGGTATGGCGTATCCGGCTGCCAGCCGCCCGGCCCCGTGCGATAGCCCGCCGCCTCGACGGCGATCGCGCCTCCCGGCAGCGCGCCGTCCTGCACCGGCCGCAGCTCGGCTGCCGGATCGACGGAGAGTGCCGAGATCGGCCCGCCGTTGTCGACCTGCTCCAGGCAATAGACGAGCGGCCCGCGCTCGATGGCGGCCTTGCCCGCGTCGGCCCGAATCTCCGGATTCGCCGCGATCAAGCGCGCCTCGAGCCGCGGCTCCCACTCCACGAGATCCCCTTTTGCCCAGCTCCGGCTCACGATGGCATATCCGCCTACCGTCTCGTACGCCGACTCGGCGCCGTTGATTTTCATGACCGCTTGTCCGTAGCACCAGGACGGAATCCGCACCGCAAACGCGAACTCGCCTTCGCCCTGCGCCTCGGTCAGTTCGAACTGCACGCAGCCCTGCCAAGGCAGGTGAGAGCGCTGCTTGAAGGCCACCGTGCCGCCCGGCAATTCGAACCGGGCTTCGCTGCCGATGAACAGATGCGTGTACACCGTATTCCGCTCCGTGGACGCCGAGTAAATATAATCGTTCAGCGAGCAGAGCAGGCGGGCGACGTTGGGCGGACAGCAGGAGCACCCGAACCACTTCTGGCGCACCGCCTTGACATGCCTGCGGTCGGGATTGTCGTCCGAAGCCCTCGGCCATACCTCCAGCGGATTGACATAGAAGTAATGCTTGCCGTCCTGGGACATGCTGCCGATCACATTGTTGTAGAGCGCGCGCTCCATCACGTCCGCGTATTCGCTCCTCGGTTCGAGACGAAGCATACGGTTGGCGAAAAAAATGAGTCCGATCGAGGCGCAGGTCTCTGCATATACGGTATCGTTCGGCAGATCGTGGTCAAACGAGAAGGCTTCCCCGTGATGGGTAGAGCCGATCCCGCCGGTAATGTACATCTGCTTGCCCGTCATGTTGGCCCACAGGCGGCGGCATGCTTCAAGCAGCCCGGCGTCGCCCGTCAGCGCGGCCAGATCCGCCATCGCCGTATACATATATACCGCGCGGACGGCATGTCCGACCGCTGCTTCCTGCTCGCGAACCGGCCGGTGCGCCTGATTGTAGGCGAGCTGCCGGGGCGTGGGGATCGGCTGCTTCGTACCCGTCCACAGGCTGAAGCCTCCTCTTTGCTCGCATTCGCGGACGAGGAAGTTCGGCGCCGTGCCCCGCTCGTCGATAAAAAACTGCGCCAGCTTCAAGTAGCGGCGCTCGCCGGTCGCCGCATACAGCTTGACGAGCGCCAGCTCGATCTCCTGGTGGCCGTCGTAGCCGCGGAGCTGTCCCGGCTCTCGTCCGAACACCGTATCGATATGGTCGGCGAGCTTGCAGACCACATCGAGCAGACGCCGCTTGCCTGTGCCTTCGCAGTAGGCAACTGCAGCCTCGATCATATGGCCCGCGCAGTAGAGCTCATGCGCTTCGTACAGGTTCGTCCACCTTTTGCCCGGCTCCTTGATCGTGAAGTATGTATTGAGGTAGCCGTCTTCCTGCTGGGCGGCCGCGACCAGCTCGATCACTTCGTCCGCCGTCCGCTCCAGCTCGGGGTCCGGATGCGTAGCGAGCGCATAGCCCACCGCCTCCAGCCACTTGGCCACGTCGCTGTCCTGGAATACCATGCCGCCGAATTCGCCCTGCTCTCTGCCTGCCGCGATCCGGAAGTTCCGGATGGCGAAGCTGGGTTCGGCGTCCGGAATCCGGTCGTTCAGCGCTTCCCATTGATAGGGAATGACCGTATCCCGCACCAGTCCCGTATAGACGTCCCAGAACGCGTCCTTGATGCGCACGGACACCTGTTGTCCGGTCGTTGCCTGCTGCTCCTTCAAGCGCCTTACCTCCCGCTCTATCCCTACAAGATTTGACCGTTTACAGGTTCTATTTTATCTTTGGGATACAGGCAAAAATACGAGCTGAGGCACACAAAAATTTATAAAATCTCACCCTGCCAAAGAAGGTGCGCAATGAATACGCAACGACGGATTGTGCTGGAAACGCCGCCCCTGCCCCATTACATCGTGACAGGCCTGACGACGTTCCGGCCCGGCGAGCAGCATCCGAGCCGCCGGAATCTCGGGCTGTACGATTTGCTCTGGGTCGTCGAGGGTGCGCTCTACATCGGCGAGGATGATATGCAATGGGAGGTCACGCGCGGACAGACGCTGCTGCTGCTCCCCGATCGATTCCATTATGCGGTCAAGCCGTGCGACACAGACACGACCTTTTACTGGATGCATTTCGGCTTCGGCGGCGCGAGCGGCCAAGCGGAGTCGTCCTCCGGCCCCTACTATCCGAGCCGCAACGCCTGGGACAATCCGTACACGATCAGACTGCTGCAGTACGCCTCGCCCCCGGAGTTCCCGATCGCCGAGCGGCATCTCGGCAAGCTGCTCGACTATGCCCGCAAGCTTCGGCATGACACCTTCTGGCAAGAGCAGCAGCTGTTCATGGAGCTGCTCGGCCTGCTCGACGAGCGATTCGGCGATGAAGGGCAATCGCCGGTGCTGAAGCTCGCGGAAAAAACGGAGGCCTATTTGCGGCAGCACTATCAAGCGCCATTGACGAACGAACGGCTGTCGGAGGCGCTGCATTTCCATCCCAACTATATCGTCAGATGCATGAAGGAGATCTACCGCCGCACGCCGATGGAATACCTGCATACGTATCGAATGGAGCAGGCCAAGCTGCTGCTCGTCAAGACCGACTGGCCGGTCTCCAAAATAGCCGAGCATGTCGGCTTCCAATTCGCGCCTTACTTCTCCAGCTGCTTCAAGCAGTACACGGGCATCTCGCCGCTGAAGTTCCGCAAGCAGTATGCGTCGTAGGCGGAGCTTCGGCGTCTAATGCGCTGGGGTCTCTCTACGAGCCCCCGCGCGTGCGGGCGGTCAGCTCGCAATCTTGAACGTGGCGTCCTGCTTGTCCGTGTCGGTACTGGGCCCCGCCGGGGCTACTGGCGCAAAGGTGCACATTTATTGTGCGTGATGCGCGGGCTCGGCGGCCCCGGCGGGGCTACTGGCGCAAAGGTGCACACTTACTGTGCATGATGCGCAGGCTCGGCGGCCCCGCCGGGGCTACTGGCGCAAAGATGCACACTTACTGTGCATGATGCGCAGGCTCGGCAGCCCCGGCGGGGCTACTGGCGCAAAGGTGCACATTTATTGTGCATGATGCGCAGGCTCGGCGGCCCCAGCGGGGCTACTGGCGCAAAGGTGCACATTTATTGTGCATGATGCGCGGGCTCGGCGGCCCCGCCGGGGCTAGTGGCGCAAAGGTGCACATTTATTGTGCACGAAGCGCAGGCTCGGCGGCCCCGGCGGGGTGGCTAGTGCGGAGATGCACATTTATTGTGCATGATGCGCAGGCGCGGCGGCCCCGCCGAGGCTACTGGCGCAAAGGTGCACATTTATTGTGCGTGATGCGCAGGCGCGGCGGCCCCGCCGGGGCTACTGACACCGAAGTGCACACTTATTGTGCTTGAAGCGGAGGCGCGGCGGCCCCGCCGGGGCTACTGACACCGAAGTGCACACTTATTGTGCTTGAAGCGCAGGCGCGGCGGCCCCGGCGGGGCTACTGGCGCAAAGGTGCACATTTATTGTGCATGATGCGCAGGCTCGGCAGCCCCGGCGGGGTGTCTAGTGCGGAGATGCACATTTATTGTGCACGAAGCGCAGCGGCATAAGCGGGGCGGCTAATGCGGAGATTGGTCGATTCGAACATGTAAAAAAGCCCCTGCGGGCCGGCAAGACTCGCGTCTCGCCAATTGCCCGCAGGGAATAAGTGTGCTTCTAATGAATGGATCCATGGCATTGTATAGAAATCTTTCTCATCTTGTCTCGATGACGCCCACCGCCGCTTCCAGCTCCGGTGCCTCCGCCGTGACCATGATTCTCCCGGCTACCCCGTTCGTTCTAACGTAGGCCAGCAGCTTCCCTCGGTGGGCCTTTCTCGTCCCGGAGCGGTACGGCTCCAAGTCCTGCACGTCGCCATTTTCAATACCTACAAGCTCTCCGGGTCCTTCGACCTTCACGGTAATTGCCGGGTTGGCGAGATAGACAAGATTGCCCGCCTCGTCTGTCACCTGCACCTCGATATGAATGAGGTCTCTGCCGTTGCCTTCCGCTTCCATTCGCTCCAAGTTTAGAACACAGCGATGCGGCTGCCGTGCCGTACGCAGCTCTTGGCTGTGCAAGTTTCCTTCCGAATCTTGGGTGACGACCTTCAGCGTACCTTCTTCGAAGCTGACCTCCCAGCTGATATATTCCTGCGGCGAGTCCTGCAGCCGCTTGACGCCGAGCGAGCGCTCGTTCAAGAACAATTCTGCCTGCGGACAATTGGTATAGCAGAATACTTCGAGCGGTTGCCCCCGATCCCAATTCCAGTGCGGATGGGCATCCTGCCGTTTGCGCTTGCTGTCGATTGCCGGATGATCCCGGCTCTCAACGGCCAGATATGCCATCGGCTTGTCGCTCCACAGACTTTGCCGGTAATAATAGCTCGGCTTTTTGAAGCCGGCAAGATCCAGAAATCCGGAAGACGCAGCCCGCACGGGCCAGCCCTTCGCCTCTCCCAAATAATCGATGCCCGTCCAGATGAACTGGGCGCATATCTCCTCATGATCCCTGACGGCGCGCCATGCTTCGAGACTGGAGCTATTTTCGCTGCCGTAGATGACCCTGCCGGGATATTGGCCGCAGTCCCGCTCGTACAAATGCTCTTTATAATTGTAGCCGACGACATCCAGCGTATCGGCGAGCCCGATGAGATTGGACAGTTCAGGAAAAGCCAGGGCGGCGGTCACCGGCCGCGTCGTATCGCATTCTTTTACGTACTTCACAAGCCGCTTCGCGATCGTGGTCAATCTTTCCGCGTTGGGCTTGTTCGGATCGTATTTTCTCTCGGCCTCCGGCTTGTTCGCGTCGTTGTTCCCGGTCATCGTCTCAAAGTAAGGATGACAGTAAGGATCGTTCGGATAGTCGATTTCATTGCCGATGCTCCACAGCACGATAGAGGGGTGATTCCGATCCCGCAGCACCATTTCCTTCAGATCGGTCTCGGCCCACTGGGGGAAGTGTTCATAATAGCCGAAGTGCTTGGGCGGATAAACGTTATGTCCCGTCGACCATTTATTTTTGACGCCTTCCCACTCGTCGAACGCTTCGTCCATCACAAGAAAGCCTAAACGGTCGCATAAATCCAGCAGGTTGGAGGAAGGCGGGTTGTGACTCATTCGAATCGCATTGCAGCCCATTTCCTTCAGCGCAACAAGCCTGCGCAGCCATCCCTGTTCAGTAACTGCCGCGCCCAGCGCGCCTGCGTCGTGATGGAGGCATATCCCCTTGATCTTCATCGGTTCCCCGTTCAGAAAAAAACCTTTGTGCGCATCGAAAGCAAAGGTGCGGATACCGACTGTCGTCTCCACGCTGTCCAAGAGGCCGCTCTCCCGAAACACCTCAGTCCGCAGCTTATACAAACAGGGATCGCCAGGCGACCAAAGCCGAAACCTGTCAACAGAGAGAGTCTGGTCGAGCTCGGCGGCGTCCTGTCCGGTTAGCGTGATATTTTCCGCCACCGCCCCCACAAGTTCTCCGCGGGCATCCAGCAACGTTTGCCTGACCTGAACCGTGGCGGCTTCCACCGTATGATTAAGAAGCCGGACCTTGGCGTTCACTTCCGCACGGTCTCCGCTTGCCTGAAGCGTCGTCGCAAATACACCGTACCGGTCAATGTGAAGGGACTCCGTAACCGTCAGCGTCACCTCTCTGTAAATGCCCGAGCCGGTGAACCATCTCGAATCGGCGACGTCTGCATGATTGACCTTGACGGCAATGATGTTGTCTGAACCGGGGGTTACAAAATCCGTAATATCATAGGTGAACGCACTGTATCCGTACGGCCTCTCTCCCAGATAGTAGCTGTTGCACCATACGCGTGCATGATTGTATACGCCGTCAAAGGTAATATAGACCTGCTTGCCCTGCGCCGCTTCCGGAATTTCCAGTTTTCTTCTGTACCGACCTACACCACCCGGCAAATAACCGGTTCCACTCGAATGCTCCCGGGAGAATGCTTCTTCGACGGACCAATCGTGCGACACGGTCACCGTGCGCCAGCTTTGGTCCTCGAAGCCCTTGTACCATGCGTTTGAAGCATTGCCATGGTACATTTACTTCGCCGCTTTTACCACTGACGCCTGCCAGGCCTCTTCGAACCAACTTGTTTCGTGCGGCATGCCATACACCCTTTCGCTTGATCACCACCAGTTTATTCTTTTTCACTTCCCCTAACTATCGTAATGTCAGACAATCGGTGAACTTTCGAGACGAATCATCGTGAACGATTTTGTGCCGAATGAAGGATAACGAGCTGCCCCGAATCCGCTTGCTGTTCATAAATGACCGGATTGTTCACTCGCAACTGAATTGTTCACCGATGCCCGATTTGTTCACAGTGCAACCCCTCTTTCGTTCACAACTGAAGCATACCGCCACTTTTTCCCGTTCACAATACGAATATATAATAGTACAGACACGACCGAGGGATTGATCCGAATCGGGAGCACCGGGAGGAGCCAGATCATGCGCTTAAATCAAATCAGACGCAACGGGAAGCTATACGTGAGAATATTGCTGGGGCTCACACTGAGCATATCGCTCATCCTCGTTGCGAGCAGCTTCGTTTTCTATCTGATCTTCACGGACATGCTTCAGGACGAAGCGGTAGAAAACGATCTCGCCAACCTCCGTCAGACCGGCAAGGCCGTAGCGAACACGGCGGAAAGTGCGCAAACGGTCGCCTTTCAGATCTACCGCAACAGCGCGATCACTAAAATGCTGTATTACAGCAAGCCGGATGCCTTCGACACCCAGGCGGCCATGCTCGATCTGCGCAACTACCTGTCGACGATGCCGTTCGTCCAATCGATCTATGTGTACAATCCCGTATCGGGCAATTATTATATCGCCGCCCAGAACGGCCAGGAGGGCACCTGGCGTGAGCAGGAAGTGCGGGATACCGGCATCATAGATATTCTGGGCGACTACCAGACCTACAAGCCGTTCACGCCGATCCCGCGCACGATCAAGTCTTCGTCCGCGGGCGAGCCGGGTACGGGCGTCTATACCTACTTGTGCTACGACGCAATCAACTTCAACCGGAAGATCAACTCGGCCGTCATCGTGAACATCTCCGCTTCCTGGATCAACCGGGAGCTCGGCAAAGCGGAAACCGAGAGCTCGGGGCGCACCTACTTGATGGACGATCACGACACCGTGTGGACTGTCGACGATCTGGTGCATGCGAAGCTGAGCCCGGCGGATTCGACGCTGCTCGGACATATCATTGCGGATCAATCCTCCGGCTTCACCGTCGCCAAGTTCGAGAATCGGACGTCCCTGATTACATTTACGGCGTCTAAGCCCTACGATTGGCATTATATTCGCATCACGCCCTATGAAGAGATCACGCACAAGACCAAGGATATCCGCGGCAAAACGCTGCAGGTGGCAGCCGTCGTCCTGATCGTTGGATTGCTGTTTTCCTGGCTGATGTCCCGCTATCTGTACGTGCCGATCAACAAGATCGAAAAGCGGATGTCGGACCTGGAATCCGAAAAGCGCAACAGCAGCTACACGCTGCGTCAGAACACGCTCCGCAAGCTCGTTCAAATTCAGGACTTCGATCCGGGATATCAATTGGAAAGGCTGCAGAGCGTCGGAGTCACTTTCGATTTTACCCAGCCCTTCCGGTTGGCCTTTTTGCGGATCGACCGGTTCGACAGTCTCCGCAGCGAGAGCCGCAAGGACCTGTTGACCTATAAGTTCGCGATCATGAACATCGCCTCCGAGATCTCGACGAAGCTTTATGCCGGGGACTCCGTGGATCTCGAGGATGACGGCATTCTCCTGATGATCAATCTGGGCGAGCAGGACAACAGTACGGAGGCGCTTGTTGCGATGCTCAAGGACATTCAGAATGCCTGCATGGAATTTCTGCGCATCGGGCTGACGATCTCGCTGACGCCGGCGACGAGCAGTCCTCACGAGCTGCACTGCATGTACAGGCTGGCGAGAGAGACGACGGAGCAGCGGTTCTTCAGAGGCAGAGGCGCCATCATCGAGGCGGCCTTGCTGGCCGACGATCGCCACTCCTTCTCGATCGGCAAGGAAAAAAAGCTGATCGACGCGCTCGTCACCGGCAAAGCGGAGGAGGCGGCCGCCATGTACCGCGATATCTTGCAGGAAACGTCGGGATTATCGTTCAGGACGACGCAATCCGCGGCCAACCATGTGGGCGTCACGCTCGGCAATATGTTGGAGGAGATCGAACGTAACGGCTCGATGGGGCTCGGCATCGGCACGGAGCTGAGCATACCGGGCATCGATCAGTATGAGACGCTGGACGAGCTGACGGAAGCGATGGGGCGTTTTTTCAGCTTGCTGAACGCCAAGGTATTCGAGAAGCGGAGCAACAAGCAGGAGGACTTGATCCGCAAAATCAATGAGATTATCGAGACGCGCTACAACGATTCGAATCTGAGTCTGAATTCCATCTCGGAAGAACTGAGGATGTCCACCTATCATGTCAGCCGGGTGTACCGCCAGCATACGCTGACGACGATCGTCGATATGATCAACAACGTGAGGATCGAGAAGGCCAAGCTCATCCTGATCTCGACAGACGAGCCCGTAGCCGAGATTGCCGAGCGGACGGGATTTACGAACAGCTCCTATTTCCACCGCATGTTCAAGAAGCATACCGGCGTCACGCCGGTCGAATATCGCAAAGCCCGGAGCAACCCGCAATAAATAAAAAAGCTGCAGAGACCGCCGATCGCGGACCCTGCAGCTTTTTGTTATTCACTCTCTTACTGGATGCCGGCTTCGCTCAGATAAGCTAGCCATTGCTTCTTGTAAGCTTCCTGAATCTTGTCGAGGCCTGCCTTCTTGGCCTTGTCCATGAACGTCTTCACGCCGGCATCTACATCCTTGACTTGACCGGCCAGGAGCGGGTACAAATACTGCTTCTCAACCTGTTCAAGCGCCGAGCGCTCTGCCTGGTATTCCGTGTAGTCTTCGGCGAAGCCCGTGTAGATGTCCGGCTTCTGGACTTTGTCGAGCTCGTCGAAAATTTTCTTGACGCCGTCATAGCTCGGCTCGAACAGCATGAACTCCGGATTGCGCCATGCCCAGCCCTGCATCGCTTCGCGCGGGAAGCCGTTCGTGTTGGCGTCGCCCAGCATTTTGTAATAGCCATTGTCAACGGTGTAGTTGACGCCCTCGAAGCCATACTCGGTCAGTTGGTTATAACGCTTGTCCGTAACCATCTTTTCATAGAAAGCAAGGGCGCGTTCCGCATTTTTGCTGCTGGCCGGGATCGCGAAGCCATTGTGGATCGGATGTACCGGCGTCGCATAGCCCGTAGTGACCGCGAACGGCGTATAGCCGAGCTCCCAATCCGGGTGGAGCGTTTTCATATTGCTGTTCGTCTGGTTGTAGCGCGTCGGATTGTCACCCATCATGGCGGCTGCCGTGCCGTTGACGAGCTTATCCTGGTTGGTCGTCTTCTCGTTCAGCTCGTTCTTCGAGAAGTAGCCCTTGTCCTGCCAGCTCTTGAAGCGCTTCAGATCTTCCAGTTGCTCCGGCGATCCCCAGTAGGAAGTAATCTCGGCAGGCTTGTCATAGGATGCGAACATACCGTATGCCAATGCGCCGACCTTTTTGCGGTACACATCCAGGAACGTGTCGTTCAGCGAGCCCTTTACATCCGATCCGAAAGCAACGGGCTGGATCGACGGCTCGTTTTTCTTGATGCCTTCCATATAGGCTTCGAACGTCGGAATGTCGACCGGCGTCGGCAGATCGTACTTTTTGCGCAGATCCTCTCTCCATACGAAGCCGTTCGTGACGTATTCCTGATAAGTGGCCGGCATCGTGTAAATCTTGCCGTTGATCTTGACGGCGTCCCACATGTCCTTCGGCACGAACTCGTTCAGCTTCGGAGCCGCCTTCGGCAGCAGATCATCCAGCGGCAGGAATGCGCCCTTCTTGGCGTACTGCTGATACTGCGTCCAGTCGGCGGTGAAGATCAGGTCGACGTCCTGACCCGTCGAGAGCAGCAGCTTGTACTTCTGATCCCAGTCCGTCCATGTCGTGAAGTTGAACGTGACGGTCGCGTTCAGATCCGCCTCCGCCATCTTGTTGATCTCGGCCTCGACCTTCGGCAAGTCCTTGGGCGCGTTGCCGAGCATGTAGAACTGCAGGTGAACCTTCTTGGACGTATCGAGACCGGCGGGCGATGCAGAAGCGGATGCGGATGCGGATGCGGAAGATGAGGCAGACGACGATGCCGGTGCGGACGATTTGGCCGGTTCGGACGAAGCGCCTGCATTGTTGCCGTTGTTATTGCTGCTGCATGCCGTGAAGACCGACGCTGTCAGTGCCAGAGACAATGCGACCCCGGCTGTTTTCTTTACTCTGCTAACCATGTGAATCCTCCCTAATCATTATTGATCTATGTTAGCCGGGCATGGCGAGCATGCCCGGTTCTAACCGCTTAGCCCTTGACCGCTCCGATCGTCAGTCCCTTGACGAAGTAACGCTGAACGAACGGATAGAGGAACAGGATCGGTCCGGTGACGACGACCGCCATCGACATCTTCATCGTCTCGGTCGGCACTCCGTCGGAGAGGATGATGCCCGCTCCGGCGCCGATGCTCGACAGGAACGACGAGGTGTTGATGATGTTGTACAGATAGAATTGCAGCTGATACTTCGCGGTGCTGTTGATGAACAGCGCGGAGGAGAACCAGTCGTTCCAATAATGGAGCGCGAGGAACAGGCCGATCGTCGCCAGTCCCGGGATAGCGAGCGGCATCACGATACGCCAGTAGATCAGGAAGTCGCCGGCGCCGTCGATCTTGGACGACTCGATGACCTCGTCCGGCACGGCGGAACTGATGAAGCTCCGCATGAGAATAATCAGGAACGGCGTCATAAGCGACGGCCAGATAAGCGCATAGTACGAGTCGGTAAACTTCAGATAATTGTTGATCAGCATATAATAAGGAACGAGTCCCCCGCCGAACAGCGTCGTGAAGTAGATGAAGAAGGAAAATACGTTCCGGTATTTAAAGTCCTTGCGCTGAAGCACATAGCCTGCCATCGTCATCAGCAGCAGTCCGAGCGTGGTGCCGACGACTGTGACGAGCGTCGTCACGCCGTATGCGCGCAGCACCTCGTCCGGTACCTGGAAGATAACCTTGTAGCCCTCCAGGGAGAAATCCTTCGGCCACAGGCTGTAACCGCCCTGGATGATGGACGCATTGCTGGAAAATGAAGCCGACAGAATCAGCACGAAGGGGAGTATGCATAAAATGCAGCCCGCGATAACGATAACGTGAGCTAAAATTTGAAACCAGACGGATGTCCTGTCTTCCTTGATTCTCATCGGATATGCCTCCTAGAACAGCGCGTATTCCTTGTTGATCTTGCGTATAATGCCGTTGACGACGATGATAAGCGTAAATCCGAACAGCGATTGGTACACGCCGGCAGCAGTGGCCATTCCCATATCGAATGTCACCTTCAGCGAGCGGTAGACATAGGTGTCGAGGATGTCCGTCGTGCTGTACAACAGGCCGTTGTTGCCGACCATCTGGTAGAAAAGGTCGAATTGACCTTTCATGATCGATCCGAGCGAGAAGAGCAGCAGGATGACGAACGTGTTCTTCAGCATCGGAAGTGTGATATGCCAGGCGCGCTGGAACGTATTGGCGCCGTCGATCTTCGCAGCCTCATAGTAATCCTCCCCGATGCCCGTGATCGAAGCGAGGTAGATGACCATGCTGTAGCCGAAGCTTTTCCACAGGTAGAAGACGACGATCAGCAGAATCCATAGCTTGGGCTTGCTGTACACGTCGACAGGGTCCGCCCCCAGCGACTTCAGTACCGTGTTCAGAACGCCGTGTTCATAGTTGAAAATGTTGAACACGATGACGCTCAGGATGACAAACGAGACGAAGTACGGCAGGAACAATACGGATTGCGTAATCTTCTTGAACCATTTGCTCTTCACCTCGCTGACGAGGATGGCGACGGTAATGGAGAGCACGTTGCCCAAAATAATGAAGATTGCATTGTATCCGATCGTGTTGTAGGTCAGTTCGAGCAGCTTGCCCGACTTCCATAGAAAGTCGAAGTTCTGCAGTCCGACAAAGTCCAGTTTGAACAGCGACGTGTTGAAGTCGAACCGCACAAACGCGTAATAGATGCCGATCATCGGGAGATAGTTGTTGATGAAGAAATAAACGAGCACCGGCAGCAGCATAAGAAACAAAATCCGATTTTTTACCAGTTCCTGAATGAATCCGTTCTTTCTCGACATGATGTCGAGCCCTCCTTCAAATCAATCTGCATGGAATCTGTTGTGAACCCGGATCGCGATTGCCGTCCTCGGGAATGACTCAAATATAGTAGATCGCACTGGCCTGCCATAGTGAAAATCCAGTTCACCCGTGAAGTATCGAGCGTTTTGTTCAGTGAACGATTCTGACTTTTCTGCACAAAAGCCGGTTTGGACACAAAAAAAGCATGCGATTTGGATATCGCATGCTTAGGGTGCGGATGAATATCAGTTGGAACTGCGCGTTTGCAGATAGGTCAGCCACTGTTTCTTATATTCGGCTTGTACTTTTTCAAGCCCCGCTTGCTTGGCGTTTTTCATGAAAACTTGCACGCCGGCGTCTACATCGTCGACGAGCCCGGCCAACAGCGGGTATAAATAAAGCTTCTGCACTTGCTCAAGCGCCGTTTTCTCCGCCAGATAACTCGAATCGTCTTCGGCGAAGCCCGAATAAATATCCGGCCTGCGAATCCGATCGAGCTCTGCGAACATGCGCTCGACATCTTTATAGCTGGGCGTAAAAAGCATATAGTCGGGATTGCGCCACGCCCAGCCGTTCATCGCCTCACGCGGGAAGCCGTTCGTGGACAGATCCCCGATCATCCGGTAATAACCGTTCTCGATCGTATAGTTGACGCCTTCGAAGCCGTACTGCGTCAGTTGATTGTAGCGCTTGTCGGTCACGAGCTTCTCGTAGAAAGCAAGCGCGCGCTCAGGATGCTTCGCAGTCTTCGGGATCGCGTAGCCGTTGTGCGTAGGATAGACCGGGGTCGAATAACCCTTGGCCATCGGAAACGGGTAGTAGCCGAGCTCCCACTCCGGATGAGCTGCCTGCATGCTGTTCAGCATCTCGTTGTAGCGCGTCGGATTGTCGCCGAACATGGCGGCCGCCGTGCCGTTGATGATTTTATCCTGATTGTACTCCGACGTATTGAGCTCGTTATTGGAAAAATAGCCTTGATCGGCCCAGCGCTTGAACAGCTTGAGGTCCGCCAGCTGCTCCGGAGAGCCCCAGTACGACTTGATCGCTTCCGGATGATCGTACGTGGCAAGCATGCCGTAGGGCATCGAACCGATGGAATCCCTCGACACATCCAGGTACGAGAAGGCCAGCGCGTCCTGAATCTTGTCGCCGATCGCAACCGGTTGAATATCCGGCTCGTTTTTTTTAATGCCTTTTAGATAGGCTTCGAACGTTGGGATGTCTACCGGCTTCGGCAGGTTGTATTTCTCGCGCAAATCCTCCCGCCATACGAATCCCCCGGTCACATATTCCTGGTAGGTCGACGGCACGGTAAATATTTTGCCGTCGATCCTGGCTGCATCCCACATCTCAGCCGGCACGAACTGCTGAAGCCGGGGTGCCGCAGGAAGCAGGTCGTCGAGCGCCCGGAAAGCGCCGCGCTTGGCATATGTCTGATACTGCGTCCAGTCCGCCGTAAACAGCAAATCGACCGGTTCGCCGGAGGACAGCAGCATCTTGTACTTCAAATCGTAGTCCGTCCAGGCGATATAGTTAAATTGCACCGTCGCATTCAGCTCGGCTTCGGCCATCCGGTTGACGGCTTCCTGGACTTGGGGCAAGTCCTTGGGCGCATCGCCCAGCATGTAGAACTGAAGATCGACGTGCTCGGATGTATCGATTCCTGCCTCTCGGCCAGACGTCACTGCGGGCGCTGCCGAAGAGACGGGGGACGATGCGGGGATGGAAGCCGCTGGTTGCTCCTTGTCCTGACAGCCGGACAGCATCGCGGCCCCAGCGAATGCGAGCCAAATGATGTTTACTCCAATTCTGGCGTTCATGCTCAATACCATCCTCCTCCCGTCTAGTTTACATCAGATATTGCCGCTTCGGAAATAGCCGTTGCTTGCCATGCGGCCGCTGTTCCCCCATTATTAGAAATCAAGGAACAAGGAAATTCATTAACGCAAGGAGTGCCGACATGCGCGTCTTTGAATTGACCTCGCCGCCGCTGCCGTATTACATCGCCAGCGGCTCGGCCCGGTTTCATCCGGGAGACCGGCATCGCAGCCGCCAGCATATCCGCGTATTCGATCTGTTGTACGTGCTCAGCGGCTGCCTGTTCATCGGGGAGGATCAGACGCACTACGAGCTTCGGCCGGGCCAGGCGCTGATTCTGAGTCCGGACAGGCATCATTTTGGGGTCAAGGATTGCGAGACGCTGACGCGTTATCATTGGCTTCATTTCCGTACGACGGGCGAAAGGCGTCTCGCAGAGGATGACGGAGCGCCGAGACCCGAGCCTGCGCCCGGAACTCGGCCGCAGTCCTCCGAGTTCGATACGCTTCCTTTCACGCTCAGGCTGCCCCAATATACGACGCTGTCTCAGCCCGCAGCCATGGAGGAGAGCTTCGCAGAGCTTAACAGCCTCTCCCCTTCGGCGCATCTCAGTTCCACCCCGCTCAGACAGCAGATCTTGTTCCAGGAGATTCTCGGTCTCTTGATCGGCTCGCTCGAGCGTGAGCGGCTGACGCCACATGCCCATTGCGCGGAGCGGGCGGCTTCCTTCTTGCGCACGCACTACCGCGAACCGATCACAGCCGCGATGCTGGGCGCTCGCTTGAACTTCCATCCGGTCTACATTGCCCGCTGCATGAAGCGCAAGTACGGCTGCTCGCCGATGGAGTACTTGATCCGCTACCGGATCGAGCAGAGCAAGCTGCTGCTGATGGAATCCGCCTACACGGTGACGCGGATCGCGTCGGAGGTCGGCTTTCGCAACGCGACCTACTTCAGCTCCGCCTTCGCGAGGCTCGAAGGCGTATCGCCCCGTCAATACCGCGGGCAGTTCTCGTGAGATCCCTTCCTGCATGTGCGCCTCATGCCTGCTCGGCGATCGCCGCCGTCCCGGCCCGGCGCTCTCTCGCCCGCAATATTTTGCCGCTCCGCCACCGGCTCAGCACCAGCATACCCCGCACCGTCTCGTCGGCGAGCATGCACCAGTAGATGCCGGCGAGGCCGAGGCCGGCCTCCACGCCGAATGCGTAGGCGCATCCGACGCCGATGACGGACATCGATACGAGCGCCGTGCACATCGTGAACCGGGTATCGCCGATGGCGTTGAGCGCATTGCTCATCGCCATGTTCAGCATCTTGGCCGGCTGCAGCAGCAGATTGATCGCGAGCATCGACAGGCATAGGGCTTGAATATCCGGATTGTGCGTGAACAATCCGATGAGCGGCCGCCCCAGCCCCCACATGAGCAGCATGTTCGAGATGACGATGATCCATCCAATATACAGCGTTCGATAAGCGCCTCTGTATGCCTCGACGATGCGGCCCCCTCCGAACAGATGCGCGGTGCGTATCTGCCCTGCCATGGCGACGGCATAGCCGAGCGTGAAGCAGTACGACTCCAGCGTATTCAGGTACGTTCTGGCCGCCAGCGCCTCGGTGCCGATCCATGAGATGAACGAATAGACCAACAACTGAGAAAATGTCCAACTGGACGCCTGGATGCCGATCGGCCAGGCGATCTTGATAATCTCCTTGACATAGGCAAGTTTGAGCGCAAAAAACTCACGGAGCCTCACCCGGTCCCCGAAGCATTGCCGGAACATCACATACAGAAGCGCTGCGCCGATAAGCCTGCTGATCAGATTCGACCAAGCGATGCCTTCAAGCCCAAGCTTCGGGAAGCCGAGTGCGCCGAAAATGAACAAATAATTGAGTGCGATATGCAGCACGTTTATCGCAACGCCCGTATACATAGGCCCGCGCGTATAGCCTGTATTGCGGATGGCCGTGCCGAACGAAATGCTGAGTCCCACCAAAAACATGCCGCCGCCCACGTATGAAATATACACGCTCGCCATCGGACGCAGCGAATCCGCGATCCCCAGCATGCCGCCGATCGGACCGGCGAATAAAAAAAGCGCAAGGCTGAGCAGAATGCTGAGCGCGCCGCTGAACGTGACCCCCATCAGCGCGAAGCGTCCGGCATCCTCCAGACGGCCCGAGCCCATGCGCTGCGCGATGAGGATACCCGCTCCGCCGGCGAAGGATGTGAACAACGTAATCAAAGCGCCGAACAACTGGCTGGATATGCCCACGACCGCCACGGCGTCATCGGAGATTCGGCTCACCATCAGGGTGTCTACCGTTCCCAGCAAGGTCTGCAGGAAGATTTCAAGGAAGATGGGCCAGGCGAGCATCCATAAACCGAACGAGTTCCCGTTTGTTTTTTGCAAAAAATAAACTTCCCTTCCTTGTTGCTGTTTTGCCGCGTTTCATCCCAATTATATTGAATCCTCGGTCTCTCACCGTTATGAATGCAAACCTAATGCTTAAAGATTTAAACCTCTTAATTCATGAACGACAAAGGGGACCTCCGAAGAGATCCCCTTTGATCCGGTTTACATGCCGTATACTTTCACTTCCCATATTTCTCCTCATGCGCGTGGTCGATCGGCACGGCGAGTTCGCCCGGCCGATCCCACAGGCGCTTCTGCGTCCAATCGGCTGCCCCTTGCCAGAAGGCCGCGCCGGGCGGCAGTCCGAGCGGGAGAAACGCCGTCGAGCACAAATACAGGCTGCCGGTCGATATATAAGGTTCGCCCAGCTGCGGCTGATAGCCGTGCAGGCCGATCGTCAGCCAGCCTTCGCGGTCGAACGTGCCGTCCGCGTCCAGCGTCTTGCGGATGACCGCGGTGAGCGCGCCTCTGACCTGGGCGGGTTCGACATCGGGAGGCAGCGTCTCCTTCAGCGCCATCTGCGCCAGATGCTGAAATGCGCCGCAGCGATATGCCAGCGAACGGCCGAGCGGCGGAAACGAACCGTCCGGCCCGATCGTTCGCTCCAGCACGCCCGCGTACCGCACGCCTCTGACAGCCGCCTTTTCCCGAAGCGCCCGCCAGTCTTCGTGACAATGCCCGACGGTGTCCAATATATCGATCAGCATCGGCTGGATGACATAACTGTTGTAGTAATCCCAGTGGAACTCGGGACCGTCGCCGTAGATGCCGTCCCCCGCGTACCACTGCTCATGCTGCCTGACGCTGTAATCGATCCGCATCGGGTCCCACGCTTCGCCGATCCGGTACAGCGCGGCCTCGATCATGCCCGAGAACAGCAGCCAGTTGCTGAACACCGGCCGTATGGCCCGCGTCGACAACAGCGTCGTGCGCAACTGGACCTGTACGCGCGGCTCCAGCTCGTCCCACAGCGCCTGCGGCGCCCGGATCAGCGCGTGAGCGAGGAAGGCCGCATCAACGAGCGGCTGGCCGCCCTCGCAGAAGTTAAGGCAATCCGGCGACTGCGGATCCGTCGCGGCGTCGATCGCAGCGCGGGCGAGTCCCGCCATCCGCTCCCGCTGCCGTCCCTCCTCGCCGTCCCGCACGCCATGCTCGAGCCACGGCGCCAGTCCGGCCAGCGAACGGCCGAGCGCTTCGAGCCCGGCGTACTTTTCCCGCCCCTGTCCCCCGCTTGCGACCGGCATGCTGTCTTTCAGCCGCCTATCGTGCAGTGCCTCCAGTACGGGTCGCGCGATGCGCAAGAGCATATCGAGCCAGTAATCGCGATCTTGCGTCATATGTCCGCTCCTCCATCCGCCAATCTCATCTATAGCCGCACGCGCTGCATCAGACCGTCGTCCCCGAAGGCCAGCGGGGCGATGCAGACTTCCCGATGATAGCCCTTCCCCTCCGCGAATCGCGACAGGGGCGTGACGAACCGGTGATACGCGATATAATAATCGTCGGTGCCAGGCTCCTGCATAATCGAATGATGCGCGGTGCCGAGCATGTCCTTTTCCTTGTTTTTGGCCAGCAGGACATCGCGGTACTGCACAGGTCCGTACAGCTGCGCGGAAGTGCCGTACTTGACATGATAATCCTCGCTGTTCGTGTCGTCGCAGGACCATGTGAAGTGATACAGGCCGCCGCGCTTGAGCACCGTGATCGCTTCCCTGAAGTCGAGCGCGCCTTCGATATTGCGCATCGTATCCCGGGCGATGCTGACCATATCTTCGCCGAGCTGCACGATGGCGGCGTGGCCGTTGCCGAACAGCAGGTACGGCGTGCCGTCCTCTTCGACGTAGACGGACGGATCGATCGTCTGTCCCATCTGTATGCCGAGCTTCGCCATCAGCTCCATCGTCAGCAGCGGCTCGGGCTCGGCGCGGAACGGCCCGACCGGCGAATCCGCGACCGCGACGCCGATCGCGCTCTTGCCGTTTTCCGCTTTGCCGCAGAAGTAATAGTAGTACCTTCCGGCTCTGCTGCCGATGGCCGGCGCCCAGGCGCTGCCGATCGACCAGGGCACGTCCGCCGTCGCCAGATCCAGGATGACGCCCTCGTCCCGCCACAGCCGCATGTCGGCCGAGGAAAACACATGAAATTGCGTGCCCGACCAGCCGGTAAAGCCGTCCGTCGTCGGATATAAATAGTAGCGGTCTCCGAACTTGACGAGGTCCGGATCGGCATACTGGCCCGGCAATGCCTGCTGGCCGTCGCCGAACGCCGCGATCAGGCGCGCGCATTCGTCCGCGGTGATCGGCAGGATGCCGCCGTGGCGCTTTTTGTTTTTGCCCATATCGAAGGCCTCGTCGGGCAGCACACGAAAATCGGCGCTTGCGAGATCGTCGGTCACGAGCGGCAGATAGCCTTTGCCTTCCGCATACCGGTCGACGATAAGGCACCAGGCTTCGCGGTCGTTGAACTTGAAAATCTGGGGGCCTTCGACGCCCGGCTGCGACTCCAATACCGGGGCGCTCACATAGGCGAAGCCTTCGCTCTCCAGCGAGGCGCTCCGCTCGACCCGTATCCGCTTCGTCGCTTCATCCTTGGAAAAGCGGTAATATTGCCCGTCGTGCGCGATGATCGTCGTATCGATAATATCGTTGTCCCGCTCGATATACTTTTCGGAAAGGCCGAAGCTGCGAAAATCAGGGGTGCGGGCGCTATAAATTTTATGCTTCGCTGCCGCTGCATCCGGCTCCTGCGTCATCGATGCCCAGATCACCAGAAATTCATCGGCGGCTTCGTCGTATATCGCTTCCGGCGCCCAGACGCAGCCGGCCCCCGGAATGCCCAGCGTGACGGTCCACGGCGCGGACCAGTTCACCAGATCGGCGGATTCCCATACGACGATGTCGCGGCTGCCGGCGTTCACCGCTGCCGTCCAGCCTTTGCCGCCGGCGATCCGGAGATCCGTAGCCATCAGATAAAACTTGTTCTCCTTGGGCGAACGCACCAGAAACGGATCGCGCACGCCCTGCTCCCCGATGCCGGAACGCAGCACCGGCAAACCTGCGTTCAGATCCTTCCAATGCAGGCCGTCCTCGCTGTAGGAGAAATAAACCTGCTCTCCTTCCGCGTCTTCGCCTGTGAAATGTACAAAAAGATAGCCCGCATACGCAGCGTTCGGTGTAGTCAACACGATGCCCTCCATATCAATTCCATCATCGACAAGCTGGTAAAACGAAATGTTCCCAGCTTCAATTCCTTATTGCCGGACGAACGTGTGCGAGTCGATTACGTGCCGTAAACCTTCACTTCCCATAGCTGCGGGGTATACCAGTTGCCCGGATTGTTCCACAGGTCGGCGTCGACCATATTGATGCGCACATATCTGGCCGAAGCCGACAGCGTGTCCGACGTAAATCCGTAAGTCGTATTATTGGTCCGATCCAGCGCAACCGTCCAGTTGACGTTGTCCGTGCTCGTCTCGATCTTGTATTTGTAGAAGCCTTCGGAGCCGTTCACCATATACCACGACAGCTGCACGTTTTTGACCGTCTTCACCGACCCCAGGTCGACCTTCCACCAATGCGGCCAGGTGACGCTCGTGGCCACCCACTTGGTCTGGTAATTGCCGTCGTTCGCATAGCTGGCCGGGGAGCCCGATGCGGCCGATTGCGCCGTCGCAGGCTTGCCCTGCGACAGCAGCGTTCCGTTGGACACGCCCGAGACGGCGCCTGTCGCCGCATCGACGCTGATATTGTCGTAATAATCCATGGAAGCCGTCGTGCCGTTCAGCGTGAGCGGCAGCCAGACATACCGCGAATCGCCCAGCGTACTCGAATTCCAGCGATCGCCTACATAAATGTACGACGTCGCGCTGCTGCCCTGCACGGTCAGAATAAACGCCGGCTGCGAGTAGAATGTCGAGGAATTGCCGATCGGCTGGAGCGCGGACCACGGTCCGTTCAGATTGGTCGCCGTCGAGTACATCGCCTGGTTCGGATACCAGCCGGTCGCCCCGGACGTGATCAGGTAGTATGTCGACCCTTTCTTGACGATCGCCGGCGCCTCGCGATGATCCCCATTGTAGATCATGTTCATCTCGGATGCGATGCCCTGATAGTTGGAGGTCAGCTTGTACAGTCTCAGGTTGTAGTTGTTGTCGGACGACGAGATCAGGTAGGCCTGTCCGTCCGTGTCTTTGAACAGGGTCATATCTCTGGAGGCTTTGCCGTTCGGCTGAAAGCTGCCCTGGTACGTGAACGGTCCCGCGGGAGTGGAGGAGGTGGCGACAGCCACACGTGCGAGCGAATAGTCCGAGCCGTTCTCATAGTGCGCCCACATGACATATTTGCCGGTCGACTCGTTATAAATGACTTTGGGCCGCTCAATCTTGGAGGAAGCCAGCTCCGCCGCGGACGAAGTCGTGAGCGCATAGCTGCGCCATTTCCAGCTTTTCAGATCGGTCGAGGAATAGACCGTGACCGCTTTGAAGTTTGCGCTATTGTGAATTTTGTCTTCCCCATACCAGTAATAGGTCGAGCCGACCTTCAGGATCGAGCCGGCATGCGCCTGGAACGTCGCATTGTTGACATCCTTCCAGGGCGTACCGTTGGCGATCGTCTGCGCTGCCGCGGCCGTCGGCTTCGGCTGAAGCATGCCGAGAGAGAGAATCAAGAGACAAGCCGCCATCCATATGATCCATTTTCTTGCCGCCGATTGCGGGTTTAACGTCTGAGCCGTCACTACACATTCCTCCATGATTTGAATTAGATAAATAGAGCGCTTCCATTTTGTTGCGACTACTTTTATCCATCCAAGTCTTGTCCTGCATTCGCCTCCTTGTCCGAATGATTGATTGCACGAATGAGTGTATTTAAATTCGAGCATCGAGGATAGTGTAATGATAAAGTGAACATGAAATTTATTGCTTTATCGGACTGAATTTTGCTGATATTGTTGAAAAGATAGAGCGGCTTCGAAGCCGACAAGCGATTTCATATCGAAAAGGAGACCTTCTTAGGGGTCTCCTTCGGCTAACGTGCCTCGGCACTATTCGTTCAGCGCCTTTTTCAACGCTTCCAGGTTATTTTTCATAATGCCGATATAGTCGAGATTGTTTTTCCTGTCCTCATCCGTCAAGCCCTCGAGCGGATTCAGCACATCCGTTTTGGCGCCGATCTCGTCGGCTACCGTCTGCGCTACTTTGGGCTCGACCAGCGTTTCGAAGAAAATGGTCTTGACCTGATGCTGCTTGGCGAATTCGGCGATATCGGCCATGCTGGCCGGGGAAGGCTCTTGCTCGGGCGACAAGCCCGCGATCGGCACTTGCGTCAATCCGTATTGCTTGGCAAGATAGCCGAATGCCGCATGCTGGGTGACGAACTCCTTGCGCTTCGTATCCTTCAATCCGGCTTGGTATTGCTCGTCTAATTTCTTCAGCTCGGCGATGTACGCTTCCGCGTTTTTCTTGTAGTCGTCCTTGTGTTCGGGGTCGGCCAGCTCGAATGCAGCCTCGATCGCGGCCACCTCCTGCTGCGCCAATACCGGATTCAGCCATACATGGGGATCGAGCGCATGGTCTTCATGCTCATGCTCGTGCTCATGCGCTTCTTCGCCTTCCTCCTCTTCCTCCGGCAATCCTTCCATCAGCGTGATGCCTTCGCTCGCCTTCACGACCAGCCGTTTGTCGTTCGCCGCGCTGGACAGCGCGTCTTCCGCCCATCCCTCAACGATGCCGTTGTACACGAAAACGTCCGCTTCCTTCAGCTTCACCATATCCTTGGCGCTCGGCTCCCAATCGTGCGGCTCGACGCCGGGCGGAATGAGCGCAGTAACATTCGCGTGCTCCCCTCCGACCTGTCTGCTGAATTCATACATGGGATAAAAAGTCGTAACGACATTGAGCTTGGCGTCGTCCTGCGCGTCGGATGCCCCGGAGTTTTTGCCGCAGCCCGCCAGCAGCAACGTCAACCCGGCCGATACAAGCAATGTTTTTTTCACTTTTGAATTCATTTTGTGCCTCCAAAGTCGTATAATTGTAATTATTACTACTGTTGTCCAAAAAGATAACCGCCTTCACCACGAGAGGCGATTCGCCATCTCGGTGCCCGGCGGCCGCCATCGCCTTCACCACGAGAGGCGATTCGCCACGTCGGTGCCCGGCGGCCGCCATCGCCTTCACTACGAGAGGCGATTCGCCATCTCGGTGCCCGGCGGCCGCCATCGCCTTCACTACGAGAGGCGATTCGCCATCTCGGTGCCCGGCGGCCGCCATCGCCTTTACTACGAGAGGCGATTCGCCATCTCGATGCCCGGCAGCCGCCATCGCCTTCACTACGAGAGGCGATTCGCATCTCCACTTGCTAATTCGTAATAATTACTCTTAAATAAAGGTAACAGAGACCGCTAGCTCTGTCAATTCTCGTTCTCGCCTCTAATCTAGCAGCTAAAATTTTTATTTTAAGAGAACATTTCTCTTCTCTCTCGCATACGATCTAATAGAATACCAGGCAATACATAGCATAGCGAGGTGAACGGCTTGTCTTCGTTGGTGTACCGATGGACGCTGAATTCGGCTACGATTGGCTGTCTCATATTGCTCTATCTTATTTTCACCGGACAGGGCATCGGCTCTCTGGCCCGGATCACCCATGTCGATCGTTCACAATGGCAAGCGATCAAAACGATATTTGTGAGCATCTTTCTCGAAGCGCTGCCCTTTATGCTGCTCGGCGTGCTTGTATCGGCGCTGCTGAATCTGTTCGTCTCGGAAGCCGCGCTCACCAGATGGCTGCCGCGCAACCCCGTATTGGGCGTCCTGTGCGCTTGTCTATTGGGCATCTTGCTGCCCGTATGCGAGTGCGGCATGATCCCGATCGTGCGCCGGCTGCTCCGCAAAGGCATGCCTGTCTATATCGGAATCGCTTATATACTGGCCGCGCCTATCGTAAATCCCGTAACTTATTTCGCGACTTACGCCGCTTTCCGCACGATGACAGATATGGCTTTGTACCGTACCCTGATGGGCTTTGCGGTAGCGGTAGCCGTGGGCATTACGCTTTATTTGTTCCAGCGTGCCAATCCGATACGAACTTCAGCGCCAGGCCCGGCGACCGGGGTCGTCCCGTCCGGCCATCAGCCCCATCATACGCATACACATGCACACACGCATTCGCACGACGCGTCCGGCGGATCGTCACGACTGCTCTCTCTCGCCACGCACGACGCCGACGAATTTTTTGAGATGGGAAAATTTCTGATGCTCGGCGCCCTTCTGACCGCCCTTATTCAGACGTTCGTCAGCCGGGGCGAGCTGCTGGAGCTGAGCGGGGGCGTGCTCGGATCGCATCTGCTGATGATGGGCTTCGCGTATTTGATCTCGCTCTGCTCGACTTCCGACGCCTTTGTCGCCGCCTCCTTTACAGGTTTGTTTCCCAAAGGCGCGCTGTTGGCATTTCTGGTCTACGGACCGATGATCGATTTTAAAAATACGCTGATGCTGCTGTCCGTGTTCAAATCCCGTTTTGTCGTTCGTCTTATCGTGCTGGTCACATTGTTCGTGCTCGTTTTCTCGTGGCTTGCCGGTTATTGGACAAGCCGTCATGGATGAAGGGAGATTCGATTCATATGCCCCATTCGACCGACTACCGCCTGATTGCCCATTCTCTCGTTCGCGCAGTCATACTGGCCGGCATCGCTTTTTACATCGTTCATCTGCACAATATCGGACATCTGCAGCTGTATATCGCACCCCGTATGGCTATCTACACGAAGCTGGCGGCAGCCGGGCTCTACCTGATCGCCGCGTCCCTCTTCTACCAGGCGCTGCGCGAATGGAATGGCCAGCATGCTCACGAATGCGACGAACAGTGCAGCCATGCGCCGGCCGGACCATGGCATCGTCACCTTGCCGTCTATAGTATGTTCGTCATCCCGCTGGCCGTCTTTTTCCTGTCGCCGGACACGACGATCGGGAGCGCGATGGCCTCCCAGAAGGGCATCAACCTGAACAGCGCATCCGCATTGAAATCAAAAGCAGGAGCAGCGGACGCTCCAGCAGTCCAGAACACAGTCCTAGCGCCGACTGCATCGCCGGATGCTTCCGGAAAAGCGGCGGCATCCGAGCCGAACCGCGAGATCCCGGGCCAGAACCCGGCTTCCGACAATTCCGCCGCGACCGCCGATTCCGCCACCGACTCCGCAAAGTCCGCCGCTTCTTCCGATTCTGCCGACTCCGAGCTCGACAAGCTTTTTCCGCACGATTCGTTGATGGAGCCCTATGCGAAGTACGCCTTCAAGCTGTACCGTCAGCCCGTCATTGAAGTGAAGGAAAAAAGCTATATCGAGACGCTGACCACCCTGGATTTCTTCCTCGACCGGTTCATCGGCCGCAAGATCTCGCTCTCGGGCTTCGTCTATCGGGATAAAACGATCGGCGACGGCCGCTTCGTACTCGGACGATTCGCCGTCCAGTGCTGCACGGCGGATGCGCTCCCCTACGGCATCATCGTCGAGTATGTGGACGAAAAGCTGTATAAAAACGACGATTGGATGACGATTACCGGCACGCTCGAAAAAACGGTATATGCGGCCACCGGAGCGGAAGTCATGCTGCTGAAGGCGGACAAATCCGTCAAGATCAAACCCGCAAAAGATCCGTACGTATACCCCGACTTCGACTTCGGGATCTAGGCCGGCCGCGCTCCGTATATTCGGCATGCGGATTCGGGAAGCTAAAGGGGCTGTACATCATATTCGGGGGTGCGACAGATGCCGAACAACAAGCAAAACGGAACGACCCGCAAAGGCGCCAACGTGAACGCGAACAAATTCCCGTCCACGAGCCAAAGCGACACGGAATTCGCTTCCGAGCAAAATCCGGGCACCGGCTCCGTCACCAAGCTGCCGAGCCGCAAAGGCTAAATCCGGGTGGAGGGAGGACGGTATCCGACCGTCCCCGTTATCCCGCTCATGCAATCGGCAAAAAGGCGAATCCGCGCATGTTCGCGGATTCGCCTTCTGCCTGTGATTCCACGCTTGCTCCTGCTTGGCGGCTATTACCTGATCTGGAATCTGGCGACCTCCGTCGTATAGAACGGCACGATCATCGCGGCGACGAACAGCGCCATGATGATTTTTTTGCCCCGGAAGATACTGATACAAATCGGGAACAGCACGATCAGCGAGACGAACGCGAGCAGCACGTAAATGAGCGACCGGGGACGCGGCGTCTTAACGGTTCTTCACTTCGCTCTTATATCGGCTTCATCGTATCGAATCGTCATTCAATCGGAGAGAAAGCGTAAACGGCTCATTCCTGTCGCATACGAGCACACCATCCGCCACGTCTAATCGGGCAACCTGAATGGAAGACCTTTGTCTGGCATGCGAGGACAACTCCGATTGATTCGCTTCCCCGCGCTCAGGATGCGTAAAATAGAAAATATAAGCCTCCTCTCCCTGCTCCACCACATCGGCATGAAAACCGATTGATCCGTCGTCTTCGCGAATACCGGGCTGATCGAGAATGATTCCGTTCCGCTCCCAATGTATGAGATCGTCCGAACGGAACACACCTTGTCCCCGCCATTCGTCCACAATCATCCAATAATATCCTTTAAGCCGGAAAACATTCGGTCCCTCATGCCCTCGATGCGTCAGAACCGGACCTGCGACTCTCCAGTCGTACAAATCGTCGCTGTCGGCCGCATAGGTGAACGAACCGTTATCTTCATCCTTGTACCACATCCGGAAGCGACCGTCCGGCAGCGGATAGACACAGATGTCGATCACCCGGTCGGAACTGAGCGCGAGCGTCGAACGATAAGTCCAGTCCATCAAGTCCGGGCTCGTATAATGAAGAATGCGACGTGCGTGGCCTTCCCAGCGGTCCGGCACCCCCTGGATGTAGCTTACGTACATATGATATTGCCCCTCATGCCAGATGATCTCCGGCGCCCAGAACGTATTGCGTCCCCATTCGATATCCAGCCCCTGCAAAGTCCCCCGATACGTCCAGCTATTTCCGTTGTCATGGGATGAAGCAACGCCGAGATCGGTGCCGTGAACCCATGTGACGCCTGCTCCCTCTGCCGTCGCTCGCCGACATGTATACACCATCCACCATTGCTGCGCCTGCCTGTTCCAGATCACGACAGGGTCCGCCGCGCCGTCAAAAACAGGATCGCGATATAAAGGTCCGTTCATGGCTCCATCTCCTCAAATTATATGAAAGATTCCTATTTCGTTATAGTTTGCAAGCTTGTAATTGATCATTTCCAAACTGCGACTCAGCATGTTCATCTGGCTTAAAATAAAAGCTTTATGCTGTTCAAGCAGTTCCTTGCGTTGCTCGCCGGTCGACGAGCCCGTTAAGCATAATTCCATGAATGCTTTGATTTCCTCCAAGGGCATGCCGGTATTTCTCAAGCAACATACTAACTCCAGCCAGGAAATATCCGTTTCCGAATACTTTCTGATGCCCGACTCCGTTCTTTTTAATAAGGGCATCAACCCTTCCCGATCATAATAGCGAAGAGTGGAAATAGGTAAATTCAATTTCTCTGCAACTTGCTTGATTGAATATTCCATCTAAATCTCCCCCTATATTTTTTCCATCCAGGTGTTGACCTGAAGTTAAGTTTAGCCTTTATTCTGGATGGGATCATTAATCTCGGAGGGATCTATATTATGAAATACAGAAGGCTCGGTAACAGCGGACTTCAAGTAAGCGAAATCGGTCTGGGAAGCTGGTTGACTTACGGTTCGACGACCGCAGAGGAGACGGCGGCCGCCTGCATCTCAAGAGCTTATGAGCTTGGGATCAACTTCTTCGATACGTCCAATTCCTATTCGGGCGCTGAACAGGTACTCGGCAATGCTTTAAAAGCATACAATCGGAGCAGTTATGTGCTGGCGACAAAAGTGTTCTTCCCGCAAGGAAACGGACCGAATGAACGCGGATTGTCCCGCAAGCATATCGTAGAACAGTGCGAAGCCAGTCTGAAACGGTTAGGAGCCGATTACATTGATCTTTATCAATGCCATCGCTTCGACGATAACACGCCGATCGAAGAGACGCTTCGCGCACTTGACGATCTGACCGCTCAAGGAAAAATCCTCTATGCCGGCGTCAGCGAATGGAACGCATCGCAGATTGAAGAAGCAGCAGCTTTAGGCAGAAAATTAAATTTGCGTCCTTTGGTTTCCAATCAGCCCATCTATAATATGTTTGAACGCTATATCGAGAAAGAAAATGTAATCGAGCAATGCCAACTGGACGGTATTGGACTGGTCGTCTTCTCGCCGCTTGCGCAAGGCGTATTGACCGGAAAATATAAGCCTGGCCATACGATACCGCAAGACAGCAGAGCAGCCAATGAAAAGACGAACGGCGTGATTAACAGCTATTTGCGTGAGGATGTGCTCACGTGCACCGCCAAGCTGGAAGCGTTGGCTGCAGAACTTGGATTTACTTTATCGCAGCTTGCTCTGGCATGGGTGCTGCGCCAACCGAACGTGAGCTCGGCCATCATCGGCTCCAGCCGTCCATCGCAGATTGAAGAAAACATAAAGGCTGTCGACCTAAACTTAACGGCAGACGTGCTATCGCGCGTAGAACAAATTTTAAAGCCGGTATCCGGCTTCGCGCCTCTCAGATAAAGAGTTTAGGACAAATGGCTTCCCTTTCGGGTGAAGCCATTTGTATTTGTCTTGGGATGGACTCTGCATGTCCGAGCGCTTTTCTGCACGGCTATCCCGCCGCAAGGCTGGCTATCATACCGCGTTCAGTAGAAGATGGCAGGTATATAAGCGACCGGCTCCTCAATCGGCTTCTCGGCTCCGCTCCGAAGCGAATAAAGCCGTCTGTTCGCCTCGGATAAAGGTTCCGTGACCTCCGTATACGCCCGATTGCACACATCGACAAGGCCGATATTGTAATTCTCGCCGTCGAACCGGCCCAAGAAGGGCTGATCGTTCAATTGAAAATAATGCACGCCCACACAGTTCGGCTGCGCTGCCGCATCTTCAATGTAACGGCGGATGGCCTTGCCGCGGTTCTCCTGGTCCAGCGCGCCGCGAATGCCGGTAGCCGGCAATCCCCGATCGATAGCGCCGAAGTGGAACTCTCCCACCATCACCGGCTTTCCGACATGGCCGTATACCTCTTCTACCGCAGTTCTGCACATATGCTCGTAGCAGTTGATTGAGAAAATATCGAAATACGCGCTGCCGCTGTATAGGTCCGAGCTTGAGATATAAGCGTATCGAATGCCCAGATTTAAGTGATGAGGATCGGCCTGCTTGAGCGCCTGTGCGGGAACCCGGATATATTCGTCGATAAGGATGCGCGAGAATGCCTGCAGATCGGCCAATCCCCTCTCGGCTACCACCGGAAAATCCCCCAGCCCGAACAGATCCTCATAGCTCGACACCGTCGTTCCCCAGCTCAGGTTAAGCGCATCCAAATCGGCATAACGCGCCTTCAGAAATTCGATCAACCGCTTCTTGGAAGCCAGCTGCGCCGGATTTCGAAGCAGCTCGTAGCCCAAATTCAGGCGGTCCACAAAAGCCCAATTCGGCTCATTGGACATAAAATAGCCGATCAGCCACTTCTCGCCCCGGTACTCGTCCAGCTGACGGGCATATACACGGGATTGCGCCTCATATTCCTGCGAAAATACGTCGGGGAAATCCCGGTAAATGGCAGCGGTCGTCGCAGGAAAATGGTTCAGCATCGCCACAAAAGGAATCTTGGCGCGCCGGGAAAATTCGTGATCGCTCCATGCGGCAACGGTATTGATGCCCCACTGGATCAAGCGGTACTTGGTGATCTCGCTCCAAGCTGTATTCCATTCCGCTCCGAAAGCCAGCTTGAGGTTCTCGACCGGATAATCCCGACTTTCCGTACCGCTGTCCAGAGGACCCGGCGAATGAGGGCGGACGCAATCCATTCCGCTGCTAAAAAAGCCGTGTCCGTCGGGCGTGACCAGCCAATGCCGCTCCCCTTCCCGTTCCACCCGAAAATAACCGGTAGCCTCGAACTTGATGTCCGCCGCCCCGTAAAATCCGTCCTCATGATTCGCTAAAAATTGCTGCGCCTCGGCTCTCAATGCCGTTAGACGGCGATTGCTCTCCTCGATACTTCCCGTCTTGCCGATCCATTCCCTCTTGGCATATTGCCCCAAGGGATCGACCAGCGCGTGCAGATTGGCGTCCAACATCGGCTCCGTGTTCGACAGACGAACGTTGCTTACCGTCAGCTCCGTTTGGCTGTGGGAGGCAGGCAAACCTAAGGAAAAGGCCGCCAATCGATCCAGGTTGATTCGATTGCCTTTTACGACTGTTTTCAATATGCCGGGGCGGCGAGGTCCGAACAGCGTCTGTCCGTCCAAATATTGCAGAGGAACACATATCGTAGTCGTCACGCGAGGCAGCACGCCCACGGCGATAAACAAATCGCAGGCTTTATCCTCATGTTCCTCCCAAAAGCTAACATTCAAGCAGATGGCGTAGTCTTCCTTGTTCTCCACATCCGCGAGCAAGTAAGTATACCCTTCCAGCTGCTTGCCGTTAAGGCGATAAAATACCCCCCCGCCTTTTTCGTCAAATCGATACGATGACCCTTCCCGCCTGCATGCCTGCAACCGAGGATGATGAAACAAATAATCCATATACGGTTCCTCCCTCGACCCAAAGTACTTTTCACTACAGTTTGGCGACGATCCTTTTAGCGCTATAAGTTCCAATAATCAACGATGCTTTATTGAGCTTAACGCAGGTTCTGCTGCGCTTACAGTGTACTCTCGGATCGATGTTGACCAATCGAGCTCCGTGAAGGTGAACTATTCTGATGTTTGTGAGCAAATCGTATAAAATGAAGAAAAAGCCTGCACATGTGCGGCTGTACTGACATTACACAAAGATTGACACCCGCTCGAATACAGCTTATGATATCATTACCTAGTATTAGTACCAGATACTATATGGAGGCGATCGACTTGCAGATCATGGATCCGCGCGTACCCGCGCTTCAATCCCGCTCCGCCGTCACCGCGATCGGCAGCTATGTGCCGCAGCGCAGACTGACCAACGAAGAGCTGTCCGCCCTGGTCGATACGAACGACGAATGGATCGTGCGGCGCACGGGCATCCGCGAGCGGCGCATCGCAGCCGACGACGAATACACCAGCGACCTGGCGATCGCCGCCGTCCGCGATCTGCTGCGCCGTTACCCGACGGCGACCGACGATATCGACGGCGTCCTCGTCGCCACTACGACGCCGGACAATCCGTTCCCGTCGGTCGCCTCGCGCGTGCAGGCGGCGTTCGGCTTCAAGGCAGCGCTCGCCTTCGACCTGAACGCCGCCTGCGCGGGCTTCGTCTCCGCGCTCCAGACGGCGAACGGTCTGATTCTGTCCGGCATGTACCGCAAGATTCTCGTCATCGGCGCCGAGACGCTGAGCAAGATTACGGACTATACGGACCGGTCCACCTGCATCCTGTTCGGCGACGGCGCGGGCGCCGTACTCGTGGAGCTTGCGGAGCAAGGCCGCATGCTGGCGTCGCACGCCGTGACGGACGGCGGCGGCGGCATCCACGTCTACGCGTCCGGCCTGTCGCGCGAATGGAACGGGCAGCATCTCGCGGGCGACGGCCGCATCGTGCAGAACGGCCGCGAGGTGTACAAGTGGGCGCTGTCCACTGTGCCGGACGGCGTGCGCAGCCTGCTGAACGACGCCGGCCTCGCGGCGGAGTCGCTCGATTGGCTCGTGCCCCACAGCGCCAATCTGCGCATGATCGAGGCGATCTGCGAGCGGCTCGGACTGCCGTACGAGCGCGCGCTGACGAGCGCGGCCGAGTATGGCAATACGTCCGCGGCCTCGATCCCGCTGGCGCTCGATCTGGCCGTGCGGGACGGCCGGCTCGCGGCGGGACAGACGGTCGCGCTGTACGGGTTCGGCAGCGGACTCACACAGGCCGGCCTGCTGCTGCGCTGGGGCGTCTGACGACGATCGACGCGACTACGACTCTGCATGTCTCGGCTCCCATGGGACCTGCCGCGCCTTCGGCGCTCCGGGCGTATCTGTCCGCTTGCAGCCGGCGCTGACGACTGTGACGCTTGCCCCCTGTCAAGCGTCGTGCCTCCCCTCTCATCTGATACATAGACTGTTATGTACAGATGCGTGGAAGGGAGGGCATGCTCGTGTCGGGCCCCTTGGTGAGTATCATCATTCCTTTTTATAACGACGGCTATGTCAACCAGGCGGTTGCCAGCGCCCTGGCACAGACGTATCCCCATATCGAGGTCATCGTGGTTGACGACGGCTCCACTGCCAATCAGCATCTGCTGGACCCTTACCGGTCCCGGATTCACTACATCGGCAAAGCAAACGGCGGCACGGCAAGCGCGCTGAATTACGGCATTCGGATGGCTACCGGGGAGTACATCGCCTGGCTCAGCTCCGACGATATTTTTTATCCGCACAAGGTGGCCGGACAGCTGGGCCATATGCTGAGCCGCGGCGCGCTCATCAGCAGCACGGACTTCGATCTGATCGGCGCGCACGGCGAGCTGCTGAAGCCGCAGCTGGCCGTCAAGTTCGCGAGCGCTGCCGATTTTCTGCGCGCGCTTCATACCTTTTGCCCGATCAACGGCTGCACGGTCATGATGCACCGGAGCGTCATCGGACGGATCGGCTGGTTCGACGAATCGCTCCGCTATACGCAGGATTACGACTACTGGCTCCGGGTCATTTTGTCCGGCATCGACTTTCACTTCGTGAACTCGCCGCTCACCGCCTACCGCTGGCACGACAAATCGGGCACCTCGCGCTATCTGGACCAGGTCAACGCCGAGTTCGGCATCGTGCACGGCCGGTACGTTCATGGCCTGAACGGCCTGATCGCGCGCATAGGCGGCTGATCGACCTCGGGAGACGCGCCGGCCATTCGTTGGGCTCGTTGGGCCCGTTGGGCTCGTTGGGCCCGTTGGGCTCGTTGGGCCCGTTAGGCTCGTTGGGCTCATTGGGCTCATTGGGCTCATTGGGCTCATTGGGCTCGTTGGGCTCGTTGGGCTCGTTGGGCTCGTTGGGCTCGTTGGGCTCGTTGGGCTCGTTGGGCTCGTTGGGCTCGTTGGGCTCGTTGGGCTCGTTGGGCTCGTTGGGCTCGTTGGGCTCGT
>NZ_JAZDQE010000028.1:0-64154 GCF_037963805.1 Cohnella sp. 56 | reverse complement strand
GCAACCCCAACTACGCAACCCCAACTACGCAACCCCAACTACGCAACCCCAACTACGCAACCCCAACTACGCAACCCCAACTACGCAACCCCAACTACGCAACCCCATCCACCAAACACCATCTACGCAACACCATCCGCCCAACCCCGTCTACCCAATACCTCGCACCCCCACCTGTGCCCATTGCCCACAAAGCCTGCAAATGTGCAGGTTTTTGGTTTCCGCTGCTGCATGGATCATAAAAGCCTGCAAATCAGCAGGCTTTTTGGCAACACATGACCCAAAACAGACTCCTCGCGCCCAAAAAGATGTATAGATGCAGGCATTTACGCTAAAATCATCGATTACGCCGCATAAAGATGTATGGATGCAGGCTTTTCCGAGGAGCACTTCGCTTATCATCTTTAAGAGGACGGCCAGTCCCATTTGATCGGAATTTTCGCATCGTCCCGCGGCGTCATGAGGTATTCGCATTGTCCCGCCGCATCATGGGGGGGCGCCCGGCGCCACTCCAACCGCCTTAGCCCTCCGCCACAGCCCTCCGCCTTAGCCCTCCGCCTTAGCCCTCCGCCTTAGCCTTCCGCCACAGCCCTCCGCCTTAGCCCTCCGCCGCAACCCTCCGCCGCAACCCTCCGCCTCAGCCTCTCCTCCGCGCCCCGTCTCACATCACAGCAGCTTAAGCGCCGTCGGCTGAAGCTCATAACGCACGATATGCTTGCCCTGGGAACCGCTCGATGGCGAGAAGAAGCCCTTGCGGCTGAGCGATTGAAGTGTCCGCACGGCTATCCGGTGGTTGACTTGCAGATGGGCCGAGACGTCGATCGGCCTAAGAGGCCGCGATAGCCGGCAAGCCAGCCGCACCGTCTCGCGCTCGGCGAGTCCGTCCATGCTGGTCGGCGCGGTATCCGCTTGATAGCGGCCGATCAGCATGCTGAGCAGCGTGATGCACAGCTCGGGACGCATAGCGACATCGTCATAGGCGAACGAGATGACCTGGTACCCCATGGCGCTCAGGAAAGTTTCTCTATTCAGTTCGTTGCAATATTTCAGCCTGTCCATGTCCCGCACGTGCGGACCGAAGCCTTTGATCTCGATGACAAGCCTGACCGCGGGGCCCATCCAGACAAAGTCGCAATAGTACGCATAACCCCGCCAATCCGTCACCTCGTATTCGGGATGCAAACCGTCGAAGCTGCCGCGCAATTCCCACCATACGTTTTTGCAGAACAATTTCTCCGCATCCCGGTGCCCGCGCTCGAGCCGGCCTCTACGCTCGCCGTTTCTGCGGCGCAGGTGGTTTTGGATAAATTCAGCATGACTTTGTTCAAAATTCATCATCGACCCTCGATTCTCCTGAAAATACAAAACACGCCCCGTCAGCATTCGCGTGGAATGAGAGGGACGTGCTTCGTCTTGTTGTCCATTATAGGGCAATCGGCTGGAAAGTGTCTACCAGTATTCGGTCGAAAATTGGTCGAGGGTTGGTCGAAGGTTGGTCGGAAATCGGTCGAAGGTTGGTCGTAAATTGGTCGAAGGTTGTTCGGAAATCGGTCGAAGGTTGGTCGAAAATTGGTCGAGGGTTGTTCGAAAATTGGTCGAAGGTTGGTCGAAGGTTGGTCGGAAATCGGTCGTAAATAGATCGTAAATCGGTCGTAAATAGGTCGGAAATCGGTCGGATCGCATACGGTTGCGCCGTCAAGGCACGGAGGAATATCGCATTGCCCATAAAAAGCTAAGATATGCACATTGCGATTTGCATGCCCCGAGAGTATGCTTTTCTGACGAATGTCCGCAATTGTACTGTAGCGGGTTCATCTTCATCGGAAAGGGGAGGCCCTCATGCTGGCTCTGATCGTGGACGACGAACTGGAGATTAGGGAAGGACTGCGAACGCAGATCCCCTGGGCGGACTACGGCGTGGAGGAGACGGTGGTCGCGGACGACGGCGATACGGCGCTGGAGATTGCCAGAGCGCGAATGCCCGACCTCGTCATGACGGATATCCGGATGAACCGCATGTCGGGACTCGAGCTGCTCGAGCGGCTGTCCGCCGAGCGTCCCGCGGGTTGGAAAGGGATCGTCATCAGCGGCTACGACGACTTCGACATCGTGAGGACGGCGATGAAGCTGGGCGCGATGGACTATATATTGAAGCCGATCAACACCGGCGAGCTCGGCGAGATCGTCACCCGCATGGTCGGTCAGCTGCGCAAAGAACGCCTCGAGCGCGAGCGTCAGAGCCATCTGACCTCCGCCTTGCCCAAGATGCGGGACGAGGTTGTGCGCGAGCTGATCGAGGTGCCGTACGATCCGTACCGGGAGACGCGGATTGCGCACAGGTTGCGGACGCTGGAGCTCGATTGGCTGCTCGGCGGCCGTCTGGCGCTGCTGCTCGTCGAGGTGGACGATCTGAGGTCGATCGGGACGCGGGACGGCTCGCGGCTGGAACAGGAGCTGATCCTGTTCGGCATCGGCAACGTCGCCAAGCAGACGCTCGAGGAGGACATGCCGCATCCGTCCATGCTCGTCCCCGACCGGAACAACCGGTGGGCGATCGTGCTGGAATGTCCGGCGCACGGCTGGCTCGAGGCTGCCAAGGAACTGGCCGAGCTGTTGATCGGCCGCGTGAATCGGTACGTCAAGGTAAACGTGAGCGTCGCGATCAGCTCGGGCTGCGGCGACACGAAGCGTCTGCATGCGCTGTATCAGGAGGCGGAGGACATTCTGATGCAGAAGGCCGTCTACGGCGGCAACCGCACGCTGACGAGCCTCGGCTGGGAAAACGAAGCGGAGCGGGACGTGCCGTCGATCGCACAGACGGACGAGGTGCTGGATCTGGTCCGCTACGGCACGGATGAGGATATTCGGACGGCGATGGACCGCTTCGTCGAGATGGTGAAGTGCTGGGGCGCGGGCCATATCCGCGATACGCAGCAGCGCATTTTCGAATGGCTGCTCAGTCTGTTCAAAAAGGCTGCGGCGCTCGGCTGGACGGACCGGTCCTGGGAGCGCAATCCGGTCATCGTCTGGGAGCGGCTCGAGAAGTTCGACACATTGGAGTCGCTGCGGGAGCAGTCCGAGCAGTTTCTGCTCGCCATGGCCGCCGACTTCCGCAGCCATGCGGCGCCGCCCAGCCAGATTATTCAGGAGGCGGACAAGTACATCCGCGCGCATTATGCGGACAGTCTCACGCTGCCGAGCGTGGCCGCCGAGGTGCATGTGACCCCGGTATGGCTGAGCAAGCTGTTCAAGAAGGAGATGCACAAGACATTTCTCGAGCATCTGACCGACATCCGCATGGACAAGGCGAAGCGGATGCTGTCGGACGTGCAGTATAAAATTTATGAGATTTCCGCGGAGATCGGGTACAAGGACCCCGTTCATTTTACGAAGGTGTTCAAAAGGCAGGCCGGGCTGACGCCGAAGGAATACCGCAGAATGCAGGGCATCGCGGATGAGTAAAGCGATCTCGCTGCGGCTGGCCTCGTCGCTCCGCAACCGGATGATATTGATCTTCTTTATGATCATTGTCGTCCCTTTTTTATGGTTCGCCTATTACGCGCATGTCAAGTCGATCGAGGGCATCTCGAACGCGAACCTGTCGATGACCAACAACTACTTGCTGCAGGTGCGCAAAAACTTCCAAAACTACTTGAGCGCGCTGAACGAGCAGGTCAACGACCTGATCGGCGACAAGCGTCTGCAGGATCTGCTCGAGCCTGCCGGCGCCGGCGCCGCCAGCGAGGAATCGTTTACGGTCGACTTGCTGACCTGGCTGTACCAGCGCACGTCGAGCGTCGATGCATTCCGGGTCAGCGTGTACCCCGTCGATCCGGCCCGGCATGCCGACTATCTGAGCACCATCGGAGAGCCGAACATCGGCGCGCAGACATGGTTCCGTCAATCCGCCGCGCAAGTCAGCCCCTCCTGGTACCTGAAGCTGCCGGAGAAGGGGAGGCTGGAGCGTCCGCTACTTTCCTATGTCAAGCGCTTCTCGGGCTTGTACGATCAGACGCCGCGGGGCATCATCGCCACGGATGTGTCGGAGGATCAATTCAAGCGGTTTTTCTCGCCAAGCGGACAGATGATCGAGCAGCGGCTGCTGCTGCTGCGGGACGACGACGGCGTCGTACTGTACGATTCGTTCGAAAACGGCTGGACCGGCACGGCGTTCCCCTCGTCCGGCTTCGTCGAGCAGTTCCGCACGGGCAGCGAAGGAGAGAAGACGATCGCGCTCGACGGGAGCAAATACCTGGCCAGCTTCGTCCGGATGGACAACGAGCCGTGGGCGATCGTCAGCCTGACGCCGCTCAAGGATCTGACCGGTACGATCGACGAGATCAACCGGGCGATCGTCTATTTTCTGATCGGCTATCTGCTATGCTGCGTGGGCGTCGTGCTGTATATTACGGCCTCCTTCACCCAGCCGATCGTGCGTCTGGTCCGCTATATGCGCAAGCTGGAGTCGGGCGACTATCATCAGCAGATCCCGCCGTCGCGCAGACAGGACGAGGTCGGATGGCTGTACCGGGGCTTCGGCAGCCTCATCCGCAAGATCGAGGGCTTGATCGTCGAAGCCTCGCGCGCGGAGCGCGACAAGAAAGAGCTGGAGTTCCAGGTGCTGAGCCATCAGATCAATCCGCACTTTTTGTACAATACGCTGGAGTCGATCCGCTGGAAGGCCGAGAAGCACGGCGCGGGCCAGGTCGCGCAGATGGTCGCCGCGCTCGGCAACCTGCTGCGACTGTCTCTCAATCAGGGCAAGGAGATCACGACGCTCGGCCGGGAGCTGGAGCAGGTCAAAGCCTACGTCCAGATCGAGCAGGCCCGGATGGGACGGCCGATCCGGATCTTGTACGGCATCGACGACGAGCTGAAGGAGCTGCCGTTCCTCCGGCTGCTGCTCCAGCCGCTGGTCGAGAATGCGATCCAGCACAGCATCCGCAACGACTTCGAGAGCGGGAAGATTCTCATCTCGGCGACCCGTGAGGGCGGCGACATCGCGATCGCTATCATCGACAACGGGGGCGGCATACCGCCCGAGGCGCTCGCGAAGCTCGACATGGAGGAGCCGCCCGGCGGCCGCAGCTCGGAGAGCACGAAGGGCGTCGGCCTGCGCAACGTCAACAATCGCTTGAAGCTGTACTTCGGCGAAGGCTACCGCCTGCAGATCGAGACGGGGCCTGCGTTCGGCACGAAGATTGCGCTGCGGCACCCGATATTGGACAAGGAAGACAAGAGCCGGCCCGACTAGGGCGGCTCTTTTTTTGAATCACACAGCCCCCCCAGAACTGACCCCCCGCCGAACTGATCCAGCCGTCGCTGCGGTCCGCAAGATCGGGACCTGTCGGATATTTGACGAGTCGTAAAGCCTGCATGTGTACATGTATTTTCCGCCGATCCGCGACACCAGATGAGATAGATGCAAATATGCAGGTAATTGCCAAGCCGCAGCCGCAAATAAGGCTAAGCGCGGAAAATAACTGCGTTTTTGCAGCTATCCTGTCCGAAGGCGGAGACATCGGCAAAAAAGGATGTATATTTGCAGGCATTGCGGCGAAAAAAACGATGCTGGCGAGGATCGGCAAGCCGTCGAAGCGGCCGGCGGACGAGCCGTCATGCGGCGTGCCGCGGCGCACACAGTTTCGAATATCCGCTCAACCTGCAACGACCGTCAGGCCGGCCGGCGATCCTCCCTGGCGGCTCTTTTTTCGACCCGCTGCGCCCCCGTCCGAACAGGATAGGCAGGGACCGCAAAGGATAAGATCCGCTCATGGAACCGCCTACAGCCTCCCTTTATCATAAAGGTATCCCGCTAAGAGAAAGGAACATCGCGCATGAAACGCCGAAACGGACTGGTCCGGGACCTCGCGCAAAACCATCAGCTGATCGTCATGTTCCTGCCCGTCGCGACGCTGCTGTTTTTGTTCTGCTACCTGCCGCTGTCAGGGCTGATCATCCCGTTCAAGGACTTCGACTTCCAGAAGGGCATCTTCGGGAGTCACTGGATGCACCCGCTGTTCAACAACTTCGACTACCTGCTGTCCTCCGACGCCGCCTTCCGCGCAGTCCGCAACACGATCCTGCTCAACGTGCTTTTTATCGCCGTCGGCCTCGTCTTCGAAGTCGGCTTCGCGCTTATGCTGAACGAGCTGCGGAACAAATACTTCAAGCGTGTCACCCAATCGCTGACGTTCCTGCCGTTTTTCATCTCCTGGATCGTCGTCGGCGTGTTCACCTACAACCTACTGAACTACGAGACAGGCGCCGTCAACCGGTTTCTCGAATGGATCGGCGCCGGTCCGGTGGACTTCTACAGCGAAGCGGGGCTGTGGCCGCTCATCCTGACGCTCGCGATACGGTGGAAAGTGACGGGCTACGGCACGATCATCTATCTGGCCGCCCTCACCTCCATCGATAACTCGTATTATGAAGCCGCCTCGATCGACGGCGCTTCGCGGTGGCAGCAGATCCGGTATATCAGTCTGCCGATGCTGCGGCCGACCGTCGTCATTCTGACGCTGCTGGCAATCGGACGGATCATGAACGCGGACTTCGGCATGTTCTACGCCATGGTCGGCGACGCGACGCTGCTGTTCCCGACGACCGACGTCATCGACACGCTCGTCTACCGCAGCCTGCGCCAATCCGGCGATATCGGCATGGCCTCCGCGGCCGGCTTCCTCCAGTCCGTCGTCGCTTTTGTGCTCGTGCTGTCCAGCAATTACGCCGCCCGCAGGATCGACAGAGACTCGGCGATATTCTGACCGCTGCCGCCCGCCCGGCACCGCCCGCCCGATTATCCGGTCCTGCAGGCCGCGGCGGCGAATGCACCAATCACCGCAATTTAGGCAAGGAGGCTTATCCCGATGCTCACCAGTAGATTTTCGTTAGGCCAGGCCGCGATCGGCACGATCGTCCTGCTGTTCAGTCTGGCCTGCCTGTTTCCCTTCATCATGGTCATCTCCGGCTCGCTCAGCACGGAGAACGACATCGTCAACTACGGCTACGCGCTCATCCCGCGCCATGTCACGCTGAGCTCCTACAAGATCCTGCTGCTCGGCTCAAGCCGGATCGTCGACGCTTATATCATCAGCATTCTCGTCACCGTCATCGGTACCGTGCTATCGATCATCGTGAACGGCATGGGCGGATACGTCATGGCGAGGCGATCTTTCAAATACCGCAATGTGCTGTCCATCTATGTCATCGTCACCATGCTGTTCAGCGGGGGACTCGTGCCCTGGTACATCATCTGCGTCCGCTATCTCGATCTGAAGGACACGCTGTGGGCGATGATCCTGCCGCCGCTGGCGAACGCCTTCAACATGTTCCTCATCCGCAACTTCATGCTGGCGATCCCGGAGGATCTGTACGAGTCGGCCAAAATGGACGGCGCCAGCGAATACCGGATTTTTTTCCGCCTCATCGCCCCGCTGTCCGTGCCGGTGCTCGCCACCGTCGGCCTGTTCGTCGCCCTCGGCTACTGGAACGACTGGTTCCTCGGCCTCATGTTCATCGACAAGCAGGAGCTTCAGCCGCTGCAGCTGCTGCTGCGGACGCTCGTCTCCAACGTCGAGTTCCTCAAGAGCTCCAGCAACGCCGCTGCCATGCAGCAGATCTCGTCGACGATCCCGTCCGAATCGATCAAGATGGCGCTCACCGTCATTACGATCGGGCCGATCATCTTCCTGTATCCGTTCGTCCAGCGGTACTTCGTCAAAGGTCTGATGGTAGGCGCAGTCAAAGGTTGACTATACCGGCTTCGGCCGTGATAGTATATAACTCACATTAAGGGGAGAGGTACACATGCGCAAGGGGAAATCGGCTACCGCGGTACTCGCCGGCGTCATGCTGCTCGGCGCGATGCTGTCGGCGTGCGGCGGCAACAACAACAACGGCACGGCCAGTCCGTCGGGCACGGCGACGGCAGGTTCGAGCGCCGGCGCCAGCGGCGCGGCCAGTCCGAGCCAGTCGGCCAAGGCGGAGGACGAAGTCACGCTCAAGTTCTACTTCGGCGGCGACAAGAAGGCGGCCACCGACGAGGTGTGGTCCAAGGTCAGCGACTACGTCAAGGACAAAGGCCTGAACGTCAAGTTCGACATCAACTTCATCCCGTTCAACGACTTCAAGGACAAGATGCTCGTCATGGCGGCTTCCGGCGACAACTGGGATCTGAACTTCGACGGCGACTGGCTGTCCTACAACCAGATGGCGGCCAAGGGCTCCTACATGGCGCTGAACGACCTGCTGCCGCAGTACGCGCCGAACCTGTACAAGAAGTACGAGGAGCAGGGCACGCTGTCCGCGGCGACCATCGACGGCAACATCGTCGGCCTGCCGTGGACGATGAAGATGAACCAGCGGCAGTTCGTCACCTGGCGCTCCGATCTCACCGAGAAGGCGGGCATCGGCGTGGCCAAGGACTCGGTCAAGACGATCGAGGATACGGAAAACCTGCTGCGCGAGCTGCGCAAGGCTTATCCGAACATGAAGCTCAACCGCACCGGTCCGCTCACGCTCATCAAGATCCGCGAGGAGTGGATCGACCTGAACCAGCACGGCCTCGGCTACTACCTGAGCGATCCGTCGATGCAAATCCAGCCGATCGAGCAGCAGCCGTTCTACAAGGAAGCCGCCGTCAAGGCGCGCCAGTGGTACGACGAGAAGCTCATCAACCGCGACGCGATGATCGACAAGACGGACGGCGCGGCCGAATGGCGCAACGGCAAGTCGGTATTCACGCTCACCTCGCATGAATGGGTCAACGCCGATCCGGGCTTTTCCGATCCGTCGTTCAAGCTGGAGTCGTCGCTCATCTATCCGGACAAAAAGCAGGTCAACCGCACGCCGCTCGCCAACGTCGCCGCGATCAACCGCAACTCCAAGCATCCGGACCGCGTGCTGCGCTTCCTCGACATGATCGAGACGGACCGCACGCTGTACGATCTGGTGCAGTACGGCATCGAAGGCAAGACGTACAAGCTCGACGGCGATACGGCCGTCTATCCCGACGGCATGAGCACGACGACGAGCAACTACATGGAGTGGGGCGGTCAATGGGCGTTCTGGAAGCCGCAGTTCATGCGTCCGACGTCCACGTATCCGAAGGACTTCTGGCTGCATGAGGCCGAGTTCGCCAGCGAACCGATCAACGTCAACTCTCCGCTCGACGGCCTGTTCGTCTCCGAGGAGCCGATGAAAAACGAGCTGGCCAAGCGCGACCAGGCGATCGAGGAATTCAACAAGCCGATCGAGTTCGGCACGGTGAAGGACCCGGAAAAAGCGGTCGACGACTATATCGAAAGACAGAAGAAAAACGGCCTCGACAAAATTATCGCGGAAACGCAAAAGCAGGTCGACGCCTTCCTGGCATCCAAGAAGTAATACGCTTGTAAACGGCGGGAGCCCGCCTCGAACTCATCATAGCGGTCGATGATTCGCGAGGGGGCTTCCTTTTCTTTTGTCAAAAAAAGGCATTGGAGGTATTGTTGATGCGAGCATATACGAAAAGCAAGCGGCGTGCGTGGGTGTCGGGTTTGCTGGCGGTGCTGCTGCTGCTCGGCAGCTGGCCGGGAGCTGCGCCGGGCCGGGCGAGCGCGGCAGAAAATCCGACAGCGGGATATGAAAGCGTTAGCATCTCGCTTGGGACATCGCCGGACGAGCGGGGGATCGCGGTCCGGCCCGGGGACGGGGAGCCGGACGGGCTCGTCACGGGCGAGCTGGACGGCCGCACATACTGGCAGACCCATCGGTCCGCGGACGACGAGAGCAAGCGAATTTTGTATTTCTACATGAACGTGGACGACGGCTATTCCGTGAACATGGCGGCGTACGACGTCGAGGTGACGGTCGATTATTACGATGCGGGCAACGGCAAGCTGGTGCTGCAATACGATGCGCAGGGCGAAGGCAACGGCTTCAGGGACGCGCCCTTGTTCAGCTACGGCGATACGGGCGCCTGGAAGACGCATACGTTCAAGCTGACCGACGCGAACTTCGCGAACCGGACGGGCGGCGCGGACTTCCGCCTCGGCATCGAAGGCGGCGGCGCGAGCTGGCAGACCAATGCAGAGCTGAAGCTCGCGAAGGTCGTCGTGACCAAGACGCTGAAAGCGGCCGCTACCGACGAGGCGAGCATCGCGCTCGGCGAGACGGCGGTCGAGCATGGCATCTCGGGCCGGGGCGGGGACAACGAATCCGGTCTTGTGAAGGGTACGCTGGACGGCAAGGGCTACTGGAAAACGAACCGCGGCGCGCCCGGCGACCGCACGCTGTACTTGTATATGAACGTGGACGACGCCTATTTGTACGACAATGCAGATCAGGACGTCTATGTGACCGTGGAGTATCTGGACCAGGGCAGCGGCAGCTTTGTGCTGCAATACGATGCGCTCTCGGGCGCGTTCAAGGACGCGCCGCTGTTCACTTACGGCAACAGCGGGCAGTGGAAAACGAAGACGTTTAAGCTGATCGACGCCAAGTTCGCTAACCGGACGAACGGCTCGGACTTCCGCATCGGCATCAGCGGCGGCGGCAATCCCGACAACAATCCGGATCTGACCGTGGCGCGCGTATCGGTGAAGAAGGTGGCGCGTACGTCGACGGCGACGCAGACGAAGGTGTACGATACGCAGTTCGCGACCGATGATATTGTGATTGCGGACTTCAGCGTGCGCGACTTCGGCGCCAAGGCCGACGGTGCGAGCGACGATACCGCAGCGTTTCAGGCGGCGCTCGATGCGGCGGGCGGCAACGGGGGCGGCGTCGTGTTCGCGCCTGCCGGCATCTACCGGCTGAACGGTCATCTGAACGTGCCGACCGGGGTGACGCTGCGCGGCGACTGGATCAGTCCCGACGAGGCGGCCGGGCAGGTGAAGGGAACCGTGCTGGCGTCCTACGGCGAGCGGGGGCAGGCGGACGGCGAGAGCTTCATCCAGCTGCAGCCGGTGAGCGGCGTCACGAATCTGTCCGTGTGGTATCCCGAGCAGTCGCTCGCCGACCCGGCGGCGTACCCGTGGACGTTCGAGCAGCTGCCGGGCGACAGCGCGACGATGGAGAACATCACGCTGGTCAACAGCTACGGCGGCATCAAGATCGGACCGGAGTGGAACGAGCTTCACTATGTGAAAAATTTGTACGGCACCGTGCTTCATACCGGCATTTTCCTCGACTTCACGACCGATATCGGCAGGCTCGAGGGCATCCGGCTCGCGCCGTCCTATTGGGCTTCATCCGGGCTTGCCGGCTCGCCTGACGCGGGACAGCTGCGCGCCTATACGACGTCGCATGCCGAAGGCATCGTGATGGGCCGCTCCGACTGGGAGTATATGTCGGACATCCGCCTGTCGGGCTTCATGAACGGTATGCGGGTGACGACGCGCACCGGCTCCGCCGAGACGGCGAACGCGCAGCTGTACGACATTCATGTGAGCGACAGCCGGATCGGACTCAAGATCGAGGGCGTCAACGACTACGGATTGCTGGTGACGCGCAGCAGCTTCGCCGCGGGCATCGGCGACGCGCCGGCCGCGATCTATGCGACCGCAGGCTTTCACTCGATCGCGCAGTTCCAGGACGTGCAGGTCGACGGCAGCGGCGGCAGCGCGGTCGTCAGCGAAGGCAGCGGCGTGCTGTCGTTCGAAAATGCGGCGTTCGCGGGCTGGGACGACGCATCCGGCCGCTATGCGATCGAGCTGGGCGGCGGGGCGCTGATCCTCGGGCAGTCGAGCTTCGCCAAGGCCGCCAAGCAGGTGAAGCTGACCGGCGCGGTGCAATCGCTGAGCGCGGTTAACTCGGGACTGGGCGGCAGCCTGCAGGTGACGGACATGAGCGAGGCGGCGGAGGTAAGCGTCACGCAGGACGCGCGTTATGCGCTGGAGCGGCTGCCGGACGAGATCGCGGCGGACGCAGCCGTGCGGCCGCGACCGGCGGGCCGGCAGCTGTTCGACGCGACCGCGGCGCCGTACAATGCCGACCGTGGCGGCGTCGTGGACGCTGCGGCTGCGATCCAGCAGGCGCTCGATGCGGCCGGGGATGCCGGCGGCGGCACCGTGTATTTGCCGGCGGGCATCTACCGCGTCGATTCGCCGCTGGCGGTGCCTGCGGGCGTCGAGCTGCGCGGCTCCTGGGACGTGCCGCATCATACGATCGGCGGCGGCACCGTGCTGTTCACCCGCTACGGCCAAGGCGCGCCGGAGGGCGCGACCGCGCTGATCACGCTGGCGGCTTCGGCAGGCGTACGCGGATTGTCCGTCTACTATGACGAGCAGAACTGGAACGACGTCAAGCCGTACGCCTGGACGATCCGCGGCGAAGGGCACGGCGTGTACGCAATCGATACGACGTTGATCAATTCCTATCAGGGCATCGACTTCGGCACGTACGATACGAGCGGCCATTACATCGATTACGTAGCGGGCTCTCCGCTCATGGAAGGCATCTATCTCGGCGGCGGCGCCGAAGGCGGCATGATGCGCAACGTGCAGTTCAACCCGCATTATTACGGGCGCAACAACTATCCGAACCATCCGTCCACGGACGCCGACTTCGACAAGGTGTGGAGCTATCAGAAGGAGCATCTGGACGCGTTCCGCATCGGACATGTCGACGGAGAGACGATTTTTAACACGTTCGTCTACGGCTCGCAGTACGGCATTCACTTTGCTGCGGAGAGCGGCGGCGGTCCGGTCGCGACCGTGCTCGGACACGGTACGGACGGCAGCAAGAAGGGCGTCTATCTGGAAGGTGCCGGCGAAGCGGGACTGACGTTCGTCAATACGGAGCTGGTGTCGATGAGCTCCACGGACAAAGTTTACATCACGCTGGAAGACGGCTTCGACGCGACCGCGCGCTTTTTCAACACCTCGATGTGGGGCGATACGTCGCGCTCGGTCGATATCCGTTCGGGACGGCTGCGGATGCAGCAGAGCAACTTTACGACGGTCGGGGAAAAAGGGATCAATGCGCTCGGCGGCGATGTCGCGCTGTACGACTCGTACTTCCAGCAGCCGCGGACGACGCATGTATACGCGGGACCGGATATTGAGCGGATGACGATCACGAACAATCTGTTCAAAGGCGGCCTTCAGCTCGTGAACGAGGCGGGCGTCAAGGTCGGCGGCTCGAACCTCGTGCCGGTCGCGCTGCGACTCGAGAAGACGGCGTTCGACCCGGCGCATAAGGAGCGGACGAACGCACGGCTCGTACTGTCCAATGCGACCGATGCGGCGGCGCTGTCGGGGCAAATCGAGCTGGTGCAGCCTTCGGTCTACGCGGGCCTGCTGAAGCCGGTGCGTTTTGCAGGGCTGGCGTTCGGCGAGAGCGTCGGCATCGACCTGCCTTATCTGGCGGGCGCATCGCTGAAGTTCAAGGTGACGCTGGACGACGGCCGGACGTATCTGTCCTCGGTGAAGCTGGGGCAGACGTTCGCCGGGCCGGCCGCTGCGGGAGGAGCGAATGCGCCGCGGATCGATCTGTCCGCACAGGACGAGTACGCCGGAGGCGGACGCTCGGGCGCTGCCGATCTGAGCGCCGACGCTGGCGTCGCCTGGGATGACGGCAAGCTGATCTTCGATATCGACGTGCGCGACGATATTCACAGCCAATCGTACAGCGGCGTCGACATCTGGCAGGGAGACAGCATCCAGCTCGGCATCGACCTGAATCGCGGCGCCGGCGCGGGGAGCAAGCAGGTGAGCGAGCTCGGCTTCGCGCTGCGCGACGACGGCAGCGTCGTCAAGTGGCGCTGGAAGGCGCCGGAAGGCTTGCAGACCGGTGCGCTCGGCGCGGATGTCGAGGCGACGGTGACGCGCGACGAAGAGGCGGGCGTGACGCATTATGCGATCGCGATACCGCTCGATCAGCTGCACGGTGCGGGCTACGACTTCGATCCGCAGCACGCGCTCGGGTTCACGCTGCTCATGAACGAGAACGACGGCAACGGACGCGAAGGCTATATGGAATACAACCAGGGCATCGGCTCGAGCAAGGACTTCACGCTGTTCGGCGACCTGTATTTGCTGGACGGCAAATTTGGAGAATGGTCGCTGTCCTCCGCACAGGCGGCCGTCGCAGCGGCGAAGCTCGACAAGCGTCATACGTCGATCGATGCGGCGCGCAACTTTGTGCTGCTGCTGCCCGAAGGCGCGGAGAAGACGGCGCTTGCGGCGGCGCTGGATGCGCTGGAGGAGGAGGGCGGCGGACCGGAGCCTTCGCCGACACCGACACCGACACCGACACCGACACCGACACCGACACCAGGGCAGAACGGGCCGACGCCAACGCCGACATCTGCAGCCGGGGGCGTCACGCTTATGCCCGCTGCCTCGCTCGATGCGACCGGCGGACTGGCGCGCGCTTCGGTTGGAGAGAACGAGCTCGCCCAGGCTTACGGCAAGGAAGGCGTCAAGCTGGTGAAGATCGTATTGTTTGCTGCGGCAGGGGCGACCGGCTATGCGGTCGAGCTGCCTGCGAGTGCGCTTGAAGGCGGCGGTGCCGACCGCCGAATCGAGCTGTCCACGCCGCTCGGCTCTGTCGCAGTGACCGGCGACATGCTGTCCGATGCCGGAAGCGCGGGTATTGCCGGCGGTCGCGTGACGCTTGTCGTGCAGCAGGCCAAGCGCGACGGCTGGAGCGAGGGGGCGCGGACACTCGTCGGCGACCGGCCGGCGATCGACGTATCGTTGATGTCGGGCGGCGCGCCGGTCAGCTGGCACAATGTCAAGGCGCCGGCGATCATCTCCGTGCCCTACTCGCCGACGGCGAACGAAGCGGTTCATCCCGAAAAGCTGACGATCCGCTACATCGACGCACAGGGCGCGGCGCATCCGGTCGTCAGCGGGCGCTATGACGCGGCGCAAGGCGTCGTGAGCTTCCGGACGACGCATCTCAGCGAATACGCGGTCGCCTACGTCGACCGGCGCTTCGACGATCTCGGCCGGGCCGCATGGGCGCGCGAAGCCGTCGAGGCGCTGGCCGCCCGCGGCATCGTGGAGGGTCGCGGCGATGATGCCTTCGACCCGGGCGCGCCGGTTAGCCGCGCCGACTTCCTGCTGCTGCTCGTGCGGATGCTCGAGCTGAATGCGGATGCTGGCGGCGGCGCCGGCCACGCGGGCGTGAGCGCCGGCGATACCGGCTATGCGGACGTCGCCGCAGGCGCGTACTATGCCGACGCGGTGCGTGTCGGCACGGCGCTCGGCATCGCCGGCGGCTCCGGCGACGGCCGGTTCCGGCCGCGCGACGCGCTCAGCCGCCAGGAAGCGGCGGCGCTGGTCGCCCGCGCGCTCCGCAGCGCAGGCGCGGGGCTGCCGGACGGCGGCGGCGTGGCGCTCGCGGCGTTCGCCGACGCGTCCGACGCGGCCGCGTACGCCCGCTCGGAGCTGGCGGCGCTCGTCGGCGCCGGCCTGCTGCAAGGCGCCGGCGGCAAGCTGCGCCCGCAGGGCCAGCTCACCCGCGCAGAGGCGGCGGTGCTGCTGTACCGCGTCTACAAGCGCGGACAATAAAAAAGAAGGCGCATCGCCTCTCGTAGTGCAGGCGATGCGCCAACCGCGGCCCGCACAGCCCGCATGCCTCTCGCAGTGCAGGCGATGCGCCAACCGCGGCCCGTGCAGCCCGCATCGCCTCTCGTAGTGCAGGCGATGCGCCAATCGCGGCCCGCGCAGCCCGCATCGCCTCTCGCAGTGCAAGCGATGCACCAACCGCGACCCGCGCAGCCCGCATGCCTCTCGTAGTGCAGGCGATGCACCGAATCCCGCGTCCGATCTGCGGCGGTTCTTGGCAAGGTTAGCGCTCGCGTTCGGAGGAACGGCGATTCCCGGAGGTGTGCTGGCCGAAAAACCTGCATTTGTACATTTATTTTCTGCCGAAGGGTGACACTTGACGAAATAAATGCAAATATGCAGGTATATTCAAATGTTGAAGCGCTAATCGGGATGGATGAAGTGAATAGATGTATATTTGCATCTATTTGCTCTGAAATGATCGATATGGGCGAAAATAGATGTACTTTTGCAGCAATTACGGTATCGTAGGCGCGCATAGACCGACTATCGGCGGGATCGCTCCCGCATGAGCGACCGCTCAAGCTTGAGGGACGTTTCAAACCTAAAAAACCGTCCGGGGGATCTTGACATCCCCCGGACGGTTTTCTTATATCGGCTCACCGCACCGCCGCCGCGCCCGCCGGCTCACCGCAGCGCCGCCGTGCCCGTCGGCTCACCGCCGCGCCGCCGCGCCCGCCGGCTCACCGCATCGCCGCCGTGCCCGCCGGCTCACCGCATCGCCGCCGTGCCCGTCGGCTCACCGCACCGCCGCCGCGCCCGTCGGCTCACCGCCGCGCCGCCGCCGTGCCCGCCGGCTCACCGCACCGCCGCCGCGCCCGTCGGCTCACCGCCGCGCCGCCGCCGTGCCCGCCGGCTCACCGCATCGCCGCCGTGCCCGTCGGCTCACCACAGCGCTGCCGCGCCCGCCGGCTCACCGCCGTGCCGCCACCGCGCCCGCCGGCTCAACGCACCGCCGCCATACCCGCCGGCTCACCGCACCGCCACCGTGCCCGTCGGCTCACCGCACCGCCACCGCGCCCGCCGGCTCACCGCGCCGCCGCCGTGCCCGCCGGCTCCCGCAGCGCCGCCCGCCAGCCGGCATACGCCGCGTGCGCTTCGCCGCTGTCGAGCAGCGCCTTGCAGGCGTACAGTCCCTGCTCGACCGAGTCGGCTTGGCCGGCCAGATGCAGACGCACGGCGCCGTTGAACAGCACCTGGTTCGTGTACGCCAGATCTGCCTCGCCCCGGAGCACCGCCTCCGCGACGGCCAGCTGCCCCTCCGGCGTCCATGTGCGCTCCGGCAATTCCGCATCGATGCCGTATGTCTCGGGATCGAAGATGTGCAGATGGAACTCGCCGTCCTCCACCAGATAGGCCCGGGTCGGGCGATTAATGTGCAGATCCTCGGACCCCTCGGCCCCCTGCACGATGAGCGCCCGCTCGTAGCCGAGCTTGACGAACAGCCGGGCGAGCCTGTCGAACACCGTGTTGTGATAGACGCCGAACACGATCCGCGGCGAAGAGGCGAGGTCCAGCAGCTTCTCCGCGCTGTTCAGCACCGTGCGCATGCCGAGCTCCTCGCGAATCTGACGCAGCCGGCCGAGCGGCGGACACCACTGCTCGGTCGACGCGATAAAAACGCCCGACCGCTCGAAGGCGCGCAGCGTCCGCTCCGGCGTCAGGTCAGCCGCCGCGATGCCCGCGGCCGCCACGATGTCCTGGAGCGTGATGCCCCATTTGGGCGGGAGGGAGGCGGTGCCGTGCAGCGCGTTCGGCAGACCTGCGGCCGCCAGCAGAAACGCGGTCGGGAACGTCGCATAAAAGGACGATTTGCGCCCGTCGTACGGACCTGCGCAATCGAGCCCGATGCCGAGTCCCGCTTCACGACGGGCATACTTGCGCGAGATCCGGACGAACGCCTCAAGCTCGTCCACGCTCTCCATCTTGATGCGTTCCGCGATGAAGAAGGCGCCGATCTGTGCGGGCGTCGCTTCCTGCGTCAATATCGCTTCCGCCGCGAGGACGGCTTCGTCGTAGGTGAGATCGCGTGCGCCGCGCTTGCCGCGGGCGACTTCCTTCAGCAGTTGGATCATCGCTTCGAACCCCCTTGTTTTTGCTCTTGCAGCAGATTATAGACAGTGACGATGGAGGTGGCGACGTCGACCAGCCGTTTGCGCTCGTTCATCGCCTGCTTGCGCAGGATGTCGTAGGCTTCGGTTTCCGTTATATTTTTGACTTCGCAAAGGATGCCCTTGGCCATGTCGATCCACTTGCGCTCCTCGATCTTGGCCAGCAGCTGCCGCCGCTCGAGATGCCACTGCTGCCGCTCGAAGCACTGCTTGGCGCCGAACTGCAGCGTCCAGTGAATCTCGGGCGGCCGCATCGAAGCGCTGAGCACGCCGTCGGCCATGATGCCGTCCTCGCAGGCTTCGACGGACAGCGTCGCCGTCGCTTCGCTGCACCACCACAGGATCGGCACGACCTTCCAATCGAGGACATTCCGGCTCCAGGCCGCTATCTCCGGGACGGGCAGATCGAGTATGAGGGCGTCGGCCTCCGCGATCTTCTGGCGTGCCTGCGCTTCTCCCCGTGCCGTCGCGACGAGATAGCCGCAGGCGCGCATGACCGATTCGGGGAGCTGCTGCCTCGCGGCTGGAGATTCGAACCGTTCGGCCGCATTCGGGCGTTTATGAATGACCAGCAATGAACGCATCGACGTCCCCCTTTCCTCGAATCAGGCCGTTTCTACGCTACATGACCACTTCTTCGTTACTTTTTATAACACAAAATAAAGCGCAGTGTCGAGAGAAAAAGCATTGGACATTTTTGTGTTAGGTATATTGACATCGACTTTCTTTCGTAATATATTCGGGTTAGTCAATCGCGAATACAACGGCGTATTCGGATGAAGCGGCAATGGAGCCTGCTTTCGTGTCACGGGACATTTATGTCTTCCGTGCCGCGAAGCAGGCTTTTTATATTTCTGACGAACGGGGGAGACGCGCATGGCGGACAAAAAGAAACTGGTGATGATCGGCAACGGAATGGCGGGCGTACGCACGCTGGAGCATCTGCTGAAGCTGGCTCCGGGACGGTACGAGATGACGATTTTCGGCGCCGAACCTTATCCGAACTATAATCGCATCATGCTGTCGTCCGTGCTGGCGGGCGGGACCGAGATGCAGGAGATCGTCATGAACGATTGGAGCTGGTATTCGGAAAACCGGATCAAGCTGCATGCCGGCCATACGGCGGTCTGCATCGATACGAAGGCGCGCAAGGTTTATTCGGATCAGGGCGCCGTGGCCGACTACGACACGCTGATCGTGGCGACGGGCTCGCGGCCGTTCATGCTGCCGCTGCCGGGGGCGGACAAGGAAGGCGTCATCGGCTTCCGGGATATCGCAGATTGTCTGATCATGCAGGAGGCGTCTCGAACCTGCCGCAAAGCTGTCGTCATCGGCGGCGGCCTGCTCGGTCTCGAAGCGGCGCGCGGCCTGCTGAACCTGGGCATGGACGTCTCGGTCGTCCACAACAGTCCGTATCTGATGAACCGTCAGCTGGATGAACAGGCGTCGAAAATGCTGCAGGCGGAGCTGGAGGCGCAGGGAATGAAGTTTCTGCTGAGCCGGCAGTCGGAGCGGATCTACGGCAAGCGGCGCGTCAATGGGCTCCGGTTCGCTGACGGCGGCGAGGTCGAGGCCGATCTGATCGTCATGGCGGTCGGCATCAAGCCGAATGTCTCGCTGGCCAAATCGGCGGGCCTCGAGGTCAACCGCGGCATCGTGGTGAACGACTACATGGAGACGAGCGTGCCGGACGTGTACGCGGTCGGAGAATGCGCGGAGCACCGCGGCATCGCCTACGGTCTCGTCGCCCCGCTCTACGAGCAGGGGGCGGTGCTGGCCAAGCGGCTGGCGGGCGCGGAGACGGCCGGCTACGAGGGCTCGGTCACGTCCACCAAGCTGAAGGTATCGGGCGTCGACGTATTCTCGGCCGGTCTGTACGAGGAGATGCCGGGCACGCGCGCGCTGCGGTACCAGGACGAACTGGACGGCGTCTACAAGAAGCTCGTCATTCAAGACGACAGGCTCGTCGGCGCCGTGCTATTCGGCGACACCTCGGACGGCGCAGCTCTCTTTTCGATCATGAAGAAGGGCGAGTCCGTCAAGGGCAAGGAGAAGGAGCTGCTGCTCGGCTTCGCTCCGGGCGGCCAGGCCGCTTCGCCGGCCTCCCGCCTGGAGGGCATGGCGGACGAAGAGATCGTCTGCGGCTGCAACGGGGTATCCAAGGGGGCGATCCGGGACGCGATCGAGACGAAGGGCTGCGCGACGGTCGGAGAGATCAAGGCGTGCAACAAGGCGACCGGCTCCTGCGGCGGCTGCAAGCCGCTCGTCGAAGGCCTGCTCGGCCTGTATGCGGGAGAGCGCGTCGGCGAACCCGTCAAGGAAGGCATCTGCGGCTGCACGCCGCTCGGCCGCGACGAGATCGTCGCCGGGCTGAAGCGGCTCGAGCCGGCCACCGTCAAGGAAGCGATGCTGGCGCTCGGCTGGCATCGGCCGGAGGGGTGTACGAAGTGCCGGCCGTCTCTGAACTATTATATGGGCATGCTGTGGCCCGAGCGCTACAAGGACGAGAAGGAATCCCGCTTCACCAACGAGCGTTATCACGCCAACATTCAGAAGGACGGGACGTATTCGGTCGTGCCGCGCATCTATGGCGGGGTGACTTCGCCGTCGGAGCTCAAGAAAATCGCCGAGGTCGCGGAAAAGTACGACGTGCCGCTGGTCAAGTTCACCGGCGGGCAGCGGCTCGACCTGCTCGGCGTCAAGAAAGAGGATCTGCCGAGCATGTGGGAGGATCTTGATATGCCGTCGGGCCACGCCTACGGCAAGATGCTGCGCACGGTCAAGACATGCGTCGGCAACACGTTCTGCCGGTTCGGGACGCAGGATGCGATCGGGATGGGCATCCGGCTCGAGAAGGAATTCGAGCGGCTGAACGCCCCGGCCAAGGTGAAGCTGGCCGTCTCCGGCTGCCCGCGCAACTGCGCGGAGGCGACGATCAAGGACTTCGGCGTCGTCGCGATCGACGGCGGCTGGGAGCTGCATGTCGGCGGCAACGGCGGCGTGCATGTCCGGGCGACGGACCTGCTGTGCGTCGTTAAGACGGAGGACGAGGTCGTCGAGTGGGGCGGCGCGTTCCTGCAATATTACCGGGAAAATGCGACCTGGAACGAACGCACGTCCGTATGGGTGGCGCGTGTCGGCCTGGATGCGATCAAGGCGGCGCTCGAGCCGCCGGAGCAGCGCAGGGCGCTGTACGGCCGCATCAAGGCGGCGCTCGGCTATATCAACGATCCCTGGAAAGAAATTATCGGCGACAGGGAGCTGCGCAAAAACTTCGAAGCGCTCGCGGTGCCCGCGCCGCTGAACTAAAGATTGGAGGCGGAGGTTTATGACAAAAATGATGGTCGCGCACATCGACGATATCGACACGAGAGGGTCCCGCACCTACCGGCACGAGGAGCTGGAGATCGCCATCTTCAAGCTGTCGGACGGACAGATCCGCGCCGTGGAGAACCGTTGCCCGCACAAGGGCGGCAAGCTGTCGGAGGGGATGGTATGCGGCACCGCGATCCATTGTCCGCTGCACGACTGGAAGATCGATCTCAGGACGGGGAAGGTATACGAGCCGGACGACGGCTGCGTGACTTCCTACGAGACGGAGATTGACGATGCGGGGTCCATTTTTATTACCATATAAGGAGCTGAGCGTATGGATTTCGTTAAACCGAAGGATGTATTGCAGGCGATGATCGACGGCGGCGCGGCCAAGGCGGAGCTGAGCGTGTCGCAGATGCTGGTGCGGGGCTTCCTCGGCGGGGCGATTCTCGCCTTCGCGACGACGCTGGCCTTCACGGCCGTCGCGCAGACGAAGATCGGGCTTGCGGGCGCCGTTATTTTCCCGGTCGGCTTCGTCATGATCGTCCTGCTCGGGCTGGAGCTGGTGACCGGCAGCTTCGCGCTTATTCCATTGAGCGTGTTAAAGAGACAGACGCGTATAGGCCGGATGTTCAAAAATTATATGTGGGTCATCGCGGGCCACCTGCTCGGATGCTTCGTCTACGCCGTCCTGTACGATCTGACTGTCACCAAGATGGGCGCCGACATGGCCAGTCCGCTGGCGCAGACGCTGATCTCGGCGGCCGAGGCCAAGACCGTCGCCTACAAGCAGATGGGCGCGGACGGGATGATGCTCGTCGTCGTCAAGGCGATTTTGTGCAATTGGATGGTGACGCTCGGCGTCGTGATGGCGATGACCTCCACCTCCACCGTCGGCAAGATCGTCGCGATGTGGCTGCCGATTCTCACGTTTTTCGGCCAAGGCTTCGAGCACGCGGTCGTCAATATGTTCGTCATTCCAGCGGGCATGCTGCTCGGCGCGGACGTCGGCTTCGGCGACTGGTGGCTGTGGAACCAGATTCCCGTGCTGCTCGGCAACTTCATCGGCGGTGCGCTGTTCACGGGGGCATTGTTCTACCTGTCGCAAAAGGGAGGGGGTCTGCCGGCTGCCGCCGCTCGGCCCGTCCTCGAGGCGCCAGCTGCGCTGCCCGCGGAGCGGCGCGCCTAACGCCCGCGCGGTCCGCCTCGTCGACGCCGGTCGCGGCAATCCCGACCCGGCAGTCCGCCGCGTTCGCATGGCGCTTTTCAACCTGAATAACCGTTACCGGAAAACGAAGCGGACTCGCCGCTTCGTTTTTTGCCGTCCTCCGGCATTCGCGAATCGGATAAGATCTCCGAGGTAAGTTTGTCATCGTCTCATTAAGCGCGGAGGCGGGGTGAAGTAGAATGAGGCTAACCGAAGGAGGGGAAGGCGCAAATGGCGAAGATCACAGAGGTCAAGTGCATCCGGACACGAAAAAACGGAACCTGGACGATTGTGAAGGTGACGACGGATCAGGACGGTCTGTACGGGCTGGGATCGGCCTCCGACCTGTACAACCCGGAGGCGGTCGTTCAGATCGTCGAGCAGCTGCTCGGTCCGCTGCTCGTCGGCCGCGATCCGGCGAACATCGAGGACCTGTGGCAGCTCATGCACCACAGCGGCTACTGGCGGAGCGGCGCACTGCTCAACACCGCGATCGGCGGCATCGACATGGCGCTCTGGGACATCAAAGGCAAGGAAGCCGGGCTGCCCGTGTATCAGCTGCTCGGCGGCGCCGCGCGCGCGGCCGTTGCCTGCTACGGACATGCGGGAGGCAGGGACATCGCGGAGCTCAAGGAGGATGTCGCCCGATTTATCGAGGAGGGCTACACGGTGCTGCGCGTCCAGATGGGCGGCTACGGCGGCGGCGGCTTCGTCGGACCCGAGCGCGCCAATGTGCCGCGCGGCGCCTGGACCGCCGGACATGTATTCGATGAGCATGTGTACGTGAACGCCATCCCGCGCATGTTCGAGCAGCTCAGGCTGGCGTTCGGGCCCGATGTCCAGTTTACGCACGATGTTCACGAGCATCTGTCGCCGATTCATGCGGTACGCCTGGCACGACGGCTGGAGCCCTACGGCTTGTTTTTCCTCGAGGATGCGCTCCCGCCGGATCAGGCCGCCTGGTATCGCCAGCTTCGCCAGCAGTGCGCGACCCCGCAGGCCGTAGGCGAGCTTTTCACGAATCCGCAGGAATGGGTGCCGCTCATCTCGGAGCGCCTGATCGACTTCATCCGCGTCCGCGTCTCCAAGGCCGGCGGCATCAGCGCCTGCCGCAAGATCGCGGCGCTGGCCGAAGCGTTCGGCGTCCGCACCGCTTGGCAGGAGGGCGGGGAGAACGATCCCGTCAACCAGGCCGCGGCGGTGCATATGGACATGGCGGTCTGGAACTTCGGCATTCAGGAGGTCAACCACTTCCGGCCGGAGGAGAAGGCGGCGTTCCCCGGGCATATCGAGCGGGTCGGGGGCTACCTGCACCCGTCGTCAAGACCGGGGCTCGGCATCGATCTGGACGAGACGCTGGCCGCCGCGCTGATCGGCGACGATTGGTCGCGCCGCAGCTATCATTCGCCTTATCCGTTGGACCGCAAAGCAGACGGCACGCTGGTGCGGCCGTGAGAGAGGAGAACGGCAGCATGCGTAAAATTGCGGTTACGGGCGGCAGCGGCAAGCTGGGCCGGTACGTCGTCGAGGCGCTGCGCAGCCGGGGCTGCGAGGTCGTCTCGCTCGACCAACGGATCGCCGAGGGACTCCCCTGCAGACAGCTGCGCGTAGATATGAGCGATCTCGGGCAGGTGGCGGGCGGACTTGCGGGCGCCGATGCGGTTATTCATCTGGCTGCGATTCCTGCACCGGTCGGATACCCGCATCAGGCGATTTTTGCGAACAACGTACTGGGCAGCTTTAATGTGCTGGAGGCGGCGGACATGCTCGGCATCCGGCGGATCGTCATGGGCTCGAGCACGTCCTGCTATGGCTTCGCCTGGGCGCGGCGGCCGTTTTCGCCCGCGTATTTTCCCGTGGACGAGCTGCATCCGCAGCTGCCGCAGGAGGGCTACGGCCTGTCCAAGACCGTGGGCGAATTGGCGGCGGCGATGTTCGCGCGCAGGAGCGGCCTTGAGATCGCGAGCCTGCGGTTCTCCCTCATCGCAGCGCCCGAGGAATACGGGCGATTGGCGGAGGATGCGCGCCATCCTGAGCGCTTCGGCAAAATATTGTGGAGCTACGTCGATATCCGCGACGCGGCGGCCGCCTGTGTCGCGGCGCTGACGGCAGAGCTGGACGGGGAGGCGCTCTGTCTGAACATCACCGGCGACGAGGTGCTGAGCGAGCGGGATACGGCTGCGCTCGTCGCCGAGCACTACCCGGATGTCACGGACATCCGCGCGGATCTGAGCGGCACCGCGCCGCTGTTCAGCAACGCCCTCGCCAAGGAGCGGCTGAATTGGCGGCCGGTCTACAAATGGCGCTGAACGCACAACCGGCAAGCATGTGGCAGGGAGCTTCATACGGCAGCGTGCCGACCCGCGAGGTCGTCATGCTGCCGTTTTTTTGCGCAGGTCGGGATTGACCGCTTCGTCTTTATTCGTTAAGATTGTAACTATCGAATTAGTAAATTAGTAATTTACTAAATGAATGCATGAGGAGAATGTGTGTTGAAAATCCCGACTTCGTTGAAGCATAAACCGGTTATCGTATCCGATAATTATGAAAATGTGGACGGCAGGTATGCCGGCCATACGGACGCCAAAGGCCTCTCGCTCGGTCTCGCCCAATGGAACGACCGCGGCAAGGTCGAGATCTCGGCGAAGGTATGGCGGTATACGGGGGAAAAGTGGTCGAGACAGTCGGAGGAGCTGCCGCTTCACCGCGTGCTCGATCTGGCGATATTGGTCGCCCGCGGTCTCGGGCATTTCCGCGAAGCTTACCGTTATGAGGAATTGTACGATCCGGAGCAGCCGGTCATCGACCGGATCGGCCTGCAGGGCGACGCGATGACCGTGGCCGTGTGCACGGACAATGATCGGATTCGCGAGGACATCAAGCTGTTCGGCGCGGCGCTGGAAGGAGACAGCGAGCTGATCGGGGAACGCCTCGGCACGCTGTCCCGCATTTTGAAGGAAATGGGGTATTAACGTTGGATAAGCAGCGCAAAAAGGAGTTGGCCAGCGCATACGCGCAATCGTTCCGGCCGATGGGCGTGTACCAGATTCGCAACACCCGCAACGGCAAGGTGCTCATCCGGTCCTCGATGGATCTGGACGGCGCGCGCAACCGCTTCGAATTCATGAAGCAGATGGACACGAACATTTTGCCCGAGCTCAAGGCAGACTGGCAGCAGTACGGCGGCGGCGTGTTCGAATTCGAGGAGCTGGACCGGATCAAGCCGCGCGAGGAGCAGCTGGCGGACAGATCCGAGCTGAAAAAGTACCAGGACGAGGTAGACGCGCTGGCAGAGTTGTGGGTCGACAAGCTGCAGCCGTACGGGGACAAAGGCTACCACAGGCTGGGACGGTAATAGGTTGGCAGCAAAAAAGAGGCCGAATCGGCCTCTTTTTTTATAGCCATCGCGGTGGCTGGGAATAGCGATGTGCGGCATCTTTATTTGCTCCAAAAGTGGTCCCGGACTCGGAATAGCGATGTGCGGCATCTTTATTTGCTCCAAAAGTGGTCCTGCGCGCGGAATAGCGATGTGCGACATCTTTATTTGCTGCAAAAGTGGTCCCGGACTCGGAATAGCGATGTGCGACATCTTTATTTGCTCCAAAAGTGGTCCCGCGCGCGGAATAGCGATGTGCGACATCTTTATTTGCTCCAAAAGTGGTCCCTGGCTCGGAATAACGATGTGCGACATCTTTATTTGCTCCAAAAGTGGTCCCTGGCTCGGAATAGCGATGTGCGGCATCTTTATTTGCTCCAAAAGTGGTCCCGCGCGCAGAATAGCGATGTGCGACATCTTTATTTGCTCCAAAAGTGGTCTCGGACTCGGAATAGCGATGTGCGACATCTTTATTTGCTCCAAAAGTGGTCCCGCGCTCGGAATAGCGATGTGCGGCATCTTTATTTGCCAACCCAATCTCCCCCGACGGCCTTCCTATTTAAAGAACAGAAAGTTGGTTGCCAGACGACGGAGCTGTCCGTCCGACGGGCTGTTGACGACCCGGCCCTTGAACACCAGGGTGGAGGAGCCGCCGCCGTCCAGATTGTAGCCGTCGACCGTGCCGAAGCGCGCGAGCAGAATCTGCAGCTCCTCGAGCGTCGCGCCCGAGCTGCCGTCCTCGCCTCTGCCGTCGATGACCATCGCCAGAATCTGATCGTCCTTGTAATTCGCGATCACCGTGCGGGGCGCGCGCAGCGGACTGGTGCGCCACTTGGCGGGGATGGGCAGGTTGACGCCGTTCTTGCGCAGCACGGGCACGAAGGAAGCGCCGAATTTCGGCTTTTCCTTGTCCAGCGAGGCCCTGTCGCTGTACTTGCCGCCGATCAGCTTCAGCTCCTCGCTTAGCCCGACGAAGAACAAGTCGTTGAAGCTCGGCTCAAAGCCGCTGACATACTGTCCGCTGACGACGGTCGTGCTGAGCGGATAGCGCTTGCCCCCCTGGTCCGCGAAGCCGCCTGCGTTGATGCCTGCGATCGCGCCGGTGCGCTTGACGGCCTCGAGCGTCGTCTCCGCGCTGCCCGGCTTGTCGCCGGCCAGTGCCATCGACATCGCCTTGACGCTCTTCAGCTTCACCTTGAGCGCATATCCGCTGAAATGCTGGGCCTGGATCGTATAAAGCTGGGCCGTCAGGTTGCCGGATTGCACCGTATCGCGCGGGCTGCCGAGCTTGATGGAGATGCGGCGGTCGTAGATGGCGGCGGGGCGCCCGACCTGCGACTTGGCCGTCGTCATGATCGCGTTCATGCTCTGATTCGTTTTCACGTACAGCTCGGACACTTTTTTGACGGAAGCGGAGATCCGCTTCGCCGTGACGGCCGCCTCGTCGAGCGAAGTCGCCTGCGGCTCCGCATAGCCGGAGAGCGACGGCTCCGGCAGGTCGGCGGACGCGATGCGCGGCACGTCGGGATTGACGCCGGCTGCGCAGAGCCAGATCAGCATGCCGATGAACGGCGCGCATGCCAGCAGCACGGTCCGGTTCAGATGCTGGACGCCCGTTCTCATTTCAGCACGTCCAGCTCTTTTTTGAGCTGCTCGAGCTGCTTTTTCAGCTCGCTGATCTGCGTATACAGCTTGTTGCTGTTGTCGGTCTTGTCGCTGGCATTGTCCTGGGTGAATGTGAGCAGCTCGTTGAGCGTGTCGACCTTGGACGAGAGCGCAGCCATCTGCGCGGCGTATTCCTGCTCGAGCTTGTCCAATCTGCCGCTGTAATCCCGCTGCATCGCTTCGATCTGCGCCGCTGTCTGGCGCTGGAGCTGCTCGGATACTTGCTCGCGCTGCTGGCCCGTATACCATACGGTGCCGGCGACGCCGGCTCCGATCAGCAGCAGCCACAGTACGACGAACGGCACAACCGATTTTTTCGATGCTCTCCTCGGGGTGATATCCGTGCTGCCGACTTGCGATCTTGTGTCCGCCAGAGGGGAAGAATTCATCATTGCAGTTGTCACCTCATAATTCGGCCATACCGATATTGAGAATATATTGTAGCATAATCGGTTTAAATTGGGGTAAAGATGACCGTTTTTTTACCTGCGGATGGATAATCATGAAGTGAAATACATATAGTCGACACATCAAAAGCCGGGGAGCAAGACGCTCCGCGGCCTGATCGCCTGCGTTCGCATGAATTCGTTGAAAAAGGTAGATACAAAATCAAAAACGGACGATTTTATCGGAGCGGCGCCTCCTTTATCGTTGAATTATCGGCGTGCCGCCGGACGGCGCGTCGGTCATTGCCAATCGTAATGGAGGGATTCGCTGCAATGAAATTGAAAAGACGATTCTCGCTTCAAGGGCTGTCGGTGGTCCTCGGCATCTGCCTCGCCGCCAGCGGCTGCCTGCCAGCGGCTGCGGCCGGGACGCCGGACGTGTCGCCGGACGCTTCCCCGGCTGCGGTAACCGCGTCGTACACGTATCACGGAGACCGTCTAGGGGACATATCGGACGGTATCGTTTCGTACGACGATTCGCCCAAAAACCGCTGGACGGCTTACGAGTCGCCGAACGAGACGGACTGGGTGCAGTTCGATTACGGCGAGCCTCGTTCGAAAGACGTGGCTGGCGTATATCTGTTCGACGACGGCGGCGGGGTGAAGGCGCCCAACTCTCTGGAGGTCCAATACTGGGACGGAGCGGCGTGGTCCGCTGTTCCGCATGAGCAGAAGTCGCCGCAAACGCCAGCAGGCAACGAGCTGAACCTGATTACGTTCGACGCCGTCGTCGCCTCGAAATTCCGCGTCGTGTTCGCGCATGCCGGGTCGAAGAGCGGCGCGACGGAGATCGTGTTCGCGGATTCGAGCAACGAGCCGCTGCCGGGAGCGGATACGTCGCCGCTTGGCATCGTATCGGCTTCGTATACGTTTCGCCTCGACCAAGTCAGCAGCGTGAACGACGGCATCGTGTCCTACAACGATTCTCCGTCCAATCGCTGGACCGCATACGAGTCGCCGAACGCGGCGGATTGGGTGCAGACGAACTTCGGATCGCCCGTGCGCAAGGACGCTGTCGGCATCTATCTGTTTGCCGACGGCGGGGGGATACAGGCGCCCGCCGCCTACGACGTTCAATATTTGAATGCGGACGGCGAGTGGACGGATGTGGAGGACCAGGTTCGATCGCCCGCCGAGCCGACGGGCAACGCGCTAAACCTCGTCACGTTCGCGCCGGTCGTCGCGCAGAAGTTCCGCGTACTTTTCACGCACGGCTCAGCCAAGACCGGTGTCACGGAGATCGTATACGTCGATTCGTCGGAGCAGTCCTTGCCGGCGCCGCCGTCCAAGGGTACGGCATCCGCTTCCTATACGAACGACGGAGATTCGGTCGACAGTGTGAACGACGGGATCGTCTCGTTCGGCGATTTCCCGCGCAACCGCTGGACGGCTTACGGCAGCCCCAACGCCGCCGATTGGATCGAGACGGCATACGAGCGTCCATATTCCAAAAATACGGTCGGCATTTTCATTTATGACGACGGGGGCGGCGTCAAGACGCCGAGCGATTACGACGTGCAATATTGGGACGACAGCGCGTGGCTCAGCGTGCCCGGACAGATCAGGACGCCCGCTCGTCCTGTGGGCAATGCGCTGAATCTCGTCTCGTTCGACACCGTGATCGCGAGCCGATTCCGGGTCGTTTTTACCCATGCGTCCGACGCGCGGACGGGAGTCTCGGAGATCGCCTACGTGGACTCCCACAAAGAACCGGTCCCCGTCGCGCCGCCGGTCGTCGAACCCGAGCCTGTAATCGCGGTGACGGCGCCTGCGCTGGGCTCGTCCGTATCGGGCAAGTTCAAGATTGATTTCGACGCGCCGGGCATGAAAAACGTATGGGCAAGAGCCTGGCACCAGCCGGACGGAGCACATCCCGATTCGCAGGGATACGATGCCTGGCTCGCGAACGCCGCGCCGGACGCGCAGGGCGCAGGCGAAGTCGAGATCGACGCCGATCTGCTGCCGCACGGTCCGTTGACGATTATATTGAATGCCTGGGACTCGCCGGAGGGCGATCCGAACTTTGCGAAGTTGGCGACGAGCTATGTGCAGTTGTACAACGAGGGAGGCGTCGTCTGGAAAAAGGGCATTCCGGCTCCGCCCCCGCAGACGGCCGGCATGGAGGTCAAGTTCGAGGATGACTTCGACGGCCCGCTGTCTGTATCCAAGACGGGCGCCGGTGCGCGGTACGCATCGTTGAAGCCGGATTGGCCGAACGGCTCCGAGTTCGGGGAAGCCATCTTCGCGGATCCGACCGACGCGGTCAATCCGTTCGCCGTGCTCGGCGGCGATTACCTGCGGATTCGGGCCTCCCGGGCGCCGGAGGGATATGCCGATCCCCAGGGCTGGAACCGCAAGTATATCGGTGGCCTGCTCTCGTCCGTTCGTCTCGACGGTACCGGCGTCTCGGCGACGAACGGCTATTTCGAGGCACGCATCCAGATGCCCGCCGGCAAAGGCGCTTGGCCAGCGTTTTGGCTGATGTCGCAGAACAGCACGGGAGCGGATCATCTGCCTTCGACGGCGGAGCTGGACATCGTAGAAGCCTACGGCCATGATCCGGCAGGCGCTTGCCAGGCCAAGCATTGGTGGTCGGGCAGCCCGGAATCGCACCAGACGAACTGTTCCTCGGAAAATTTCGCTTACGGGGACAATGCGTCAACCTGGCATACGTACGGCGCGAAGGTTACGGAGAACGAAGTTATTTATTACATCGACGATGTCGAGGTGTGGCGGCATGCGTCCTTCGCCCAGGCGAACACGCCGCTGTACTTTATGCTTAATCTCGCGCTCGGCGGGGGATGGCCGATCGACCTGAGTCCGTACGGCGATCAGATCGACATGTATGTGGACTACGTGCGCGTGTTCGAGCCGAAGGAGGAGGAGCCCGCTTCCCCGTCTCCAACACCAACACCAACGGCCACACCAACGGCCACACCAACACCGACTCCAACACCGACTCCAACACCGACGGCCACACCAACACCAACGCCAACGCCAACACCAACGCCAACGCCAACACCAACGCCAACACCAACACCAACACCAACACCAACGCCAACGGCCACACCAACGCCAACGCCGACGCCCGCTGTCGCGCATGGCGTCATCAAGCTCGAGACGAAGCCGGACGATGGCGGCGTGTTCGAGGCTGCCGTATCCGAGTCGCAGCTTGCAGCCGCTGTCGGCAGTGCGGAGAGCGGCCAAGTCGTCATCCAAGCGAATGTGGCGCCGTCTGCACAAGGAATCGTACTGCGGCTCCCGGCCGGGCCATTGAATCAGGCAGGAACAGCTTCGCTTCAATCCGTGGCGTTGGATCTCGGCTTCGCCCGCATCTCGGTCCCGAACGAGGCATGGAGCCGGGCGACGAGCGATGTCGTCATCACGCTCAAGCGGGCGCCGCGCGCTTCGCGGCCTGAGGAAGCGACGGATGGCGTCAGAGGAGCGGTCCACGAGATCGGCATTTCCGCGGACGGCACCGCTATCTCTGCGCTCAGTCCGGGCAAGCTTCGGGCCTCGCTGCCCTATACGCCGGGGACCGGGGAAAAGGCAGCCTTGGCTGTCGCGGTCCTCGTCTCCGCCGACGGATCGATTCATCCCGTCGCGAACGGAAGCTACGACGCGGATGCGGGCTTCGTCTTGTTCACGACAACGCATACCGGGACGTTTGCGGTCGCTTATCGGGATGTCGGGTTTAAGGACGCAGCCCATGCGCCGTGGGCCCGGGACAGTATCGAAGCGCTGGCCGCGCGCGGCATCGCCCAGGGTGACGGCCAAGGGGGCTTCAATCCGCGGGCCGGTGTGACGCGGGCCGAGTTCGTCGCCATGCTGCTCAGGAGCCTGGAACTGGGCGGCGCTCCCGAAGCGGCCGACGCGATGCCGGATGCGCGGACGGCGGCTTGGTACGATGCGCCGCTGGCCGAAGCGATCAGGCTTGGCATCGTGGCCGGCCGCGGAGACGGCACTTACGGCGAGCGCGAACCGCTCAGCCGGCAGGATATGGCCGTGCTGCTCTACCGCGCCGCCCGGTTGGCAGGCGGCCTGCCGGCAAGCGGCGACAGCGGCGAGGGGCCGGCGCCATTCGCGGATCGCTTCGCCATTGCAGGCTACGCTTCGGAGGCTGTAGATGCGCTGCAGCGGGAGGGCTGGATCTCGGGAATCGGCGGCAATCGCTTCGATCCCGCGGGCCAGGTCACGCGTGCGCAGGCGGCCGTCCTGCTCTGGAATTTCTTGAAGTCTAAATAAATAAAACGGCAGTCGGAGCGTCGGCGGACGCTTCGCACTGCCGTTTTATTGTTGCATGAGAGCGTGGACAGGAGAGCAAATCGCGGCGGGGGCCCGTCCATCGCCATCAATCCCCGCCGTTTCCCGTCAATCCCCGTCCCGGTACTCCTGGGGCGTCCGGTTCAGCTCGCGCTTGAAAAATCGGCCGAAGGAGGTGGCGGAGTCGAAGCCGACCTTGAGCGCGATCTCGTGAATCTTGAGTCTGGAATCCCGCAGCAAGTCTTTGGCCCGGGTCAGGCGCAGCTCCGTGATATACTGGGACACGCCCTGTCCGGATTGCTGCTTGAACAGCCGGGACAGGTACGTCGGGTTCAAGTAGACGATCTCCGCCAGACGCACGAGCGACAGCTCTTCGTCGAGATGTCCTTCGATATAAGCCTTCAGCTTGGCGACGAGCGCGTGAGCGCCGGCCTCGCTCTCCCGGTCGCGCGCGGCCAGCAGCAGCTCGATCGCCTCGCGCAGGTATTGCAGAGCTTCGTCCCACGAGCCGTGCGCGTCCAGCGAATACAGCTTGCCGAGCCGTTCCTCCGCCGCCAGCTCATGCCACCTGGCATGCTGGTTCAGGGCGGCCAGCAGCATATAGGCGATGCCGTTGTACATCTCGTACAGGAAAGGCTTGCGGTGAACCAGCTGACGCGACAGCTCGGCCAGCTCTTCGAATTCGCGGCGGATGCGGGTCTCGCTCCCGAGATCCGCCGACAGAAGCTGTCTGAGCTTGCTGCTCGCCTGCAGCGCGACGGCGTCCGCGTCCCGGTCCGGCTCGAAGTTCATGCTGACGTCGTCGGTCAGCAGCATCTCGGAGCGGCGTCCGAATCCGAAAAACAAAATCTGCCGGAGCTCCGCGAACTTGACGGGCATGTCCGGCCAGGGCGTCGGCCTGCTGCCCGCCGCGAACGAGACGGACAGCTGCAAGTACCGCTTGCAGGCCGCTTGAATGGACTCGAGCTGTCCCTGTACGTAGCGGACCCAACGTCCCGCGCCCTCCGGGCTCTCCGCGTCCGAATCTTGCTCCGGCTGCAAAAATGCGACAAGCGTGCCGGTATCGGCGGTCGCGACGACGAAGCGCGTGCCCGCCCAATACTCGCCGGCGATGTTTTGGACGGCGTACTCCAGCAGCGCCTTGTCCGCGTCGCTGTAAGCGGCAGGCCAGCTGTCCACGCGTGCGATGACCGGCAGCGCGCCGCGGTCGGCCCGCAGCGGGATGCTCAGCTCGTCCAGGCGATGCTGGCTGATCGCGCTCAGGCCGCTTGCAAGACGTTGGATGTATTCCTTTTGCAGCATGCCGACGGACAGCTGGAGCTGCTGCCTGGCGCGCTCGATCAGCAGGTCGCTCTCGAGCGCGCGGTTCAGTCCGTCCAGCGCCTTCTGGATCGCCTGGACGATCGCTTCGTCGCCGTCGGTTTTCAGGATATAGTCGATGCTGCCACCGCGAATCGCCGTCTGGATGAAGGAGAAGTCGTCGTAGCCGGAGAGGAAGATCACCCGGCATCCGGGCCACTGCGCCACGATGCGGGCCTGGAGCTCGAGACCGTTCATGCCCGGCATCCGGATGTCGAGCAGGGCGATGTCGATTTTCATCTGGCCCAGCAGCCGCAGCGCTTCCTCCGATGAATACGCGCCGTATACGTCCAGCTCGAACGGCGCCTCTTCCTCCAGCATTTGCTTGATGCCTCTGACGATGTTGGGTTCGTTGTCCACTACGATGATGCGATGCATGCCTTATTTCCCCCTATGTCTTCGGAATGATCACGATGATGCGCAGGCCGCCCGCCTGCCCCCGCTCCGCCCGCAGCCCCGCGCCCGCGCCGAAGTTCAGCCGGATGCGCTGCTGGACGTTGCGCAGCCCCTCGCTCCCGGACATGACGTCCGGCTGGGCGAGCAGCGTCCGGATATGGGACAGCCGCTCCTCATCCAGCCTGTCGCCGTCGTCCTCGACGACAATCTCGGCATGGTCGTCGTATGCCGTGAAGCCGATGAAGATCCGGCCCGGCTCCGGGCGGTCCTCCAGCCCGTGATGGTAGCAGTTCTCGATGAGCGGCTGGAGGAACAGCTTGGGTACGGGCATCGCCGCGAGGCGCTCGGGCATGTCGCCGAATTCGACCCGGATATGATCTTCGAACCGGATCGTCTGGATCGCGACGTATGCCCTGCAGAACAGCACCTCCTGCTCGAGGGGGACGCTGTCCGCGTTTTTAGTGACGTATTTGAAGTAATCGCCCAGGTGTTTGGTGAACGGAATGACCTTGTCGATCTCGTGCATCTTGGCCAGACGGTACAGATTGAACAGGCTGTTGTACAAAAAGTGCGGGTTGATTTGCGACTGCAGCTGTTTGAGCTCCGCGGCTTTGACCTGATATTTTTGCACGTAGACCTCGTTGATCAGCTCGTCCAGCCTCGATACCGTCCGGTTGAACTGCAAGTACAGATAGTTGAACTCGTCCTTCGACCGGTAGCGGAACTTGAACGACAAATCTCCTTTTTCGAGGCTCTTGAAGGCGCTGACCAATTGCTTGAGCGGATTGTGGATGGTCCGGTACAGCCGGTATGCGAACAGCAGGATGACGAGCAGCGATGCGAGCGCGATCCACCATACCCAGGTGCCGTACTGCTTGATCGGGCCGATGAAGCTGTCCTCGTCGATAAAGAGGATGAGCGTTAGTCCCAGCTTCGGCGACTTCTCGAAGAACGCGTAATAATGGCCCGCCTCGTCCGATATCGTCTCGTAGCCGCTCGTATCGCCGGCCGCGAGCCGCAGCCGGATCAGATTTTTGGCATGGGTCAGGTCGCGGGGCACGCTGCCGCCGGTCTCGTACCAGTCCAGTTTTTCGCTCATCAGCGCAGCTCCGCCGTTGCCGTTGATCTGATAGCCGGACAGCGACTGGCGGATCGCCCGGCCGGATATTTCCATCGCGATGGTGAAGCCTTTGCCTACGGGCTGCGAGTTCGGGTAGGGCGTGCTGAGCCACAGCTTGCCTTCGTACAGCAGAAAGGGCGATTCGAACGGATTGATGATCTGATTCAACGCGTCCGCCTGCCGGAGGTCGATCGAATCGAAGCTTGTCGCGGACACTTTGCGGTCGAGCGCAGGGAAGCTGACGAACGCATCCGCAACGTAGGAGCTCATGTTTTTAAGAATAAGCAGCTTTTGCTGCACGTTTTTGATCGCCTGCGTATATTGTTCGTTGGACATGATGATGGAGGCATACGCCAGATTGTTGATGTCATCGTCGAACGTGTACTGCTGCTGAAGCGTGACGAGCGGCCCGAAGTCGTATTCGAGCGATTGCATATAGGAGGTGGCTTTGGCCTGCATGGAGGCGGTGATCTCGTTGCGGACGAGGCGTTCGCTTTGCAGGTTCATCATCAGGCTGATGATGACGAGCGGGATCAGGATGAGCATGAAGGTCAGGACGAGCTTCGGAAAAATCGTCAACCGGTCGAGTAGTTTCACGGAGGCGGAACGCTCCTTTGCGCGCAAAAGAATGATACCAGTATAGCTTGAAAACGCATTCTATGAATATCGGATGACGAAAAGGTAAAGTAGGGAACAGGAGGAAGTAGAATTCGGTAGATCGCAGAACGGGCGGAAGCGATTAAAATAATCCGTGCAACGCATCTCATGACGAAGGGGAAGTGGCAGCAATGGGGAGAGGCAAGCGGGGAAAAAGATGGCTTCACAGTATTGTTGTAAGCGTATTCGTTTTTAGTTTGTTTCCGGTATGGGGCGCATCCGCAACGGATACGTCGGCTTCGGTCACCGCGTCTTACACGTTTTTTATGGACAATACGGCGGCGGTCAACGACGGCGTCGTGTCGTACAACGATTCGCCGAAAAACCGCTGGACGGCCTACGAGTCGCCGAACGCGACGGATTGGGTGCAGACGGATTTCGGCGCGGCCGCGGCGAAAAGCAAAGTCGACGTTTATTTTTACAGCGACGGCGGCGGGGTAAAGGCGCCTTCCGCCTACGACGTCCAGTACTGGAACGGATCGGCATGGATCAGCGCTTCCGGACAAGCCAAGACACCTGCCGCGCCCACGGGCAACCAGAAGAACACGGTCACATTCACGTCCGTGTCGGCCTCCAAGTTCCGCGTCGTCTTCACCCATGCGTCCGGAGCCAAGTCGGGCGTGACGGAAATCGCGTACGGGACCGGCTCGACGCCTACGCCGACACCGACACCGACGCCTACGCCGACCCCGACCGCAACGCCTACGCCGCCTCCGTCGCAGCTGTCGGGCGGCACGGCCTCTGCCTCCTATACGTTTTTTATGGACAACGTCGCCCAGGTCAACAACGGGGTCGTCTCGTACAGCGACTCGCCGCATGACCGCTGGACGGCCTACGAGTCGCCGAACGCGACGGACTGGGTACAGACCGACTTCGGCGGCAGCGTGTCCGCGAGCCAGGCCAAGCTCTATCTCTATTCGGACGGCGGCGGCGTGAAGGCGCCCTCCGCCTACGACGTGCAATACTGGACCGGATCGGCCTGGACAAGCGCCGCCGGTCAGGTCAAATCGCCGTCCGCGCCTGCGGGCAACCAGCTTAACACGGTGAGCTTCAACACGGTCGCGGCGTCCAAGTTCCGTATCGTATTCACGCATGCCTCCGGATCGAAGTCGGGGGCGACCGAGATCGCCTACGTCGGTTCAGGCTCGGCCACTCCGACCCCGACCCCGACCCCGACCCCGACGCCGACGGCAACACCAACGGCGACCCCGACGGCCACGCCGACTCCGACGCCCGGATCTTATCCGAGCTACCAGGTCAGCGTCATATCGCCGGCCTACGGCGGCACGATCAATGGCACGGTGACGATCAAGTTCTACGCGCCCGGCATGCAGAACGTATGGGCGAGGTCGTGGCACCAGCCCGATACGGCCAATCCGGGCACGAACGGCTATGACAGCTGGTTCGCCCGCGTGACGCCGGACGCGAGCGGTTACGGCGAAGTCGTATTCCCTGCGAATCAGTTCCCCCACGGACCGATTACCGTCATCCTGAGCGCTTGGGATACGCCTGAGGGCAACCCGAATTTCTCGCATTCGGACAATTGCTATTTACAGCTGTACAATGACGGCGGCGTTGTCTGGAAGCAGGGCGTACCCGCCGCGCCTCCGCAGGCTTCCGGCATGAGTGTGCTGTATCAGGACGACTTCACGGGACCGCTGTCGATCTCCAGGACGGGCGCGGGCGCCACCTATGCCTCGTCCAAGCCGGACAGCCCCGGCGGCTCCGAGTTCGGAGATGCGATCTTCGCCGATTACAACGGCCCGTACAATCCGTTTGCCGTGCTTGGCAATCAGTATTTGCGCATCCGCGCCAGCAAGGCGCCTGCGGGCTATATGGACCCGATGGGCTGGAACCGCACCTACTTCGGCGGCATGCTGTCTTCCGTGCGGACGGACGGCACGGGCGTGGCCGCGACCTACGGCTACTTCGAAGCCCGTATCCTGATGCCTGCGGGCAAGGGGACCTGGCCCGCCTTCTGGCTCATGTCGCAGAACAGCATCTCCCAGCAAGTGCCGTCCACGGCCGAGCTCGATACGGTCGAGGCGTACGGCCAGTCGGCAGCCGGCTCCTGCCGGTCGCAGCATTGGTGGGGCGTGACGCCGGAGATTCATCAGACGAATTGCTCGGAGACGGCGTATTCCTTCGGCGACAACGCCTCGACCTGGCATCTGTACGGCACCAAGATTACGCCGACCGACACGATCTATTACATCGACAACATCGAGGTATGGCGCCATTCAACGTTCGAGCAGGCCAAGACACCGATGTACTTCATGATTAACCTCGCGCTCGGCGGCGGCTGGCCGATCGATCTGGCGAGGTACGGCAACCAGGTCGACATGTTTGTCGATTATGTTCGCGTATTCCAGTGAAGCCGGCATTAAAAAGTAGAAAGCGGTAGACGCGAGGTAAAGCCGGGCTGATGTCAGCGGCCCGGCTTTGCCTTTATGATAAGGCACATGAGGCAAACGTCCTCCATCACGGGAAACAGGGGGTTCATCCTGCATGAACGCAAACGTTAAAAAAAGACTTGTCGCGGCCTCGCTGATCGCCGCCATGTCGCTCGTATCGGCTTGCGCCGACAAAGGCAACAACACGGCCTCACCGTCGGCTTCGGCACCGGCTTCTCCGTCGGCTTCCGCGGCTTCTCCGTCCGCATCCGCCCAGCCCGAAGCGATCAAGCCCGACCCGAACGCCAAGTACGACCCGCCGATCGAGGTGACGACCGTACGTTACACCGATTCCTCGTTCAAGTTCAAGGACGGAGAATCGCTCGACAACAACGTGTGGACGAAGGCTTACGAAGAAGAGCTCGGCATCAAGGTCAAGAACAAATGGATCGTCAACGGCGACCAGTTCAACCAGAAGATGAACCTGTCGATCACATCCGGGGATCTGCCCGACTTGTTCATGGTCGACGCCAAGCAGCTTCGCGAGCTCGCCGAGGGCGGCATGCTGGAGGATCTGACGCAGCTCGTCGCGGACTACGGCACGGACTTGACCAAGGAGATGATCGACCGGGGGACCAATGCCAAGGCGGCCGCGACCTACGACGGCAAGCTCGTCGCGATTCCGCCGGCCGAGGATTATCTCGGCGGCGCGCCGCTTCTGTGGGTGCGGACCGACTGGCTCAAGAAGCTGAACCTGCCGGAGCCCAAGACGATGGACGACCTCCTGAAGATCGCGGACGCCTTCGCCCATCAGGATCCGGACGGCAACAACAAGAAGGATACGTACGGTCTGGCCGCATCGAAGGACATCATCGGCGGCTACCCGGACTTGTCGGGCTTCATGAACGGCTATCACGCTTACATGAACGTATGGATCAAGGACGCTTCCGGCAAGCTCGTGAACGGCAGCATTCAGCCGGAGATGAAGACGGCGCTCGGCAAGCTCCAGGAGCTGTACAAGGCCGGCGTGATCGACAAGGAATTCGGCGTCAAGGACGGCGGCAAAGTCGCGGAGATGCAGACGGCCGGCAAGATCGGCATGAGCTTCGGCGCGATGTGGAACCCGCTCTGGCCGCTGCAGGACAATGTCAATGCCGACAAGAACGCGGATTGGGGCGCTTTTCCGATCCCGTCGGCCGACGGGACGCCTGCCAGCGCCCAGGCCAACGCCGACTTCAACAGCTTCTGGGTCGTCAAGAAAGGCGCCGCGCATCCCGAGGCGATCGTCAAGCTGTTCAACCTGTATAACGAGAAGATCGCCGGGCCAAAAGCGGAGCCGCAAATCTATCAAAACGTCGACGGCATGGAAGTGTTCAAGTACGCAGTCATGGCGAACGGCTTCGGCACGCCGCAGGGATTGCTGAGCGTGCACAAGAACGTCGTCGCAGCCTTGCAGTCCGGCGACCCGGCTTCGCTGCTGCCCGAGGAGAAAGGCTATTACGACAAGATCAAGGCATTCCAGGGCGGCGACAGAGCCAACTGGGGAACAAACAAAGTATTCGGCGAGGGCGGCTCCTGGGCGGTCATCGGACAGAACTACGTAGACGGCGGCCTGCTGATGAAAAACGCGTACTACGGACCTCCGACGCCCGGCATGACCGAGAAAAAGGCCATCCTCGACAAGCTCGTGCTGGAGACGTTCACGAAGATCATCCTCGGTTCGCCGCTGTCCGACTTCGACAAGTTCGTCTCCGATTGGAACAAGCTGGGCGGAGAGCAGATCACCAAGGAAGTCAACGACTGGTACGCGTCCCAATCCTGATCGCGCGGACAACGTCCACAGCGGGGCCGGAAGCCCTTTCCGGCCCCGCTTGCATTAAGCCGGGGATGGCCACCGGGCCGAAGCCGACAGACAGAGACGAATAGGAACGGAGGGATCCGCATGCGATTCGCGCGAACGAAGCGCCAGCTGCCGCTTCATCTGATGGTGCTGCCGTCGGCGTTGCTCGTGCTTGTTTTCAGCTATGGTCCCATCATGGGACTTTATATCGCTTTTCAGAAGTTTTCGATCGTCAAAGGCATATTTCACTCCCCGTGGAACGGTCTGGACAACTTCAATTATATGTTCTCGCTTCCCGACATCTGGCAGGTCATCCGCAATACGCTCCTGATCGCCTGTCTCAAGATTGCAGCGGGTCTCGCGGTGCCGATTGTCGTCGCGCTGCTGCTCAACGAGCTCGGCAACCGTATTTTCAAACGCTGGATTCAGACTTTAATCTACCTCCCGCACTTCCTGTCGTGGATTATTCTGGGAGGGGTGCTCATAGATGTGCTGTCTCCGACCTCGGGCATCGTGAACCAGCTGCTGGGCGTGTTCGGCATCGAGCCGATCTTTTTCCTGGGCAACGTGCGCTGGTTCCCCGCCGTGCTGGTCATTTCCGACGTCTGGAAGGAATTCGGCTTCAGTACGATCGTCTATCTGGCTGCGCTGACCGGCATCAATCCTGCGCTGTACGAAGCGGCGGTTATCGACGGCGCGAGCCGCTGGAAGCAGACGCTGAACATCACACTCCCCGGCATGCTGCCCGTTATCGTCCTGCTGGCCACCCTCAGCCTCGGCAATGTGCTGAACGCCGGCTTCGACCAAATCTTCAATTTGTACAGCCCGCAAGTGTACGAGAGCGGCGATGTCATCGATACGCTCGTCTACCGGCTCGGTCTCGAGCAGGCGCAGTACAGCTTGGCCACCGCGGTCGGCCTGCTGAAGTCGGCGGTATCCGTCGTGCTGATCTCCGCATCGTACACGCTCGCCTACCGGCTGGCCAATTACCGGATATTCTGAAAGGAGACCGAAGCTTATGATGCGCACATCGTTGTCCGGCCGGCTGTTCAACGGCTTCAATGCGGTCGTCCTGCTGCTGCTCGCGCTGCTGTGCCTGCTGCCGCTCGTCCAGGTGCTCGCCGTCTCGTTGAGCGCGAGCACAGCGGCGAGCGCCGGCGCCGTCAAGCTGTGGCCGGTAGACCTGACCTTCGAATCGTACAAGTTCGTGTTGAGCAAGCCGGAATTTCCACGGGCGCTGCGGATCAGCCTGGAGCGTGTCGCGCTCGGCGCGACAATCAATATGCTGCTGACGATCACGCTTGCCTATCCGCTCTCCAAGGAGCCGGCGGCGTTCAGGGGGAGGACGGCGTATGTCTGGTTTTTCGTGCTGACGATGCTGGTGGGCGGGGGACTCATACCCTGGTATCTCGTCATCAAGTCGGCGGGGCTGCTCGGGAGCATCTGGGCGCTCATACTGCCCGGCGCCGTCAACGTGTTTAATGTCGTGCTGCTGCTGAACTTTTTCCGCGGCTTGCCCAAGGAGCTGGAGGAAGCGGCCTTCGTGGACGGCGCCGATCATTGGACGATTCTCTGGAAGCTGTTCGTCCCGCTGTCGATGCCCGCACTCGCGACGCTCATTCTGTTCACGATGGTCGGCCACTGGAATTCCTGGTTCGACGGTCTGATTCTGATGAATACACCGGAAAAGTACCCGCTTCAGAGCTACCTGCAGACGGTCGTCATCAATCGTGACCTGAGTCTGGTTACGATGGCCGACGCCGCTACGCTGTCGCAGGTATCGGACCGGACGCTGAAGGGCGCGCAGATTTTTCTGGCCGCGCTGCCGATCATTAGCGTCTATCCGTTTTTGCAGCGTTTCTTCATCAAAGGCGTCGTCGTCGGCAGCGTGAAGGGCTAAGAAGAGGATTGGGAGGAGCTATTAAGAATGGAACAGAATTCACTAGCGGGTATCGGCCGCTATGCCACACCCTTCAAGCTGGGAAGGCCGGCCGTGCAGGGCTCCGGCGTTCCCGGCAGCTTCGACGCGCTGGCCGTAGATTGCCCGTTCGTATTCCGTCACGGCGACCGCTTCTGCATGATGTACGTCGGCTTCGACGGCATCGGCTACCGGACCGGACTTGCCGAGAGCGGGGATCTGCTGAACTGGACATTCAAAGGCATGATGCTGGACAGGGCGCCCGCCGGCAGCCCCGAGAGCGACAGCTGGGACGGCGTCGGCGCGGCAGGGTCCTGGATCGTGCTCGAATCCGACGATTTGTACGCTACGCCGCGCCTCAAGAAGGTACACGGCCGGTACTGGATGGTATACCATTCGTACCCCGAGCCGGGCTATGAAGCGGGCGGTGCGAAGATGGGCCTCGCATGGTGCGAGGACGAGAAACTGCTCGACTGGCATCGCCTCGAGGCGCCCGTGATGGCCTTCGAGGAGGGCGGGGCTTGGGAGCGGGGCGGCCTGTACAAGTGCTGCGTCGTAGCGTCGGACGGCGTCTATTATATGTTCTACAACGCCAAGGAGAGCACCGATTGGCCTTGGACGGAGCAGACGGGCCTCGCCGTATCCGAGGATCTCAAGACTTGGCGGCGGGATCCGGGCAATCCGCTCATGCGGACAGCGCCCGGTTCGTTTTACAGTGTGTACTTCAGCGATCCGTGCGTGAAGTACGACGGCAAAGCGGGGCGCTGGGTCAACTTCGGCTTCGGCTACGACGGCGAGCATGCGCAGGGAGCGCTGGCCGTCTCGGACGATCTTCGAAGCTGGGATATTGCAGACTCGCCATGGCTGCCCGTCGGCCGTCCGGGCGAGCTGGACGCGACTCACGCGCACAAGTCGTCCGTCATTTATTGGGACGGCGCCTTGTATCATTTCTATTGCGCATGCCGTCCCGCGGAGCCGGGGGACGCAGCAGTCGTGGGAGCAGAGGACGGCGCAGGCGGCGAATTCCGCTGCATCACGCTTGCGGCGAGCCGCAAGCTCGTAGACGATCGGCCATGAGCGCCTGGCGGACCTGGCCGATCGGTTCGCAGGCGTGCCCCGCGATTATTCGCCCGCGCCGATCTGGAGATTACGGTGTTCAATACGCTGGCGAATTATATGGATGCGGCGAGTCCGACGGGATTCGCGCTCCCCGGACAGACGGTATCGGGGCTGTTCGGACCTGTCGCGCTTGTGTTCGGTGCCGCAGACGCAGCGCGTTCTGCACATTGCCCCGGCGATACGGCACCGCTATAATGAGGTATAACTTTTATTTTTATCGGAAATGAGTGAACCTCTTCATGCAAGCGGAAGACGCTAATGCAGTTCCCGAGCGCAATATCGTGCTGATCGGCTTCATGGGCGCCGGCAAGACGACAGTCGGCAAAGTTCTCGCGGACAAACTGTCGCGCGAGTTCATCGATGTGGACGAGCTGATCGCGTCGGAGCGCGGGATGCCGGTGACGGAGATTTTCAAGACGATGGGAGAAGCCGCGTTCCGTCGGATGGAAAAGGAATATATCCAGGATCTGTGCGCGAACAAGCGGTCGGCCGTCCTGTCGCTGGGCGGGGGGGCTTTTCTTCAGCAGGAGATCCGCGATTTATGCATGGAGCAAGCCGACGTCTTTTTGATGGACATCTCGTGGGAGCTATGGAAGAGCAGGCTGCCGCTCATACGCGACAGCCGTCCGATCCTGCAGAACAAGACGGACGAGGAGATCAAGGCGCTGTACGATGCGCGGCAGGCCATCTATGCGCGGCATCATTGCAAAGTGGACGCCGGGAGCCAGACGCCGGAGGCGGCCGCGCAGGCGCTGATCGACTGGCTGCAGACCCGGCAGCGCCAGCTTTCCTGAAGACCGGTGCCGATGGCCGGCCCGGCATACGTGAACGCGAAAAGCCGCACATCGCTGTGCGGCTTTTCATTGATAGATTATAGCTTGACCCATTCCCCGCCGCGCTCGGCGGACTGCTGCTCCGCTTCGACGATCTCGAGTGTCGCGAGCGTGCTCTGTGGCGAACAGACGGCGATCGCTTCATCCTTCACAATCGCGTTCGTGAAGCTCAGCAGCTCCCCGTAATACCCGTCATGCGCGGCCAGCTCCGGCTTGAAGCCCGGCGCATCGCTTGGATTGACGGTCAGGCCGTCCTTGCCGAGCACGATGTTCGCTCCTTGGAAGTTGACGCGGAAGCCCATCTCGAACCCGTAGTCGCCTTCGAGCGTCCAGTCGACCAGCGCGTTCACGACCTTGCCGTCGGCGAAGCCGTAGTTCGTGGAGGCGGCGTCGAAGCCGCTGCCCGGAATGACGTTGCGGCCGATCGTCGATACGCGCTCGGGCTTGCCGAACAGCCAGTTCACGATGTCGGTATCGTGAATGTGCATGTCGAGCAGGGCGCCTCCGCTGAGCTCGCCGTTCAGGAACCAGCCCTTCGGCGCACCCGAACCTCTGTAGAAGTGTCCGGCGGTCACTTCGCCGTAGCGTCCGTCCTCGACGCAGGCTTTCAAATATTCGTAGGCCGGCCAGAAACGCAGGCATTGGCCGATCTGCAGCTTGCGTCCCGTCCGCTCCGCCGCCTCGACCATGCGCCGCCCCTCGTCCGACGTGCGGGCCATCGGCTTTTCGCAGAATACGTGGTAGCCCTTCTCCAGCAGCGAGCAGGTCAGGTCGGCGTGCAAGGTGGTCGGCAGGGTGATGTCGATCATGTCGAGCTGTTCGCCGGCCAGCATGGCGTCGACCGAATCGTACAGCGCATATTCGGACAGGTCGTACGTCTCCTGCGCAGTCGCCATATTGCCGTCGGCCTTGCCGTTCTTGAGCTGTTCGATCGCGATGTCGCAGATGGCGACGAGCTTGATCGGGTGTCCTTCGCTCTGCAGCCGGACATAGTTGTCGAAGTGCATTCTTCCCATGAAGCCGAAGCCGATCAGTCCGATTTTGAGCATAAGCTTAGCCCTTCCTTCCGAGAATGGCGTCCATCGCGCCGGATGTGTTGTAAATAATCTGTTCGGAGTGATGCGTATAATGCGGGATCATCTCCGCCGTGACATAGCCGTCGTAGCCCGCCGCCTGCAGCGCGGATACGACCGCCGGGTAGTCTACGTCGCCTGCGAGCAGGTCCACGAATCCGTGCAGGCCGCCGGCCTGTCTGCGGTAATCCTTGAAGTGGACCTTCTTGATGCGAGGACCGAGAATCGAGATCCAGTGCTCCGGGTAACCGTTCGCCACCGTATTGCCGACGTCGAAGTAGGAGCCGACCCACGGCGAACCGACTGCGTCGATGAATCCGCGCATCTCGAGCGGAGAGAGGAGGAACTTGTTCCAGACGTTCTCGATGCCGATCGAGACGCCGGCGCCGGCCGCTTCGGGCGCGAGCTTCGTGATCGCCTCGAGCGCGCGGTCGTAGGCTTTGTCGTAGGGTACGACTTCGCTGCCGGGGATGAAGTCGACGCCGACCGCGCCCGGAATGACGAGGATCGCGTCCGCGCCGAGCTTTGCCGCCGTCTCGATTTGCTTTTTGCACACGTCGATCGCCTTGGCGCGGTTCGCCTCGGATTCGCTCGTCATCGCATACGACCAGTACAAGCCCGTCGCGAGTCCGGCGAGCTCAAGCCCCGTATCGGAGAGCCGCTGCTTGATCTCGGACAGCTCGCCGTCCGTCGCCTCGAGGCCAAGCTCGCCCGTCTCGTTCAACGCCAGCTCGATGCCGTCGAAGCCGGCGTCCTTGGCGGTCGCGATGGCGTCCTTGATCGCCGTCCCTTCGCGGAACGACCAGATATTGATCCCTTTTTTCATAGTAGACATGCCTCCTCGGATAGCGTTAGGTTTGCCTTTATTATAATGAAGGAAGGGCGGCGTTCATTTAGAGAAGTTAGTTAAAAGTTGCACGATTCCGTTCTATATGCGGATGTTGTGCTAGAATGAGAAAACGAAGGGAGAGGACGACGGATGGACTTCGCCCGGTTTCCGCTGCGCAGAACGCTCCCGTTCAGGGACTGGTCCCCAAGCGTTCACTATGCGCAATACCAGAAGCTGCCGCGCGGCGCAATCGCCGAGCGGTACATATACGACTTCGAATTGATCTGCGTCTGCAAAGGAAGGCTCGAGACCGAGATGCGCGGCGCGGTGCACCAGGCGGGCGAAGGGGAGGCGATCTTCCTGCCCTCGGGCGTGCCGCACCGCAATGCGATCGTATCGCCGCAGGGCGCGACGCTGCTCGGCATCCACTTCGATTATGACGGCAGGCTGCGCATCGCGACGGAGAGCGACCTGGTGTCGTTCGATCTGCGCTCGGCGCCGGATTTGGATAAATTCGCGGAGGAGCCGATCGCCGCCGAGCTTGGCTCGCTCTCGGAGCGGGCCGTGTATGCCTGCGGGGCCGAGTGCTTCCGGCTGATGGACAAGCTCGTCGGCGAGTTCACGATGCGGCAGCCGGGCTATGAGCTCGCGTGCAAGTCGCATATGCTGAGCATCCTCGCGATGTTGATCCGCGCGGGAGGCGTGGGCGTGGGGGGCGGCGATCCGGCGCACCGGGAGCGTATCCGCAAGATCGTCGAGGCGATGGAGCAGGACATGACCGCTGCCTGGAGCGCGGAGCGGATCGCGCGCGAGCTCAAGGTAAGCGAGGATCACGCGGCCAAGCTGTTCAGGCAGTCCGCGGGCATGCCGCCCGGCCGGATGATCCAGACGATTCGCCTGCGCGAGGCGCGCCGGCTGCTGCGGGAGACGGATTGGTCCGTGGAGACGGTCGGCGCCCGCGTCGGCTATCCGGATCTTCACTACTTCAGCCGCGTGTTCACCGCAGGGGAGGGCATCTCCCCGCGCGAGTACCGCAAGCTGTCCCGGGTTCTCTAGTCCGAGTATTTACAGCCCCGGCTGTGCAAGTTAAGATAGACAGGTTGACTTGTCGACCGGTATACCGCAATACATAGGCAAAGGAGCGTCAATGTGATGACATCCTATCCATCCGCATGGCTGCAGGGGTTGTCCCGGGGCGACGCGATCGCATGCGAGCTGCGGCTGCAGATCGTCGGGGGCGCACTTCGGCGAGGAGACGTCATCTCCGAAAATAAAATCGCGTCCGACTTCGGCACGAGCCGGTCCCCGGTCCGGGAGGCGCTAAAAGCGCTGTCGGCCGAGGGCTTGCTTCGTCTTGAACGGATGGGGGCCGTCGTGCTGGGCTTGTCGGCGCAAGAGGTCGGCGAGTTGTATGACGTCCGGTATCTCATCGAGAGCTTCGCGCAGCAGCGGCTGGCGGCAGCCCGCCCGCCGGAGCTGGTCCCTTCGCTTCGCCATCTCGCCGACCGCATGCGGGTAGCGGCCAAGCATGGAGACACGGCCGAGTTCGCCCGGCTCGATTTTCAATTCCACGACTCGTTGATCGCGGCGGCAGGCCATGGCCGGATCGCCCAGCTGTGGGGCAGCATCCGTCAGGTCGTGCTCGTCGTCATGCTGCTGACGACGGAGCAAGTGTTCGAAGGCGGCGCGGAACGGCTGGAGCAGGTGATCGCCAAGCACGAGACGATCGCGGATGCGCTGGCATCGGGAGACGGTACGCGCATCGGCCAGGTCGTGCGCGAATATTTTGCGGACTCGCGCCTTACGCTCGACTATACGCTGCCCTGAACGAGGGCATCTTGCGGCTCAACTTGTCGACTGGTATACGAATTGACAGGGTATACCATACTTGACCGCATGTATCGGCTATATACGTGTTCGTCTGACAACCTATATGCTTATCGAAAGGTAGGGGATCGCCGTGCATGCCGCCATGTATATGATCGGCGTCGATATCGGGACCACCAGCACCAAGTCCGTACTGTTCGAGGAGAATGGCCACATCGTCGCGCAGACGACGGCAGAATATCCGCTCTACACGCCTACGCCCGTCGTGGCGGAGCAGGACCCGGACCAGATTTTTGCGGCCGTCCTGCAGACGCTGCGGGACGTGATGGAGAAGAGCGGCGTGGAGGCAGGACGGGTGCTGTTCGTATCCTTCAGCTCGGCGATGCACAGCCTGATCGCCGTAGACGCAGACGGCAAACCGCTCACCCGCAGCATCACCTGGGGCGACAACCGCAGCGCGGCATGGGCGGAGCGCATGCAAGCGGACGGCACGGGCCTCGCCCTGTATCTGCGGACGGGCACGCCGATTCACCCGATGTCCCCGCTCACGAAGCTGATGTGGCTGCGCGAGGATGAGGGAGAGCTGTTCCGCAGCGCGAGCCGGTTCATCTCCATCAAGGAATACGTATTCGCCAAGCTGTTCGGCGAATATGTGGTGGATTACTCGATCGCCTCCGCGACCGGCCTCATGAACCTGGAGCGGCTCGATTGGGACGAGGAGGCGCTGGCGGCGGCGGGCGTGACGGCGGACCGGCTGTCGCGGCTCGTACCGACGACGCATGCGCTGTCGGGCCTCAGCGCTGCGTACGCGCAGGAGACGGGCCTCGCGCCCGATACGCCGTTCATCGTCGGCGCGAGCGACGGCGTCCTGTCCAACCTCGGCGTCGGCGCGATCGAGCCGGGCGTCGTGGCGGCCACGATCGGCACGAGCGGCGCGATCCGGACCGTGGTCGACCGGCCGACCGTCGATCCGAAGGGCCGGACGTTCTGCTACGCGCTCACCGACCGGCATTGGGTCATCGGCGGTCCGGTCAACAATGGCGCCGTTCTGCTGCGCTGGGCGCGGGAGGAGTTCGGCTCGTCGGTGTCGGAGACGGCGAAGCGGCTCAAGATGGACCCGAACGACCTGCTGATGGACATCGCGGCCAAGGTGCCGCCGGGCAGCGAGGGGCTGCTATTCCACCCGTACCTGACGGGCGAGCGTTCCCCGCTGTGGGACGCGAACGCGCGGGGCTCGTTTTTCGGCCTCACGCTGCATCACGGCAAGGAGCATATGCTGCGCGCCGTGCTCGAGGGCGTTATCTTTAACCTTTATACCGTACTGCTCGCCGTCGAGGAGGGCATCGGCAGGCCGCGCCGGATACACGCGACAGGCGGGTTCGCCAGATCGGCCCTGTGGCGGCAGATGATGGCCGACATCTTCGACCAGGAGCTCATCGTGCCGGAGAGCTTCGAGAGCTCCTGCCTCGGCGCAGCGGTGCTCGGCCTGTACGGGACCGGCCGCATCGGCTCGCTGAACGTCGCGGCCGGCATGGTCGGCGCCACGCACCGGCACCGGCCCGATCCGGCGCACGCGGCCGTCTACCACAAGCTGCTGCCGATCTTCATCGGCATCTCGCGCAAGCTGAAGGACGACTACCGCGCGATCGCCGCGTTCCAGCGGGAGTACGCCGGAGGCTGAGCGCTGCCGGATGCATGGTGCGCCAGCGGCATTGAAGTGCTGTGCTGTGCGTCGCTCTGCTCTGCCGACTGCGATTGACAAGCCGGCGCCGACCGGACATAATGGAAGCAATTGACGGCCGGCGGCCGCACGGGGAAGCACCTCGCCAAAGCCCAACACATGCGTGTTGCTTTGCCGGGGTGCTTTTTTTATTACGATGCCAAGGGAGAGGGACGAAGATGCCGGACGATTTGACCAGAGGGGCTCCTTTATACGTTCGCGAGGAGAACTTTACCTACGACAAGTATGCGGAAATACCTGACGATGGCTACCGCTATGAGGTGTTGGACGGCGTGCTGGAGCTGATGTCGGGGCCGAATGCGTCGCATCAGACCGTCTCGATCGAAATGGCGTTTTTGCTCAAGCAAACCTGCAATCAACAATATCTCATTTTGACCGCGCCGCTCGATGTCATCCTCAGCCCGACCAATGTGTTGCAGCCCGATCTGATTATGATTCATCGCAGCCGGACGGATATTGTCACCCGTCGCGGCATCGAGGGGCCGCCGGATCTCGTCGTCGAAGTGCTGTCGCCGCACTCGAGACGCCGGGACAAGGTCAAGAAGAGCAAGACCTACGCGTCCCACGGTATTCCCGAGTACTGGATCGTCGATATCGGCAGCAGGACGCTCGAGCGCTTGCTGCTGTCCGACGCCGGCATGTACGAGATCGCCGATCTGTTCGGCGAGGAGGACGAGGTCGTCTCCGAACGGCTGCCCCGCGTATCGTTCAAGACATCTGCGCTGTTCGTCGACGTATTCCCGAACATCTGAGAGAGGCTGGATAGAGATGAAGCTCATATTGATCGCCGACGACGATCCGTCGATCCGCAGCCTGCTTCGCCATGTGCTGACGGGCGAGGGCTACCGCGTCGCCGAGGCGAAGGACGGCGAAGAGGCTGCCGCGCTGCTGCGGGAGACGACGGCGGATCTGGCCGTCGTCGACGTCATGATGCCGCGCATGGACGGACTCGCGCTATGCGGGCACATTCGCGAGCTGTACGATATTCCGATCATTCTGCTCACCGCGCGCGAGGGACTGACGGACAAGGAAAAAGGCTATATGTCCGGCACGGACGACTATATGACCAAGCCGTTCGAGCCGCGGGAGCTGTTGTTCCGGATCAAGGCGCTGTTCAGGCGTTATTCGCGCTCCTCAAGCGACCGGATCGCGCTTAACGGCGTCGTCATCGACCGCCAGACGTACGAGGTGACGGCGGGCGACGAGGTGCTGCTGCTGCCGCTCAAGGAATTCGAGCTGCTCGCCCAGCTGGCCCAGTATCCGGGGCGCGTGTTCACGCGCGAGGATCTGATCGCGCTCGTATGGGGGGCCGACTACGAAGGCGACAGCCGCACCGTCGACGTGCATATCAAGCGGCTGCGCGAGCGGTTCGAGCGGCGGCAGGACGACTTTACGATCCGCACGGTGCGGAGCGTCGGCTACAAGCTGGAGGTGACTTCGCCTTGAAGTCGCTTTATTTCCGCGTCTTCCTCATGACGCTCGCCGTCGTGCTGATCAGCAGTATGCTTGGCTTTTTATGCTCCAATCTGTATTACCATGCGAAGCTCAAGCCGTTTAACGACGCGAAGCTGGTGAAGATCGCGGACGAGATGAAGCGGTACATCGAGGCGCAGCCGGACCGGCTGGACGCCTATCTGAACAATGCGGCCGCCTTGGGCTACGAGATGCTGCTGACGGACGGCGCGGGAGACGAGCGCTTCTACGGCAGTCCCTTCCGCGAGCGGGCGCTCGGCGCAGGCGTCGTGTCCTCCGTGCTGGCCGGCGACACATATCACGGCGTCGCGCGCTTTCCGAACAAGCCGTTCATTACAGGCTTCTTCGACAATACGCTGAGCAACACGGTCGGCGTCCCCGTCGCGGCCGGGGAGCGGCGCTATGCGCTGTTCCTGCGGCCGGATGTCGTGCTCCAATTCGGGGAGCTGCGCAGCTTTTTCGCGGCGATCGCGCTGCTCACGGTGCTGTTCAGCGTCCTGCTGTTTCTCGTCAGCACACGTTATCTCGTCAAGCCGATTGAGCGGCTCACCGAGGCGACCAAGCGGATCGCGCTCGGACAATACGATCTGCGCCTGCCCGACCGCCGCAGAGACGAGATCGGCCAGCTCGCGGCGCATTTCCGCCGGATGAGCGGAGAGCTCGAGCGCGTCGACAAGTCCAGGCAGCAATTCGTGGCGGATGTGTCGCATGAGATCCAGACGCCGCTCACTTCGATTCGCGGCTTCGCGGCGGCGCTCGCCGATCCGTCTCTGCCGCAGGAGACGCATGCCGAGTATATATCCGTGATCGCCGAGGAGAGCGACCGGCTGTCCAAGCTGAGCCGGCAGCTGCTCACGCTGTCCGCGCTGGAGCAGGCCGCCGACGGTCTCGACCGGCGCGCCGTCGGGCTGCGCGATAGGCTGCGCCAGACGCTGCAGATGCTCGAGTGGCAGTGGCGGGAAAAAGATATTGCCGTGACGCTCGGCGTCCCGGCGGATCTGACCGTGGCGGGGGACGAGCTGCTGCTCGACCAGGTATGGACGAACCTGCTCGCCAACGCGATCAAGCATACGCCGCCCGGCGGACGCATTCAGGTGCGTGGGGAGAGGCGCGGCGGCGAGGTCGAGATCGTCGTCGCGGACTCGGGCGCAGGCATCGAGGCGCAGCACCTGTCCCGGCTGTTCGACCGCTTCTACAGGGCGGATCCTTCGCGCGAGCGCGCTTCCGGCGGCGCGGGGCTGGGGCTCGCGATCGTGAAGCGGATCGTGCTGCTGCACGGCGGCTCGATCGAGGCGGCGAGCGTACAGGGCGAAGGCAGCACGTTCACGGTGCGGCTGCCCCAGATGTAATCCGCTATTCACACGCCGTTCATTTTGGATTCCTACACTTGAGCCATACTGAGGGAGGGATTCATCATGTTTCTGGCGTTGAGAGAACTCCGGTTCGCCAAGACGCGGTATGCGCTGATCGCCGCGATCATGCTGCTCGTATCTTTTCTGGTGCTGTTCGTCACGGGCCTGGCCAGAGGGCTGGCTTCGGACAACGCATCCGCCGTCGAGCGGATGGACGCGAGCCACTTTGTATTGCAGCAGGGCTCGGAGCATCGCTTCGCCCGGTCTGAGCTGTCGGACGCCGATCGGCGCAAGGTCGAGCAGGCCGGCGCATCCGAGGCGACGCCGATCGGCATCCGGCAATTCACCGTCACGCATGGCGGCGGCGACGCCAAGCTCGACGTCACGATGCTGGGCGTCGATCCGGACGGCTGGCTCGCGCCGCGGACGGCTGCGGGCGCCGCGCTCGCTGCGGGCGGCGGGGAGGTCGTGGCTGACGCCGGACTGCAGGCGCAGGGGCTCGGCATCGGCTCTGTCGTCAAGGACGAGGCGTCGGGACGCTCCTGGACGATCGCGGGTTTCGTCGAAGGCGCGTCGTTCAGCCACACGCCGGCGCTTTATATGACGCTTGCCGATTGGCAATCCTGGCGCGGAGGCGAGCCGGCCTATACGGCGATTGCCCTACGGGGCGCTTCCTCCGAGACACTGCAGGCGCTGAAGCGCGATTCGGCCTTCGAGCTGCTGACCAAGGCGCAGGCGGTGTCCGCGATTCCGGGCTACAAGGAGGAGCAGGGCTCCCTGCTCATGATGATCGTATTCCTGTTCGCGATATCGGGCCTCGTTTTATCCGTCTTTTTCTACGTCATCACACTCCAGAAGACCGCCCAGTTCGGCGTGCTCAAGGCGATCGGCGCCCGCTCGGGCTACCTGGCACGCAGCGTGAAGCTGCAGGTGCTGCTGCTGTCGGTGTCCAGCTACGCTGTCAGCACGGGGCTCGTCGCGCTGATGCAGCTCGTGCTGCCGGACTCGATGCCGTTCCGCCTGACCGCGCAGACGTACGGGCTCACCGGCTTGCTGTTCGTCGCCATGGCGATGGCGGGCTCGCTGCTGTCGGTGCTCAAGGTCGCGCGCAGCGACGCGCTTCAGGCGATCGGGGGGGCTGCGGCATGAAGACGATATTGCATATGCAGGACGTCGTGCATCGCTATCGCGACGGCGACGAGGCGCGCACCGTGCTGAGCGGGCTGTCGCTTCAGGTCGGCGCAGGCGAGCTGGTCGCCGTCATGGGCCCGTCCGGGTCGGGCAAGAGCACCTTCCTGTCGATCGCGGGCGCCCTGCTGACGCCGGGTTCAGGTGTCGTGACGATCGACGGCACCCCGCTGTCCGGCCTGGACACGAGGGCGCTCGCGGATTTGCGCCTTTCCAAGATCGGCTTTATTTTTCAGAGCGCCAATCTAATTCCGTATCTGAAGGTCGACGAGCAGCTGCGCCTCGTGTCCAAGCTGTCCCATGCGGATGCCGCCGGCGCCGCCAGGCGAAGCGATATGCTGCTCGAGAGGCTCGGCATCCGCAGCCGCCGGCGGCAATATCCCGACCGGCTGTCCGGCGGCGAGCGGCAGCGGGTCGCGATCGCGCGCGCCTGGATGAACGATCCGCCGCTGCTGCTGGCCGACGAGCCGACGGCGAGCCTGGACGAGGAGCGCGGCGCCGAGGTCGTCCGCATGCTGGCGGAGGGCGCCAGGACGGACGGCAAAGCCGCCGTTATGGTCACCCACGACAGCCGCGTGCTCGAGCTGTGCGACCGTGTGCTGAAGCTTCAGGACGGCGTACTTGCACCGGCTTGATCTCGTTTCCTCTCGGACCGTGCCGCCTTCGGCCCGCGCGCATGCGGACGCCGGAGGCGGTTTTTTCGTGCTGCGCGATCATCCGTCGTATTGACTTTACCGAGAATGCAATGTTATAAAAAAGAAGGAAGTAGCACTCTCGGTGATAGAGTGCTAACATTACGCACAGCGGACCGAAGGAGAGAGTAGAGCGATGGAAAAGAAACCGTTCCAGGCCGAATCCAAGCGGCTCCTGGAGATGATGATCAACTCGATCTACACGCAGAAGGAGATCTTCCTGCGGGAGCTGATCTCGAACGCGAGCGACGCCATCGACAAGATTTATTACAAGGCGCTTACCGACGACAAGCTCGTATTCAACAAAGACGACTATTATATTCAAGTCATTCCCGACAAGGCCGCCCGCACGCTGACGATCCGCGATACCGGCATCGGCATGTCCCGGGAGGATCTGGAGACGCATCTGGGCATCATCGCCAAGAGCGGCTCGCTCGCCTTCAAGCAGGAGAACGAGTCCAAGGAGGGCCACGACATCATCGGCCAGTTCGGCGTCGGCTTCTACTCGGCGTTCATGGTGGCGGACAATGTCACGGTCGTCAGCCGCGCGCTCGGCAGCGACACTGCATACAAGTGGGAATCCGACGGCGCCGAAGGCTACACGATCGAGCCTGCGACGAAGGACGAGGTCGGCACCGAGATCACGCTCAAGATCAAGGACAACACCGAGGACGACAGCTACGACGAGTATCTTGAGGAGTATCGTCTGCGCTCCATTATCAAGAAGTATTCCGACTTCATCCGTTATCCGATCAAGATGAACGCCACCAAGAGCCGTCTGAAGGAAGGTACGGAGAGCGAGTACGAGTCCTACACAGAGGAAGAACGCGTCAACAGCATGGTGCCGATCTGGCGCAAAAACAAGAGCGAGCTGAAGGACGAGGACTACGAGAACTTTTACAACGAAAAGCACTACGGCTTCGACAAGCCGCTGAAGCATGTTCATATCAGCGCGGACGGCGCGATCGTCTACCAGGCGATCCTGTACATTCCCGAGAGCATGCCGTTCGACTATTATTCCAAGGAATATGAGAAGGGGCTCGAGCTGTACGCGAACGGCGTCCTGATCATGAACAAATGCGCGGACCTGCTCCCCGACTACTTCAGCTTCGTCAAGGGCATGGTCGACTCCGAGAGCCTGTCGCTCAACATCTCGCGCGAGATGCTGCAGCACGACCGCCAGCTCAAGCTGATCGCCAAAAACATCGAGAGCAAGATCAAGGGCGAGCTGACGCGTATGCTGCGCGACGACCGGGACAAGTACGAGAAGTTCTATCAGGCGTTCGGCCGCCAGCTCAAGTACGGCGTGTACAGCGACTACGGCATGCACAAGGACGCGCTGCAGGACCTGCTCATGTTCTATTCCTCCAAGGAAAAGAAGCTGGTCAGCCTGGACGATTACGTCTCGCGGATGCCGGAGGAGCAGAAGTACATCTACTATGCGACCGGCGACTCCAACGAGCGCATCGCCAAGCTGCCGCAGACCGAGCTGGTTGCGGACAAGGGCTACGAGATTTTGTACTTCACCGACGACATCGACGAGTTCGCGATCAAGATGATCGCGAAGTACAAGGACAAGGAGTTCCGCAGCGTGTCGAGCGGGGATCTGGGCATCGAGTCCGAGGACGAGGCGAAGGAAGCGCAGCAGGAGCAGCAGGAGAACGAAGGGCTGTTCGGCGCGATGAAGGAGCTGCTCGGCGACAAGGTCAAGAGCGTCAAGGCTTCCAAGCGGCTGCGCTCGCACCCGGTCTGCCTGTCCACCGAGGGCGAAGTGACGATCGAGATGGAAAAGGTGCTGCGCATGATGCCGAACAACCCGGACGTCAAGGCGGACAAGGTACTCGAGATCAATACGCATCACGACGTGTTCAAGTCGCTGAAGAGCGCGTTCGAATCGGACAAGGAGAAGCTCGGCCTCTACACGGCGCTGCTCTATAACCAGGCTTTGCTCATCGAAGGCTTGCCGATCGAGGACCCGGTCGAGTTCACGAACGATATTTGCAAGGTCATGGTGTAATTTCCGTCCGCTTGAGGGGTCTAGTGATACCTGCCGTACAAGCGGCCCTGCAATATTGCAAACAAAGGAGCGTCTCCGCCCGGGAGATGCTCCTTTTTTAGAAATCCTGCTTCGGACAACGGACCGGATACAATGCCAAGCACCGTCAGAGCGTTCTGCCCTGACGGTCTTTCTGCGCATTGGCGCGCGTCCGACGCCGGGATTTATCCCTTGGGCGGATACGGATCGTGGCCGTGACTGTCTTTGGTGCGGATCGTTCCCTCCCGGTCGTGAACGACGAGCTCGGCGCCTTGATTTTTGGCGATTTTCCTGGCTGCGTCGATCGCTTCGCGCTTCGTGTCGGTGACACGGGTCGCGCGTGTGTTTCCTTCGCCCTTTACGGCCCACCCCTTGTCATGGGGAACGACATGTTGATTGGGCATGGGATCAGCCCCTTTCGCTTAGGTTACTTTTACTTAGCCATTCACGGGACGAGCCAAACAATGCTCACGGACAGCCCGCTCCGGTGTTGCTCGGGGCAGCCGCCATCGCCAGCCGCCACCTCGCGTGTCACGAAGGCGGCGCTAATACGGCAGCGTCATCGGCGCGCCGCAGGCGAGGCTGGCCGGGACGTCGACGATCCGCTGGTTGTCCGATCCGCGCCACCGGAGCTTGAGATTGCGCCGGCTCGCCTCGTACTTGCCGTCGACCAGCACATCGCACAGCACGAGCAGCTCCCGCTGCCGCGGCTCCGCCATTAATTGCTCGTACGTATAGCCGCTCCACACCCAGATTGTCTTGCCCGGACATTCCGCCCGGATCGTACGGGCCAGCGCTGCGAGTCCGTCCGTATTGTCGAACGGCTCGCCGCCGAGCAGCGAGAGGCCGTCGATCCGCAGTCCGCGCCTGGCCCCGGCCGCGCCATCCCCGTCCCGGTTCCCTTGCCTGCCGATCCCGAGGCCGCTGTCCTCCGCTCCGGGAGGCATATCGCAGGCTGCGCCGCCCTTCGCCCGCCCGGGCGGCCCGTCCCAGGCTGCGCCGCCATCCGCTCGCTCCGGCCTCAGATCGGCGACGACGCGGTCGGCATAGGCGGCGGTCCACAGCTCGCCGTAGTCGAAGTTCCAGGCGGCGGCGTTGAAGCAGCCGTCGCAGCGATGACGGCAGCCGCTGACGAACAGCGAATGCCGGATACCCGGCCCGTTCAGCATATCGAAGCGCTTGTAGTCCGCGACTCGCATGGCTTCACCTGTGCTTGACGCGGGCGATGACCTCGAGCTGCTTGCCCCGGTTGAACGGTCTGCGGCCCGGCTCCGACAGATACCCGCAGCAGCGGCGGATGACGGAGAACGTACTCGGATCGCGATTGCCGCAGTTCGGGCAGGCGAAGCCGGAGGCGGTCGCCTCGAACTCGCCTTCGTACATGCAGACGAGACATTTGTCGACCGGGGTATTCGTGCCGAAGTAGGGTACGCGCTCGTACGCATAATCCCACATCGCCTCCAGCGCGTCCGGGTTGTGGACCAGGGAGTCGAACTCGCAATAGGTGATGAAGCCTCCGGACGTATAAGCGGGATAGGGCGACTCATAATCGATCTTCTCCGGCGGGCTCGCATGCCTGCGGACGTCCATATGGAACGAGTTCGTATAATAGCCCTTGTCCGTAATTCCTTCGAGCGGGCCGAAGCGCTCCGCATCCAGCCGGCAGAAGCGATGGCACAGCGATTCTGCCGGCGTCGAGTACAGGCTGAAGCCGTAGCCCGTCTCCGCTTTCCATTGCGCTGCCCGCTCGCTCATATACGCGACGATCTCCAGCCCCTTGCGGCTCAGCCGCGTATCCTCGTGCGCGCCGCTCCCCCAGAGCGCCAGCACCGTCTCGTGAATGCCGATGAAGCCGAGCGAGATCGTAGCCCGGCCGCGCTCCAGCAGCGCGTCGATCGTATCCTCGGGCGCCAGCCGGGCGCCGGTCGCTCCCTCGGTGTACAGAATAGGGGCGACTTTGGCTTTTGTGCCGCGCAGACGTTCGATCCGGTAGAGCAGCGCCTCCTTGCAAATATCGAGCACGGCGTCCAGCTTTTCGTAGAACAGCCGCTCGTCGCCCCCGCACTCCAGCGCGATCCGGACGGGATTCAGCGTGACGACGCCCATGTTGAAGCGACCGTCGTGAACCAGCTCGCCGTCCTCCTCGTAGGGACTCAGGAAGCTGCGGCAGCCCATCGGAAACTTGAAGGAGCCGGTCACTTCGCGGATCAGCGGCACGGACACGATATCCGGATACATCCGCAATGTGCTGCATTTGACGGCCAGCCGTTTGATATCGTAGTTGGGGTCCCCGGGCCGCAGGTTCACGCCGTCCTCCAGCGCGAAGATAAGCTTGGGGAATACGGGCGTCTTGCCGTCCTTGCCGATGCCGCGGATGCGATTGTTCAAGATGGCGAGCTGAATTTGCCGCTCCTCCCACGATGTGCCTCTGCCGAAGCCGAACGTCGAGAAGGGCGTCTGTCCGTTGGCGCTCACGAGCGTATTGATCTCATATTCGAGGCACTGGAAGGCGTCGAACGTTTCCTTCTCCGTCATCGCCTCGGCGTACAGATAGCAGCGCTCATACTGCGCCCTGAGCCGCGCATTGTCGTGCCGGATCGTCTGCAAGCCGTCGTCCGCGCCGGCCGCTTCGCCTTCCAGCCAATGCAGCCCGGTCCGGAAGTGTCTTGCGAAGGAGGAGGCGACGTAGGGTGCGAGTATTTTGTCGATCTCGTTGATCGTGTTGCCCCCGTATATATGGCTCGCGACCTGGGCGATGATCTGGGCCGTGACCGAGGCGGCCGTGGCGATCGATTTGGGCGTCTCGATTTGTGCGTTGCCCAGCTTGAAGCCGCTCTCCAGCATATTTTGCAGGTCGATCAGCATGCAGTTGAACATCGGGAAGTACGGACTGTAGTCCTGATCGTGAAAATGTATATCGCCGCGATTGTGCGCATCGGCTACGCGCCGCGGGAGCATGTAGGTCTGCGCATAGTCGCGCGCCATGATGCCTGCCAGCAGATCGCGCTGCGTCGGGATGGAGGCGCCGTCCTTGTTGGAGTTTTCCTGCAGCACTTCCTCGTTGGACAGATCCAGCAGCCCCGCCACCTTGCGGTCGAGCGCGCTCCGCTCGCGGCGCTTGAGATGCCGGATCTCCCGGTAGCCGATATATTCGGCTGCGGCGTCGCGCCGCGGCCCGTTCATCAGGGCCAGCTCGACCTCGTCCTGTATGTACTCGATGTCTACGCGCTCCCGCTCGCCGATGCGCGCCAGCACCTCGTCCGTCGTCGTCCGCGCGACGTCGCGGTCGACGCCCGGCGGTGTCGCTCTCATTGCCGCTTCGATCGCAGTCTCGATTTTTCCTCTGTCGAACCGTACCTCGCCGCCGTCCCTTTTGATGACGATCATGCCTCTGCCACCTCTTCGCCTGGATTGATCCTTGCTGGATCACAGTGTAGGAGACCGGCGCCGCGCCGTCTATGAACTTCGTCACGCCGCGGGCGAATTCGGAGGAAGCGTCTCGAGGATTCTGCTATACTGACTCCAATAGAGAGAAAGCAGGGATGCCATCATGACATTAATCAAGGAAATGACCAGCGGCAGCGAGTTCGTCGGCTTCTATCTGCTGAGAGAGCTGGAAGTCAAGCAGACGAACGGGACGCCGCCCAAAGACTACTTCGATATCGTGCTCTGCGATGCCAGCGGGCAAATATCGGCCAAGTATTGGGATGTCTCGCCTGCGGAGAAAAGTCTGTTCGCGCCGATGGGACTCGTCAAGGTACAAGGAATCGTCCAACTCTATCGGGAGAAACTCCAGGTTAAGGTCAACCGCATACGCCCGACGACCGAGCAGGACGGCGTAGCGATCGCGGACTTCATCAAGGCCGCGCCGATCGCCGCGGTCGATCTGGTGAACACGATCCGGAGGACGGCCTTGGACATCTCGGATGCGGAGCTGCGGGGGCTGGTCGAGTACTGCCTGGACAAGGTCGGGGACAAACTATCCCATTATCCTGCGGCCAAGACGCATCATCACAATTATTATTCGGGGCTCGCCTATCATACGGTGCGCATGCTGGAGCTTGGAGAGTTCCTGTGCGGCCAGCGGCCTTTTCTGAATGCGAATCTGCTGCGCGCGGGCATCCTGCTGCACGATATCGCCAAGACGGAGGAGCTGACGGCGAGCCTCGGCATCGTGTCCGAATACAGCCTTCAGGGCAAGCTGATCGGCCATATCGCGATGGCTTCCCAGTGGGTGACCGAAGCGGCGCTGCAGCTTGGCATCCGTACGGATTCGCCCAAAGTCGTCGCGCTGCAGCATCTGATCCTCTCCCATCACAATCTGGGGGAGTGGGGCAGTCCCGTCCAGCCGCAGACGGCCGAAGCGATCGCACTTCACTATATCGACTCGCTCGACGCCAAGCTGCAGATGGCCGAGGACGCGCTGGGCGCGCTTCCCGAGCACGAAGCCTGGACGCCGCCGATTCGCGGACTTGAGGGCAAGGCGATATACCGGACGCATTTGGGGTAATAAAAGAACATGGCGCTTGACGAACTAGCGAGGAAAGGGTGTTAGGCATGATTAATACTTCGACTACGACAACAAATTCCGGACCACGGCGGCGGATTGCCGCAGCGCTTGCAGCCTTCATTGCGGCGGGTACCGTCACCTTGGGAGCGGGTCAGGTTCACGCTGCCGCTGCCGCCTACGAGCCGCATCTCGATGTCGCCGCGAGCAGCTTCGACATCTCCGGCCAGCGCGTGAGCCTTCCGGCAGCGATTGTGGCAGGCGAGACCTACATCGGCGTCCGCTCGCTGAACGATCAGCTGGGTATTCGGACAGTGTGGAATTCCAAGACGCATCAGGCCGAGCTGACGGGCCGCGGCCGCACCATGCAGCTGTCGCAGTCCGACGGTTACCTTCTCAACGGCTCGAAGACTTACGCATCCCCCGTCTACATCCAATCGGGTACGACCTTCGTTCCTCTGCGTTTTGTGCTCCAGAGCTTCGGTTATGCCATCGGTTACGACGCGCCTACAAAGACGGTTACAATTAATCCGATCGCGGAGAACGCATGGTCGTGGCATTCGGAGAGCATCACCTACAAGGCAGACAAGCAGACGCTGAGCGTGTCCTATCCTGTCTTCACCGGCTTGGGCAACGCCGAGGCGCAGAACAAGATCAATGCCAAGCTGAAGGCGGATGCCGAGCGCTACGCCGCTTCGGGCCGAGAAGCATTAAAAAAAGCGGCGAAGGAAAACGCGGACCTTGAAAAAAACAGTCCGGACGTCAAAATCCCGCCGATCGAGTACGACGGCCAATATACGATTACGTACAACGAGCAGGGCAAGCTTAGTCTGTACTTCGATTATTATGTGTATACAGGCGGCGCGCACGGCGGCATCGAACGGGTACCGTATACGTTCGATTTGGATACCGGCAATATTTTGACGCTCAAGCAGGCCGCGCTGGGCAATGACAAATACGTGAGCATTATTAATGAGGCGATCCTCAAGCAGATCAAGCAGCAGAAGCTTGAGCTGCTCGTTCCTTTTAAGTCGATCGAACCGGACCGTCCGTTTTATTTGAAGCATGGCGCCATCGCCATTTACTTTTCTCAGTACGAGTACACGCCATATGCGGCAGGCATGCCCGAATTCTCCATCCCGTTCGGCGCTTTCCGTTGACGCGACGGTCATGCGGCGCTTGACGGGGGCTTAGGATTAGAACTTCGTGCTTGCGGTGGGGGAGTCTGAGCGGATTGGCAGCATTCCTACTGTATGTGTATCGATCGCGGGAGGGACATTACAAAGGCATTCGCGTTGCATTTGTAAATCCCATTTCCCGAGGAGGTACGCATTTTGAGATCGACGTTCCGCAAAGCAGCAGCTTGCACATGCTTGTCCCTGTTCCTGGCCGTCCCGGCGTATGCCAACTCCGTATCGACCGCGGTCCCCAGCCCGACGCCTACGGCGAAGACTTACGGCACCGGCGGTGTGACGGGTATGTACGGCACGGGAGACACCGGCGTCTCCGGCATGGGCACCACCGGCGGCACGATGGGCGGATATCGTTCCAATACGACGGGTACGGGCTCGCCTTATGCCAACAACGGTTATTACAACACAGGCAATGCCTCGAACATGTACAATACGCGCGGCTACACTGGCTACAATACGTCCACGACCGGCGGTACCTACCGCGCTCATTCGGTCGACGGCACTTATCGGGCCAAATCAACCAACAGCGGCAACGGCTCCGGTTGGGGCTGGCTTGGACTGTTGGGCCTGCTCGGACTTGCCGGCATGCGCTCGCGCCGCACGAGCGACGATCCGCGCTAACCGCACTTTGTCCCCAGCTGTCAGGATTTTTCCTGACAGCTTTTTTCTTTTAATACGGCTGTGTTTGTTTTGCGCAGGTTATTAATGTTTTCTCACGTAATTCTAACAATCGGGCGCAAGACGGCGAGAGGCGGGAGGTTGCGTTCTTTTTGGGAAAAAGAGGATGTTTCGGCTATGTTAAACTCAATTCCAGACATCATCAGACAATAAAACGTACGGAGGAATAAAGGAATGAAACTTCGCAATTTGGTTAAGCCTACCGTCGCAGCCGTCATCGCCGCCAGTCTGTATTTTGGAGGAGCCTCCGCCCTGGGTATTTCGCAAGCATCCGCAGCCACGCCTGAATCCTTGCAGCTGGTCTCGCTCGGCAAGGAGTTCATCGGCACGCCCTACAAGTTCGGCGCCGCCAGCGGGTTGACTTCCGCATTCGACTGTTCGTCCTTCGTTCAATACATATTCGGCAAGGGAGGAACCGCGCTTCCCCGCACGGCAGCTGCGATGGCATCCAAAGGAACCAAAGTAGCCAAGTCGTCGCTAAGCGTAGGCGATCTCGTGTTCTTCAGCTCTTCGTCCAATTTTATCGGGCATGTCGCCATCTATGCGGGCAGCGGCAACATTTTGCACGCCAGCACGAGCAAGGGCGTCACGGTATCCAGCATGAACTCGTCCTATTGGAAAACCCGCTATGTAACCGCAAAACGAGTACTCTAACAAGCTGCCCCGCATGAACGCCATGCGGGGCTAATTTTTTTAGGAAGCTGCGCCAAGTCGGGCAGAGACAATATCGCGTACACGTGCCAGACCTTCCCACATATCGCCTGGGCCGTCGTAGATCATGACATATGCGCCGTCGAAGCCGCTTTGAATCGATTCATCGAGGCAGCGCTCGAACTCTTCGCGATCGGGCATGCCGCGATCGTCATAAGCCGCTTTGGCGTGGACGGATACGCTTTTCCCGAGGGTAGCGTGCAATTCCTCATACTTATTGGCGCCGCCGAAGTTGCCGAAATCCGTTATCCATCGTACGCGGTCCCCGGTCAGTGCCATAAGCGCACTGCAAGCCTCTCCCGTCGATGTGAGCTTTTTAAAGTTCTCGGTCACGACAATGACATCTCGGGCAGCGGCGTACTCGGACAATTCGAGCAAGTGGCGCGAAGCTCGATGAAGCGCGTCCCGATCCGTCGGTTCCGCTTCGCCAGCGATCATGCGAATTTGCTTGGCCCCGCACAGTGCGGCTGTCTCGATCCAATCCCGCATGAGCGACAGATCCGCCGCCAATCGCGCGGCATCTTCGGTGGTCAAGTCGCCGTAATCGAGCAGCAGTGTGTCGAAGCTGACGCCCGACGACTCGAAGGCTTCGCGAACCTGGGCCAAATACTCCGCATCCACGCTCGGGAAATGGAAGTGGCACACTTCAATGGCCGCATACCCACGGCGGGCCGCTTCATGCGGCAATTGCAGCAGGCTCAGCTGCTCAGGCTGCGCTTGCTCGTGCGTGACATGGCATTGGCCGTCCGCATCCCAGGCTGTCCAACGCAGGGGGCCCAGCAGGCGGTGCAGACTCCAGGTGCTGATCGATAAATAGGACATCGCAATTGCACGCTCCTTCACTTCTATCATATATACTCGAACTCAGCATACCATTGCGCCGTCCGGCCGCTATCCCAGGATTTTGGTTTTTCTTTACGCGCTAATGGCGTATTCCCCGCCTTCTTTTTTTATTTATACAATTAGCTTAAAAAAGCTTGCATACAACAGGGCGGATGTGATATATTATTTCTTGTGCTTTTTGCAAATCTCTTGCAACAGAACAGGCGGGAAATTACTTCCTGATTGGCTGAAAAAAAGGTGTTGCATACAGCGCGAGGTTATGATAAGATGTAGTTCCTGCTTCGGAAATGAAGCGGACAAGCTAGACAAGATTGCTCCTTGAAAACTGAACATCGAGCGTTAAAACAAACGGACGCTGAAGCCTTTCGGGGCGGAAGCAAAAGTTATACCAGCATTATCATGAGCAAGTCGAACTACCCTGGTGCGTTTGACTG
>NZ_JAZDQE010000027.1:0-66844 GCF_037963805.1 Cohnella sp. 56 | reverse complement strand
TAACTGCGGTTTGGCAGTTATCTCCCCTTTCAAGGCTGTGTTGCACGAACGGTTTGGGGAAGAACTTCAACGTAGCCGCATCCCTGTCGTCCAGGATCGCTCGTTCATACGCAACAAACAGACCAAGGACAATACATTCATGAAGACCACGCGCCGGGGAGCGGCAGAGTTCTTAACCTGACAACATTGCCACTCTCCCGCCCCCTCCCTTGCCGAAGGGGATACCGTTCAAACGTCCCGTACGTGCGCTCGCGCGCGCGGCTGTAGGCGCACAAAAGCCGGCCCCCTCCCGGGCGGCCGGCTCTCCTCGCTATCTATTATTCGCCCCGCATATGCGGGAACAGCAGCACGTCGCGGATGGACGGCGCGTCGGTCAGCAGCATGATCAGACGATCGATGCCGATGCCGAGACCGCCGGTAGGCGGCAGCCCGTACTCGAGCGCGCGGATGAAGTCCTCGTCGAGATCCTGCGCCTCGTCGTTGCCCGCTTCTTTCTCCACCAGCTGCGCCTCGAAGCGCTGGCGCTGGTCGATCGGATCGTTCAGCTCCGTGAAGGCGTTGGCGTGCTCGCGCGCGACGATGAACAGCTCGAAGCGATCCGTGAAGCGCGGATCTTCGGCATTCTTCTTCGCCAGCGGCGAAATGGCAACCGGATGCCCCGTAACGAAGGTCGGCTGAATAAGCGTATGCTCGACGAACGTCTCGAAGAAAGCATTCACGATATGACCGAAAGTCATATGCGGCTCGACCGGCACCTTGTGCTCCTTGGCCAGACGATGTGCTTCCTCGTCGCTCATCTCGGCCGTAAAGTCGATGCCGACCGCCTTCTGAATCAGCGAGGTCATCGATTCCCGGCGCCATGGCGCGGACAGGTTGACCTCCTGACCTTGGTAGACGATCTGCGTCGTGCCGAGCACGTCCTCTGCCAAGTGAACGACCAGGTCCTCCGTCAGCTTCATGATATCCTTGTAATCCGCATACGCCTCATACAGCTCAAGCATCGTGAACTCCGGATTGTGGCGCGTCGACATGCCTTCGTTGCGATAGACCCGGCCGACTTCGTATACCTTCTCCAGACCGCCGACGATCAGCCGCTTCAGATGCAGTTCGATGGCGATCCGCATGTACAGCTGCATGTCCAGCGCATTGTGATGCGTAATGAACGGCCTTGCGGCAGCGCCGCCTGCGATCGTGTGCAGCGTAGGCGTCTCTACCTCCAGATATCCGCGGCCATCCAGGTAGCGGCGCAGCGATTGGATGATGCGGGAGCGCGTGATGAACGTCTTCTGCACGTCCGGACTCACGATCAGGTCGACGTAGCGCTGGCGGTAGCGCGTCTCCACGTCCTTCAGCCCGTGGAACTTGTCCGGCAGCGGCAGCAGCGACTTGGTCAGCACGGTCAGCTCCGATACTTTAATAGAAGTCTCCCCGGTGCGCGTCTTGAATACGGTGCCCTTGACCCCGATGACGTCGCCGATATCGAGAATGCCGAACGCCTTGTACTGATCCTCGGATACGGAATCCTGACGCACGTAAATCTGGATCTTGCCGCTCACGTCTTGAATATGGGCGAACGAAGCCTTGCCCATCGAGCGCTTCTGCATGATCCGGCCCGCTACGGTGACCTCCTCGGCCAGCTCGTCGAGCTCCTCCGTCGACTTGGCATCGAGGCGCGCGATGATATCGCCCGCGGCGGCCGTGCGTTCGAACTTCGTGCCGAACGGATCGATGCCGAGCTTGCGGAGCTCGTCCAGCTTGCCGCGGCGTATTTGCAGCATCTCGCTCAGTTCGGCGGCCGTAGGCTCTGCGTGTGCTTGCTGTTCCAAATCTTGACTCATGATGTACACCCTCTCCTGACTTCGGTCCGGCAGACCGCAGGCAACCCTATTTCGTTCAAAAAAGCTTCCGGTTTGGAAGCTTTTCGCGCTTGCAGATGGCCCGGCCGGTTGCTGTGTGCGGAATTGCCGGACGAATTACCTTTTAATATCGACGATCTTGTATTGAATAATGCCCGCGGGAACGCTGACTTCGACGGTCGTGCCCTTGGCCTTGCCGATGATCGCGCGTCCGACAGGGCTCTCGTTGGAGATCTTGTTCTTCAGCGGGTCCGATTCGGCCGTGCCGACGATCGTATATTCAAGCGTCTCGTTAAACTCAAGATCCTCGACAACGACGGTGGAGCCGATACTGACCGTGTTAAGGTCGATCTCGTCGTTGTTGATAATGCGCGCGTTGCGGAGCATCTTCTCCAAAGTGATAATGCGGCCCTCAATGAACGCTTGTTCATTTTTGGCATCTTCGTATTCCGAGTTTTCGCTGATGTCGCCGTAACCGATTGCAACCTTGATCCGCTCGGCTACTTCGCGGCGCTTGACGGACTTCAGGTTCTCCAGTTCCTCTTCGAGCCTCTTGAGCCCGTCAGGGGTCAGAAGCACTTCCTTTTCGCTCATCTCACCGATCTCCTGTCGAAGATATGATATCCATGCCGGGCATGAAGGCTTGCGTGAGGAGGCTGCGCCGCACGGATGCGGCTGACGGCACACCTTGAATACAGTTATATGGCGAATTGCCGCCGACATGACAGGGAATGTCCCGGCCAGCCGCGGCAATCTCGCTCGCCTTGCAAATATTGCTTAGAATTATATTTCAACCCCTATTAAATGTCAATTGCAGGGATTAGGCTATTCAAACTCAGTGGACGACAGGCGATTCTGCCTCGGCATATGCCTCTTCTCCGAGGTCGGCCAGCGACTCCACATATTCGTCGAGCCTGCGGGCGACATCGGCCCGGCGCGTCATCTCCATGATCTCGTTTTTGATGCGGGCGGCGTCCGGCAGCCCCTTGAGATACCATGCCAGATGCTTGCGCATCTCGCGCACGGCCTGGCCTTCGCCCTTGAGGTTGATGAGCCGGTCCATGTGCAGCATGGCGATGCGCATTTTTTCCTTCGGCTCCGGCTCGGGGAGCTTCTCTCCCGTCGTCAGATAATGGACGGTCCGGTACAGCATCCACGGATTGCCGAGCGCGCCGCGGCCGATCATGACGCCGTCCACGCCGGTATGCGCGAGCATGCGCTCCGCGTCCTCGGGCGAGAACACGTCGCCGTTGCCGATCACCGGGATGGAGACGGCCTGCTTAACGTCTTTTATAATATCCCAGTTCGCATGACCCGTATACAATTGTTCCCTGGTGCGCCCGTGCACGCTGACGGCCGCGCCGCCGGCGCGCTCGACGGCCCGCGCGTTTTCCACCGCATAAATATGCTCGTCGTCCCACCCGATGCGCATCTTGACCGTCACCGGCTTCTCGGCCGCGTCGACCGCGTACGAGACCATCTCGTAAATCTTGGCCGGATCGAGCAGCCACCTGGCGCCCGCGTCGCACTTGGTCACCTTGGGCACAGGGCAGCCCATGTTGATGTCGATGATATCGGCGTTCGTGTTCTTGTCGACGAACTTGACCGCCTCGACCAGCGATTCCCTGTCCCCGCCGAATATTTGCAGGCTGAGCGGCTTCTCCCGCTCGTCGACGAACAGCATCTCCAGCGTGCGCTGGTTGCCGTGCAGAATCGCCTTGTCGCTGACCATCTCCGCGCATACGAGCCCGCAGCCGAATTCCTTGGCGATCAACCGGAACGCGGGATTGCAGACGCCTGCCATCGGGGCCAGCACCACATTGTTACTCATCTCCACATTGCCGATCTTCAGCATGTGATCATTCCTCCCTAAGGCCGCGCAGCTCCGCACCGGGAGCCAGACGGCGTATGCCTGCCCTCTCTAGCGCGTCCGGCCGAAGCTGCGCTTCCCAAGGGAAAGCCTCGCCAGGCGCCCACACGTCGCGCAGCGGCGCCAGCACGAACGCCCGCTCCCCCATGCGGGGGTGCGGGAGCGTCAGCTCGTCCGTCTCGCACGCAGCGTCCTCGTACAGCAGCAGGTCCAGGTCGATGATCCGCGGTCCCCAGCGCACTTCGCGGACCCGTCCCATCGCCAGTTCCAGCGCCAGCAGCACCCGGAGCAGTTCCAGCGGCGGCAGGCTCGTCTGGACGGCCGCCGCCATATTCAAAAAGTTCGGCTGGTCCGTATAGCCGACAGGATCCGTCTCGTACACGCCCGATACGCGCGCCACCCGAATGCCGGGCGTCCTGTCCAAGCGCCGGAGCGCCTCCGCCAGCGACCGCTCCCGATCGCCCAGATTGGCGCCCAGCGCCACGTAAGCCAGCTTCATCATGCCTCAGCCCTTCTATGCCGGCGGGTCAAGCCCGCTTCAAGTCACCTGGCGCGCGTCAGCTCCACCGTGACGCCGTCGAACGTAATGTCGAAGGGCGGGTTCGGCTTGGTCACTCCTACTGTGACTTCATGGATTATAGTATACGTACCGAGTACCGCCGTTGCAATGCCGGCCGCCAGCTTCTCGATGAGCTTCACCGGCGGACCTTCCACGATTGCCTTGACCAGGGCGTGAACCTCCGCGTAGTTCACCGTGTCGGCCACATCGTCGCTCTCCGCGGCACGGCCCAGATCCAGCTTCATATCCAGGTCGACATAGTACTTCTGACCGAGCTTGTTCTCCTCCGGATAGACGCCGTGATACCCGTAGAACACCATTCGCTTCAGCTTCATCGTATCCATCTATCGATCACTCCCTAACTTCGCTTGGCGATACACGATCGCGTCCGTCATCGTCGCGGCCCGCTTCGCGGCGCGCACGTCGTGCACGCGCACGATCTGGCAGCCCTGCGCGATGCCCAGCGCCGTCGTGGCGCCGGTCCCTTCGACGACATCGTCTGCGGGCAGGTCCAGCGTGCGGCGGATGAATGTCTTCCGCGACGTCGCGAGCAGCACCGGATAACCCAGCTTGTTCAGCTCGTCCAGACGGCCCATCAGCTCCAGATTGTCCTCGTAATCCTTGGCGAAGCCGATGCCGGGGTCCAGCCAGATGCGGTCGTCCGCGATACCCGCCGTCTGCGCGAGCGCGACGCTCTCCTGCAGATCGCGCAGCACGTCGGGTACGAAGTCTTGATAATCCCGCCGCTGCCGGTTGTGCATCAGAATGACGGGGACGCCATATTCGGCCGCGACGCCGGCCATGCGGGGATCGTGCTTGAGACCCCAGATGTCGTTCAAAAGGTGAGCGCCGGCCGCGAGCGCCCGCTCCGCCGTCTCGGCACGATACGTGTCGACGCTGATCGGGAGCCGGACCTCCCGCCGTACGGCCTCAATGACCGGCAATATTCGCCGCTGCTCCTCCTCGGCCGTCACGGGCTCGTGCCCCGGCCGCGTCGATTCCCCGCCGATGTCAATCAGGTCGGCGCCCTCCTCGGCCATCTGAGCCGCCCGGCGCACGGCCGCCTCGATCGAATCGTACTGCCCTCCGTCCGAGAACGAATCCGGCGTTACGTTCAGAATGCCCATGATGAGCGTCCGCTCGCCGAGCGACAGCGCCAGCCCGTCCGCGAACCGGTAGCGTCTACTGTAAATGACAGGATTCATGCTTCATCGCCTTTCTCCGCGGCGGCGCGGTAGGCCTCCATCAATCTCCGGGTCAAAGGACCCGCTGTCGATGCAGGCGACGCGTCTCCGCCGGTTGTCGAACGGTCAGAGAACGAAGCGGCTGCGAATCTCGCCAACGTCCCGTCCGGCGCTTCGAGCCGATCGATCGGCACGAGCTCCTGGATGGAATTCGTGACGAACGCCTCATCCGCTTGCGTCAGATCGTTCCAGCGGTACCTGCCCTCATGGCACACGATACCCAGTCGCCGCGCCAGCTCCAGCACGCAACCGCGGGTCACGCCCGCGAGCGGACCAGTACCCGGCGACGGCGTGTGCAGCTCTCCGTCCCGCACCCAGAACACATTGCTCACCAGGCCTTCGACGATCTCATCGCGCTCGTTCAGGAACAGCCCCTCGGTGCCGGCGGCCGCACCGCCGGCCTGCAGCTCCCGCTTGGCCGCGATGTTGTTCATGTAGTGAAAAGACTTGAGCCGCAGCTCGCCAAGCTCGGGCCGCGTCCGCCGCAGGCGCAGCAGGCGCAGCGTCTTGCCGGGCCGCGCAGCGGGATCGTCCGTCGCGAGCGACTTGACGTAGACGATCTCGCGCGGCCGCTCGTATGCGCCCGCAGGCAGCCCGACCTCGCCGTCGCCGGCGGATACCGACCAGCGGACATAGGCGTCCGCGAGCCCGTTGGCCGCGAGCAGGCGCGCGATGCCGACCGCCATCGCTTCCGGGTCCGGCCGGTACGCGATGCCGAGCGCGGCGCAGCCCTCGGCCAAGCGCTCCGCGTGCTCGCGCAGCAGCCACGGCCTGCCGTCGTACGTGCGCAGCGTCTCGAACAGGCCCATCCCATACAGGAAGCCGTGATCGTAGACCGAGATCACGGCTTCGCGGCTGTCTATAAGTTGTCCGTCCAGCAGCAGCTTCATTGGCGCAGGCCCGACTTGTAGTTCAGGAAGTTCTGCAGCAGCGTGCGACCGTGATCGGTCATGATCGACTCGGGATGGAACTGTACGCCCTCGACGACATATTCCTTGTGGCGCAGCCCCATGATCTCGCCGTCCGTCTCCGCGCTGATCTCCAGGCAGTCGGGCAGCGTATCCCGCTTCACGATGAGCGAGTGATAGCGGGTCGCCGTGAACGGCGTCGGCACGCCCTCGAAGATCGTGCGCCCGTCGTGCGTCATCTCGCTCGTCTTGCCGTGCATGAGCTGGGGCGCGCGCACGACGTCGCCGCCGAAAGCCTGTCCGATCGACTGATGCCCGAGGCACACGCCGAAGATCGGGATCTCGCCCTTGAAGCGGTCGATCAGAGACAGGCTGATGCCCGCCTCGTTCGGCGTGCACGGCCCCGGCGAGATGAGGATGTGGTCGGGCTTCATGGCTGCGATGCCCTCCAGGTCGATCTCGTCGTTGCGCTTCACGACGATGTCCTGGCCCAACTCGCCCAAATATTGCACCAGGTTATAAGTAAACGAATCGTAATTGTCGATGACCAGAATCATGCCCAGTCCCCCTCCGTGTCGGCCTTCGTCCCGTCCGGGCTGAGCCGCTCTCCGTACTGTACCGCCTTCCAGAGCGCCTTGGCCTTGTTCAGGCACTCGTAGAACTCCCGCTCGGGATCTGAATCGATGACGATGCCGGCGCCCGCCTGGATATGACACAGGCCGTCCTTCGCCACCATCGTACGGATAACTATATTAAATTCCATATTCCCCGCGTAGTCAATCCATCCGATCGACCCGGTATACGCGCCTCTGCGCACGGGCTCTAGCTCCTCGATGATCTCCATCGTGCGGATCTTGGGCGCGCCCGTGATCGTGCCGCCGGGAAACGAAGCCGCCAGCACGTCGAGGCTGTCCTTGCCCGGCGCCACGCGGCCCTCGACCTGCGAGACGAGGTGCATCACATGCGAGTAGCGCTCGATCGTGAGCAGCTCCGGCACATGGACCGAGCCGTAGGCCGAGATGCGGCCCAGGTCGTTGCGCGCGAGGTCCACGAGCATGATGTGCTCGGCCCGCTCCTTGACGCTCGTCAGCAGCTCGTCCGCCATCGCCGCGTCCTCCTCGGGCGTACGTCCGCGCCTGCGCGTGCCCGCGATGGGCCGCATGCTCACGAGATCGCCCTGCCGCTTGACGAGCAGCTCCGGCGATGCCGACACGAGGCTGAAGCCCGGCAGGCGCAGCAGGCCCATGTACGGCGAAGGATTGATGAGCCGCAGCCATTCGTACAGCGCCTCGGGCGTCGCCTGCACCGGCATCGTCTGCCGGAGCGACAGGTTGACCTGGAACACGTCGCCTTGGCCGATATAATGCTGGATGCGGCGGACCGCCAGCTCGAACGCTGCCTTGGAAAAGGAAGTACGCAGCCCCTGCGCGAACGCCTCGACGTCGAGCGCCAGCCCTTCCTCCGCGAGCAGTCCGCGGGCGGCGGCGAGTGCAGCGGCCGCCGCCGGCTCCCCGGCGGCCGCGACGATGCGGTCCCAGTCGGCCTTCATGCGCTTCGCCCGGACGGCCGCCGCCTCGTAGATGCGCGCGAGTCCGGCGTCCGAACCCGCCGCCTGGCCCGGATCGGCCTGCACGGCGACGTACAGCTCGCCCGCCTCATGATCGACGATCCACACCTCGTCGATCAGCAGAAATACATAATCCGGCAGCCCCAGCTCGTCCGCCGCCGTCTCGGGCAGCCGCTCGAGCGAACGCGCGACGTCGTACGCGAAGTAGCCGACCGCCCCGCCCGTGAACATGGGCAAGCCCGTGTCCGCGGGCGCGCGGTACGCGCGCATCAGCTCGCGCACGACGGCCATCGGGTCGCCGCGCAGTCGCCGCGTCTGCGGCAAGCGGTCTCCGCCGCCGGCCGCGCCGCTTCCTTCGCTGTCCGCCTCCGACGCGCCGTCCGCTTTCTCCGCTCCCGCTTCTGCTGCGCCGGCACTTCCATTTCCCCCGAGCCGTCTGAACGCCGCCTCGTCTCCCCGACCCGACAGCACCGCGCTCGGCCGGATGCCGAGAAACGTGTAGCGCCCGCCCTTGCCGCTCTCCAGCACGAACGCACACTCGTCCGCACGCTCCCAAGCGCCGCGCCATAGCGCTATACGGTCCTCCCCTGGCGTCAGCGTATGCTTCTCTATATATGGGAGGCGGTTGTAGCGCTTCTCGGCGTCTGTCCGCTCAAGCAGCCACTCCCGCCATTTCTCAAGCGGTATGCACACTTCCAACTTCGTCGCGTCCCCCTTGGGAGCCGTTCGCGCGATTCCATGCCGCAGGCCGCTCCCTCTTTTCACTAAAGTATACAACAAACGCGGGAGGAGGATAGAGCGAGTACGAAGGCTGGCGCGAATCGCGGCAAGTCGTTTGCAACTTTTGGTCTGCCAGAGCGTCACTAAAGTGGGTATATAAGGGTGATTTTCTTAATCAAATTCGAGGGACGTGTACAGGATGAGGTTCGGACCGCGTCGTACGATCGGAAAAGGGTTGGCAGGGCTCCTGCTCTATATACTGGCGGCGACCACGATATTGCCCTCGGCGCGAGCGGCGGACACGGGTACGGACGGCGGCAAGCCGCTGTCGGGCATCACCGATATCGCCTACGGATCTCAACTCAGCGCAGCGCTCGCATCGGACGGGACGATCTGGTACTGGTCGGGCAACGGGGAGGCCAGGCGCGGACCCGTCGTGAAGGATGCGTCGCAGCTAACAAGTGATCTGGTGTTGAAAAAGGACGGAACCGTGTGGTCGTGGAACAGCGAGTCCGGAACGGTCGTGCAGGTGGAAGGGCTGGGCGGAATTGCAAAGATCACATCCGGACAGTTCGGGCATTTGGCATTAGAGCGCTCGGGCAAGCTCTGGGCTTGGGGCGGGACCTGCCAGGTCGCACTGGCGACAAAAAATGCTTATTGGGGCGATATTTGCAGCTCTACTGACAGCGAAGCGGTCAAGCAAGCGCTGGATGAACTTGAAATCATGCCAGCACTGGTCGGAGAGCATATAAAGGATGCCGACTTTAAGGCTGATCTCGCTTTTATTGACGCTAGCGGGACAGTCATACAGCATTATTCGGGAGATAACGTTCATTTCGGATTTTATTCTTACAAGGTCCCAGCGCCGCGTGAGGCCCTAGCAGTAACGGGGACGTCTACGCCTTCGAATCGTGGTATCGTTTTTATTCTCGATGATAAAGGGTCAATCGGGATCGGTGGCTTCGACGTCCTCGAGTCATACAAGTGGAATGTTACGTTCAAATCTATGGACGGCGGCGTCACGGGTTCGGCATACGCTCTGGCAATTGATAACAGCGACGCCGTATGGGCGTTGACGGGATTCGGCAATAAGCCTGCTGCCGTTAGATTGCCCGGCCTCGGCGACATTCGGAAGGTCGTCGCGCGCTCCATCAACAGCGGCCTGGCCTTGACTGAAGACGGACGAGTCATGCGCTGGGGACCAGCGGAACCCGACTGGCAGCACGAGAGCACGGCGCTAACTGCCAATGTCCATCCCCAGCCCGTGAACGCCGCCATCTCCGTCACCTGGAACGGCAAGCCGATGGTTTTGTCCGCCGCCCCCGTCCTGCGCGATGGTACCGTGCTCGTGCCCATGCGGGAGCTGTTCGAGGCGTTCGGCACGACGGTCGCTTACAAGGACAGCGTCGTGTCCGCCGCGAAGGGCAGCCGTGCAATCAAGCTGACGGTGTACAGCAGGACTGCAGTCGTGGACGGGCGCAAGGTCGCGCTCGGCACGGCGCCGACCTACGTTGGCGGCAAGACGTACGTCCCGCTGCGATTCCTCTCGGAGTCGCTGGGCGCGAAGGTGGCCTGGGAGACGGACCGCAACAATGCGGCGATCGTGCTGCCAGCGGGGTGAACGGGCGGGCCGACACCGGGCGGCGGCGGATTCGTCTATCGCTGCCATGGGGAACTGTGCTGTACGCCGTGTCGTCCGTAAGTTGAATAGAGACGAAGGCTACCACGACTATCAATATAATGAGGTGTCCGAATGCACCAGTATAAATGGAACAAGCATAAAATCCGCCTGTTCGGCCTGGCCCTGCTGCTGGCCGGTACGGCGACCGCAGCTTCATCCGGCGGCACTGTCGCCGCAGCCGCAACCGCGACCGCCAAGCCGCTGAAGCTTGTCGTGAACGGCAACGCGGTCTCGGCCGGCTCCCAGGCGCCCTTCCTGGACAGCAGCGGCAGCGTCTACGTCCCGCTCCGTATGGTATCGCAGCTGCTCAAGTCCTATGTAGACTGGGACGGGACCAAGAAGCTCGTCTCGATTTACGCGCCGAATCACACGGTCAAGCTGACGCTAGGTGCCAGGACGGCGCAGCACAACGATCAGTCCTTTACGCTGAATGCGCCCGCGAAGCTTAAGAACGATGCGGTTTATGTGCCGATCCGCTTCGTCGCCCAGTCGCTCGGCGCCGACGTCAAGTGGCAGAGCGAGACGCGCACCGTCACCGTAGACGATGGCAACCCTTACGAATTGGGCTATTCGTTTACGAGCGTGACGACCGTCTTCTGGCTGGACAAGAAATCCGGCAATCTGTATACCTCCGATCCGGCCAGCACGCCCGCCGTGCTGACGGGGAAGCTCGATTATACACACCACGACTTTACCAGCTTGCACGTAAACATGCTGAAGTCCGGCGAATTCGTCGTGACAATGACGGATGACTTCGGCGAGCCGCATGTGCACACGGAATATACGGCAGGCTATGTCAAGAACAAGAAGCTAATCGATCAGGCAGCGGTGCGTTTCTTCCAGCGTGTGACGCCGAATGTGACGCGGCTCGGCAATCAGGCCGTACTCTCGGACGGCAAGACTGTGCGAATTCTGAACGCGGACGGCAGCATTGACAAGTCGTACGATCTGAAAAAGCTGGGCGGGTTGGACGAGGTCTATGGCGTGGAGGGGATCGGCGAGAACTACCTGCTCATCCGTCCGAACCAGACCGGTCTGCTGATGCTGGTGAATCCGGAGACAGGCAGCAAAAAAGAGCTGTACGAACTGCTCGATCCGTCGGATCAGGAATACGCGCTCATGAACGATACTCCCTATCGCGGCGACGCGCTCGTCGTAGACGACGAGCACGACGGCGTGCTCGATCTTCATTACATCTCCATCAAGGACCACAAAGAGCATAAGCTTGAGGTGAAGCTCAGGGAATGGCTGTGAGCCTGGGCCATGTCCGCCCTGCAATCGCCCTGCGCTGCTCGCTCTCCCTTCAACCCCGCCGGCCGGCGGGGTTGTTACTTGTCCCGTGTTAGCGGGTACGTGACGTCAGAGACGGTCCTAAGGAGCAATCAAGCGATGACTATACAGAACGATAGCGCAGCCAAAAGGCCTGTCGTCGCCTTGACAGGAGCCAGCGGCTATATCGGCAGCAATCTGCTGAAGCGGTTGACGGCGTTCGCGGATGTGATCGCGCTGTCGCGCGGCGGTGACAGCCGGCAGGACGAGCCGCATGTCACTTGGCGCTCGTGCGATCTTTTCTCGCTGATCGATGCGGAGCGGGCGCTGGCCGGTGCCGACTATGCGGTGTATCTGGTCCACTCCATGCTCCCCTCGGCCAAGCTCACCCAAGCTCGCTTCGAGGACATGGACGTGGTGCTCGCCGACCACTTCGCCAGAGCCGCCAGCAAGAACGGCGTGCGCCAGATTGTATATCTCAGCGGCATTATCCCGCCGGATGTGCCGCCCGACCGGCTCTCCCGCCATCTGCGAAGCCGGTTGGAGGTAGAAAAGGTGCTCGCCTCCTACGGCGTTCCCGTGACGACTTTGCGCGCAGGTCTCGTCGTCGGGCCCGAGGGCTCCTCTTTTCCCATTCTGCTGAAGCTCGTACGTCGTCTGCCCCTCATGATTCTGCCCAAGTGGACCCGTACGCCGACCCATGCGATCGCCTTGTCCGAAGTGCTGGACGCTCTGACGGCAGCCATCGGGCGCACCGACGTATATCGCCGCGCGATCGATATCGGCGGACCCGACGTGATGTCCTACAAGGAGATGCTGCGCCAGACAGCGGACACGCTCGGCAAAAAACGGTTTTTTATTCCCTTTCCCGCCTTCTCCGTCTATCTGTCCCGTCTGTGGCTCGCGCTGATCACCGGCACGCCCAAGGAGATGGCCTATCCGTTGATCGAGAGTCTCGTGCATCCGATGGTTGCCCGGCAGGACCGGCGCGTACATGGCATCGGGGAAGGCGTTATCCCGTTCCGTCAGGCAGCCGAAGAGGCGATTGCGCATGAGCGGGCAAGGAGCGGCGGACGTACCGGTGACAAGCAGAAGCGCAGGTCGGGGGACGCATCGCGCGCGGCCAGGTCGGACGTCCGTTCGGTGCAGCGCATGAGGCTGCCCGCAGGCATGGACGCAGGCTCGGCGGCAACGACTTATCTGGGCTGGCTGAACAGGGTCGCCGGGCCGCTGATCAACGTGTCGCACGACAAGTCGAACATCTACCGAATCTACATCTCCCCGCGCAAGACGCCCCTGCTGGAGTTAACCTACTCGGAGGAACGAAGCTCCCCGACCCGGGCGCTTTATTACATTACGGGCGGTTCGTTCTCAAGTCCGAAGCAGACGCATCGCGGGCGGCTGGAGTTTCTGCAAGTACCCGAGTCTGACGACTGCATCGTCGCCATTCACGACTATCTGCCCTCGTTGCCGTGGTTTATTTACAAGTACACGCAGGCCAAGATTCATCTGTGGGTGATGCACACATATCGGCGGTATTTGAAAAAGAAAATATGAGTTTGCAGACATCGCGCGTGTCATCCGGGGATTGCGCCGGACTCGTGATGGCAGCAAGCGCTGCGCATAGCGCGCCAGCTCGTCATCCATACTACGTTGACCGGACCGGCGCCTGATGCCGGTCAAAAAGGAGGACGACGCAATGGCGGAACGGGCGGTGCTGGCCTACTTCAACACGCCGGACCAGGCCGATGAGGCGCTGGAGGGATTGAAGCGGCTGCGTCTCTCCGAGTATGAGATCGACAGATTCGACGGCTATCCCGGCACCGGTATGGAGCATCTCGACCAGTTGGGCGACACGATTGCCGGCACGTTTCGCAGCCTCGGCTTCCTGACGCTCGGCGGCGACTTCGACAGTCCCGACGCCGCTGCGCTGGCCGCGTCCAGCGTCAGCGCGAGCGGGATGAGCTCCGGCGGCCCGAACAATCGGGTGACGGGGCGCGACATTCTGCTGACGGCCATCGTCGACGTCGACGATTACGACGAGGCGGTAGCGATCTGCCGACAAGCGGGCGCGCTATAGTCGAAAAGAGGGCGCAAGCCCTCTTTTTTGCATACCGCAGCTCGACTGCTGTCTGCTGGACAAATAAGAATGCGGCACATCGTTATCCCGACCAAGTAGCTCTCTGCCTGCCAAATAAGGATGTGTCACATCGTTATCCCGACCATATCACCCTCTGCCCGCCAAATAAGGATGTGCCACATCGTTATCCCGACCATATCGCTCTCTGCCCGCCAAATAAGGATGTACCACATCGTTATCCCGGCCATATCGCCCTCTGCCCGCCAAATAAGGCTGTGCCACATCGTTATCCCGACCATATCGCCCTCTGCCGACCAAATAAGGATGTACCACATCGTTATCCCGGCCATATCGCCCTCTGCCGACCAAATAAGGATGTACCACATCGTTATCCCGACCAAGTAGCTCTCTGCCCGCCAAATAAGGATGTGACACATCGTTATCCCGACCATATCGCCCTCTGCCCACCAAATAAGAATGCGACACATCGCTATCCCGGCCATATCGCCCTCTGCCCGCCAAATAAGGCTGTGACACATCGTTATCCCGACCATATCGCTCTCTGCCAACCAAATAAGAATGCGACACATCGCTATCCACGCCATGCCGCCGCCAGCCGCGCCTCCGGAGCTGTCCGGCGTTCTGTGCCGCCTGCCTCACCCGTCGCGCCAACGCAAACAATCCGGCCACCCTCAAGGGGCGGCCGGATCATCTATGATGCCGATATTAGTTCTCGAAGTTGAACAGCGGCGTGCTCAGGTAGCGTTCGCCGTTGGACGGGACGACCGCGACGACGCGCTTGCCTGCGCCGAGCTCCTTGGCCACCTGCAGCGCTGCGTAGATGGCCGCGCCGGAGGAGATGCCGCACAGGATGCCTTCCTTCTTGGCTGCCGTGCGCGCCCATTCGAAGGCGTCTTCGTTCTCGACCGCGATGATCTGGTCGTAGATGTCGCGGTTCAGAATCTCGGGCACGAAGTTCGCACCGATGCCCTGGATCTTGTGCGGGCCGGCCTTGCCGCTCGAGAGCAGCGGGGATGCCGCAGGCTCGACAGCAACGACCTTGATGCCCGGGAAGTTGTCCTTGAGCACCTTGCCTGCGCCGGAGATCGTGCCGCCCGTACCGATGCCCGCCACGAACGCGTCCAGCTTGCCGTCGAGCGAGTTGATCGCCTCGACGATCTCGGGACCGGTCGTCTCGAGGTGGATCTTGAGGTTCGCCTGGTTCTTGAACTGATCGGCCAGGAAGTAGTCCGGGTTGTCCTTGAGCAGCTCCTCGGCCTTCTTCACGGCGCCGTTCATGCCTTCGGAGCCGGGCGTCAGCACCAGCTCGGCGCCGTAGGCGCGCAGCAGGTTGCGGCGCTCAAGGCTCATCGTCTCAGGCATAACGATAACCGCACGATAGCCCTTCGCAGCTGCGACGAGAGCAAGGCCGATGCCGGTGTTGCCGCTGGTCGCTTCGACGATCGTGCCGCCCGGCTTCAGCTTGCCTTCCTTCTCGGCTTCTTCGACGATGCTGATGGCGATCCGGTCCTTGACGCTCGCGCCGGGATTCTGATATTCCACCTTCACGTACACTTCTGCGCTGCCTTCGGGTACGATGCGGTTCAGGCGGACGAGCGGCGTATCTCCGATCAGGTCCGTGATATTCTGCACGATTCTTGCCATGGCGAATGATTCCCTCCTCATCATAGTACGGACGGCTCTCGTCCATTTATCCTATTCCGACAATTTCAGTCGGCTTTTATCTTTTCTCATATTATCAACGTTGCATAGGATTGTCAATAGAAGGATGATGCCGCATGACTAAAACTGCAGCGCCCCGTCTAGTACGCTGGCCCCGTATTTGTCCAGCAGCGACTGTTCGACCTGCGGCAACGGCAAGGATACGGACAGCGCATACTGACGCCTTGCTTCTTCGCGCAGCGCGGCTGCGTCCTGTTCGTCCGCATCGCGGCGTCCCGAGACGAGGACGAGCTCGTAGCCGGCCGCCGTGCGGATCGGTCCTGCCGCTTCGCCGACCTCGAGCTTCGCGGCCGCAGTCAGCAGCCCCGCATCCACGAATGGATCGTCCAACGCGACCCATCCCAGATTGCCGCCGTCCTGCGCCGTATCCGCATCCGTCGAGCTCGCGGCCGCGAGCTGCGCGAAGTCTTCGCCTTGCCCGAGCCGATCCAGCAGCCGCTCCGCGTCCCGCGCCCGGGCAACGACGATATGGGACAGCCTCAGCTCCGTGCGCGATGCGAATTCCTCCGCATGCTCGCTTATATAGCGGTCGACGTCCGCCTCCGTCACCTTCGCGCCCCGGATCGCCAGCGCCTCGAGCAGCAGCTTGTACGTCAGATCCTTGCGCACATCCTCGCGCGTCATGCCAAGCTGATCCTGCCGCGCCGCATAGAAGGCGTCCAGGCTATCGTACCCTGCGCTCGCCTTGCGCAGCTCGCGCTGTAACGCCTCATCGGACACCGACAGGCCTACGGCCTCGGCTTCCTTCTGAACGGCCACGCGCAGCATCATCGTCCGGATCGTCTGCTCTCCGTACGAGTCCAGCAGCGCATCCACCAGCTGCCGCCGGGTAATGCGCGTCTCCCCCACAATCGCCACGGTATCGCCCGCTCCCCCCGGCGCCCCCGTCATCGCCCCGGTCGGGAGCGAATCCGGGCCGGAGGGCTCCGCCGGATGCGCCGATTTTACCGTACAACCGGTCTCCGCAGCCAGCGCCCAGGTCAGAGCCAGCAGAACGATCGGCTTCGCCAGCCGCTTCGTCTGCCTCATGGCCGTATCCCTCCCTTAAGAAGACGTAGCGCGGTCCAGTATATCCCGGAGCTGCTCGCCGCTGAATTGGTAAGCTTCGTTGCAGAAGTGGCAGCTCAGCTCGGCTTGTCCGTCCTCGTCGATCAGCTTGCGCAGCTCCGCTTCGCCCATGCTGATCAGCGTGCGCTCCACGCGCTCGCGCGAGCAGCCGCAGGCGAACTTGGGCTCGATCCGGTCGTGAATCGTCAGATCGTCGCCCACGAGGAAGCCGAGGATGCCTTCGGCCGATTCGCCCTGGTCGAGCAGTGCAGTCACATGCGGCATCGCCGCGACGGCCTGCTCGAGCCGGGACAGCTGCTCGTCCGTGATGTCAGGCAGCACCTGGACGACGAAGCCGCCCGCGTGCAGGACGGAATTGTCGGTGTCCACCAGGACGCCCAAGCCCACCGCCGACGGCGTCTGCTCCGAAGCCGCGAAGTAATACGTGAAGTCCTCCGCCAGCTCGCCGGAGATGAGGGGCACGCTGCCGCGGTACGGCTCCTTGAGCCCCAGGTCCTTGATTACGTTGAGATAGCCGGTCTTGCCGACTGCGCCGGATACGTCCAACTTGCCCAGGCTGTTGCTGGGCAGGTGGGTGTGAGGGTAGTCCACATAACCCTTCACCTCGCCGGCCGCGTTGGCGTCCACGACGATCTGGCCGATCGGCCCGTCGCCCTTGACCTGAACCGTGAGCCTCTCCTCGCCCTTGAGCATGAAGCCCATCATCGCCGCCGCCGTCGCGGTCCGTCCCAGCGCGGCCGACGCCGTCGGATAGGTGTCATGCCTGCGTTGAAGCTCGCGCACCAGTTCGGTCGTCTTCGCGCCGAATACGCGGACCGCGCCGCCCCATGCCGTGCCTCTAATCAACTCGTCCGTCACTTCATCCGCTCCTCTGCCATTGATGTCATGAGCCGGAGTCGATACCCGCCAGCGTGCCGCGTGCCACATGCCGAACCGCGCCCCTGGCACGTCCTCGACACCACCCGACGGGAGGACATCGCTCCGGTCCCGATCTTTATAGGTTGCGTTCGTAAATGATTCTTAACCCTTCCAGCGTCAGCATCGGATCGACCGCCTCGATCGTCTCCGACTCGCCCGCGATCAGCTCGGCGAGTCCGCCGGTGGCGACGACGCGCGGGGTGCAGCGCTGCTCGGCGCAGATCCGCTTCACGATGCCGTCTACCTGGCCCGCGTAGCCGTAGATCGCGCCGGATTGGATCGCGGCCACCGTGTTGCGGCCGACGACCGCGCGCGGCTTCGCCAGCTCGACCCGCGGCAGCCGTGCCGCGCGCTGATACAGCGCCTCGGCCGAGATGCCGATGCCCGGCACGATGACCCCGCCCAGATACGATCCCGACGGGTCGATATAGTCGAAGGTCGTCGCCGTGCCGAAGTCGACGACGACGAGCGGGGCGCCGTAATGCTCGATGCCGGCGACCGCATTGACGATCCGGTCCGCGCCGACCTCCTTCGGATTCTCGTAGCGGATATTGAGGCCCGTCTTGATGCCGGGCCCGACGACAAGCGCGTCGCGGCCGACGTACTTGTCGAACAGCCGCTCGAGCGTGGGCATGAGCGGCGGCACGACGCACGACACGATGACGCCGTCGATGTCCGCCGCGCGGATGCCCGCGATGTTGAACAGGTTGGTCAGCATGATGCCGTACTCGTCCACCGTCGCCGAGCGGTTCGTGCTGAGCCGCCAATGATGGAGCAGGTCCGTGCCTTGATACAGACCGAGCACGATATTGGTGTTGCCGACGTCGACGACCAGAATCAAGACACTTCCCCCTTCTTGATCTCGTTCAGGTCCAGACTGATGTCCAGCGCCGCGAACGAATGCGTCAGCGCTCCGACGCTGATGACGTCGACGCCGGATGCCGCGACTTCGCTGACGCGCTCCGGCCGGATGCCGCCCGACGCCTCCAGCACGATATGCGGCGCGATGCGGCGCAGCTCGGCGCAGGCCTCCTGCATGCGGGCCGGCGACATGTTGTCGAGCATGATGATGTGCGCGCCCGCCCGGGCCGCCTCGACCGCCTGCTCCAGCGACTCCGCCTCCACCTCGATCATCATCGTGTGGGGAATCCGCGCCTTGGCCGACGTCACGGCCGCAGAGATGCCGCCCGCCGCCTTGATATGATTATCCTTGATCATGACGGCATCGTACAAGCCGAACCGGTGATTGCGTGCGCCGCCTACGCGCACCGCGTACTTCTCGAGCGTGCGGTGTCCCGGCGTTGTCTTGCGCGTGTCCACGATCCGCGCCGGATAGCCCTCCGCCGCGTCGACGTAGATGCGCGTCTTGGTCGCGATGCCGGACAGCCGCTGCAGCAGGTTCAGCGCGAGCCGCTCGCCGGTCAGAATGCTGTGCGAAGCGCCCTCGACGACCGCCAGCACCGTGCCGCGATCCACGCGGTCGCCGTCCTGCGCGCGCGAGTCGACGACGAGCGCAGGGTCGACGACGCCGAACACGAGCCGCATGAGCGGCATGCCCGCCAGCACGCCCGCTTCCTTGGCGTGGATGATGCCCTTCGACCGGTGTCCGGGCGGCACCGTCGACATCGTCGTCACGTCCCCGCTCCCGATATCCTCGGCGAGCCAGGCTCGCAGCTGCGCCTTGACGGCCTCGAGCGCCGGCCCCGCGATTTCCCAATCCTTTTCCGATTCAAACATCGCCTATGAACTCCTCTCCGATGCCCCGTTCCCTGTGCATGAGCGTATGCTTGCGCCAGAGCAGATCGTCCTTGTCCGGGAAGTCCTCCCGGTAGTGCGCGCCGCGGCTCTCCTCGCGCATGAGCGCCGACTCCATCATGAGCGTGGCGCAGATGAGCAGGTTCGCATACTCGAACTCCTCACGCGACGCCATCACCGTCTGGTACAGCGGCGCCTGCCGGTGAAGCTCCTCGACTCCCTTGGTCAGGCCATGGGCATCGCGGCGCAATCCCGCGAAGCGCACCATCAGCTTCTGCAGCTTCAGCCTGCGCTCCGCCATCTTGCCCGCGGGCGCGCCGATCCGCTCGGACGCATAGCCGGTGCGCGCCTCTGCCGACAGCGGCGGCAGCGAGCGGACGCGTTCGACGATGCGGCGGCCGAACACGATCGCTTCGGACAGCGAATTGCTCGCGAGCCGGTTCGCACCGTGCACGCCGGTCGACGATACTTCGCCGCAGGCGAACAGCCGGGCGATGCTCGACTCGCCGTTCATATCCGTGCGTACGCCCCCCATCATATAATGGGCAGCCGGCGCCACCGGAATCCAGTCCGTCGTCATATCGAGACCGTAGTTCAGACAGAATTCGTATATGTTCGGAAAACGATGCTTGATGAGATCCGGCGATTCATGCGTAATATCGATATAGACGTAGGTCGACTTCGTCAGTTCCATCTCGCTGACGATGGCGCGGGCAACGACATCGCGCGGTGCGAGCTCCAGCTGCGGATGGTACTTGTCCATAAAGCGGTCGCCCCGGATGTTGCGCAGCACGGCTCCCTCGCCGCGGACCGCCTCCGAGATGAGAAAGCGGGGCGCGCCGGGATAGCAGAGCGACGTCGGGTGGAACTGATTGAACTCCATATCGCGGATGACCGCACCTGCCCGGTATGCCATCGCGATGCCGTCCCCGGTCGCTACCTCCGGATTGGTCGTGTAGCGGTAGAGCTGGCCCGTACCGCCCGAGCACAGCACCGTCGCGTCCCCGCGCACGATGACGCGGCTGCCGTCCGGCCGCTGCACGAGCGCGCCGATGCAGACGCCGTCCTCCGTCAGCAGGTCGAGCGCGAAGTGATCGTCCCACACCTCGATCTGCGGCACGCTCTGCACCTTGGCCGCCAGCGCGCGCACGATCTCGTAGCCGGTCGCGTCGCCGTTGGCGTGGAGAATGCGGCGCTGGCTGTGCGCGCCTTCCTTGGTCAGCGCGAGATGCCCGTCTTCCTCGTCGAAATGCGTGCCGTACTGGATCAGCGCCTGTACGCCGTCCGGCCCCTCGTGCACGAGCACGTCGACCGCCTCGGGATCGCACAGGCCGGCGCCCGCGATAAGCGTGTCCTGCCGATGGAACTCGGGCGAGTCATCCTCCGAGATGACCGCAGCGATGCCGCCTTGCGCATAGCGCGTATTGCTGTCGAACAGCGACTTCTTGGTGATCATGAGGACACGCCTGTCCTTGGCCGCCTGCAGGGCCGTGAATAGTCCCGCGATCCCCGCCCCGATGATGATCATATCCGTCCGTACGGTCTCCAGCTGCGCCGGATCAAAATCGACGATGTACCGTGGTATCATAAGCCTCTGCGACTCCCCGTCTGAAGTTATTGGTCTTAGCCGGCCGCAGCCGGCCGTGCTTGGCGGCGTTTACTTGACGAGCAGCATGCGTTCGAGCGACAGGCGGGCCTTGTCGGCCACGTCCTGCGGCACGTGAATTTGCGGCTGCATCGTTTCGAGCGCCTTGACGACCTTCTTCAGGTTGTTGACCTTCATATTCGGACAGACGAGGAACTTGCTCGCAAAATGGAACGTCTTGTCCGGGCTGTCTACCCGCAGCTGGTATCCTGTGCCGTCCTCGGTGCCGACGATGAACTCCTTGTGGCTCGATTCGCGGCAATATTTCAGGATGCCGGTCGTACTGCCGACGAAGTCCGCCAGCTCGACGACCTCGGGACGGCATTCCGGATGCACGACGAACTGGGCGTCCGGATACTTGGCGCGCATCTCGTATACGTCCTTGACGGTCAGCATGTCGTGCGTGTTGCAGTAGCCTTCCCAGATGATCATCTTCTTGTCCGTATGCTGCTGCACGTAGTGGCCCAGATTTTTGTCCGGGCACCAGATGACCTCGTCGCTATCGACCGAGTTGACGACCTTGACCGCGTTGGCCGATGTGCAGCAGATGTCGGTCTCCGCCTTCACGTCCGCCGACGAGTTGATGTAGGTGACGACCTGCGCATTCGGATGCTTCGCCTTCAGCTCCCGCAGGCCGATCGGATTGACCATGTCCGCCATCGGGCAGCCCGCGCGCTCGTCGGGCACGAGCACAGTCTTGTTCGGCGCGAGGATCTTGGCGCTCTCGCCCATGAAGTGAACGCCGCAAAATACGATGACGTCCGCGTCCGTCTGCGCCGCCTTCTGGGCGAGCAGGAACGAGTCGCCGCGGAAGTCGGCCACCTCTTGAATCTCGTCGCGCTGATAGTAATGAGCCAGAATGATGGCGTTGCGTTCCTTCTTCAATTGCGCGAGACGCTCGCGCAACTCGCGATTCTGCTCCGCCTTGCGCTCAAGGGCCAAAGCTTCCATGATGAATTCTCCTCCTGCGGCGAAAAAACGCCGGCATCTATTTACTTGTGAAAATAAGCACAAATTAGACCGCGAAAGAAAAATGGGGTTGCCAAAAACACAACCGTTGCCAATGAGATAACAATAAATTTACACGTGCCAGGGGGTACTGTCAATGAATGTTCACAGATTTTTGGAAGAAGTTTTTCTCTTCATTTGTATAATTATTTATGGATTAGTCCAAATTCTGCATGATAATTTTGGAAAGTCGAATACTGATAATTTCTTAAAATATTTTGGTCATTTTTATTGACAGCGTTAATATACCTTCGAATAAATTTTTCAAAATCAGCAATAATTTTATGCTCATTATCATTAATTTTGACATAATCACTTTTGTCCGCAAGCATAAATTCACGTTGAGTAATAATAAATCGATCTTCAGTGATAATAACTGCTTTTGTATAATCTAGTCCATGCCTAACCTTCTTGCCCTCAGGACTGTGGATTTTCGTTGTGAAATTTCCAGGATGATTCATGCTCATTTTGGAACGCAAAGGAATAGCAAATTTATAACCTAAAACCTCAACTAGAAGCACACCGTAACCGCGCCCTTTATCATGCCCGGGTTTATCAGCCATTTCAACTAAATGCGTGTGCTCCTTATAAAAATCCTGAGAAAGCTGATGAAACACAATTTTTTTGTCAGACATAATAAACCCCTTGCATAAATTTTAATGAAGAAAAGACCTAAGATAATCTTAGGCCTTTTCTTCCAATCATACAATGGGGGTTTTAATTTTTAACGTGGGGATCTCACCCTTCCGCCACTTCATACAATGGGCTTTCTTTTTTTAACGTGGGGATTGCCCTTCCACCACATCATACGTGAGCTTTGTTTTTTTAACGTGGGGGTGCTCTCCCGCCACATCAGTATTTTTATTATATATGTATTATTCTATTCAGTCAAATCAGTTCCGGTTCTTCTCATTTTCATCCAAAATCGTTCCTGCCCAAAGCTTCGAAGACAGTAAAGTCGCTTAATCTCGCTGACGATGCCGGAATAATGACAGCTTACCGTGCCGACTCCTGCAAAAACCCGCGATCCCGCTGCCTTGGGCAGCGGAATTGCGGGTTTTGTCGTCGTACTGCTATTTACTTCGGCTCGTTGTCTTCGTCCGTGCGTTGGTCGGGATTCGGAGGCGTCTGGTTCGCGCTCGTCTCCTCGTCGCGCGGCGTGATGCGCACGCGGACGTTGCCGCCGAGCGTATCGATCGTCGGCTCTGCGCCAGTCGGCTCGCTGCCGGAGTCTCCGCCATCGCTGTCGACCGCTGCGTTGATGTCGCCCTTCTCGATGAGCGCCTTGATCTGTTCCAGATCGAGCGTCTCCTCGGAGAGCAGCGTGTTCGCCATCAGATGGACTTCGGCGCTCTTCTCGGTGAGCAGCTTCTTCGCCCGGTCGTAGCACGACTGGATGATCGACTGCATCTCCTGATCGATCTCGTAGGCGATCGCGTCCGAGTAGTTCTGCTCGTGACCGATGTCGCGGCCGAGGAATACTTGGCCTTGCGTCGCGCCGAACTGCATCGGCCCGAGCTTGTCGCTCATGCCGTATTCCATAATCATGCTGCGCACGATGCCCGTCGCCTGCTTGAAGTCGCTGTAGGCGCCGGTGCCGATCTCGCCGATGAACAGCTCCTCGGCCACGCGGCCTGCGAGCAAGCCCGTGACTTTATCCAGCAGCTCCTGCTTGGTGACCAGCATGCGATCTTCCTTGGGCAGCATGATGACGTAGCCGCCCGCACGTCCGCGCGGAATGATGGTCACCTTGTGTACCATGTCGGCATGCTCCAGGAAGAAGCCGACGATCGTATGACCGGATTCGTGATAAGCGACGATACGCTTCTCGCGGTCGCTGATGACACGGCTCTTCTTCTCCGTGCCGACGACGACGCGGTCGATCGCTTCGTCGACTTCCTGCATCGCGATGTCCTTCTTGTTCTTGCGGGCGGCGAGCAGCGCCGCTTCGTTGAGCAGGTTCTCCAGATCGGCGCCGGTGAAGCCCGTCGTCCGCTTGGCGATCGTGCCCAGCTTGACGTCCTTGGACAGCGGCTTGTTGCGCGCGTGAACCTTGAGCACCGCCTCGCGGCCCTTGACATCCGGACGGTCGACCGTGATCTGACGGTCGAAGCGGCCCGGACGCAGCAGCGCGGGGTCGAGGATGTCGGGACGGTTCGTCGCGGCGACGATGATGATGCCCTCGTTCGCGCCGAAGCCGTCCATCTCGACGAGCAACTGGTTCAGCGTCTGCTCGCGCTCGTCGTGTCCGCCGCCGAGGCCTGCGCCCCGCTGACGGCCGACGGCGTCGATCTCGTCGATGAAGATAATGCATGGCGCGTTTTTCTTCGCATTCTCGAACAGGTCGCGCACGCGGGATGCGCCGACGCCGACGAACATCTCGACGAAGTCAGAGCCCGAGATGCTGAAGAACGGCACGCCGGCTTCGCCCGCTACGGCGCGAGCCAGCAACGTCTTACCGGTACCCGGAGGGCCTACGAGGAGCACGCCCTTGGGAATGCGGGCTCCGAGGGCGGCGAACTTGCGGGGGTCCTTCAGGAATTCGACGACTTCGACGAGCTCCTGCTTCTCTTCGTCCGCACCCGCCACGTCCTCGAACGTCACGCGCTTTTTCTCTTCATTATAAAGACGGGCCTTGCTCTTGCCGAAGTTCATCACCTTGCCGCCGCCGCCCTGCGCCTGATTAATCAGGAAGAAGAACAGGATGAACATAATGACGAACGGTATGATGGAGGTGAGGAACGTCAGCCAGAAGCTCTCGCCCTGCATCGGTTTGTTCTTGAGATCGAAGCCCTGCGCTACCGCCGCGTCATTAATCGCGTTGGCGTCGCGCTCGGTCTGAATCCGGGTCGAGAACGCATCGCCCTTGTGATCTGCAGGCGCCATATCCTTCTTGAAGTGGCCGGTCAGCAGATAGGTGCCGCGGTTGACCTGCATCTCGAGGTCCTGGATGGCCTTCGACTGGATCGCAGTCATCAATTGGTTGTAGGTGAGCGGCTCGGTGGTCGTGTTCTTGCCGATAAAAAATTGCACGATCCCGACGGTCACCAAAAATATAAGCAAATAAAATCCTGTATTCCGGATAAACCGATTCATCCCTGACCTCCTCCCGACACGCTTTCATCATTTTACCATAGCCTGTCTTGGTATCTCAATAAAACGCGCGGCTGCGCGGAAAAACACCGGAAGGCGGCAAAACTTAGCGGTTCGAGTAAATTTCCTCTTTTAAGATGCCAACGTAAGGCAGGTTGCGGTAGTGCTCCGCATAATCGAGTCCGTAGCCCACGACAAATGCGTCGGGAATGGTGAAGCCCGTATAATCGGCGTTCAGATCGACGGTGCGGCGGCCCGGCTTGTCGAACAAGGCGACGACGCGCACGGACTTGGCATTGCGGCGCTCGAGTACGTCAATCAGGTAGCTGAGCGTCAGACCGCTGTCGATAATGTCCTCCACGATCAGAATATCCCGGCCTTCGACCGAAGTGTCGAGATCCTTGACGATGCGAACCTCGCCGCTCGAACGGGTCGAGTTGCCGTAGCTCGATACGGCCATGAAGTCCAGCTCGAGCGGGATGGCGATGTTCTTGGACAGATCGGCCATAAAAATAAAGGCGCCCTTCAACACGCAAATTACAAGCGGGTTGCGCCCCTCGTAATCGCGGCTGATGGCGGCTCCCAATTCCTGTACCTTCGATTGGATCTGTTCTTCCGAGTAGAGTACTTCTTGAATGTCATTCTGCAACGATGGGACCTCCCGGGCCGATATTAAACGGTATGATGGCTTGACTCCGAACATGTCACGCGAATGGCCGCGCCCTCGCCCCCCGGCATGGCATGCCGCGATCGTCTGAGCCCCGGCAGCCATAGAATACGGCCGGAACCGTCGGCGAGCAACGGCAACAGATCGCGCCGGCTGCGGGGAACCTTGGCGTCGATGAATATATCTTGCACCTTCTTGGAGCCTTTTAGTCCCAGAAGGTCTATACGGTCGCCCGGTCTGCGGCTGCGCACGACGAGCGGCATAGACAGCTCCGATTCGTCAAAAAAAGCCTCCCGGCGGGAGTCCGGCGATGCATCGCGGAGCTCGTCCTCGCGCCTGAAACGGAATATAAGTCCGCACTCCGGCACGATCAGCTCCAGCTGCCCGGAGCGTCCAGGGAACGCTGCGACGGAATGGCTATAGCCGGCATGCGCGAGCGGCGCAGGCCCTATGTATGCGAAGCCATACTCCCGGATCAGCACGGAGCCGCCCCCGACATCCATGCGGGCGACGCTCGGCCTCTCGGCTGCCACCGCCGACACAATGTCGTCCACACGCTCATAATGAGCCTGGGAATGCAGTCCTGCAAGACCATTTAATATTAGTTTAATCATTCTGCGTTGTAAAGCAAGGTGAAGCCCACGGAAATACGCCGCGTCCAGGCGCCAGCCCTCGCCCGACCGCTCGGCTCCCGCGGCCAGTCGTCGTCTCGCCTCCGCCTCCATATAGTCGTCCTCCGCCGAGGCCAGCTCCGCAAGACGGCCCAGGCCCGTCCGCAGCTCCGGATTGTACCGTTCGAGGAACGGCAGCGCCTCCAGGCGCACGGCATTGCGAAGATAATTCATCTTGACGTTGCTGCTGTCGTTCGCGGACGGCACGCCGAAGCGCTCATTATAAGCTAGCAACTCACCTTTGGTAATACGCAGCAGGGGGCGGATCAGTTCCAACTCCTGCTCGGACCGTCGCATGGGAATTCCTGACAGGCCGGTCATGCCGCTGCCGCGGAGGAATCGCATGAGCACCGTCTCCGCCTGATCGTCGGCATGGTGAGCGACGGCGATCGCGGAAGCGCCGTACGCCCGCGCCGTCTCCCGCAGAAACGCGTACCGTCGCTCCCGGGAAGCCGCCTGCGGATTGAGGCCGGTAGCGGCGATATAGGCCGGCATGTCGATCTCGGCGACCGCCAGCTGGATGCCCCAGGCAGCGGCCGTCTCCCGCACCAATGCCGCCTCGGCATCGGACTCGGCGCCGCGGAACCCGTGATTGACGTGGGCCGCCACGACCCGCCAGCCGTCCCGCTCCGCCGCCGTCTTCATCATATGAAGCAGCGCCATCGAATCCGGCCCGCCGGATACTGCGGCGACGACGCAGTCGCCCGGACCGATCCCGAACATGTCCCGCAGCGATCGTGCGACCCGGTCCGCCGTATCTAGAGCCTTCACACGTACTTCCCCCAATTCCCCTTCTATTGAAGCAGCCAGAACGCCGCGGCGGAGACGCATAGCAGGAGCGAAGCTGCGAACAGGCCGGCCATCCATCCCGGCACCTTGCCGCGGCTCGGCGCCATGGCGGCCGCCGAGGCCGCCCTCATGCATGCGCGCCAGTGCTCGGACGCCTCGCGCGCGTCCCTGAAGCGGCCCCAGAGCGCGCGCTCCATCCAGCTCTCCATCGGCTTGAGATCGGGGCAGCCCCTGACCAGCGCCATCAGCTCGCGGGGGTGGCGGTTCTGCGGCAGCAGCATCTTGGTCATATGCAGGAGGCGCCTGCCGTCGAACGCGTGAATCCACAGCACGGCCACGGAGAAAAGGTCGTAGCCGGAATCCGCCGTCCGGCTTCCCGCCGACCAGTAGCCGCGGTCGTAAACCTCGGTGAACTGGCGCACCGAGCGGCCGAGCGCCGTCATGCCGCCGTAATCGACGAGCGAGACGCGCCCGTGGTCCGTCACCAGAATATTGTCGCTCTTCACGTCTCCGAACGCCCAGCCGGCCTCGTGCAGCTCGGCCAGGCGGTTCAGCAGGCGGTAGCCGACGACGCCGAACCAGGCTCCCCCGTGCTCCGCCAGATAGGCCTTCACCGGCACGCCCGGTATATACTGCATGACGTAGAACGGCAAGAGGCGACCGCCCCACTCCGCATCATCCACATCCAGCAGAAAAGGCGGACGCTTCCGCTCCCTCTGGTCCAGAGAGGCGAGCACGTTCGCTTCCGCCTGCAAATCCTCGATCTGCATTCCAATCTTCAGCGCATAAGCGCGCAAGCCGCTGATCGCCATGTATACTTGTCCGTTGGCACCGGCTCCGAGCATGCGCTCCAGCCTGTACGAGCGACCGTTCCATTTCCCGCGCAATACCGTCCCCGCCGGCACGCGCGTATCAGACGACGTAATCACTCCGCATCCCGTCCGTATCTTCACGCCTCGCAGGCGCGCTCTTCTGCGGTTCTGCATCCAGTTTACCACAAGTTTCCCGGAAAAACTCAACCACGCGCAGAAGCGCCGGCCCTGTCGGCGTCGTCCCCTTCATGCTGAGACGCCCGAATATGGAGCCGAGACGGTCCGCACGATCCGTCCAATCCTGGTCGAGCAGGCAGGCCTCGTGCGAGCGCTCGCCCGGAAAGTGGAACACCGCGACCGCGCTCTCCCCCCTGCGCGCCTGCAGGCTGAGCGCCAGGTCACGAACCGCTTCCTCGACGGCTCTGAGCTTGGGCTTCATGCTCGCGCTGGCGTCGATCAGGAGCGCGACGCGCAGCTCCGCCGACTCCCCCAGATCCTCCATGACGCGCACGACGTCCGCACGCTTCGCCGGCGGCAGCTCCGCGACCGAGGAGGCGCCGAAAATCTGCTTCAGCTCGCGGTTCACCTCGCCGCGGATCGTGCCCTGCACAGTCTGGCGCGTCACCATCTGCACCGTCTGCGACAGCAGGGCCGGCGAGACAATCCGGCTCATGCCGCCGCCCGCCCGCGCGATCTCCGCAATCTCCAGCGCGCCCTGCTCTCCGATCCCCCCGTCGTCCACGATGCCCACGACATTGACGGAGATGCCCTCCGCCTGCGCGATCGACGCCGCGATCGCCGGGCTGTCCCCGACGTTCGAGCAGCCGTCCGTAATCAGCAGGATTTGTCTCATGCCACTCATCCTTTCTATTAACATCTTAATAGCAAGTGTCGCCAGGAGCTGGGAGATTTAACCCCGCTCGCGGGCGGACTTCGCGGGAGAGCGGCCGGGGGCGGCTGGGGGTGGCGAGGTATCCGTCGGGCCCGCAAGGATGGATCGCCTCTCCCGGTGAGGGCATCCAGGATGTGCGATCTTGCCGGCGGACGCCGCAGCAAAAAGAGAGAGACCGCGAAGGTCTCTCTCCATGCAGCATGCAGCATGCCCACGGCACGCACAACAAAACCTACTACATCCTCCCGTCTGTCATCTGCACGATCCGATCGGTCTGTCCCGGTTGCCACTTGGCCCGATGAGTCCGCTCCCGTGGCCACCACCCGTTTCGGCCGCGCTGCCGCTACCGCCCGATCCGATCGATCTGCCGCACGTCGGCGAGCAGCGGCTCGATCTGCCGGGCAGCCGTCTCCGCGCCTGCGCGCTTGTCCTGGACCTTGGTCATCAGGTCGAGCTGGATGAACTGCACCCGCTTCCTGGCGGCGCCGATGAACACCTGATCGGCCGGCGTCGAGACCGGGAGCGCATCCAGCCGATCGAGGATCGACTTCGCCTGCAGGCGCGTCTCCTGCTCCATCGCCCTGCCCTGGTCCGCGGCCTCGCGGAGCCAAGTCAGCGCTAGCCCGGCCGCCTCCTCATAGTCGTCGAGCATGCCGTCATAGGCCGCCGCGGACGCAGGATCGCGAGCGATCTCCATCAAGGCGATCGGGTTGCGGATGCCGCCGAGCGGATCGGCCGGGAACGCCGCCGCAGCGTTCAGCAGCCGGCCGGTGTCTGCCACGTAGCCGTCGATATTGGCGCGGATGCGCTCGATCTCCTGCTCGAACGGCTCCACCTTGCCGACGGCGATCAGAACCAGCGCCAGATACTGGGCATGAACCTTGTGATAGTCGAAAAAGTGGTTGGCGTTCGGGCTGTTCGCAGCCAGCTTCACCAGCTGCTTGAGCAGGAAGTTGGCGCCCTCCCGCGCCGCCATCAGCCCGTACTTGTCGTAGACGGCCTTCGCCGCGCTGCGGAGGGACTTCTCCCCGAGCACCTTGTCGTCGTTGCGCCTGGCCTTGACCGCGTCGCCCATCGCTGCGCCCCCCTATCTGGACCCGGCGGCCACGAGCGGCGAAGATCGGGACCCTGCATCTTCCTGTTCGTCCGCTGCGGCAGGCGCAGGATTAAGCAGCGCATAAATCTGCGCGGCGGCCTGATCCTTGTCCGTCAGAATCTGCACCGCGAGCCGCTTCATCTCCACCTCGGCCTCGAGCAGCGAGTTGCGCAGCTCCTTTTCCCGGACCGACTCGGTCTGCAGATTGCGTGAATAGCTGTCGAGCGCCTCGCCCTGGCCGAGCAGCGCCTCGACGACGATGCCGTCCGTCCGCAGCACATGGCGGTTGGCCGCCAGTATGATGCCCGGCACCGCGATGCTCGTCCCCGCCGCTTCGTCGCGATAGACCGAAGTGTAGTCCTTTTTGACGCGCAAATAGTTCGAAGACGGGATGGTGTTGCCGTCCTGATCCTTGAAGGGCAGCTCCTCGACGAAGCGATGATGCTTGTCCTGATAATCGAAAATGTTGGCGAGCTGATAGATGATGGCGTTGCGGACCTCGGTCCGCTTGTCCGGGACGATGACCTCCTCCAGCAGCGTGTCGAGCTGCGGCAGCGTCACCTCGCGGTATACCTTCTTTTCCAGACCGTTGACCAGATCAATCGTGAAGTAGCCGATGCGCACATCGACCAGATGCAGCAGCGTGATGAACTCCTGGTTCATCTGGCGGAACACGTAGTTCAGCGTGCGGCTGACGTTGATGTTCTCGATCTCGCGCACGATCGACGTCTCCTCGCCGGTCGTGGTCTTATCCTCGTATGTCGTGTTGATCTGCATGTCGCGCCGTGCGGACGCCTTGGCGACATGCTTCTGCGTATTGTTGGCGACGTTCTTGGCGAACTGCTCGCGCGCTGCGTTGGAGCCGCCGCTCATGCTGGCGCTCACCTTGGCGCTGCCCCAGCCCCAGCTCGCTCCCGCTTCGGCCGACAAGCTGTACTCGTTGCTCTCCTCGTAGTTTTTCTTGTCAGCTTGCTCTTTGGCAATCGACTGCTCGAACTCGTCGGAGATGTCGTCGGTCACCGAGTCGAGGATCGTGGCCGCACTCTTCATCGTCGATTCGCTCTGCGCGTAGGAACGGATGCTGATCTTGCTCTTCTCCCCCGGCAGCAAGGAAAACGTCTTGATCGTGCGGCCTGCGCCGTAATTGGCGAGATACGAGGACAGCCGGTACGACTCGACGAGGATGATCCGCTTGAGCCGCGAGTTCACCTCCGGCGTGATCGTGACATTGACGGCAATGGTCGTCTCGACGACGTTGCCCGCCTTGTCGTAGGCGCGGGCGGTGACGGTATGCATGCCGCCTTCGTTCACCGACAGCGTGCCTGTCCACGTCGACCAATCCTCGGGCGCCCGCTCGGCGGCGCGTACGCCGACCGGATTCAGGTCGAGCGCCAGCTCCACGTACGCGATGCCGCCCGCATCCGATGCGGTGCCCGACACCTGGATGACGGCACCCGTGGAATAAGGACCGGTCACCTGGGCGTTGTTCGCGGGTGAGGTGATGGCGACGGACGGCGGCGTATTGTCCACGTGCAGCGTGATGCTGTGCGTGCCCGCGTTGCCCGCGGCGTCGAACGCCTTGACCGCAATCGTGTGGCTGCCGCCGGTCAGGGAGACCGTCTTTTTCCAATGGGCATAGCCGTTCGCGCTCTCCGCGAGCTGCGGGTCGGTGCTGTCGACCGACAGCTCCACGCGGGCGATGCCTCTGTCGTCCGCTGCCGTGCCCTCGACCGTCACGTTCACCGCAGCGCCTTTGCTGCTGAGCAGCGCGCCTGCGGTGGGCGAGACGATCTTGACAGTCGGGACGGATACGTCGGGCTGCGGCGCGAGCTGAACTGTCACATTGATCTTGCTCGACGCCGTGATCAGCTTGGCGGCATGCTTCGCCTTCGCCGTGATCGCCAGCGGACCGGCCGTCTTGAGCACGGTCTGGTACGACCATTCATTGCCCGACAGTGTCGCCGCCTGAAACGCGCCGTCGCCGACCTGCACCTGCACGGAGCCGATGCTGCCCCCGCCGCTCTCGACATAGGCGGTGCCGCGAATCTCCACCGGCGCGCCGGTGTAAGGGCCGGACACCGTCGTGTTGGCCGCCGGCGCGGCGATGCTCACGGCGAGGATGACCGGGTCTTGCTCCGGCGGCGGATCGCCCGGCCCCTCCGGCTCCCGCGGCAGCATCGACGGGACGATCCCGTCCGTCTCGCCGCTGCCGGTCCCGCCGGCCGGCGCCCTCAGCAATCCCGCACCCGCGCGCAGAGCCATAGAAGGCCCCGACTCCAGCGCCGCTTCGGTCGCCAACCTCGCCGGCGTGAATACATATGACAGCGCGCCGGTCATCGTCCTGACGATGTTCAGCTTGCGCCCCTCAGCCTCCTGCCGCTCGACTTCCTCCGGCGTGAGATTCGCCAGACGGGTCGTCATCCGCTCGCCCGAGCGCTGCTTCGAACGCAGCAGCTCGACACCCGTCGGCTCCCGCTCGTCCGCACCCGCAGCCGCGGCAGCGAAGCTCTGCAGGCCCGCCGCGTCGGCGGCGGTCGGCATGAAGTAGCCGTCATGCAGCTGCAAATCGATAAAGTTGCGGCCGCTGTAGGCGGTAGGCTCCGGGACGTTGTAGCTCAATACGGGAGCGACGCCGTTCGGCTGCAGCTTGATCATCGGTTCCTGGCCGGGCTTGGCGGGGGTTTCGTTTGCCATTCCATCATTCATCTCCGTTTCGGTTCAAATTCGGACAGCAGACCGTTATCCGTCTGTCACCCCCTAATATTGTCAATCGTACCCATCACAGACTAGTGCCGACGGTCATACAAAAGTGTCATGCGCCGGGAGTCTCGCAGCAAACGCGCCCACAGGCCACTTCTTGTCGAAGCAGAGCCGAAGCTGTCGAAAATGAGAAGCCCGCATACAAGACAATAGCTGTCATATATACATGTTAAAATAACGAATAAACCGCTCGCGAAGGAGAAGATGACGATGAGAGCCGATCGGCTGCTGCGAATACTCCACTGTCTTCAGACGAACCGACTGACGAGCGCGCGCGAGCTGGCGGCGCAGCTCGAAGTATCCGAGCGCACGGTCCACAGGGACATGGAGGCGCTGGCTGCGGCGGGGTTTCCCGTCTATGCGGAGCGGGGCCCTCGCGGGGGCTGGATGCTGCCCGAGGGATATCGGACCCGGCTAACCGGACTGACCTCGGCGGAGATCGCGGGGCTCATCGCCCTGCAATCCTCGAGCGCGGTCGGCGATCTGAAGCTGGCCGGAGAAGCGGGGAACGCGCTCGCCAAGCTGGCCGCCGCGCTGCCCGCGCCGGCCCGCAACGAAGCGGACTTCGTGCGCAAGCATCTGCATATTGACGGCGCGGGATGGCACGATGCCAGAGAACCCGCGCCGTATCTGGAGCTGGTGCAGCAGGCGGTGTGGGAGCGGCGCAAGCTGCGGATCCGCTATGTGTCCGCAGAAGGCAAAGACGGCACAGAGAGCGTCGTACTGCCCTGGGGGCTTGTAGCCAAGCGGCATACCTGGTACTTCGCCGCCGTCAAGGATGCGTATGAGCCGGAGGGGAGACCGGCTGCGGAGAAGACGAACAAGCCGGCGGTCGTCGCCGAGACGCCGACGGAACCACGCGAGCTGCCCGGGGAAGCCGACACATCCGGCATACCTGAGCCCCGAACTTACCGTGTCTCCAGGCTCGCTGCAGTCAAGCTGCTGGAGGAACGGTTCGAGGTGCCGGACGGCTTCGATCTGGGACGTTGGTGGGAACGGTCGGTCGCTCGCTTCCGCAGCGAGCTGCCTGTCTATCCTGTACGCGTCCTCGTTCGCGAGGCGGCGTGGCATCGATTTTCACGGGAAAACTATATTCGCGTGCGGAAAATGCACACCCGGGACGACGGATGGGTCGATACCGAGGCTGATTTTCATACGCTGGATTCTGCTTTGACACTCCTCCTCGGGTATGGCGCATCCGTGCGCGTTCTGTCGCCCGAAGCGCTCGTAAGATCGGTCGAATCCGAAGCAAAGGCGCTTCTGGCGCTGTACGAGGGGCCGGACTCGGCCCCCCATGACCAAGGCCATATATATGTCAACTGACGCGGCGCGCGGCCGCTGCCATTCATCATTACAGATTGCTTGTTGCCGTATAGCCAGAAAACGGTTCTCACCTCCAGGATGTCAGCTCTGCGACGGTAATCTATGAGAAGCTGGCGGACCTGTCTTGCTGGTCTCGCCTTCTTGTGTATGGGGTTCCGCCGGCTGTCTGCGATCGCGCGCGCGTACCGCCAGCCGCAGTGCAGGCTGCCTTGCGGCGCGGATCGGCCATGACGCCCTGCCGCGTGCGCGCGGCCTCGCTGCGGACGGGACCGCGATCCGCCCCTGCTCGGCAGCGGCATCTCCGCCGCCGGACATCTGCATCAGCCGGCCTTCGGCAAGCGCCTCCGCCCCGCGCCGCCCGCTGGCGGCACCGCTTCTAAGCTCGAGCAAACGTCTGCTGATCGAGGAAGACCAATGCGGAGGCGGGGCGTAGCTCCGACGGGAACGCGCCGTCGCGCCGTCGCCAATGTCCGCTGCGGATGGACGCAATGACAGCCATGATGCGGACGCCGGCCTTGACGGAGATGGCGATGAAGGCGGCCATGACGCCAAAGGCTGCTCTTGGGTATGCCGGGCTGTCAGCGACTCCAGCCGCTGCACCACCTTATGTACCTCTTCGGCGATGGCCTGCATGCGCGTGTCCGGCGGGAAGGTCTCATGTCCGGTTGATACAGCCGGCACAGTCGTCAACGTTGAGGACGAGTGCCTGACGAGCCTCACTCTTTTACCCATGCCCAACTTGCCCTGAATCCGCTTCGCCATCTGAATCGCTCCCTCTTTTAATTTAGAGATCATGCTCAGCTCACCGTCCTCGGCCGCTCGAATCTGGAGGCGCCGGACCAACGGAAGGACGCCCATTCGGGCTGATGCTTGTTGATGCGGGTGACGACGACCGTCATATCGTCCTTGACCGCGCCTCCCGGATATTGCCTGAGCGCGATGTCCAGCAGCTCGTCCGCAATCTCCTGCGGTTCCTCCGCTTCGATCTCCTGCAGCACGCGCTTCATCCATAACTCCTTGTTCATCGCATGCACGGCATGGCCCGGCGAGTCCATGATGCCGTCGGTCATCATGACGAGCGTATCGCCCGGCTGCAGCTGTACCCGCAGCACGTCGATCTCGATATCCTTGAGAATGCCGATGGGCAGATTGTTCGCCGCGATCGGGATCACCTCCTTGCCCCGCTTGATGAAGCTCGGCGTCGAGCCGATCTTCAGCATCGTGGCGTTCGCGCTGTACAGATCGATGAGCGCCAGGTCGACGGTCGCGAACGTCTCCTCCGGGGAGCGCAGCAGCAGCACCGAATTGACCGACTTGATCGCGAGCCGCTCGTCGATGCCCGACTGCAGCAGCTGCTCCAGCATCGACAGCGCCGCACTGCTCTCCGCCCGCGCCCGCGCGCCGTTGCCCATGCCGTCGCTGAGCGCGACCGCATACTTGCCGCTGCCCAGCTCGATCGCGCTGAAGCTGTCTCCGGAGAGCACGTCGCCGTCCTTGGCCGCGCCCGCCATGCCCGTCTCTACCTCATAAGCCTTCGCCGATGCAAAGGTCACCGTCGTGAGCTGTCCCGGGCGATCCGATGCGCGCTCATGCCGGACGGACACCGTCTCGCCCAGAATATCGGACAGCAGCGGCGCGATCACCTTGCGGCTCTCGTCGAAGCCCGGCTTGAACGCATGCACGATCTCAATCTCGATCTGTCCCTCCTCGAGGCTGATGATATCGATATGCTGGATGGCCAGCCCGAGCCGATCCAGCTCCTCGCGAATTTGCTCCTCGTGATGACTCTGCTCGCGCGCTTCCCGCCGAATCTCCTTCACCAGATCGTCCATCACCTGCGATACCCCCGACAGCTGCTCGGCGACGAGCATTCGGCTGTCCTGCAGCTGCGTGCGCCAATGCAGATCGTGCCGGTACAGCTCGTACTGCCGCTTCAGCACGTCCAGCACCTGCGGGACTTTGACGCACTGCCGGTGCATCGGCTTCGGGATCTCGCCCGCAGACAGATCCGGCCGTTCCTCTACGGCGGACATGAGATCGGTCATCAATTTATAGGTTTGGAAAAATTGTTCGTCCCAGCACTGCCCACGCTTGTGACAGCTGGCACAGTTGCGCTCATGCACCGCGTTGATGAAGTGTTCGAAGTCCTGGTTCTGCCTCGTCGTCTCCCCCGCCTGCGTCATCTGCGTGAAGCTGCGGGACAGCTGACGGAACACCTCCGAGAACCGTTCCACCCGCGCAGCCGTCAGATCGCGAACTTTTTGCGCGTATTCTTGCTGATTGCGTGCATAATTGGACGTCCCCGGAACATATTGTGCTATAGAGTCCGTCCACGACTTCGGGGTGACCGCAATCAAGATCGAAGCGGCGAGCGACGCCCATATCGAAGCCATCGTCTCGGCGGAGCTGCCCGTATACAGCGCCAGCACCGTCGTACCCAGCAGCAGGCCGAACACGGCTGCGGCCTTGCCGCCTTCGCGCAGCAGACCGGCCAACAAGCCGCCGAAGGCAAGCAGGCTGATCTGCGGTACGGAGCCAAGGTCGGACAGGCTGAGGATGATGCCCGCGACGACGCCGGCCGACGTCCCGAGCGCAGGGCCTGCGGACAGTGCGAACAGCAGGACGATATAGCGTGTGAACACGGCGCAGAGGGCAACACCGTAGATCGTCCAGCCGGATAAGCCCGTCATGACCGAGGCCAGCAGAATCATGAGCCCGATCCATTCTTCATGCCGGAGCTTGGCCACCTTCGATGTCTTCGCCAGCAAGGGCATCGCATGGACAAAAAGCAATGTTAGGACCAGGGATAGCCCGGCTTCTACACCGGTGAGCACGTAGGGCAGCCAGCTCTTGTCGTCCTGCATGATTGTGCCGAACAATCCGACTAGCAGACTCGCAGCGAAGACGACGATGGGCGCGTGGGAGAGTTCGGTCCGTTCATAGGCGTCCAATCCGCGAAACAACAGATAGATGACGCCGATCTGCGCGGCGATGGCCGCAGGCTCCGGGGCCTGCGCCCAGAAGCTCCCCGCGATCAGCGCAATTGCCGCCCACCAGGCATGCTCCCTCCGCAAATATAGCGTGACGCCATAATAAGCCGCCGCAAACGGCGCAATCCCTTCCAGCATCGAAGCGCGCCCGAGCAGAAAGCCCAGCACTACGACGGCCAATACCCACAGACCCTTTTTCTTCTGTAAAGACGAACCCCATGCGCTTCGCTCCTTCACTGCAGCCGGAGACGGATAACCGACCGCAGCGAGCGCAGCCCCCGCCATCGTCCCGCTCCTCTCCTTATGGCCGAACCAGTGCTTTCCTTTTGCCTTGCGCTTGTCCGATGCTGCTGCGCCCGGTCCGTACCCGGAGCGGGGAACGAATGGAATAACGGATGGCTGCTTGTCCATGCCTGGCACCTGCTTTCCTTTAGTTCAATCGCGTGAATGTTTTTAATTATAGAAGCGCGCAAGCAGGAAGTTTGTCAGAAGGCGTTGGCGAACCAAAAGTTTTTTCCGACAGAACTTCCCGACGATCCGCGCGGTTTGTGCGGCTTGTGTGGTTTGCGGAATACCGCGCCACAGCAGCGGTTGGCGATATGTTCGCGGCCTAACCGCAGCCGCCAGCGCTTAAAAACCGCCGCTATCCGACGGCAATTCGAGGTTGCTGCACTGACGGCATTCGGGACCGGAATGGCGTACCGGCGCGAATGGCGCTATCCGGTGTTGCGACATGGAATTACTTTGGAGCGATATGCTATGATACGGGAGGTGAATGAGGATAAAGGGGGCATAAACATAATGAATGGCAAACGAACACAAGCTTTAAGCATGCTGCTCCTGCTTGCAGCTGTATTGACGCTAATCGCGGGCTGCGGCAGCAGGCTGAACGAGAACCGGTCAGGCGGCGCTATATCTTCGCCCGCGACGGCAACCGCCACCGCTTCAGCCTCGGCAACGCCAGCGTTCGATCCGTCTTCGGACAACGATCCCATCGTCATGATCGAGATGGACAGCGGAGACAAGATCGTCATCGAGCTCTATCCCAAAGTCGCGCCGAATACCGTCAACAACTTCATCTCTCTGATCAAACAAGGCTTCTATGACGGCACGATCTTCCACCGTGTCATACCGGGCTTCATGATCCAGGGCGGGGACCCGGATGGCACCGGCATGGGCGGACCCGGATACGCCATTAAAGGAGAGTTCGCTGCAAACAACGTGGACAACCCCTTGCTCCATACGCGCGGCGTCCTCTCCATGGCTCGCTCAAGCAAGAGCAACGATACCGCCGGCTCCCAATTCTTCATCATGGTGGCCGAGCAATACCCCTCTCTTGACGGCCTCTATGCGGCCTTCGGAAAAGTCGTATCCGGCATGGAAACCGTCGACCAGATCGTCAGCCTGCCTACGGACGAAAACGACCGCCCCAAAACACCGCCCGTGATGAAAAACGTAACGGTCGATACAAAAGGCGTTACCTATCCCGAACCCGAGAAGGTTACTCAGAGCTAGTCCGTTTGCTCCGCTGAAATATAAAAAGGGCAAGGCAAGGAAGCTCCAAGTGAGCGACTTTGCCTTGCCTCTTTTGCGTTACATGGGGTCCGCGCAGAAGTATATATGAGCTTTTTTCCCTTTTCGGGCCTTATCCCCTTCGCTCAATTTGGTAGCCTCTCTACCTACACTCTATCTACCCCATGCCCAACGCTATGTTGATTTCAGTTCCACTTACGAAGCCCCATCCTATGTGCGTGACCTGCGAAGCTCGAGTACTTGTCAATTTTGGCGCATGCTACGCAAAGCAAGCCATGGATTTTGCGTCCAACAGGTACCAGAGATAAAGCTATGCAAGATCCGTTAACAAACTCTAGAAAGATGTCTCCACTTGCTGACCCGCAGCTGCAATCGCCGCCTCGTCAGCTGACGGCAGGTCACCGTCCGCCGCGTTCCGCACAGCTGCAGCAGATGCCCGAGCACTTGGTCGCCGCGCTTCGATATGTTGAACACAAACGATTGATGGTTTAAATACGCCTGCAAATACTTCGGTCCAATCCCCTGCAGCCTGTGGTCGAACCAATTCATCGCATGCCGAAGTAGCGCCGACAGCGGCTTCAGGCTCTTGACTCCATAGTAGGGGTACATTTTCATCGACTTCACGCTCTCCGGCGCATGGTGCTCCGCGAACTCCTCATATACGAACCGGCCCAGCAGCCGCGAGTTGCCCGTCACGCTCCGGTCCATATGCTCCATCTTGATCTCGAGCAGCTCTTCGTTATCGTCCATCGCCGCGCCGATCACGACCGGCTGATGCTCGGGCTTCATATGCAGGCTGCCGCCCGAATACCACTTGAATCCATAGATGCCGCCCGTAACCGCCACTGCACCTGTGAGCTGCTGCCCCTCCGCCTCCTGCGTCAGCGCATCGCGCAGCTTGTGACCGATCAGCCATGCCGTCTTGTAGGTCACCTGAAGAATCTCCGCCAGCTCGACGGACGTGCCCTCCTCCGCCACCCACAGCATCGCCCGGAACCACAGCCGAAGCGGCGTGCGCGTACCGTGCATCACCGTGCCTGCCGTGATCGACGTCTGCCGCTTGCAGGAGGAACAGATGTAGAGCGGATACTTGCGCGTCCGGAGGACCGAGCAGTGCGCGTAGTTGCAATCCGGGCAACGAAAGCCGTGCGGCCAGCGCGCCTGGTACAGCGCTTCGACACACTGCGCCTCCGTCCACGACTCCCAGGAACCTGCAGGCAGATCGATCAACAGCATAGGTCACGCCTCCAAATAAGGAACATTTGTTCCCATTTTAAATGGTGACAAAAGCGGTTGTCAATTGTTCCCTGGAGATTCGTTGAGCGAGCGGGATGAGCCCCGAAAAGGAGGAAAAGGGGACGATCACGGGTCCCGGACTGAGCGAAAGGGATAAGCCCCGAAAAGGAGCGAATGGGGACGATCACGAGCCCCCGGACTGAGCGAAAGGGATAAGCCCCGAAAAGGAGTGAACGGGGACGATCGCGGGGCCCGGACTGAGCGAAAGGGATAAGCCCCGAAAAGGAGTGAACGGGGACGATCGCGGGGCCCGGACTGAGCGAAAGGGATAAGCCCCGAAAAGGAGCGAATGGGGACGATCACGGGTCCCGGACTGAGCGAAAGGGATAAGCCCCGGAAAGGAGCGAACGGGGACGATCCTGAGCCCCGGCGTGAGCGAAAGGGATAAGGGCCGAAAAGAGGCGGAGAAGCAATAGCGCCTGCCAAGAGTGAGCGAAGGGGATTAGGCTGTAAAGAGGCGGAGGAGCGGGCATGCGGTAAACAACAAAAAACCGGACCCTGGGTCCGGTTGGTATCTATATAACGCGAGAACGATGAACGACGAATGCCGTTCAGGAACGGCGTCCGCCGCGTCCGCCGCGCTTAGACTCTGTGCTTTTCTTCAGGTTAGAGATACGTTCTTCACTGTCCTTTAGGAAGCGGGATACTTTGTCCTCGAAAGTGGCGCGGGTCGGTCCTCCGGGTCTGAAGTTCCTGCCTCCGCGATCGCCTCCGCCGCCGCGCGGACCGCGGGGTGGATATTGCTGCTGTTGCTGCTGTTGTTGCTCTGGCGGTTTGTCGACCGCCTGCCGGATCGACAGCCCGATCTTCCCGTCTTTGTCAACGTTGATGACCTTGACGGTGACGACATCGCCGACCTTCAGATGGTCCTTGACGTCCTTGACGTAGCTGTCTGCGATCTCGGAGATGTGCACGAGGCCCGTAACGCCCCCGGACAAGTCCACAAAAGCTCCGAAATGCGTGATGCCGGTTACTTTACCCTCCAATTTGGAGCCCACTTCGATGGCCATAAAAACCGAATTTCCTCCCTGAAGAAAGTGTGCCGAGATCCTAGCGGCTTCAAACGATAAGTCCGGCTGTGCTGATTATAACCGATGTAGAAAAGTAAGGTCAACCGACGTCCGCCCTTGCAGGGCTTGGCCTCCCGGATTTGCTCACGGCGCCTTGGGCTTCAACTGGATGGACTGCTCGCCAGGAAGGGTCATCCCCTGCTGTCTGGCGATCTGTCCGATGTATTCGTCGTCGTTCAGCCTGGCAATCTCTTGCTTCAGCGCCTGATTCTTCTGTTCCGTCTCGGACAGCTTGGTTCTGGCATGATTCAGCTGAGTCGATCGGTCGGACGCATGGCTCTGTTGAACAATTAAAGTGTAGATCGCCCAGCTCATGAACAGAACGACAAGGAGCAGCAGCAGCTTCAGACGCCGCTTAAGCCCGACCGATGCCGACGTATTCGCAGATGTACTAGTAGGCATGCAGCCGATCCTCCTTGCAGTTCACACGCGAGTGCTACATCTTTGGTAGAATTCATTATAGCATAGTTGGGAAAAATCAAAATATCCATCTTGCGTCATGCTTTGCGAGCGGAACTTGTCGGTTACTCGTCTTTATTCGAGCCGCGCAAGATAAGCCATACTTCCTTTACCCGGTCCCGGATACGTTGAAACATCTCTCTCAATCGATTAAATTGCCGGCGTACCGGGAGCAGCCTGTCCCACAGCCAGCGGCCAAGCGGAGTCAACGGTCGAAGCAGCAGCTTGGACACCCACAGCAGCACTGCCGCAGTCACGACGAACACGGCATCGAGCAGAGCCGCCAGCGTGCGCACAATCCACAGCACGGGGACGACAAGCAGTATCCGGATCGTGCGCCAGATCAATATTCCCACTTTGCGGAGCATATCGAAAAGCCACCCGGCCGTCCGCAGAACTGTCGAACTGAATAGGCCAAAGTATCCAGTAACCCCGATGCCGATGCCCAGAAATACGTAAAGTCGTACTTCACCATGATTGACGCCGATCAGGATACGAAAAACGATCAACGTCGCCGCTATCCAGTAAACGAGGTCGAGCATGGGGAATAGCCAGCGGCGAAAATGAAGGCGCCCCGCAGCCGCCCGGTAGATGTCGAAGACGGTGCCCATGCCGAGGCCGCACAGGATCATCGCGCCGATCGTCGACCAATGGACGGCGGCGTTCACCGGAACAGCTTTCCGAGCAGGCCTTTGGATTTGGACGAGCCCTTGCCGTCAAGATAGATGAAGGCGTCGATCGAGCCCTCGATGGTCACGAGCCCCTGCTCCAGACTCAGGTTTTTCATATGAAGGTTATGTCCGCGCACGGCAAGCGCACCGCAGACCGTGTCCAGCAGAAATTCCTCGCTGTCGAAGCTCTCAACCTGGCTCACGCCCGTGATATCCATTATTTTGCGACTTTGCAGACGGACATCCTGCATCTTGCCGCTCTTTCCCTGGTCCATGGCGCGTCCCTCCTCTTTGGATGAGACTAGCATATGGGGGAGCAGAGGCAATTAGAACAAGCAAGAGGCGGCGGCGACAATAAAAAAATCCTCTATCCCCGCCAGGGAGATAAAGGATGATTAGAGAAAAGAATCGTCGCTCTCGCGCTTGCGCATTTCTTCCTTCACAATCGAGTAGAGGCCTTCTGCGTCTTCTTTTTTGGTCGACTCCAGCAGCTTCTCCACGCGGACGGTCAGTATTCGCTGGCCGTACTGGATCTCAAGCTCGTCGCCAATCTTCACGTCGGCGCTCGGCTTGGCTTCGCGCCCATTGAGAAGGACGCGCCCCTGATCGGACACGTCCTTCGCGACGGTGCGCCGCTTGATAAGCCGCGACACCTTCAGGAACTTGTCGAGACGCATCGATTACTTGACAGCGTCCTTCAGCTTGTTGCCGGCTTTGAAGGCAGGAACCTTGGAAGCGGCGATCTCAATCGTCTTGCCCGTTTGCGGGTTGCGGCCAACGCGGCCGGAGCGGGAGCGGGTCTCGAACGTGCCGAAGCCGATCAGTTGAACCTTGTCGCCTGCTGCAAGCGCGTCGGATACTTCGCCCAGAAAGCTGTTCAGTACGTTTTCTACGTCTTTCTTCGTCAGGCCGCTTTTTTCGGAAATGTTGTTGATCAGGTCCGTCTTGTTCATGATTAATTATTCCTCCCGTATTGGAAAATCCTCATTTAGGTTGGCGCTGTTCGCCTTACAATCCGTGTTGTCTTGCAGAGCACGAAGAGTATTATTCTTCGCAGTCTGATAAATTCCTGCAATTTCCGCAAAAATTAATTCGAAAAAAAGCGGAAAAAGGCGGCAATTCAAAGAAAATGGAACCTTTGGACTAGTCGCCGCGCTAGAGATCGGTGTGCTTGGCTTGTTGCCACCATTCTTCCATCTCTAGTAAATCAGTCTCGTCAAACTTGCGGCCGCTTATACGCAAGCGCTCTTCGATATAGCCGAAACGGGCGGCGAATTTGCGGTTCGTGCCGGCCAGCGCCTCCTCGGGGTCGGCGCCGATGAACCGGGAGGCGTTGATGACCGCAAACAGCAGATCGCCAAGCTCCTCGCGCTGCCGCTCGGCAGGTTCCTCGCGCACGGCTGCCCTCAGCTCGTCCAGCTCCTCGGCGATCTTGTCCCAGACGCCATCCAGATCCGGCCAGTCGAAGCCGACGCCGGACGCCTTCTTCTGAATCTTGTGGGCGCGCGGCAGTGCGGGCAGGTCCTTCGGAATGCCGTCCAGCAGCGAGATGCGCTCGGGCCGGCCCTTGAGCCGCTTCTCCTCGGCCTTCATCGCTTCCCAGTTGCGCAGGGCTTCCTCGGCATTGTCCGCGTCATGCGTGCCGAAGACATGCGGATGACGGAAGATGAGCTTGTCGTTAAGCTCCGCAAGCACGTCGAATACGTCGAACGCGCCGGTCTCCTCCTCCATCTGACTATGCAGCAGAATCTGGAGCAGCACATCGCCGAACTCTTCCTTCATCCCGTCCGGGTCGTCGAGATCGAGCGCCTCGATCGCTTCGTAGGTCTCCTCGATAAAGTTGCGGCGGATCGACTGGTGCGTCTGCTCGCGATCCCACGGACAGCCCTCGGGGCTGCGCAAAATCGACACGATCTCGTGCAGCCGCTCGAACGAATGCCGCTGCAGGCTCGTATCGTCGCTGGCGGGGACGTAGACGAGCATCAGATTGCCGTAGCTCTCCTGGCGATCCAGATCGTGAAGCGGAATACGCGCGATTCGCTCTTCGCCCGCCACGCCGAGGGCTTGTCCGACCACGATCTCGTGGTCGTCCGGGTACACGCCCATCAGCGTCAGCTTGACGTCGGATGCGGTATAACCGTCATAAACCTGACCGATGACGGTATGCAGCGACGGCCGCAGGTGCTCCCGCTTGAGGCTCGCCGCGTCCAGCAGCTGGAAGCCCTCGATCGGGTCGAAGCCCAGGCGTACGAACGCCTGGTCGAGAAAGCTCTCGCCGCCGAGAATGCGCAGCGATACGCCCCGCGTCCCGGCGCGTTCGCGCAGCAGCTGTACCGTGCGCTCTGCGACCATCGGATGGCCCGGCACCGCGTATACGACGGTGTCTTCAGGATGCTCCGCAGCCCGCGCCAGCAGCGTCTCGGCGATATCCTCGTATACCTGCTCGAAGCTGTCGCTCTGCTCGTACAGGGCATCGAACGGCTCGAACGCAATGCCGCGACGCGCGAGATCCGCGACTGCCGGATGCTCGGCCGTACGACAGTAACGGAGCCGGGCGGCTTCGAGCGACTTCAATATGCCGAGCGTCAATTGGTCCTCCCCGCCGGAGCCCAGCCCGACGACGATGATGGATGGGGGCATGCAGATTCATCCTTTCCGGTGCCATAGGTCGATAAGCCAGTATAGTTGGAAAAGGAAGGCGAAGTCAAAACGACGGGCGCTGTCCGCTGCGAATCAATCAAAACGGCCGACGGCATCGGGGGCCGCCATGGAGTCCGAAAGTAAGGAATAGGGCAGGTCGATCGCTGCGACGGATGACGACTAGCGGTGCGGGCTGGCCTCGCCATCGTGCGGCGGCAGCCCTTCGGGGCGGCGCGATGCGGGGCGGAGCCGCATCAGCCAACGCTCGGCGCGCGAGCCGGCGATGCCAGGCAGCGCGCGCCATTCGCGCGGGCCGAGCGCGCCGGCGGCGATCAGCGCCGCCGCGAAGGCGACCGCGCCCAGCGCGATGCACGGCAGCGCTGTGAGCGCGGCAGCGGCGCGCGGCGCGAGCTCGCGCGTGAGCGCCGTGAGCGCGAGGCGCCCGCCGCCTGCCGCGGCGGCCAGCGCTGCGAGCGCAGCGGCGAGGCGCCAGGCGGCGCCGGCGCCGGTGTCTGCGCCCGGCGCTGTGAGCGCGGCCCGGCGGCGCAGGGCGCGCAGGTTCAGGGCGGCCGCGACGCCGTAGGCGCAGGCGGCGGCAGCGGCAGCGCCGGCGATGCCGTAGGCCGGCGCGAGCGCGGCATTGAGCGCCGCCTTGACGAGGGCGGCGAGGGCCAGGTGCAGGGCCGGCGAACGCAGGTCGCCGAGCCCCTGGAGTACGGCGGCGCTGACGGCCTGCAGCGCGGCGCCGAGCGCGGCGGCGCCCAGCACGGCCATCGCCGCCGTGCCGTGCGCGTCCGCGAAGAGCGCGACGTTGATCGGTCGCGCCAGCAGTGCGAGCCCGAGCGCGGCCGCCGCGCCGAACCACCAGGCCAGACGCATCGCAAAGGCGGCCTGGGCGCCGCTCTCGGCGTCGATGCCGCCGCCGGAGCGGGCCATGGTCAGGCTGGGAACGAGCGCGGCGGCCGCGCCTCCCGCAGCCATCGACACCAGCTGCAGCAGCGCGATGCCGCGATTGTACTCGCCGAACGCCGATATGGCGGCGGACGCGGTGGCGCCCGCGCTCTGCAGCAGCCGCGGCAGGGTGAACGCGTCGATCAGGCCGAACAGCGGCGCCACCACCGACCCTGCGGCGACGGGCAGCGCCACCCGGACGATCCGGCGAAGCAGGACGCGGCCCGGCTCCGGATGATGGGCCGCTGCTGCGGCGGAATCGACGGAGGCGCCGGGGGTGCGGGAGGCGTCTGTGCCGTCCGGCGACCGGGGCGCGCTTGCCGCCGCCGCGTCAGCGACGGCCGCGCGCTTGCGTGGCGGCGCTGCGGCGTCTGCCGTCGCGGCCCCGGCAGCGCGCCTGTCCGCACGCCGGCGCCAGCTGCGCCGGCCCGCGATCAGCATCGCGGCCAGCCCGGCGACCGCGCCGGCCGCCAGGCCGCCGTGCACGGCCGCCGCCGTGGCGGCCGGCGACCAATCCCGCCGCAGCGCCCAGCCCAGGGCGCACAGCATAAAGGCGACGCGCGCGCACTGCTCCGCGAGCTGAGACAGCGCCGGGCGGCCCATCTCGAGCCGCCCCTGCGAATAGCCGCGCAGCGCGGCCGTCAGCGGCGCCGCGAGCAGCGCCAGCGAGGAGGCGCGGATCGCATCCGCCGCCTCGGGCGCGCCCATCCAGGCGGCCAGCGTATCCGCGGCCGCCCAGAGCGCGGCGAACGCGACGAGCCCGCTCGCCGAGAGCAGGACGGCGGCATAGCGAAGCAGCCGCCTGACTCCGCGCTCGTCGCCGGCGGCGATCCGCTCCGCGACGAGCGCGGACACCGCGACGGGTACGCCCGCCGCCGCCAGCGTCATCCACATGACCGCCAGCGCGTACACCGCGCTGTACAAGCCGAATACGCGGTCGCCCGCCAGGTTTTGCAGCGGGATCTTCTGGAGGGTGCCGATGAGCTTGGATAGCAGCGCGGCGCCGCCGAGCAGGGCCGCGCCGCGCATCAGTTGAGAAGATGGACTTTTCAAGACGATTGTCCGGCTGCGGCTTGCGCGGCCGGCGCTCCTCCGTTCATGCGTTTCGAGTGAGAACATTATAGCACAATCGCAAAGGAGAGCCGCCTGCCTGCCCGCTCGCTGCCCGATTCCGACCAACGCAAAAAGAGCGCCGCTCCGCCGCCTCATAGGCGGCCATGCGACACTCCCTGTACCGAGCCGCCACGCATGCATCTGCGTTTCCGCTCGTATGCGGCCTACCTGCCGCCTTCCATTTTCCGAAGGACAAAAAGTCCCGACTGCTCCTCCGCGAAGTCCGCGAACAACAAGCCCTCGCTCATCAGCTCCGCGCCGCTCGCCTGCCGCGCCGGCCCGCCGTCCAGATCCTCGACCGCATAAATCGCGTCCGCGTCCAGCGCCCTGAGGGCGATGCGCCGCTGCGTCTCGTCGCCGTCGAGCCGGAATACGAAGAGCAGATGCTCGCCGCCGCCCGCCAGCGCGTACTGGAACGCGGCCCAGCGGGAGCCTCTCCCGTCGCGCAGCGGCTGCTCCGTCAGCCGGTACAGCTCGCCTTCGCGTACGAAGCGGCGGACGACCGTCCGGTACTGCTCCGTGTGCCTGGCGAGCCGCTCGGCGAGACGAGCCGGCAGCTCGGGCAGGCGCTGGGAGACGCCGAAGGCGCCGAGCATGCCGATGCGGGTGTAATAATCGAACCGCGCCGTCGTGAGCGCGGGATCGTGGGGATCGAAGCGCTGCCGCGGATGATCGGCGATCCAGTCGGAATAGCTCCAGTGCAGCGCCCGGTCGGGCGCCATAAAGGTGGAGACGCCCCAGAAAACCTGAAGGCTGTGCTCCGGCCAGTCGGGATCGCTGAGAAAGGAGGCGTGCGTATGCCGGGCCATCCCCAGATCCAGCCGCAGCCCGCCGGAGGAGCAGTTCTCGAGCAGCACGTCCGGATGCGCCGCGCGGAGCCGGTCGAGCACCTCGTACAGTCCCTCAATGTGCGCGTACAGGCCGTCTCCCTCGCCGTGACCGTGATCGATCCGGTCGCAGCCCGCCTTCGGATCGACGTTGAAGTCGAGCTTGATCCAATCGCAGCGATACGTGCGGATCAGCCGGTCGAGCTCGGCGAACGCCCACGCCCGCGCCTCGGGATTGCCGAGGCAGACGTAGCCGAGCGGCTCCCCCTCGCGCAGCGCCGGGAAGGTGGGATGCCGCCGCGACAGGGCCGCATGGGGCCCGAGTCCCTCGATCTCGCACCACAGGCCGAATCGCATGCCGAGGCCGCGCACATGCTCGGATATCTTGAGGAGCCCGTCCGGGAAGCGGGCTTCGTTCACCTTGTCCCAGTCGCCCCGGATGTCGTGCCAGTGCAGGCTGCCCTCGGCGTCCCCGAACCAGCCCGCATCCAGCGTACAAGCCTCGAAGCCGAGCTTCGCCGCCGCGTCTGCGTTGGCCATGAACGTGGCCGCGTCGATCCGTTGGTCTTCGTAGCTGAACCAATGGTTCCACTCGGCGGGCAGCTGCTCGATCAGCGGGCCGCGCGGATACCAGTGCCGCCGGCCGACGCGGGCGAGCGGGAGCGAGATCGTATGCAGATCGGCATGGCGGCCGAGCGCCGCCGCGATATGCGGGCTGTCCATCGACTCGCCCGGCGCCAGCGTCCTGGCGAACGCCCAGTCGTGCAGCCCCGCGCATACGGCGATGCCGCCGTCCTCACGGCGTTCGCCGCGCACGATCCAGTTGCCCGACCACATCGGGCTGACGTGCAGCAGCGCGCCGTCCTCCCGCACGAGCGTCGCCCAAGGATGCATGCCTTTGGAGGAACGGCCCCAGCGGGTCTCCGCGATGAAGCCGTCGACGATCGGCGCCGCCTCGGGCTCGAACTCGGCTCCCCAGTCGCTCCGGTACGTCAGTACCTGCCACTCGCCCTCGGACAGCTCCAGCTGCAGCGGGTCGATCCGCTCCACGAGGAGCGCGGCGTCGCTTGTGTTGCGGATCGTGAGCCACCGCTCGAACACCGGCTCGCCCTCGTATACGATCGTATGGCAGTCGATCTCGAACCGCAGCTTGTCGCAGCAAAAGCGCACGGTATAGCGCTTCAAGCCGCTCTCCGGCGCCGCCACCCATGACCCGAGCGGCCTCAAGCTCCTGGAGCGGCTCCCGACGCGGATGCCGCCGCATTGCACGATAAAGTCGCCGCTGCGTCTCTTGTCGTGGCTGAGCTCCCGGCAGCCGTGCAGTCCAAGACGGCTTAGACCGGCGCCCTGCGTCTCTTCTTGAACGTAGAGTAGACTGCCGTTCGACCAATCGTGCCCGGCCGCGGTTGCTCCTCCGTCTTCACTCTGCTGCCAATCGTGCCGCACGTCGCCCGCCATCGTCATTCTCCTTTCTCCTGCCGCGCGCTCGGCTCGGCTCGACTGCTGCCGACGCGCGTATCGCCTGGTTTGTCCGCATCTATCACGAATATATCTCCTGGCCGCTCGCTGTCAAGACTCGGTTTGCAGTCGGCGCCCCCGGCCAACCAACGCTCAGATGTCCCGCTCGACGCGGACCTCGTACGATCCCGCTCCCGCCAGGACGATGCGCGCCTCTCCGTCCGGCCCGTCCTCCTGCCGCTCCGCCGGGCTGCCGTCGACGAAGATGCGTGCGCCCGCGGCCCGCGGCAGATCCAGCTCCACGGTCCAGCCTTGGCCCTCCACCTTCACCCGATACGTATCGGCGCGGTCGCCGAGCGCGATCTCCAGATCAAGCTCCGCCGCGCATGCGCCGTGGCCGACGGCGACCCGCCGGATCGCCGCCTCGCCCCAGGCGGACGGCAGCCTCGGCCGCAGCGACAGCCGCTTGCGATGCGCCTGCGGCGCGATGCCGAACATGAACCGGACGATCGGCCAGTGGATGCCGTAGTTCGTCCAGGCCTGGACGAAGCAGCCGTAGTCCGGCGACATCTCGCTGATCGAGCCGGGCAGACGCCGCCCGAAGGTGGAAGCGATCAGCTTGACATAGCGCAGCGCCTCGTCCATGCGATCGTAACGCGCCTCGGCCACCGCCTGCACGCCCGTGGAGATCGTCATCATCTGCGTCCGGTACATGCCGGACAGATACGTGCCTGCCGGGCCCGTGAACTCGTCGGTGCCCATGCGTTCCAACGCCCGCAGCGCTTGGCCGCGCGGCGCCAGTCCCGCCTCCATCGGCGTGTTGATGACCCAGTTCTTGAACAGCCACGGACGCTCCGCGTCCGGCGGCAGGTCCGCGATGTCCGCCTGCATCGCGCGCATCTCGTCCACGGCGCGTTCGGCGCCCATGGACTTGGCCCGCTCGATGTAGATCGGCATGCGCTCCCGCACGGCCGCCACACGCGCCATCGCGTCCGCGTACAGACCGTCGGCTTCCAGCCACAGGTCCGTATTGATCTTGTCCGCCAGCCGGGCGGCGGTCTCGCGCCAGCCTGCCGCGTCCTGCGCGTCCCCGAGCAGCGCCGCCATCTCGGCGCCCGCCAGCAGCGCGGTCCACGTATAGACGGCCGTGTCGATCAGCTCGACGTTGAGTCCCTCAATCTCCGTGATGCCGTAGCCCTCCGGGAGAAGATCCCCGTCCGGGTCCATCTCGCCGAGCAGCCATTCAAGGCCCTGACGGACCGTCGGATAGGCGCGCTTCAAGTAATCCCAATCGCCCGTCCAGTTGAAGATCTCCCATACGCTCTGAATATAATGCGGCGTCTCCTGCGTGTTGCCCGGATTGGCGACCAGTCCCCATGTCGTCAGCTCGTGGATGATGCGCCCGTTGCCGTTGGTCCGCTCGGACGTCTCGCGGATCAGGTCCGACGTCTCCAGCGCGAGCGCCTGCCGGCCGGTCGCCAGCAGCGCGGGCAGCGCATAGCTGTTGTCGCAGCCGAACCACCAAGGGTACTCCGGGATGCCCGCGGTCAGACCTCTGCCGACGCCGGGCACGTCCAGGACAAGCCACTCGTTGTGAACCTTCACCCAGTCGAAAATGCGGGTCAGCTCCGCATCCGGAATGTCGAGCGCCGAGCGCGACAGCAGCGACTCATAGCGCGCCCGCTTGGCGAGGCGCATCGCGGCATGATGTTCGCGGATATGCGTAAATGCCGCCAAGGCCTCCTCTTCGGAGCGGGCGGAGCCTGCGATAACGAACCGCAGCTCGGCCGTGCCGTTCGCGGGCAGCGCGACGCGCAGCCGCAGGCTGCCGGATGCGCCGTTGCCGGCCGTAGGCAGGCGGGAGGGCAGCGGGGGCGTCGACGACTCGTCGCGTGCGGCGGCGTCTTCGCCCGCAGCGGGCTCGCAGCCCGGCGCGTCGCTGCCGAACGCGACGAACCACGGGTGGTCGCGGTCTCTGGCGACGACGGCGCCGAGCGCGGCGTCGGCCCGGGCTTCGTCAGGCGCGTCGACGACGCCGGCCTGCTCCGAGAACCATACCGGGCGCAGCTCCGTCCGGCCGTGAAAGACGGCCGTCAGCTCGCGGTCGCGGCCGCTCGTGTCCCGCAGGCGATATTCGACGACGAAGCCGGCATGCTCGTCCGGGCAGAACTGGCTGCGGACGGCCTCGATGCCGAGACCGTTCAGCCTGTAATCGTGCTCGTTGAAGTAAGCGTAGTTGCGGAACGCATCGGCCTTCTCCAGCCAGACGCCGCCGGACGAGTCGCCGCTCTCGGCGAGATGAAGCCAGAAGCCGTCCATGAGCTTGATCGGATGCGCCCACAGGCCGCCCATCTCCTCCGGAATATGGTGGCCGAAGTCGGGAAATCCGCCGTCCTGGCCGCCGATCATGGAGCTGCGATGCCCGGCGCAGACGAATAAATCCATGACGTCCGTCTCCTTCGTCTCCCGGCCCTCCGCCAGTCCGTCCAGCCGCAGGGCCGTCTCGACCTGCTGCAAGTTTTCCTCCGATTGATGTGCCATGCGCTGCATGCTCCTTCCGTAGTCGTCAGTCGTCGTTGCGTATCGTTATGTGCGATTGGATACCGGCTGCTGCGGCATAGACCGGCCAGTGTGCGCGGCCCCGGCAGGCGCGATTGCCTGCTGCGAAGCCCGGAACGTTGCGAATATGCAGCGAATTGCGCCGAATGCAGGAGCTCGTCGTGCGATAGCTGCCAAAAGACATCTAACAACGGGAATTGGGCGAAAAAGAGAAACGAATCGGCGAATTAACTGCCATGTAGCAGCTATCGGCGCGCAAAAACGAGGTTTCGTGAAAAATAGATGCATGCCGGACATAATCGTCCTGTTCATGCGGGATATACGCGGTCGTGCGAGTAGAAAGGGAGCGGTGGCCGGGCGCGATCAAGCGAGCTGCAGAACGTTCGCCCTGGCCGCGAGACGCCGCTGGCGTTCGAGGACGCTTGCGGCTTCGGCTGCCGGCAGCACAGCGCGGGATCCAGGCTGTTCGGGCGGTGCGCCCGCCAGGCCAAGCACGGCTCATCGCGCTACGCTTCGATCCGTGCCGGCACCGCCAGGCACACCCGGCCCGGCACCGCGCCGCAACAGCACCCCCGCCGCCCTAAGCTCCGCCGGCGTCCGGCGACTCGCCTGGCGCAGGCGCGCGCCGCAGCGCGGACAGCAGCAGCACGAGCGCGTAGCAGGCGCAGGCCGCCGCGAGCGCCCAGCGCAAGCCTGCGGCGAGCGACAGCGCTGCGCCGAGCCAGGAGCCCCACACGCCCGCGATGCCGTTCACCGCGAACAATAGCGGCGCGCTGCCGCGCTGCCTGCCCTCCGCGGCCTCCATGCGCAGCGGCAGCGGGACGCCCATGAGCAGCCCGAGCGCGGCCGCAGCCATTCCCAGCACCGCCAGCCGGGCGCCGAGCCCCAGCTCGAGCAGGCTCGCGCCCCACAGCGATTCGGCGACGGCGAGCAGCACGATCAGCAGCGCGGCGCCACCGGCGCCGACCGCTTCGGTCAGCCGCCGCCGCCCGGCGAGCCGGCTGCCGAGACTGCCGCCGACGAGCATCGCCAGCAGCACGACGGCGGTCGCCGCCGCGGGACTGCCGGCGTACTTCATCGCCTTCTGGATGAACGCCGCCTGCAGACACATATAGCCGATGCCGACAAGCATGCTGACGAGCAGCGGCTTGCCGCCAAGGCGCAGTCTGTCCGGCGCCGGCATGCCCGGCGCCCCGCCCCGCGACGGTCTGATCCCCGCCTCGGACTGCTTCGGCGGCGCGACCTCGCGCCACCATACCCATACGGCGAACAGCGCGGTGAGGCCGACGATGACGCCCAGCCAGGTCTGGAGGGACCCCGGCATGCCCGGCGTCAGCTTGTAGAAAAACGGCCGGTCGTCGGTCGTCGGATACACGCTGTAGTCGCTGTCGCGCACGAACGTGTCGAACGACTGCTTGCCCGAGACGAGCGGCTGCAGGAATTGTTCGTTCGAGCCCGGCAGGAACAGCGGCTGCAAGCCAAGCGCTTGCGCGCCTGCACGCAGCGTATTGAGCTGCGCGTCCGCGAGCGGCGAGCGCTGGATGACGGTCAAGGTCAGTCCCGGACCGGCGGACTCGGACGACGCCATGAGCAGCGCGGCATGCTTCACCGCGGCCGAAGGCGCAGATCCGGTCTCGTCCATCAAGGCGCCGAGGCCGGTATAAAACGCCCGCACGCCCTCGATGCCCTGGTGCGAGATGACGATGAGCCGGCCGCCTTCGTTGAGCCGGTCCAGATAGGCGCGGAACGCTTCGCGCGTGAACGCGTAGTTCTCCGTCAGCGCATGCCCGTTCACGCCGCCGACCTGCGAGTACACGAGGTCGAGCGCGATCAGGTCGTAGCGCTCGCTGCTGCGCTCCAGCACGGTGCGGCCGTCGCCGACGACCGCGGTCACATCCGGGCGGTCCAGCAGCCCGCCATTGTAGGCGGCGTCCTCGCGCATAGCCCGCACGATGCCGTCGCTGAGCTCGACGGCGGTCACCTGCTTCGCGCCGGCGAGCAGCGCGTACAGGATGTCGCGCCCGCCGCCCGCGCCGACGATCGCGGTCTTCGCAGCCGGACCCGCCGCGAACGGCAGGAACTCGATATCTTTGGCGAGCCCCGCCACCGAAGCGAGGTTGCCGTCGAACTTGTACATATAGCTGCCTGCGCCGCCGTCGATGAACACGGTCTTGCGCGCAGGATCGCTCCCGGAGACGACGTCGGCCCGTGCAAACGCGTCCCATTCGGTCCGCTCCAGCGTCGCGCCGCTCTGGCGGAGCGCGCCGACGATCGTCTTGTCGGGCGCCGCGCCGCGCATGCCGGCGAAGTCGATCGCCCACCCGCCGGCGCCGGCGAACAGCCCGCCGAGCACCGCCGCCAGCGCGAGCAGCGGCAGCAGCGGCACGAGCCGCCTGCGGCCGCTCGCTGCGGCGCCGCGAACGGTCGGCGCGAGCAGCAGCAGGGCTGCCGCGAACGCGGGCGCGGACAGCGCGAACATCGCCTGCAGCCCGCCCCACAGCTGGATCAGCCCGTAAGCGGCCGCCACGCCGACGCCTGCGCCGAGCAGGTCCGCGGCGTACAGCGAGCGCGTGGCGGTGACGGCGGACAGCGCCTTGCCCATGCTCCAGCCGAACAGGACGAACGGCACCGCGCCCAGCAGCGCGTACAGGGCGAGCTGGTCGACGTACGGGAACCGCGCGAGGAAGAAGCTCAGCAGGGCGGTATATGCGCCGAGCGCGAGCGCCGCGAAGCCGGCCGACCTGCCGGCGTCCGCGGCAGCCGCATCTGCGCCGCGAGCCCCGTCGTCCGCTTCAGCGGAAGGCGAGGCTGTACCGGGCCGTACCGGTCTCGCCTCCGCCGCGGCAACGGCGGCGGTTCCCCGTCTTCGGGCCGCGTAGCTGCCGGCCCCGATGCCGAAGACGGCGAGCGAGACGACGAGCGACACATAGTGATACTGCAGCAGCACGCCGAATACGTTGGTCAGCGCCATCTCCAATCCCAGCGCGGCCGCCGACAGGCAGCCGACGCCGAGCATCCAGCGATACGTCCCGCTTTTTCCTCCCGCCGCTGCCATCGCATGTCACCCTTTCATGCCGGTCAATGTAATGCTCTCGACGAAGTATTTCTGCCCGATGAAGTAGAAGAGCAGCGAAGGCAGCATCGTCACCATCGAGGCGGCCATCAGATAGTTCCACTGCACGTTGTTCTGGCTCTTGAAGAAGTTGATGCCCAGCGTCAGCGTGTACAGCTCGGGCTTGCTCAGGTACAGAATCGGCTGCATGAAGTCTTTCCAGCTGTCGTTGAACTGGAAGATCGTGATCGTCACGATCGCCGGTATGGTGAGCGGCAGGATGACCCGCAGCAGGATGCCGAAGGTGGACGCGCCGTCGATCTTGGCCGCCTCCTCGAGGTCGGTAGGTATCGACATGAAGAACTGCCGGAGCAGGAAGATGAAGTACGCCTTCCCGAAGAACAGCGGCACGATGAGCGGATAGAAGGTGTTGATCCAGCCGAACTGGGTGAACATGTAAAACTTCGGAATCATCGTCACGGTGTCCGGCAGCATCATCGTCGCGAGCGTCAGGATGAAGAGGAGCGAACGTCCTCTCGCCTTGAAGCGGGCGAAGCCGTACGACACGATGATAGTGGACAGCACGGCGCCGACGATGGAGAGCACGGTGATGAGGATCGTGTTGTTGAACCATTGGCCGAACGGCAGGCTCGTGAACGCCGTCTTGTAGTTGCTCCACTTGATCGGATCGGGTATCCACTTGGGCGGCCAGGTGAACACCTGGTACGACTCCTTGAGCGAGGTGGACAGCATCCAGATGAAAGGAATGAGCATGACGAGCGAGCCGATGCCGAGCAGGGCGTAGATGAGCGAATTTTTAAGCAGCAGTCTGCCGCGGTTCGTAGTGGTCATAGGGCGTCAGTTCCTTTCCCCTTCGTAGTAGACCCAGGCGGCCGAGGACTTGACGACGAACGCCGTGAGCGCCAGGATCAGCAGGAAGAGCACCCAGGCGAGCGCGGAGGCATAGCCCATCCTGAAGTTCTGGAACGCATGGTCGAACAGGTAAAAGTTGAAAAACAGCGTCGAGTTCATCGGGCCGCCCTTGGTCATGACGTAGGCTTCGCCGAACGTCTGCATGGCGCCGATGATGCCCATGACGAGGTTGAAGAAGATCGTCGGCGTCAGCATCGGGATCGTCACGTTGCGGAACTTCTGCCAGCCGCCGGCACCGTCCAGCTCGGCCGCCTCGTACAGCGACGGCGGGATGCCCTTGAGGCCGGCCAGCCAGATGATGACGCTGCCGCCGACCGTCGACCACAGGCTCATGATGACCATCGAGGGCAGCGCCCAGTGCGGATCGAAGATCCAGCCGGGTCCGGCGATGCCGAAGTAGCCGAGTATCGTGTTGAGCAGGCCGATCTGCGGGTTGAAGATCCACATCCACAGCACCATGACGGAGACGCCGCTGACGACGGCCGGCAGGTAGAAGATCGTGCGGAACAGCCGCATGCCGCGCACCGCCTGGTTGAGCAGCAGGGAGAGCAGCAGCGAGGAGATGAGGCCGAGCGGCACCGATAAAACCGAGTACAGCGCCGTCACCTTGAGCGACTGCCAGAAGAGCGGATCGTGGTTGAAGGCGGTGTTGTAGTTTTTGAGGCCGACGAACTTGGCCGGCGTCAGCATATCCCATTGGTTCAGGCTGATCCAGAGGGAGGCGACCATCGGCACCGCAAAAAATACGAGCAGCCCGATCAGCCACGGTCCGGTCAGTAAGTAGAAGGTTCTCTCTTCCTTGCGCTCGGCCTTGGTGAGGCGGCGTTTGCGCTTGCCGGCGTTGTTGTCGGGTCCTGTCGCTGCCGTTTCCATGGGCTTGCACCTCTTTCTTTTTTTGAAAATGCCGACGAGCGGCGGATAGCTGCAAAAATGCAGTTAAATCAGGCCGAAAATCGATTGCTGCTTCGCATGACGCCCACAGCCGGGACGAGAATTAAATGCATTTTTATAGCCATCTTTGTATAAAGGGTCTCGGGTGATGCCATGCGCCTAGTTTGCCGCAAACGCGGCGGGAAGCTCGCTTCCCGCCGTCGCTTTTGGCTGTCGCGGCTTGGGGCGCCGCCGGTCCGCCTTGACTGCTTGTTCGCCAGGCCGGACCCTCTGCCCTTCTTACTGGTTCTTGGCCGTCGCGAGGTCGGTCGTCGCCTGCTTGGCTGCCGCGTCGAGCTCCTTCTTGACGTCGATCGGCTTGCCGAGCATCATCTTGTCGAGCACGGTCTGCATCGCCTTGGCGCCGGAAGCGCCGAAGAATTCGCTCGTCTTCTCCGGGAATTCCTTGATGTTCGGAATATCGTCGAGGAACGGCTTCAGATGCTCATCCGTCGCGAGACCGAGCTTCTCGGTCGTCGACTTGACCGCCGTGAAGGCGAATTGGGCCATGACCTCTTGCCCTTGCGGACCGGTCAGATACTTCAGATAGTCCCATGCCGCTTCTTTGTTGGCCGACTTGCTGTACAGGCCGTAGCCTGCATAACAGATCGTGTTGGCCGCGCCGCTCGGGCCGACCGGCATCTGGGCGACGCCGAAGCTGAGATCCGGGTTTTTCTTGTAGTCGGACACCGGCCAGCGTCCGGTCATCGACATCGCGACCTTGCCGGCTGCGAACAGATCGACGCCCTGGAAGGCGGCGGAGTCGGAGCTGGACGGGCTGATCTTATCCTTGAGGTACATATCCTGGTACAGCTCGAGCGCCTTGACGGTGCCGTCGCTGTTCATGTAGCCGTCGAACGATTCGCCGTCCGGGCTGATGACGCTGCCGCCGTAGCTGTTGATGAGCGGCAGAATCGCGCGCAGCCAGCCGCCCGGCAGATTGACGCCCCACTGGACCGTCTTGCCGCCCTTTTGAACCGTCAGCTTCTTGGCCGTGTCGTAGAACTGATCCCATGTCCATCCGGCTTGCGGATAAGGCATACCAGCATCGTCGAACAGCTTCTTGTTGTAGTAGATGCCGATGTCGGAATAGTCCTTGGGCAGCGTGTAGTATTTGTCGCCCAGCTTGCCGACGTCGAGGACGCTCGTGTAATAGTCGCCCAAGTCGATGCCGGAGGAGCCTTGGATATAAGGCGTCAGGTCTTCAAGCGCGCCCTTCTGCATGAACATCTTGACGTCGCCGTCGCCGATCTGGAAGATATCGGGCGCTTGGCCCGCAGCCACCTGGGTGAGCAGCTTCGTACCGTACTGGTCCGGGACGGATTCGATGTTGACCTTGACGTTCGGATGTTCCTTGGTGTAGTTGTCTGCGATCTGCTGCTGCTGCTTCAGTCCGTCGCCGCCGTCCCATGTGCCGACGCGCAGCGTGACGTTTTTGGCCTCAGGCGATGCCGAAGGGCTTGCCGAGGTGGAAGCGCTTGCGGATTGTGTCGCGGCATCCGTCGCAGCCGGCGAAGACGAGCCTGCGTTTTTGTTGTTTCCTCCGCATGCCGTCACCGCCATCGCAGAAGCCAAACCGAGTGCAAGTAATGCCATTCCCCTTTGTCTCATGCACGAACACTCCTTTGGTTAGGTGTATTTATGTTTAAGGGAATCCGCCGCGCCGTATGGGCGGCGGACCCTCTGAAACCGATGTTCAAGCGTTCGCGGCCATGGTCTGGCGCGCTGCGAAGGCGACGGAGAAGCCGCTCGTATTGCGCACGATCTCGACGCGGCAGCCGTCGCCCGCGCGCTCGATGTCGACGTCGAGCTCGCCTGCGCCCAGGCGGATGCGGCGCGCCGCGAGCCGGTTCATGCCCGGCGGCAAGGCCGGCGCAAGCCGGACGGTGCCGGCCGCCCCGTCGATGGCGAGGCCAAGCATCGCCGTCAGCATGACGAGCGGCGTGCCGGCCGCCCACGCCTGCGGCGAGCAGGCGACCGGGTATCGCACCGGGCGGCCGCGCTCTCGGCCGTAGCCGCAGAACAGCTCCGGCAAGCGGGCGTTCTCGAAGTGTGCGGCGGCCGCCAGCAGGCCTTCGATGACCGTGCCGCTCTGTTCGGAGAAGCCGCCGGCGGCGAGCCCCATGAGGCACATCGAGTTGTCGTGGGGCCAGACGCTGCCGTCGTGGTAGCTCATCGGGTTGTAGCCAGTCTGCCCCTCGGCCATCGTGCGGATGCCGTACCCGCCGAACAAGTCCGGCGCCGTGAGCCGCTTCGCCACGGCGGCGGCACGCTCGGGTGCGAACAGGCCGGAGGCGAGTGCGTGACCCGGGTTGGAGGTGACGGACCGCACCTGGCGTCCGTCGCGATCGAGGGCGATCGCGTAGTAGCCCTCGTCCTCCATCCAGAACGCCGCCTCGAACCGTTCGCGCAGCGCCTCTGCTTCGGCGGCGAGCCGGTCCGCATATGCGGGCCAGTCGCGGCCCGGCTCCTCCGGCAGGCGCGGCAGCTGCTCGGCGAGCAGCCGCTTCGCCTGGTACACGTACCCCTGCACCTCGACGAGGGCGATCGGCGTCCTGGCATATTCGCCGTCCCGGTGCACGACCGAGTCGGCCGAGTCCTTCCAGCCTTGGTTGGCGATGCCCTTGGCCGATTCGCTGTGATAGGTGACGAAGCCGCCGGAGCGCTCGGCGTTGCGGTCGATCCAGCCGAGCGCCGCCTCGACATTGGGCATCAGCTCGCGCAGTGCGGCGAGGTCGCCGGTCCACTTGACGTACTCGGCCAGCAGCACCAGGAACAGCGGGGTGGCGTCGACCGTGCCGTAGTACGGCGTGAACGGCACCTGGTTCGTGTTCGCCAGCTCGCCGCGGCGCAGCTCGTGCATGATCTTGCCCGGCTGCTCGTCGCGCCAGGCGTCGTCCCGCTGGCCCTGATAGCGCGCCATCATGCGCAGTGTCGCCAGCGCCGCCTCCGGGCGGACCGGCAGCATCTGCAGCGCGGTGATCAGGCTGTCGCGGCCGAACAGCACCGCGTACCAGGGCAATCCTGCTACGGGGAAGCGGCCGAGCCCCTCGTCGTTCATCAATACGCGCAGGTCCAGCAGGCCCCGGGCGTACAGCGCGTCGAGCTGCGGGACGTCCGTCTTAAGCGACGCGGACCCCGACACCCAGTCGGCGTAGTCGGCTTCCAGCTTCGCCAGCGCTTCCGCGCGGGGCGCGATGCCGGGCTCGGCGCCGCCGATCGAAGGCACGAGCAGCAGCTCGAACGTCCGGGACGCGCCGGGCGCCAGCGACACGGCCAGGCGGATCGTGCCGTCCTCCGCTGCCGTCGCGTCCGGATCGTCCCAGCGAATCCGCAGCGCGCGCCGGACGCCGTCGGCACCCTCGTAGCCGAAGCGCAGCTCCCCTGCGTCCGCCTGCGGACGCTCTGGCGAACCCAGCTTGCCGCCCATGAAGCCGCGGACGACGAACATGTCGGTGAAGTCCGCCTCGAACCGCAGCGTCACGTCGAAGGCGAGCGGACCCGGGCTGAAGTTGGTCATCGTCAGCTTGTCGTACAGGACGTCGCCATATATAAATCTTGCCCTGCGCAGCTCCACGGATTCGCGCCACAGGATCAGCCGGCCGTCCTCCTCCATATGAGGATTCGTCAGCACCGTCTCGGATACATAATTCTGGTCCGCCTCCGAGGACAGCACGATCGGCTTGCGGCCGTTGACGAGCAGCTCCATGCGGCTCAGAAACCGCGTATCGCTGCGATACAGCCCATAGCCTGCCTGTTGTCCCTCGCCTTCGCCCTCGGGCGGCGGCACGATATCCCCCGCAAGATCAGTCAGCAGGAAGAGATCATTTTCTTTAATCACCCGGTAGTTCATGCCGCAATTCTCCTTCCTGCCGCCGCTGCGGGCTGCGCTAATCGATGCCGATTAACCGCCTGCAAAGGAACGGCAAGGTTTTCCAAAACGTTTCGGTTTTCGGGGAAATAAAAACGCCTCTCAGTCATCATGGCTTATGCCAAACGATTACCCGGATAAAGGCGCGGTGCTGTGGCGTACGATTAATTCGGATTGAAGCGTGATCTTGCGTCCGACCTCCCGGCTCTCCAGCATATCGACCAAGAGCTGCGCGGCTTGGTAGCCCATCTCGTAGCGGTCCTGGCGAATGGTGGTCAGCGGAGGCGAGCAGTGCGCGGCGATGGCGATATCGTCGTAGCCGACGATCGACATCCGCTCCGGCGCCTTGTGCCCGAGCCTCTCCAGCGCCCGCAGCGCGCCGAGCACCATCAGGTCGCTCGCCGAGAATACTGCGGTCACATCCGGATGCTGATACAGGATGCCGTACATCGCTTCGAATCCGCCTTCTTCCTTGAACCCTCCGTTGTAGATCAGCTGAGGGTCGAAGGGAATGCCGGCTGCCTCGAGCGCCTGTCTGTAGCCCTCCAGGCGATCCCGGCTGACGGCTGCCTCGTCGTGGCCGTTGATCATGGCGATGCGGCGATGGCCGAGCCCGATCAGATGGTTCACGGCCGTGACTGCGCCCCGGATATTGTCTGTCGTGACATGGCCGACGCTGCGATTCTCAGCCGGAATGTCGATGAGCACGCACGGGAAGTTCGTCTTGTGCACGACCTCCTCGAGATAAGGATCGTGCAGCCGCAATCCTGACAGGATGGCGCCGTCGACGTTCCGTTCCTTGCATAGATCTGCGTACGACTTCGACAGCTGTTTTTTCGGATTGGTGCTGAAAAGCAGAATATCGTAATCCAACTCGACAGCCCGGTCGTTGATCCCGCACAACGTCTCGAAGGCCAGCGAATCCTTGGCGCCCTCCCGGTTGATCTCCGACAGGATCACGCCGATCGTTCGCGTCTTCTTGGTCACCAGGCTCCTCGCCACCGCATTCGGGCGGTAGCCCATCTGGTCGGCGATCGACTGAATGCGCTTGCGGGTCTTCTCGTTGACGTCGCTGTAGCCGTTGAGCGCCCGGGAGATGGTCGTGATGGATACGCCCGCTGCCTTGGCCAGATCCTTGATTGTCGTCAACGTACCCACCCTCTTTCCAAAACGTTTCGGTAGCTCGTGAACTCATTATATGCGCTCGTGTAAGCCTTTGCAACAATTATTTATGCAAAAAAAGCTTCCGAATCCGGATCTCTCCGTCCGCGAAGCTCCTTTTGTATGGCTGTCCAGTCACAACGCCGTCTTATTGCTCCATCTGCTTGGCCAAAAATCCGGCCGCCGTCTCCACCATCTTGCTCTCCATCTCCGCCATCTTCACGCCTTCTTCGCGGCTGAGCAGCACGACCGTCCCGATCGGGTCGCCTCCTGCCACAATCGGCGCTGCGACGAACGAGGTCAGACTCTCGTTGTGATCGCGCAGCAGATCGAATTGTCCGCCCGTCGCCTCCAGCAAAATCTTCCGGTTTTCCATGCAGGTTTCCAGCGTCTGTCCGATCGCCTTGTCCAGGTACTCCTTTTTGGAGACGCCGGCTACGGCGATAATCGCATCCCGGTCGGAGATGAGACAGATGTGATTCGTACTCTCCGCCAGCGACTCGGCGTACTCCTTGGCGAAGTCGCCCAGCTCGCCGATCGGCGAATATTTCTTAAGGATAACTTCACCATCGCGATCTACGAAAATCTCCAGCGGATCGCCTTCGCGGATGCGAAGCGTCCTGCGGATTTCCTTAGGGATGACTACGCGGCCTAGGTCGTCAATGCGGCGTACAATTCCGGTTGCTTTCATGGTTCGAGATGCCCCGCTTTCCTTAGATGTTTTGGACCATGACCCGAAGCCGCACGAGACACGGCATACGGCATGTATGACGAACGCAGTCGCTCACGGATAAGATTGATCTTTTACCATGGGAGTAGTATTTAACCCCTCCCATATTCTTATGCGCTCGCCCACCGACGGGTATAGCGGCCAGTCTCGGGTTTCCATTTATTACCCGCCGCGGTCTGTGCATGAATCAATGCATGCGCTGCCGCAAACAGGACAGGGCCCGTCCCGGTCTCCTGGAGACCTGCCGGACGGGCCCTGCTTGAATCGTTGTTGCGTGTTATTGTACGTTGTCGTCGATGCGGTTCACCATGGTCTCGCTGCCGTCGGCAGCTCTGGCCGCTTCATGCGATCTCGTCGCTTCTTCGACCTGACCGAACGACCAGCTCGACTTCGGCACATCCGGGAAGGATGCCTCGACGCCGCCGAGCGGACCGCGGTACAGCATGCGGTTAATCATCGTGACCGCCTCTTGACGGACGATCGCCGCTGCCGGCTTGAAGGTGCCGTCGGCATAGCCGGTCGTCAGCGCATTGCGCGACAGCGCCTCGATGGCCGAGGACGACCATCTGCCCTCCGCGTCCGCGAACTTGGCATCGAGCGGCTTCGCGGTCTTCAGCTTGAGATAGCGGACCATGACGGCCGCGAGCTCCTCGCGCGTGACAGGGCTGTCCGGATGGAAGCTGCCGTCCGTATAGCCCGTAAAGATCCCGTTGTCCGAAGCGATGCGGATGTATCCGCTCGCCCAGTGACTCTCGCGGACGTCGCTGTATTGCGCCTTGAGCGTCGTGCCGCCCCCGTCGATCAGACGGGCGATGATAGCGGCCAGCTCGGCTCTTGTCAGCGTCCGGTTCGGGAGGAACGTCTTGTCCGGATAACCTAAGATGTAGCGAGTATGCTTGACGTTGCCATAACGGTTGGAGAAAATAAGCAGCTTGACCGATGCCTCCGCGTTGGCGACGCCATCCGCCTTCTGATTGGCTGCCGTTGCCTTCGCGCCCAGTTCGGCCATCCGCTCCGCGGCGTCGATCTGCGGCCATTTCAGCTTGACCGTATATTGCCCGCCTGCGGCAGCCTCGACGGTTCCGGGCTTCCATACGATCTCGCCGCCCGATACCGTACCTCCGGCAGCGTCCAGCACCTCCGCGCCTTCAGGAATCGAGAGCACGATTTGTGCATCCGTGGCCTTGGCCGTACCGTCGTTTTTATACTTGACGACGACGGTCGCCGTGCTGCTCTCTTCATAGGTGCTGCGGTCGATCGAGATATTGACGATCAGATCCGGCGTGCCGACAGGCTGGGGCTCGACCGTTGCCGGCGGCGGTGTGCCTCCGCCCGATTGCGGCGTCAGCGGCGCGTCATGACGTACGATCGCGAACTCGACAGGAATCGTCGGGCTGACGTACTGGTCGTAGCCGGCAGCCGTCACGATCAGATAATAATCGGTCTGCGGGTATACCATATAAGCATACTTGCCGCCGTCCTTGCTTGTCTGCGGGTTCGCGTTGTCGTTCGGCGCGAAGCCCGGGATGGCAGGCAGCACGACCTCCGTGCCCGGCGTGATGCCGGCAGCTCTGTTGCGCGGCGTATCCGCGTAGTACAGCACGACTTTGGCGCCGTCGACTGCGGTGCCGCTAACCTTGTCCGTGATGTCTCCGTACGGGTCGATCAACTCGTCGAGAATGTTCAGCTCGCCGTCCGCGGACAACTCGAATCTCGGCAGCGTTCCGTCGTTGTCGACGGCGTTCATGATGATCTCCTTGGCCGCTCCGCCGTTTTGGGCATCGGGCAGGCTGTACACGATTGCGAGTCCGTACTTCTTGCCTTTGACCAGTCCCGGGACGCTGAACACGCCGCTCGGATCGAGCGCGAACGCGTCCTGTCCGTTGATCGTGATGAATTCGCCGGTATCGGGGTCCTGAATCTTGATCTTGATCTGCGCCGCGATATCGCGATCGGCGGCATTCTGGTCGTTCAGCAGCTTCTGCGAGCCGTCCGGCTTCGCCAGCACGACGATGCCCGTCGCGACCTTTTCGGAGTCGAAGTACTCGTCCCCCGACCCGGTGATACTCCCGACCGACGCCGTCTGCTTGAACGATACCTGCTTGGTCTCGCCGCCGACGGTGACCGGTTTGATAATCTCGATGTTATATATCAGATCTCCCTCGGGCACCGGAACGGCATACTGACCCAGCTCGTCCGTCGTCGTCTCGGCCGAGAAGTGGATATGCTCGTTCGAGATGCGCACCGTGACGCCCGGTTCGACCAGACGCTTGCCGTCCACAGTCGAGGCGACCACGCCTCGGATCGCAGCAGGCTGGAATGTAACATCAATCTGCTGACTGCTGTAGATTCCCTTTTCCGTATCGTGCGCATCCGCCGTCACCTTGATTACCTGGGCCGTCGTACTCGATATCTTGGACGTCCGGTATACGACGACGGCTTGACCGGCCGCGTTCGTCACGGCCTCATCCCCGCTCGGGAACGTGCCGGAAGGTGCGGCGAACTTGATCGTGACGCCTGCGACAGGCTTGCCGTCGCTGTCGAGCAGCGTCGCCGTCAGCCTGGATTCGGACTTGCCGTCCCCGATGAGCGTATCCGGATCGGCCGCCATACGGATCACGTAGGTTCCCGGCTCCGCGATCGCGATCGTCACCTTGGCCGGCGCCGACGTCGCACCGTGGCTGTCGGTCACCGTGAAGGTGAAGCTGTCGGAGCCGCTGTAGCCCGGAACTGGCGTATACGTGTAGGTGCCATTTTCGTTTACCTTCACTGTGCCATGCGCAGGGTCGGTTGCTTTGTTGAAGGTCAGCGTATCGCCCGTATCGGGGTCGCTTCCCTTCAGCTCGCCGCCGTATACTGCGCCGTTGACGCTGATGATGACATCTTGCGCAATCGCTATCGGCGCGCGATTGTTGACGTTGATCGTCACCGTCGCCGTGTTCGAATAGGCTTTGCCGTCGTATGCTTTGAACGTGAAGCTGTCCGGGCCGGTATAGCCCGCATTCGGCGTGTACGTGTACGTGCCGTTCGCATTGACCGTCACCGTGCCGTGTGCCGGATCGGTGGCTTTGCTGTACGTCAGCGTGTCCCCGTTCGCATCGCTCGCGCTCAACGTTCCGTTAACTGCGGTATTCATGTTCGTCTGCTTCGTATCACCCGTCGCTACCGGCGCGACGTTCGCTGCCGCGATCGGACCGGCTGCCGCGCTGACGGCCGGCGAGCCAATCAGTACACCCGTCTTCGCCTTCGGCGTCACTTCAAAGAAGATGTACTTGCCTTGGTCTTCGGCCGTCAGCGTATAGTTTGCCGACGTCGCGCCCCCGATCGCGGTCTTCCCCGTGCCGTTTGCGCTGTCTCCGCGATACCACTTGTACGCCGGTGTGTCCTCCAGATCGTTGTCTGTGTCACCATATGTGTAGCTGCCCGTCAGCGCTTCGCCAACCGTCGGCGTACCGCTAACTTGTACATTCGTCGCCACTGGCGGTGCGTTGACTTCAATCGTGACCGTCGCCGCGTTCGAATAGGCTTTGCCGTCGTATGCTTTGAACGTGAAGCTGTCCGGGCCGGTATAGCCCACAGTCGGCGTGTACGTGTACGTGCCGTTACTGTTCACCGTCACCGTGCCCTGTGCCGGATCGGTGACTTTGCTGTATGTCAGCGTGTCCCCGTTCGCATCGCTGGCGCTCAACGTTCCGCTAACTGCGGTATTCATGTTCGTCTGCTTCGTATCACCCGTCGCTACCGGCGCGACGTTCGCTGCCGCGATCGGACCGGCTGCCGCGCTGACCTTCGCATCCCCGGACAGTACGCCGGTCTTCGCCTTCGGCGTCACTTCGAAGAAAATGTACTTGCCTTGGTCTTCGGCCGTCAGCGTATAGTTTGCCGACGTCGCGCCCCCGATCGCGGTCTTCCCCGTGCCGTTTGCGTTGTCTCCGCGATACCACTTGTACGCCGGTGTGTCCTCCAGATCGTTGTCTGTGTCACCATATGTGTAGCTGCCCGTCAGCGCTTCGCCAACCGTCGGCGTCCCGCTAACTTGTACATTCGTCGCCACTGGCGGCGCATTGACGTTGATCGTCACCGTTGCCGTGTTCGAGTAGGCTTTGCCGTCGTATGCTTTGAACGTGAAGCTGTCCGGGCCGGTATAGCCCGCAGTCGGTGTGTACGTGTACGTGCCGTTACTGTTCACCGTCACTGTGCCGTGCGCCGGATCAGTGACTTTGCTGTACGTCAGCGTGTCCCCGTTCGCATCGCTGGCGCTCAACGTTCCGCTAACTGCGGTATTCATGTTCGTTTGCTTCGTATCACCCGTCGCTACCGGCGCGACGTTCGCTGCTGCGATCGGACCGGCTGCCGCGCTGACCTTCGCATCCCCGGACAGTACGCCCGTCTTCGCCTTCGGCGTCACTTCAAAGAAGATGTACTTGCCTTGGTCTTCGGCCGTCAGCGTATAGCTTGCCGACGTCGCGCCCCCGATCTCGGTCTTCCCCGTGCCGTTCGCGCTGTCTCCGCGATACCACTTGTACGCCGGTGTGTCCTCCAGATCGTTGTCTGCGTCGCCATACGTGTAGCTGCCCGTCAGCGCTTCGCCGACCGTCGACGTACC
>NZ_JAZDQE010000026.1:0-71665 GCF_037963805.1 Cohnella sp. 56 | reverse complement strand
TGTCCTGGCGCAGGAGAAAATAACTGCGGTTTGGCAGTTATCTCCCCTTTCAAGGCTGTGTTGCACGAACGGTTTGGGGAAGAACTTCAACGTAGCCGCATCCCTGTCGTCCAGGATCGCTCGTTCAAACGCAACAAACAGACCAAGGACAATACATTCATGAAGACCACGCGCCGGGGAGCGGCAGTTTTTTACCTGACAACATTGGGGCCAAGCGGCGGGGACCAAGCGGCGCGGCGCTTGCCGACGCCCGCCGTCAGGCGCCGCGGATCGACTTGCGGTAGTCGTGCGGGGACATGCCGTACACTTTGCGGAACAGGCGGGCGAAGTACGAGAAGTTGCCGTAGCCGAGGCTGTCCGCGATCTCGCTGATCGTGCAGTCCGTGCCGACGAGCAGGTCGGACGCCCGCCGCATCTTTTCCTGCAGCAGATAGTCGGTCAGCACCATGCCCGTCTCCTTGCGGAACAGCCTGGACAAGTAGGCCGGATTCAAAAAGACATGCGCGGCCAGTTCCTCGCGCGTCAGATCGCGGTCCAGATGGGCGGCGATATGAGCCTTGACCTTGAGCACGGCCGGGCTCTCGGACTCTCCCTCGGCGAGCAGCGCATACGCGGCGTCGAGCACCTCGGACGCCCACTGGCGCAGCCGCGCGACCGAGCGGCTCGCCGCCTCCGCGCCGGGCAGCGCGCGGCCGTCGTACAGCCGGTGCGCGGAAAAACCTTTGCGCTGCAGCGCGTAATAGACCGCCTGCAGGAGCGCATGATACACCGCGGCGAGCGCCTCCGGCGTCAGCTCCCGCCCGCTCATACCGCCGAGTGCGGCGTCCAGCGCCCGCATCACGCTCTCCTTGTCCCGCTGCTCGATCAGGTCGGCCGCATCCAGCAGCATGCCGTCCCCGGGCCCGCCCGTGCCGCCGTCCGGCAGTTCGGCGCCCGAGACGGCGACCGCCTCGCTCGTGCGGCTGACATTGCGGTACTCCGCGCCGAGGAGCTGCAAGTATGCGCTGCGCGAGTCCTCGACCGGGACGACGTCGCTCACGTAGCAGGACAGCTTGCAGTAGAAATAACGCGCGCAAGCTTCGATATAAGCCCGGCAGTCGTCCAGCAGCCTGCCGCCCGCAGCATCGTCCCGCCCGGCATGCACCGCGACGAACGTATTGCCCCGCCTGTCGCGGACGACGCTGCCGCTGCGCGTCTCCAGCAGCACCTCCTCGGCCGCCTTGCGGAGCGCGAACTCCATAATCTCCTCTTCCCGTTCGCTGAGCGGCTTCTGCCATTCCTCGATGCTGACGAGGACGAACGCGACGCGCGCCAGCTCCCCCGGCGGCACATCGAACGAAGCGAGCGCGGCGGAGATCGCCTCGCGCGAAGGCTGGATGTCGCGGTCGAACACGTCCTGCCAGAAGCGCTCGAGCAGGATCGGCCGGCGCTCCCTCCACAGCTCGGCGTATTTGTGGTACAGCTCGTCCTTCTCCTCGTGCCGGCGCCGTTCCTCCACCTTGCGGACCGTCTTGCGCAGCACCTCTTCCAGATCGCCATAAATGACGGGCTTGAGCAGATAGTCGCTGCCGCCCAGCTGCAGTGCCTTCTGCGCATACGAGAACTCCGAATGACAGGTGAGCACGACCGTCTCGATCGGGAGGCCGCGCTCCCGCACCCAGGCCATCAGCTCCAGTCCGCTGCCCTCGGGCATCTCGATGTCGCAGATCATGACATCGATCTCCTGACGGGCCAGCAGCTCCCTCGCCATCTCCGCATGATACGCCTCATACACTTCGTCCACCCCGGCCGCCTGCCAGTTCACGCCGGACTGCAACCCTTTGACCGCATAATATTCGTCATCGACGATGAGCAACCGGATCATCGCGCTACGCCTCCTGACTGTTGGATTTGAACGGCAGCGTGAGCCGGGCCACGGTCCCGCGCGGCTGGCCGTCCGCGAACTGAAGCTTCACGTTTGTCTTGTAGAACAACCGGCACCTGCGGACGATATTCCATAGCCCGACATGACCTTCCTGCGGCTCCACCGCCGCCGCCATCTCCTCGAGCGCCGCGGCCTGCCCCGCCGCGAGCCCCTTGCCGTTGTCGGCGACCTCGATGCAGACCGCCTCCCCCTGTGCGTCGCGTGCGGCATAGACGCGAACCGCGATCCGGTAGGCTTCCCCCGCGCGGAAGGAAAAGCCGTGCACCATCGCATTCTCGACGAGCGGCTGGACCGTGAGCGGCGGCAGCGCGAAGTCTGCCAGCGCAGGATCGACCTCGAAGTCGAACGCAAGCGCCTCCGGAAACCGGTATTTCTGAATGGACAGGTAGTCGTGGATATGCGCCATCTCGTCCTTGATCGCGATTGCGGGCGTCTGTATGCGCGTGGCGTAGCGGAAGTAGCGGACGAGATGCAGCGCCATGCTCTGGATGATGTCGTAGCTCTTGGTCTGTGCCAGATGATAAACGATGTTGAGCGAGTTCATAAAAAAATGCGGATGAATCTGGGCTTGCAGCGCCCGCAGCTCCGCCTTCTGCGTCCGGATCTGCTCCTCGTAGATGTCGATTTTCAGATGCTCGATCTGGGTCGCCATCCCGTTGAACGTCTCGTTGATCGTGACGAACTCCAGCAGCCGGTTGTCCTCGAGCCTCGCGGTGAGATCGCCCGAGCGGATGCGACGCATCCCCTTGATGAGTCCGACGATCGGCTTGACGATGGCCCGCTGGAGGAAGACGAGGTAGACGGCGAGCAGCGCGGCGGCCACGACCGGAACCCAGTACGTCAGAATGCGGAAATACGGCAAGCCCTCCAGCACGCGGCGTTCGGGCAGCAGCAGCGACAGATGGAGGCCGGCGCTGCGCGACGTCTTGCCGATGAGCAGGTAGCGCTGGTCCAGCTTGACGATATGGTAGACGGCCTTCTCCTGCCCGGACGCCGCAGCCGGTCGCAGCTCGAGAGAAGCGTCTCCGTTCAGGGGGCCTTCGCTCTTGGACAGCAGCCTGCCCGCGTCGTCGGACAGAATCGCCTGACCGCCGCCGTCCCGGGTCAACTGGTGGAAGGGCTCCATCAGCCGGTCCAGATCGACCCAGGCGCCGATGTACGAGCGATAGCCCGAATCCACGACGCGCACGAGCGCATACGAGCCGTCCAGCTCGACGACGTTCCAGCGGGAATAACTCGGGCCGCCGTCGCCCGTGCGCGCCAGCATGCGGCGCAGCGTGTCCTGCACGAGCAGCTTGCGCGCGTACGAGACCGACGTTTGCGGCGCGAGCAGCAGATTGTCGGTGGCTGCGCCGTAGGCGAACAGCACGTCGGCGGCGTCGTAATAGTTGGTGTTGAAAAAAAGATCGTTCATCGTATGCGTCTGGGCGAGGTAATACGTCCATGTGTCCTTGGCGTTCTGCCCGAGCGAGATCAGACTGTCGTCCTGCTCCGCCGTCTTGTACAAGTAGTTCTCGATCTCCTCCAGCGCCTTGTCCATGTCGTTGACGTACATCGTCAGCAGGCTCTGGTTGGACTGGGCGACCTGAGAATGCACGACCCGCGTGGCGTACAGGTTGTTCGACAGGAGCAGCACGACGAGCGGCACGGTGACGAGCGCAAAGCCGAGCACGAGTCTGGAGCGCAGCGTGGGCTGTCTCATCGGCTGTCCCCCCGCTGCGCGAGCCAGGCGTCGAGCTGCCGCTGCTTCTCGGCGATGACGAGCTCGGCGCCCGCTTCCTTCAGCTTCTGGCGGTACATCGGCAGCACGACGTCCGGATCGAGCGCGCCCGTGTTGACGGCCGGGCCGAAGTCCTCGTCGACGCTGGCGCAGGCCGCGATCTCGTTTTTCACCTTTTCCGGATCGAACACGAAGCCCAGCGCCTGCGACTTGTCCGCCGCCGCGTTGAACGCGCGATACTGCGCCCATAGCTGCGGGTCCTCGTTGCTCCACAGATACGAATTGAGCTGGTTGCCGAACATCCACGACTGGTTGAGGTTGTACCCGACCGTCTTGGCGTCCACGCCCGCTGGATATTCGATCTGGCCGTCCGCGCGCTTGACGTAATGCTTGCCTTCGATGCCCCAGTCGAGCAGGTTGAGCAAATAGGGATCGGTGTACAGCAGGTTCAGCAGCATCATCGCTTTTTCCGGATGCCTGGCGTTTTTGGAGATCGCGAACATCGCGCTCGTCGTGTCCGCCGTCGTCGTATAGGGTTTGGTCAGCTCGACCGTCGTCATCGGCATGCCGGTGTTGCGCGAAGCCTGAATCTCGAAGCCGGGCTTGAGCGACTCAGCGAACGCGAACGCCCTGCCCGCCTTGACCGCCTCGTACTCGCTGTCCTTGGACACCGTCGCATCCGGGTTCAGGTAACCGGCCCGGTTCCACGCGTACATGAGCCTCGCGTTCGCTTCGAACTCGGGCGTATCGACCAGGTTGACGACGCGACGCGAATCGCCCGACCTGGGCAGCACGCCGGGACCGTCGCCGAGCATATCGAACAGGCCATATTGAAGCAGAAAGGTAAGCGGACTGCGGTCGGCCCGCGCCTGGAGCGGGTACAGGTCCGGCTCGTGCTGCTTGATCTTGGCGAATACGGGCGTCAGATCGGCCAGCGTCCGCACCGCGGACAGGTCGATGCCGTATTTGTCCACGAGATCCTTGCGCATGACCAATCCTTTGCTGGAGGCGAATTCTTTGTTGGCGACGATGCCGTAGACGCTTCCGTTGACCTTGCCCGCCTCGATGATGGCCGGGCTCAGAATGCCGCCGATGCCCTTGCCGTACTGGGCCAGCAGGTCGTCGAGCGGGATGAAGCGCCCCTTGGCGACCTCGTCGCCGAAGCGCATCCAGCCGGCCGTGAACATCAGGTCGATCTGCTCGCCGGAAGCGAACATGAGGCCCGTCTTGTCCCACCAGCTCCCCATGTCGATCGGCTTCAACTTGATGCCGGCGTTGATTTTTTTGGCGAGGTACCGGCTCATCTCGTCCTCGACGAGCCGCAGATCGCGTGGCGTGCCCGCGGGGAACGCCATTACGATCGTATCCGTCGCCGCGGCGCCGGACGGAGGCGCGGACGGGGAAGCGCCGGCGGCGGATGCCCCTGCCGAGGATGAAGGATCGGCTGTTGAAGGCATGCCGCTGCCGGCCCGGTCGATGCCTGCGGCAAGCCAGACGGCCGCCGCGGCGCCGAGGGCGCAGGCGACGACGACAATTGCAATCGCTTTCTTATTTTGAAGTCCCAAACGGGCGACCACCTTCTGACGAGAGTTCGGCGCGAGCGCGCTGCGCGGAGCCTGCGACGGCCGGCCGTGGGCGGCTTGGCCGACTGCGATACGGCCTGCTGCGGTATAGCCGGGCACGGGCGGCTTGGCCGACTGCGACATGGTTTGGCATACTGCGGTATGGCCGGTCGTGAGCGGCTTGGCCGACTGCGGCATGGCTTGGCATGCTGCGGTATGGCCGGTCGTGGGCGGCTTGGCCGACTGCGGCATGGCTTGGCATACTGCGGTATGGCCGGTCGTGGGCGGCTTGGCCGACTGCGGCATGGCTTGGCATGCTGCGGTATGGCCTGCTGCGGGCGGCCTGGCCGTCCTGCCGCATTCGCGGGCGCGCTGCCGATTCTTCATCTTAACGCCGGAACGCGCCCGGGGACAACCAAAATTGTGACTTCGACTGTTCAAATGGTGACCAATCCGGCGCAGTGCGATATCCCGCGTGCGGCGTCCCTGCGGGAGGTGGACGACGTTTAGCCTTTTCTGCCGTAATCCGCCTTCACTTCGCCCCAGCGCTCCGTCTCCCACTTGAGCACCTTGTTCGGATAGGCGTTGACTTTAAGCCAGCTCAGCGCACGATCGACCAGCTCCCATATTTCCTGCGTCGAGGCATCGCGGGGGAGCGTCGTCACGACTTCCTTCTGCTTCACCCACTTGAGCGCCGTGCGGGAGTCGCTGTAGATCGTCTTCGCGCTGCCTTGACGCTTGAGATAGGCGAGCGCGTGCACGATCGCCAGAAATTCGCCCAGATTGTTCGTACCCTTGGACACCGGGCCGACCTCGAACAAGACGTCTCCGGTCCGCGTGTCCACGCCTCTGTATTCGACCGGTCCCGGATTGCCACGCGTCCCGACGTCCACCGACACGCTGTCGAAGTCGATCTCCTGCTCCGCTTGGGCGGGCGTCAGCGGGAGCGCAGCCGCCCCCGACTTGGAAGCCGCAGCCGCGCGTTTTCCGCCGCCGCCCTGCCCCCAATGCTTTTTCCAGCCTTCGCGGTAGGCGGTCTCCGCTTCCTTTTTGCTCGCGTACGACTTGTACTTGGCGTCCTTGCGCCCGCTCACCTGCGCCTGGCAGGCCGGCCAGGAGTCGTACACACCCGGCGCGCCGCCTTCCCATACAACATAATACTTGCTCGCCATGCTTCTTCCCCCATACTGCCCCGCGCTTGCCGCGGATGCCGACTTTAAGAATAGATTGTATCACAGTCGGCGCTGCGGCCGAAAAAAAACGAGCATCGGCAGCCGGACGAGAACAAGCGGTGGGATAACGGACATTTTTTCCGGTATTCGGCTTCGGAGGAGGGTGTGCAGGCGGGATAACGGACATTTTTTCCGTTATTTCGTCTCGAAGGAGAGTGTGCGGGCCGGATAACGGACATTTTTTCCGGTATTCGGCTTCGGAAGAGGGGGTGCGAGCCGGATAACGGACATTTTTTCCGTTATTCGGCTTCGGAGGAGAGTGTGCGGGCGGGATAGCGGTCATTTTTTCCGGTATTCGGCTTCGGAGGAGGGTGTGCGGGCAGGATAACGGACATTTTTTCCGTTATTCGGCTTCGGAGGAGGGTGTGCGGGCAGGATAACGGACATTTTTTCCGTTATTTCGTCTCGAAGGAGAGTGTGTGGGCGGGATTACGGACATTCTTCCCGGTATTCGGCTTCGGAAGAGGGGGTGCGAGCCGGATAACGGACATTTTTTCCGTTACTCGGCTTCGAAGGAGGGTGTGCGGGCAGGATAGCGGTCATTTTTTCCGGTATTCCGTCTCGGAGGAGGGTGTGTGGGCGGGATAGCGGTCATTTTTTCCGTTACTCGGCTTCGGAGGAGGGTGTGCGGGCGGGATAGCGGTCATTTCTCGCATACAGCATGGTCCGGCCGTTTGGTCACCCCTATAGAGTTGCTTTCTTCGCTTACAGCAGCCGGCTCGCGCTGTAACAGCGTCTTTCTCGCTTGCACCACGGTCCGATGTCTCGGCGCCCCTGTAACGGTACTTTTCTCGCTTGCAGCTGTCGGTCTGCGTGAACCATACGAAAAAGGCCCCCCTTCGGGTGCCGTGATTCCGCTAGCTCTTATGCGCCGCCCGCGAGATCGCGCGGACTACGAATCCTTCGTCGTTCATGAACTCGATGATCTCATTAATACTGCGTTCGCTTAGATCCATAGTTCGTTTCGTTCGCAGCTCGGTGACGAGATGCAGAGTTCATTATCGCTTCGTGCAGAAGAGGTCTTAGCTGTCTGATCGGATTGTCCCGGCCGTAATGAACGGCATTCGTCAGCAGGACGACCGTAAGCTCGCTTGTCGGATCGATCCACAGGCTGGTACCCGTGAAGCCGGTGTGGCCGAAGCTCCCGATTGGCCAGGTCGGTCCGCATGCCAGCGCGTCATTGTGTCCGTCCTGCACTTGCCAGCCGAGTCCCCGCGCCTCGACCGGATCTGCCAGGCTCGCCTCGATCCACGCTCGGTCAAGCCAAGCGTTGGCCTCCGGGTTCAGCCAAGCTTGCGCATAACGCACGATATCGTCCGCCGTCGAGAAAAGGCCCGCGTTGCCGGATACGCCTCCTAGCCGATAACAGGTCTCGTCGTGCACTTCGCCCTGGAGGTAGGCATCGCCGCTCCATTCGGTCGGGGCAATTCGTTCCTTCCATTCGGGCGGCGGATTGAAGCGGCTGTCCTTCATGCCCAATGGCCGGAATATGCTCTCCTCCGCGAACAGATCGAGGCTCATCCCCGAGACGGCCGACACCACCCAACCCATCAGGATCATGCCCAAGTCGCTGTATGCCACTCGCTCGCCAGGCTTGCTTTTTAATTCCTGCGCCAGTAGCTCCTGCCGTATGTCCCTGGTCGCATGACGTTCACGGAAACCGGGAATCGCGCCAGGCATTCCGGAGGTATGTCTCAGGCATTGCTCGATGGTGACTTCGTCGTGGCGGAATGCCGGGACATACTTGCTCACCGGATCGCCCAGCGATAATTCCGAGGCCTGTGCAAGCAGCAGGACGGACGGCAGCGTGACGATGACCTTCGTCAATGAAGCGACATCGAAGATCGTAGACTCGGCAGCGCCTCCATAGCCGCCGCTAAACAAGACTTCGCCCCCGCGCCGAACATCGAGGACAGCTCCGGGGACCATCCGCTCCTCCACCCAGCTTCGCAGCAACCGATCGCACTTATCCATAGCGCTTCGACCGGATGACCGCGATGCGGGTTTTATCCGGCAGAGTGCCCGTCTCGTCATACTGCAGCTGCGCGAGCTTGTGGACGGACCGGATTACGGTCTGATTCGGATGCGCCAAAATAAAATCCGTCACCGCTCGCTCTTGAGGCCTCAACATGCGATAAGCTTCCTTGATGCTGACGAGTCCACCTTGCAAATCGTATCCCCCCCTTATGACCCTGCATGATTGCAATGCGTTGTTTACCGGTAACAACTCATAAACATATCATAAATCAATATTTCACGATTTTGGATATAAATCAAAATAAAATTTCAACAATATATTAAAATTGATTTATTATGAGGAATTCGAGAATAAGACGATAACGGACATTTTTTCCGGTATTCGGCTTTGGAGGAGGGCGTGTGGGCGGGATAGCGGACATTTTTTCCGGTATTCGGCTTCGGAGGAGAGTGTGCGGGCCGGATAGCGGACATTTTTTCCGGTATTCGGCTTCGGAGGAGGGTGTGTAGGCTGGATAACGGATATTTTTTCCGTTATTCCGCTTCGGAGGAGGGTGTGCGGGCCGGATAACGGATATTTTTTCCGTTATTCCGTCTCGGAGGAGAGTGTGTGGGCGGGATAGCGGACATTTTTTCCGGTATTCGGCTTCGGAGGAGGGTGTGTGGGCGGGATAACGGATATTTTTTCCGTTATTCCGCTTCGGAGGAGGGTGTGCGGGCGGGATAACGGACATTTTTTCCGTTACTCGGCTTCGGAGGAGAGTGTGTGGGCGGGATAACAGACATTTTTTCCGTTACTCGGCTTCGGAGGAGAGGGGGCATGTGAGGGAGCGAGGACCTGATATAAAAAACTTGCCGTCCGGCGCAGGTGGCCGGACGGCAAGTGATGTGTGGCGCTATGCGTTTACCGATTAAGCAGGTTGGCCGCTTGCAGCAGCCGCTTCAGCGCGGCTGCCGCCTCGGCGCGCGTCACCGCGGCCTTCGGATCGAAGACGCCGCCTGCGCGGCCTTGCAGCAGACCTTGACGCCGCAGCGTCTCCGCAGCGTCCTTCGCCCATGCGGTGATCTGTGCCGCATCGGCAAAGCCCGCATCAGCGGCCGCAGTCGTCGCCGGAGCAGCTTCTCCGCCAGCCGCCGGCGTCGTCGCGCCGTCCGCAGCCGCCGGCGCCAGCTTGAGCGCGGCCGCCAGCATGACGGCCATCTGCTCGCGCGTCACCTGCGCCCGCGGTCCGAACAGGCCGCCGCCGAGCCCCTGCACGAGTCCGTACTGCGCGGCCGCGGCCGTATCGGCCGCATACCAGGCACCGGACTCGACGTCCTTGAACGGAGCCGCACCTCCGTCTGCGGTCAGTCCGAGCGCCCGCACGAGCATCGCGGCGAACTCGGCCCGGGTCACGGACATGCCCGGCGCGAACCGCCCCCCGCCCGTGCCGTTCACGATGCGCTTGGCCGCGAGCAGCTCAGTGTCCGCCTTCGCCCAATGTGCGGCCATATCGCCGAAGGTCGGCGCCGACGACGCCAGCACATAAATGCTGTTGGTCGTGCTGCGGATCGTGACCGCCGTCCCGCCGTCCACCGTCTCAATCAGCGCCGGCACCGGGCGGAAGCCGCCGCTCGCCGGATCGTAGACGAGCGCGGCCGTCCGGGCCGCATCCAGCATACGATCCACCATCAACACCCGGTCGACGTAGACGCTGCCGAACCGCTCCAGCGGCTTGAACTGCCCTTCGGTCCGCCAGCCGAGCTTGAACTCATAGTTCGTGCCTTCGATCAGCGACAAGCCGCCCGCCTTAGCGGCGGTCTGCATCGCCGCGAGCGTATCGCCCGCCACAGGCGAGATCGACAGCTCCAGCCGTCCCTCCGTCCCCGCATCGCTCAGCCACTGCGCGACGAGCGCGAGCGGCAGCTTGTAGCTGACCTTGCCGGCGCGCACCTCGAGTCTGCCTGCCGGCAGCGCGGCAACCGCCGCCTTGAGGACGTCCGCGCCGAAGGACACCTGCACCGCGCCGCTCTCGCTTGCCGCGGCGTCGATGACAATCGCGGTCGAAGGCTTGCCTGCCAGTGCCTTCCTGACCGCTTCGTCCAAACTTTGCACAGCCGGAGTCGGCCCGCCGCCGCCGCTCGCAGGCGGTTGTCCCGGCGGATTGGTCACGACGTCCTGCGCATCCGGCACCGTCTGCGGATTCAGACCGGCTGCCGCGTCCGCGTCCTCGGCCGTGCCCGCCTCCCAGACGAACTTGTCAACGCCCGCGCCGTTAAACGTTCTGCCCAGCTTCGTGCCGCGCACGAGGACGTTCGCCAGCGTTACAGAGCCGCGGGCGTCGCTATTGACGTGAAGCCCCCATGTGCCGGCGCCGTCGATGACCAGATTTTCGACGCGCACCTTGCGCCCGTCGCCGGCCAGCACGCTTTTGTCGCCGTTCGTGTAGAAGCCCTGGTACGTGCTGTCGATCGCCTCGTTGTTGCGGATGACGATATCCGCATCGATCGGCTTGTCGCCGGCGAACAGCCAGATCGCACCGAAGTCCTGGTTCCAGTTCGGCTCGCGGCCGCCCGTGCGCAGCAGCGTATTGCGCTCGACGACCGTCGTGCCGGAGAACGGCACCGGGTTGAAGCGCGTTGACACCGCGATGCCCGCGCCGAAGCCCATCGTATCGGCGATCACATTGTCGCGGATCGCGTTGTCCTTGCCGCCGAATACGGCGACATTGTCCGCGAGTGCCGGGAGCTGGATCGTGTTAAAGCGGATGACGTTGCCCTCCGTGCGCGCCCTCTCGTCACTCACGCCCTGACGCGGGTCGGACCAGAGCGCCACCGCATCGTCCCCCGTATTCCGGATCGAGCTGTGCTCGAGCATCGAATGCTTGGTGCCTGTCGAAAAGTGAACGCCGTCGGCGTACGTGTCGCGCACGCGCAGTCCGCCGACATACAAGCCCTCGGTGTTCAACGTCCCGTCGTCGCTGAGCGTCGTCCATACGCCCGCCTTGGCGTGGCGAATCCATACGTTCATAATCGAGGAGCCGCTGCCGAACGCCCCGTCGAACGCCGCCTCCGACAGCGCGTCGCGCCTAGCGTTCACGCCGACATCGACGGTCAGGTCGCGCACGTTCACGCGGTCGCCGCTGCCCATGAAGCCAGCGCCCGCCAGCTTCGTGTGCCACATGCCCGCTCCGGCGATCGTCACCCCGCTCACCTCGAGCGGGCCGCCGGAGAGCCGGTACGTGCCGGCCGGCAGCCACAAGCCGAAGCCGCCTTCCCGCGCTGCCGCGATCGCGGACTTCAGCGCGGCCGTGTCGTCTTCGCCGTCGTCCGGCACCGCGCCATATTGCAGCGCGGACACATAGCCTGCCGGCATCGACAGCGCATCCGGCGCGAGCTCCAGCTCCGCGAAGTCGATCGTGTAGCTCGCCGCCGTATCGCCCGCGTCCTTGCGCAGCATGACTGTCGCGCCAGCCGAGATGTCGCCGACCGGCTGCTGGGCCTCGTCGTAGAAGCGATGCGCATCGCCGTCCGCAGGGTTGTTGGAATACGGATATTTGCCGTATACCCAGCCGAACTTGGACGTCAGCGCGAGCGTACCCCGCTTCTGCCCGTTCACGTAAAGGCTGAGTGTCGCATCCTGACCTGCGCCGTCCGCGCTGTCGGGGATGCTGTAGCGCAGGTTCAGGAAGTTCGCAGCCGCTGCCGTCTTGAAGGATACATAATCGCCCTCCGCGGCCAGCGTGACCGCCTGTCTGCCGGACGATTCGGCGGACAGCGTGCCGTAGATCCGGCTGCCCGATACGAGCTGCCCGTTCGTCGCCATGCCCTCGGCCTCGTAAGTCGTATACGGCAGGTCCGCGCCGCGTGCGGCGGGAGCCGTCGAGCCGCGCACGATCAGCTTATCGACCGCGACTTCGCCGGACGCCGCGCCGTCGCCGGCCAGCGCTACGCTGTTGTACCCCGCCCGCAGCGGCAGCGTCGCCTGTACCTCGCTCCATTCCGCGCTGCCGTGCAGCACCAGCTTCTGAACCTGGACGCCGTTGACGACCAGCGCCAGCTCACCATCGCCGCGATAGCGGATCGCAGCGGCATAGCTGCTGGCCGCAGGCGCGTCCACCGCGAAGAAGAGCGCCGCATCCGGTCCTTCAAAGCCGTCGGCATACGAGACGCCGTCCGCGGCCGCAAGCTGCATGCCGCCCCGGGCAAACGCGTTTTCCGCCTCATATGCGACCGTGCCGCGCAGCGGCGTCATCGCCCAGCGCGCGGCCGGCAACGCCCCGTCCGCGAGCCGCAGCCCGCCCGCGGCGCCTTCCGCCGCCAGCTGCCGCGACGGCAGCAGCGCGCTCGTCAGCGTGACCAGCCCCGCGTCGGCGGCGACCCGCCACTGCGCGCCTAGCGCCGTGCCGTCAGCGGCGAGCCCGATCGCGCCGTCCGCGCTCGCCGTCAGATAGCGGCCGGTCGCCTTGGCCTTAAACCGCGTATAGCCGTTGTAGGCTTCGGCCAGCCATTGCGACTGCTCGCCGCCGTTCGAGCCGACCGCCGCTGCCCTGACCCCGTCGCCGTCCGCCGTCAGTCTGCCGCCGCCCGCATTCACCAATGCGTACACATTGGCATCCGTTATCGCCGGCGTGACGCCGTTCACATCCTCGTTCTCCCGCTCGGGCTGTACCGCCTCCGCTGGCGCCGCCTCCAGCGTCCACCGGACACCCGGACTCTCGACCGAGCGCAGATCGTACTGCGCATAGCCCGCGCGGTCCTCCGTATGCAGGTACTCGTCCTCGTGTCCCGCTGCGCCGCTGCGGATCAGATAGCTGCCCGCAACCACGGCTTCCTCAACATGCCACAGCGAATCGTTCGAGGCGCTGCCTGCGGCTTCCGTCGCCGCATACGCCTTGCCGCCCGCGATCGACAGCACGCGGCCGGTCGCGCGGTTCTCGATGCGCATGCCGTCCGCACCGTCCAGTATCCGCCAGTGCGACGATGCGTCGCTCTCGGGACGAGCGCCGTACAGCACGGCCTGCCGTCCGTTTTCGTACAAGTACTGGCCGGTCGCGCCGTTTTTGATGCGGACGTAGCCTTCGGGCAGCGCCGCAGGGATGCTCGGCGCCGCCTCCGGAAGCCACTGCGCGCTGCCCCAGTCTGCCGGCACATCGCTCGACTGCGCGAAGCCCCTGTTGTCCTCGTCATGGATGCGTTGATCGTTTTTCCAGACATTTGTGAACACGAGTGTGCCGTCCGGTCCGTCCGTCACGGTCCACTGCGCGCTGGCATAGGACGGGTCCACCGCGAGCGCCTCCAGCGCGCTCTCGTAGCTCGTCACATGCTCGTTGCTGATGCGATGTCCGGTCGCCCGGTTGACGATCATCACGCCCTGCTGGCCCTGTCGCAGCGCCCAATGCGCGGCGGCATCCCCGAGATCGGGCTGCCCGTCCTTGACGATGCCGTCCTTCTCGTACAGATAGCTGCCCCGATACCCGTTTTTCAGCGTCACATAGCCCTGCGGCAGGCCGGTCTCCTCCACCGGCACGAATGTCCATTGCGGGCTGCCGTAAGTCCGGTCGATGACGCCGTATTGCGCGAACTTCAGCTTGTTTTCCACATGAATGTAAAGCTGGCTCCCCGGCACGTCGTTGCGGTCGCGCGCGCTGTGGATCTCCTTGTTGACGCCGTAGTCCTCAATGATCCAGTCGCCCGCGTCCGAGCCTTCGGCCAGCGCCGACGCCTTGAGCGCCTGACGCGCGTCCGTCACGCCTTCCAGAGTGATGAAGTGGCCCGTCGCGCGGTTCTGGATGCGCTTGAACCCGTCGCCCGATACGATCAGCCACTCGGCCTTCGGATCGCCCACGGCGGCGTTACCGTACTTGACGATGCCGCCCTCCTCGAACAAATAGAGTTGCAGCCAGTCGTTCTTAATGCGGATATAGCTCGGCTTCGGGTCCTCGCCGCCGCCGATCGGCGCGGCGGGGTCCTCGAGCGACCACTGCGCGCTGCCCCACGTCGCCTGCGCCCAGTCGTTGACGTGCCCGGCTCCGTCCTGGGCCTGCACGTTGAGCAGTGCCGAAGCGTCCGCGGGACTCGCGAAGGTGAAGTGTCCGTCCACGGAGCTGCCGCCCGAATCCTTGGCCGCCGCCTTGTTCCAGGCGGCAGGCGCGGATGCGGTGGCCGCAGGCTCGCCCGGCTGCAGATAGCGCCCGCTCTGCAAGTTGCGGATGAGCGTACCGTCCGCCGCATCGTACACGAGCCACTGCGCGGACTTGTCCGCGCCGTCCTCCGGTATGCCGTACTTCACCGCCCCGGCCTCATCCTCGTACAGGTAGCCGCCCTTCCAGCCGTCCTTCAGCCGCACGGGCGCCGTATCGGCAGCGATATCCAGCTTCCACAGCGCGCTGCCCCACGTCGCCTGCGCCCAGTTGTTAGCGTGGGCGTAGCCGTCCTGCGACTGCACGTTCAGCAGACGGTCCGCATAGACGGTGCTCGCCACGCTGATCTCGCCCGCCGCGTTCGGCGGCGACAACTGCCACAGCGCCGCGACCGCCGCCTCCCCGTCCTCCCAGGGCAGCGCCTCAAGCGGCTGGGTTACGTTTTCGGAAGCGAATACATTTTTCATATTCAAAAAATGCCCGCTCGCCCGGTTGCGGAACGCCGTCTTGCCGTCCACCGTCTCCGCGAACCACTGCGAGGACGCATCCGTCAGCGCCGGCTTGCCGTACTTGACTTGTCCGGCGTCCTCGTACAGATAGGTGCCCTGCCAAGAATTGAGGAGACGCACGGGCTCCGCCGCATCGGCCGCCTCCAGATGCCATACCGCGCTGCCCCAGCCGGGCTGCGCCCAGTTGTTGACATGCGCGTAGCCGTCCTGCGACTGCACGTTCAGCAGCCGGCCAGCATAGTCGGGACTTGTGACGCTGACCGCGCCCGGCTTGCCGGCAACGTCGCTCACCAGCCAGAGCGCACCCGGACGAGACGCATCCGCCCCCGTCGCTTCGAGCGGGTCGGTCATGCGCGCGTCCGGCGTGGCCGACGTCATATCGAGGACATGGCCGCTCGCCCGGTTGCGGATGAGCTTCTTGCCGCCGCCGGCGTCCTCGATACGCCACTGCGCGGACGCATCGGACAGCGCCGTCGTGCCGTAGCGCACCTTGCCGGCGCTGTCCTCGTACAGGTACTTGCCCTTCCAGTCGTCCTTGAACCGGACGTAGGCCGCCGTATCGCCCTGCGCGCCGGACGGTGCCGCGAACGCTTGCAGCGGCGCGAGCAGCAGCGCCGCGATCAGGCTGTAGACCAGCCAATTGCGCCATCGAACCATGCTTGAATTCCTCCTTGGAATCTATGATTGCGAATCTGTCTCTTGCAGGCGGAACGTGAGCGTGCCTGCCGCTTCGTCCGCCGTGCCGCCCGCGAGCCGCTTGCCATTCAGCTCCACGGCGACGTCCGCGGCGCCGGCATGGACGACCAGCGTCCGCTCGCGCCAGTCCGGCGCATAGCCGTCCAGCAGCAGCGCCGTGTCGATACGCAGCAGGAGCGATGCGGACTCGCCCGCCACTTCCCGCTCCGCATCTGCCGACGCGCTCGCCGCGATCCGCTCCTCGTACGACCGGTTCTGCTCGTAATCGAACGTCGTGCCGTCGTCCTCATACAGATCGAACACGGACGTATCGCCCGCGCGCGGCGGATAAACATGGAGCTCGAGCGTCTGCGGACTCTCCTCCGTGGACAGACGGTCCGAGGCGAGCGGCAAGATCGCGCCTTCCTTGACGAACAACGGGATGATGTCGTGCGGAGCGTCCGCGATGACGTAGCGGCCGCCCTCGAGCCGCTCCTCCGTCCAGTAGTTCACCCAGCCGCCCGCCGGCAGGTAGACGAGGCGCGTGTCGGTCCGCGGCCTGACGACAGGCGCGACCAGCACGCTGCCGCCGAGCATGAACTGGTCGCTCGCCGCCTGCGCCCGCTCATCGTCCGGATACTCGAGCAGCAGCGGCCGCATCGCGGGGATGCCGGTGCGCGACGCCTCGGCGAACAGGCTGTACAAATACGGCAGCCAGCGGTATCTGAGCTGCACGTACCGGCGCACGACCTGCTCGGTCCGGGCGCCGAACGACCAGGGCTCCTGCCGGATCGACTTCATCTCGCTGTGGTTGCGGTAGAACGGCATGAACGCGCCGAGCTGGCTCCACCGCTCCAGCAGCTCGCCGTGCGAGTCGTGGGCGAAGCCGCCGACATCCGCGCCGCACAGCGCGACGCCGGAGAGCCCCAGGTTCAGGCACATCGGCACGCACAGCTCCAGATGCTCCCAGAAGCTGCGGTTGTCTCCCGTCCACACGGCCGCATAGCGCTGGATGCCCGCGAAGCCCGCGCGCGTCAGCACGAACGGACGCCGCCCGCCGAGCTGCCGCTTCATCCCCTCGTATGTCGCACGCGACATCTGGTAGCCGTACGTATTGTGCAGCTCCCGGTGGGTGGCCGGGCGGCCGTCGTTGTCGTGCATGACGTCGAGATCCATCGTCTTCGATTCGTTGAACACGGACGGCTCGTTCATGTCGTTCCATATGCCTTCGACGCCGAGCTCCGCATAGTAGCGGTGCTCGTCGCCCCACCAGGCGCGCACCGCTTCGTCCGTGAAGTCCGGGAACGCGCTCCGCTCCGGCCATACTTGCCCGTAGAACAACTGGCCGTCCAGGTATTTGCAGAATCGCCCCTGCCGCACGCCGTCTCGGAATACGCGGTAGGCAGGATCTGCCTTCACGCCGGGGTCCACGATCGGCACGACGCGGACGCCCAACGCGCGCAGCTCGGCGATCAGACCGCCCGGATCGGGGAAGCGCTCCGGATCGAACGTGAACACGCGGTAGCCGTACATGTAGTGGATGTCCAGGTACACGACGTCGAGCGGGATGCCGCCGGCCCGGAAGCGGCGTACCATCTCGCGCACCTCGTCCGCCGTCTCGTAGCTGTAGCGGGATTGCTGGTAGCCGAGCGTCCATCTGGGCGGCAGCGGCATCCGTCCCGTCAGCGCCGTATACTGCGCGACGACATCCTTGGGCGCCGGTCCGGCGAAGAAGAAGTAGTCGAGCTGGCCGCCCTCCGCGCGGAAATAATAGTCGTCCTCGCCGCGCAGGTTGAACTCCGTCCGGTGCGTGTTGAAAAAAAACAAGCCGAACGCCCGGCCGCCGCGCAGCGTCATGTAATAAGGAATCGAGACGTACAGTTCCTGCGTCTCGGGATTGTGCGGCGCATATACGTCGGTGTTCCACATCGTCAGCCGCTCGCCCCGCTTGTCGAGGAAACCCGCCTTCTCCCCGAAGCCATAGAAGCGGTCGCGGGCGTCCATCGCCTTGAAGCAGGCGACCTCTCCGCGCGCATTAAACTTCATGCCGCCTGTCTCGGGCAGCAGCGGCTCGCCCGTCGCCGGATCGACAAAGGCGATGCGCAGCGGGGAGCGCTCAATGCGCACCTCCAATCGGGAGGAGGACAGCACGATCCGGCCCTCCTCCTCCCGCCACTCGACGGCGACGCCCGATGCCGGCGCGGCGCCGTCCGCCAGAATATGCGCGTTCAGCTCGAAGTCCGGCTCGCCGAGCGGGCTGTAGACGACGCGCGCCGTGTCTTCTCCGTAAAAGGCGATCGCGCCGCTCCCCCGCTCCGCCTCGAAGCGAAACCAGTCGCCGTCCCGCGCGAACGCGACGAGCCCGCCCGCATCGGACCATACGGTCGCCGCGCCTGCCGCCGCGTATAAATTCGGATGTATCGCCAAGCTGTTGTCCATGTTCGTTTCTCAATCCTTTCCGAAAGTAGAGCCGCTCGTCCGCCCTGCTACCCCTTGGTCGCGCCCTCCGCGAGCCCCGCGATCAGGTAGCGCTGCAAGAGGAGGAACACAATCGCGATCGGCAGCGCGACGAGAATCGTGCCGGCCGCGAACATCGTGAAGTTGTTGCCGACCTTGTCGTTGATGAAGCTGAACAGGCCGAGCGCGATCGTGAACTTCTCCGGCGAGCGCAGGATGATGCGCGGCGTCAGGAAGTCCATGAACGGCGCCATGAAGGTGAACAGCGCGACGACCGCCAGAATCGGCCGCACGAGCGGGAACAGGATGCGGAAGTACGTCGTGAGATGGCCCGCGCCGTCCATTTTCGCAGACTCGTCCAGGTCCCTCGGGATCGTATCCATGTACCCTTTGACGAGGAACACGTTCATCGGCAGCCCGCCCACCACATAGAAGATGATGAGTCCCGCGAACGTATCGAGCAGGCCGACGAGATTGAGCAGCAGGTAGATCGCCACCATCCCCATCAGCACCGGGAACATCTGCATGAGCAGCACCGCATAGATGCTGTTCTTGCGCCCCGCGAAGTGATAGCGGGAGAAGACGAACGCGACGAGTCCGACCATGATGACGGAGAACAGCGCGTTCAGGACGGCGACGTAAATCGTGTTTTTGTACCAGAGCACGTAGTCGCTGCGCGGATCGTAAAACAGCCACTTGTAATGCTCGAGCGACAGCGAGTCGGGGATCAGCTTGGAGCTGAACATGCTCGTGCCCGGATTGAGCGAGATGCTGACCGCCCACAGCAGCGGGTACAGAATGACGGCGAACATGATCAGCACGACGAGATAAATGCCGGCCACCTCGAGCCGCGACTTCAGCTTATGTCCCATCAGTACATGCCCTCCTCTCGGAACGAGCGCGTGCGGCGGAACTGGAAAAACGCGAACAGCGCAACGACAAGCCCCATGATGATCGAGATCGCGGCGGCCATCTTGTAGTTGTTCTGATCGAACGTGAGCGTGTACACCCAGGAGATCAGAATGTCGGTCGCACCCGAGCTTTGTCCCGGTACCGGCGGCCCGCCCTTGTTGAACAGATAGATGATGTTGAAGTTGTTGAAATTGTAGGAAAACTGCATGATGAGCAGCGGGGCGGTCGCGTAGAGGACGTGGGGCAGCGTGATGAAGCGCATCTTGTCCCAGCGCGAGCCGCCGTCGACGTCGGCCGCCTCGTACCAATCTCTGGAGATGCTCTGCAAGACACCCGTCACGAGTGTAAACACGTACGGGAAGCCAAGCCAGATCTGCACGAAAATGATCGCGATGCGCGCCCAGGTCGGATCGGTCAGCCACGGCACGGACGTGCCGAACAGCGACATGATGTCCCGGTTCACCGAGCCGAACGTATCGTTGAACATCGCGGCGAACACGAGCACCGTCATGAACGACGGCACCGCCCACGGCAGGATGAACACGGTGCGGATGAGCTTCTTGAAGCGGACGCGGGCGTCGTTCACCAGCAGCGCGAGGAAAAAAGCGAGCGTAATCTGCAAGCTCGTCGCGACGAGCGTCCAGACGACCGTCCAGGTGAGCACCGCGAGCAGGCTCTTGGTCCATATGCCTTCGGTGAACAGCGCGACGAAGTTGTCGAAGGCGACCCAGTCCAGCAGATGCGCGGGCGGCGAGTTGTACAGATTGTAGTTGGTGAACGCGAGGCAGATCATGAACAGCAGCGGGAAAATGACGATCATCGTCAGCAGCATAAACGTCGGCACGATGACGAAGTACGGGAAGCCGTGCTCCCAGCTATCGTGGAACGCCTGGCGGACGGACGGAATGCGGTAGCCCTCCCGTCTCTTGGCTGCGTCCCGATAGGCATCGCGGATGTTGAGCGCGTAGGCGGCCGCAAGCACGACGAGCAGCAGAATGGCGATGATCCCTTCGACGAGCAGCGTGCGGGAATCGTCGACATCCGGGTTGCTGCCGAGCGTGACGAAGCCATAGACGCCGTTCACGACCGGCGCCGCCAGCGCGATGCCGAGCGCCGCCGCGAGCAGCAGGAAGATGACGCCCTTGATGTAGCGGCGGTTGGCGAACTGGCCGAGTCCCGGCACGATGGACAGCAGCGCGGCCGTCCGGGGCGCCGGTCCGTATCCGGCGGGCGTGCCGCCGGCCGTCGCGTGATGGATTTGCATTGGTCTGACACCTTCCTCGTTAACGAGAAGAGGGACTGCGATGAGCCCCTCCTCCCTTCATTCTTGTATGTTGCCGCGCCGCGATCAGGCGCCCGTCATCTTGATCTTGTCTTCGATCTGCTTCACGGCGTCGTCCATCGAGCCTTGCACGTCCTTGCCGCTGGCGATGAACTTGAGCGCGTTGGCCATCGGGTCCCACACCGTATCGAGCTCCGGTACGGTCGGGAACGGCATGCCGTACGTGTTCTGCTCGGAGAAGCCGGCGACCAGCGGGTCGCTCGTCAGATCGGAGCTGGACAGCACGCTTTTGACCGGAGGCACTTCGCCCGTCTCCTTGAAGTAGTAGAGCGAGTTCTCCTCGTTCGTCATGAACGCCGCCAGATCGGACGCCCACTCGGGGCTCTTGGAGAACTTCGACAGCATCCAGCCCTTGACGCCGATGAACGAGGTCGGGTGCTTGCCGTTCTCGAGCGTCGGCAGCGGTGCGACGGCGAGATCGTCGCCGAGCTGCTTTTTCAGATCCTGGATCGCCCATGGCCCGTTGATGATCGCGCCGACCTTGCCTTGGCCGAACAGACCGCCGACGATGTCGCCGTTGACATCCTTCGGAATGTAGCCCTTCGTGAACCAGCTCTGGATGAGTTGGCCGCCCTTGACCGCGCCTTCCTTGTTGAAGCCGATATCCTTGGTGTCGAAGCCGCCGCCGTCCTTGGGCTTGAAGATGTAGCCGTCGTTGCCGCCCATGAACGCCCAGGCGTAGTAGAAGTTCGTCGCCTCGAACAGGAAGCCGTACTCCTGCTTTTTGGCGTTGGTCTTCTCCGCCATGATCTTCTCCAGATCGGCGATCGTCTTGGGCGCTTCGGGCACAATCTTCTTGTTGTAGAAGAGCGCATACGTCTCGGTGACGGCCGGCAGACCGTACAGCGTGCCGTCCTGGCTCAGCGCGGACAGCGCCTCGGGCGTGTAGGTATCGAGTACCTCCTGCTTCGCCTTCAGCTCCTGTACGAGCCCCTTGATGACGAGTGCGCCGATGCCGGGCTGGTAGAACAGGTCCGGGCCCTTGCCGGCGGGACCGTCGAGCGCCAGTACGTCCGGCTGGTCGTTCATGGCGACCGGCTTGATGTTGACCTTGATGCCCGTCTTGTCGGTGTACTTCTTGGCGATCTCCGTCGAGACGGCGATCTTCTCGGCGTTGTCGTCCTGCCAGATCGTGAGCTCGGCCGGCTTGGCCGGCAGGTCGGATGCCGCCGACGCTGATGCGGACGGCGATGCGCTCTCGGAGGCCGGAGCGGATGCGCTCGGCGCGGCCGATTGGCTGGCGGACGGCGATGCGCCGCCGTTGTTGTCGTTGCTGCCGCAGGCGGACAGCGCGCCGGCGACGAGCAGCGTGCCGAGCGGGATGGCGATTACCTTTTTGTTCAACATGTGTTCTGACTCCCTTTCCCTCTGGACCGTATGATGGTTGCGCCGCTTGGCGGGCGCGTTGATCTTGCATGCCTTCATGTTAAGGCAGAGAGGGCGGGGCCAACTACCAACTTGGTGACCGTTGATCGTAAGATTGTGACCAGGGGGAGCAGCCACTGTGGCGCGTTGCGAAGCGCGAATGCCGGGAGAACCGCACAGATTTGTGCGGTTTGAGGTGCGCGCGGGCGCGAGCAGCGAGCGATGGCGAGCGGGATGGCGCGGGCGAGCGAGATGGCGCAGGGAGAGCGTTATGTGACGCGGCGCGGCGGGTGAATGCGGAAGAACCGCACAAATCTGGGCGGTTTGAGGTGCGCGCGGGTGTGAGCAGCGAGCGGATGCGGGCGGCACGACGCGGCGCGGCGCGCAAATGCCTGAAAACCGCACAAATTGGTGCGGTTTGAGGTGCGCGCGGGCGCGAGCAGCGAGCGAATGCGGGCGAGATGGCGCGACTGGAGCGCAATGTGACGCGGCGCGGTGCGGAATGCGGAAAAACCGCACAAATCTGTGCGGTTTAAGGTGTGCGCGGGCGCGAGCAGCGGGCGGATGCGGGCGGGATGGCGCCTTACTTTTTCTTCACAGGTATCCAGATCTCGCTCGTCACATTCGCCGCCATGCCGTAGTACATTTCAAAGCAAGGGCCCTCGACCTGCTCGTATTCGGAAGTCGGGAACCACTCGGAATAGATTCGTTCCCACAGTCGCTGCAGTTCGCATTGCGGTTCCGGGAAGATCGCCCACGTCGATGCAGGGACTGCCAGCTTCGTAAATAGCTCCGGAATCTCGAGTCCCTTCGGCAAGTTGTAGCACACCATGTATTTGAAGTTCTCTCTGGTGTGATCGTATAAGGCGGCATGCAGTACCGTGTCTCCGAATCGGCCCAGCAATTCGTTCATCAGACTGACACTGCCGTCTTCATCGCACTGTTGCCGGAATACAGGCACTTCCGAGAACGCCGTCTTCTGATCCGAATCAATAAGACCATAGACGCCGAACATCTCAAAAGCCCCTCTTTGTTCAACGCGATAGTTCATTTCGACATCTCCTCTGATTGAAATATGAAAGGACATGCGAGGATAGGCTTTGAGCGTAACGCCCCGATCGCGCGCGGACGCAGGCATGATCCCGTGAAGATTTTTGAATGCACGGGCGAATGCTTCCGGCGAATCATATCCATACTTCATGGCAACGTCGATAACCTTCGCATTCGTAGTCTGGAGTTCGAACGCCGCCAATGTTAGACGCCGACGCCGAATATACTCGGATAGCGATACGCCGGTTATAAAAGGAAACATTCTCTGGAAATGATACGTCGAGCAACAGGCTTTCCGCGCAATCTCATCGTAGGAGATGCTATCCGTCAGATTGGCTTCGATATAATCCATCGCGCCTTTCATCCTGTCCAGCCAATCCATCGCCTTCCCTCCCTTCACGATCAATCTTATTGGAGATGACTATGGAATGCCTTGCATCTGCTGCACGAAAAAGTCAGCAGTATCTCTCTATCGGTCCGCAGAAGTATGTACTTGTACTTGGGAAGCGAGCGTTCAGATGAATTTTAGCAACTCACCTATGGAGTGGATAATCATAAAAGGCTGCGTAGACGAGTCGGCGGGGACTCCTTTTCTTTTGTGGTCGATCCATATCCCTCTAATCCCTACACGCTGCGGCGCCGCTACCTCCCACTCCAAATTATCTCCTACCATCCATGCTGCGTCGGCGCTGACGCCTAACTGCTCAAGCGCATGGAGATACACGCGTTCTTCCGGTTTGCCGACGCCCAGCTCTCCTTCAATCAAGATATGGTCAAAAAACGGCGGAAGATCGAACCGGCGAATCTTGATCCACTGCGTATCCGCATTGCCATTCGTCAGCAAAGCCAGTTTAATTCCTCTGGCTCGGATTTGTCTGATCGTCTCAACAGCATCGGGAAATATAGCAACCGCCTTATCCCGCTCCGCACCGTACGTAGCTGCAATATGACCGGCCAGACCAGCATCGCGGATATCGCAGTTCATGAGAGCTGCGCACACAATCTCCTGCCTCGCTTTATATAGATCGAGCCTGCCTGTCCGATGCCGCTCGGGATCGCTCCAGTACCATGAAGCTTTTTCTTTGATCGTCATCAGCAGCGCTTGCGCGGCGGCGGCGTCTGTCTTGGGCATATGATCCCGAATGGATTTTTGCCAGCATGCGTCCAAGTCCAAGCCGTGCTCGAAAGAGATGATCGTATCGTCCATATCCAGCAATATTGCTTTTGGCGGTATCACCCGCATGTAGTCTTCTATACCACCTTATACTCGGATAAACTGCGAATGGCATCGAGGGTAATGCGACCGCGCCACTCCAACCCGGAAGCAGGACCCGGAGCATCCCAGCTAATGGGCCAGCCGCCATCGGGCAGTTGTTGTCCCGCCAGCACTTCAAGATGAGCTTCTATCTGGCCTGGAGCGAACAATGGTCGACATATCGATTCCGGCTTGCTTGCAAAATGAAGAGGCGTCAGTCCGTAAGCGTCCGAAGAAGCGTCGGCCTTGAAAAAGCTGGCGCGCGGAAGAGACGTTGCGATAATATCCAGCAGGTTTGCGGCCATGCCTCGATCGGGGATGTACTCCGCCAATCTGGCAGCGCACAACAGCGTGTGAGCCTCCAAAGGCGGCTCCTCGACAAGTTTTTTTGTACAAGTGTCCGTTGCCAAGGTCAGCCATTCGTCCACTACGCCCTGGTAATGAAGAAGCCCGCAAATATCCGCTGTCGGATTAAGACCGGGAGATAGCGTGGAATTGATCCAATGACCGGCCAATGGCGACTGAAGCGCAGATGCTGTGAAAAAGGTGACAAGTCCATCCTCAGCCGCCACGGACTTCATATAATTGCAAATAGACGTTGCCAGTTCAATGTCCCGATACCCGGCTTCTTCCAACGCTCCGAGACCGACAGAAGTCAAGAGCGGCTGGCTCTCCGGGCAGCGTATATCCGGTTCCAGCGCATGCCCGAGCCCGCCGTCCTTATTCTGATAGGCGCGCACAACATGACCGACCACAGCAGGCGATTCGCCTTCAAAATGAACCCCGAACAATCTGCGTTCCAATAAGCGCGCATGGGTTAGCATAAACGTCCGTGCTCTGACCAACATCTCGTTCATAAAGTTATATTCCTCCGCCCGAAGATTTAATAGGTACCGAGTTGGACTGACCAAGGGGTGACGCCGACGTTAACGGCCGGCCTGCTCGCGTATGCCCGTGATGGGATGGAAAGGTGGATACCGTACCGCCGAGAAAAAACAAACGGCCCCTCGTCTGAAGGGACGAGGAGCCGCGGTACCACCCTATATTGGAACCATCCTGCAACACGGAATTTTGTGTTTATGCAATTTTACCCATCGTAGTTCAACTTCCACTGTATGTCAATAAGCGGATATATTAGGTTGATTGCATGTCCGCATCGTGAGACAATCTCAAGACGAGATCAAGCTGTTAGCTAAGAGAGGGGACATGTGTATGCAGTATCGCAATTTGGGCCGCAGCGGACTTCGTGTATCGGCGATCGGGCTCGGCACGAACGCGTTCGGCAAACGCGCCGACAAGGAGACTTCGATACGGATCGTACACGAGGCGCTGGACAGCGGGATCAATATGCTCGATACGGCCAATATCTATGCCGGTACGCTGTCGGAGTCGATCATCGGAGAAGCGCTGGCGGGCAGACGGCAAGAAGCGGTGCTGGCGACGAAGGCCGGTCTGCCGATGGGGCAAGGGCCCAACGATCGGGGCTCGTCCCGCTTCCATTTGCAGCGAGAGCTGGAGGGCAGCCTGAGGCGGCTGAAAACGGATTATGTAGATCTGTATCAGATTCATACATTCGATCCGGGGACACCGCTGGAGGAAACGCTGCGCACGCTGGACGACTTCGTCAGCGCGGGCAAGGTGAGATATATCGGCGCATCCAACTACGCGGCCTGGGAGCTGATGAAGGCGATCGGCGTCAGCGATCGGTACGGGTACGCGCGTTTTATATGCACGCAGGCCAGCTACTCGCTCGCCGATCGCACACCCGAGGCCGAGCTGATCCCGCTGTGTATCGACCAGGGCGTCGGGCTGATCCCCTACTTCCCGTTGGCCGGCGGTATCCTGACGGGCAAGTATGCGACAGCCGGCGATCCGGCGCCGGAAGGCTCGCGCGCGAACACCGACCCGACATTCCGCAGATTCCTGGGCGGGCGGGCCGACGAACTGGGCAGGGAATTGTCGGCGCTGGCCGACGAGCTCGGCGTAGAGCCGGCCGTGCTGGCCATCGCCTGGCTGCTGGCCCGTCCGGCGGTGGCGACCGTCATCGCAGGCGCGACCCGGCCCGGACAGCTTCGCGCCAATCTGGCGGCGGACGCGCTGATCCTGTCCGAGGACACGCTGGCGCGGCTGGACCGGATCAGCGACGACTTCCGGCACGGCGATCCGTTCGCGGTGTATCGCCTGTCCTGACCATGGCGCTGCGCCACGCCGAACGGCATCCGACCGGCGCATCGCGCTGCCGCACGAAGCGCGATGCGCGGCAGCGAATACAGGGCTTACGCCTGCTCGCGATGCGCTTCGCCCAGCGCCGGCATGACCTGCGCCGGATCGGGCGAGATTTTGCGCGGGATCTCGCCCGGCGGCAGCGGCCCTTCTTCGCCGAGATAGTAATGTGCGACGGGCTTCATATCGTCGCCCAGCTCATACACGAGCGGCACGGCCGTCGGGATGTTGAGATTGACGACGCCGTCCTCCGGCAGATCGTCCAGATACCGGATGAGCGCCCGCAGCGTGTTGCCATGCGCGCAGAGCAGCAGCTTGCGCCCGGCCGCAAGCTCGGGTACGATCGTGTCCTTCCAGTAGACGAGCGCGCGCGCCGCTGTGTCGTCGAGATTTTCCGTCAGCGGCACTTCGCCGTCGATGTCCCGGTAGCGCGGATCGTCTCCAGCGTAGCGTTCGTCCCCGCGCTCCAGCGCCGGCGGACGCTCGCTGACCGATCGGCGCCACAGCAGGACCTGATCGGCGCCGTAGCGCTCCGCCGTCTCCGCTTTGTTAAGCCCCTGCAGCGCGCCGTAGTGCCGTTCGTTTAGCCGCCAGTTTTTCGTCACGGGAATCCAGAGCAGTCCCATCTCGTCCAGAATCATGCCCATGGTGCGGATAGCGCGCGTCAGCACGGACGAATGCGCCGCATCGAACCCGTACCCGTTTGCCTTCAACACCTTCCCGGCTTGCCTGGCTTCTCTCCTCCCCTGCTCCGACAGATCCGAATCTGTCCAGCCCGTGAACCGGTTCTGGAGGTTGTATTCGCTCTGACCATGTCTCACAAAAACAATTTTCATACCCTTTCCCTCCATTCCTTTCTCAATGTTTCTATTATAAGCGTTTATCGGCCGGCGACGCATTTTCAATCTGGATGGGGTATTCATGCCTCCTGCGAACATGTATAATGAACCGGTTGACAATCGGACCCGGCTTTTCTGAGAGTGGAAAGCCTTCGTATTCAAACTGGCAAAGGGCAGGCTGCGATCGGTACGGAATGTGGCATGAACGAGAACAGTGCGCCTTTTACATCCAAGAGAGGAGTTTATTTGTTGCTGCAAAAATGGAAAAGCATCTGGTTCTTCAACACGCGCAAAGATATCTTGTCCGGATTGACAGTCGCATTCGCGCTTATTCCCGAGGCTATCGCCTTCTCGATCCTCGCCGGGGTCGACCCGATGGTCGGCCTGTATGCGTCCTTCTGCATCGCCGTGACGATCTCGATCGTCGGCGGACGCCCCGGCATGATCTCGGCAGCGACCGGCGCGATGGCCTCTCTCATGGGGCCGATCGTCGCCAAGTACGGCATCGAGTACATTTACGCAGCGGCACTGCTGACCGGCGCCATCCAGTTCACGATGGGACTGCTCCGGTTCGGACGCTTCATTACCTTTATCCCGCACTCTGTCGTCACCGGATTCGTCAACGCGCTGGCCATCATCATCTTCATGGCGCAGCTGCCGAACTTCGAGGGCTCCAACTGGCAGATGTATGCGATGGTCGCCGCCACGCTCGCTATCATTTATCTGTTCCCGCTGTTGACCAGGGCCGTCCCCTCCGCTCTCGTCGCCATCATCGTCATGACGATCGTCTCCGCCAGCCTCGGCCTGGACCTGCGGACGGTCGGCGACATGGGGCCGATCACGCAGCAGCTGCCGTTGTTCCATCTCCCGGACATCGATCTCTCCTTCGACGCGATCTGGCGCATCGTGCCGATCTCGCTCGCGCTCGCGGTCGTCGGACTGACCGAGTCGCTCATGACGGCCACGATCGTCGACGAGATGACCGAGACCAAGAGCGACAAAAACCGCGAGGTGCGCGGACAGGGCATCGCCAACATCGTCTCCGGCCTGTTCGGCGGCATGGCCGGCTGCGCCATGATCGGACAGACCGTCATCAACGTCAAGTCCGGCGGGCGTTCGCGGCTGTCGACATTCGTGGCGGGCATCTTCCTGCTGTTCCTCATCCTCGTGCTCGGCGATGTCGTGCGCGAGATTCCGATGGCCGCGCTCGTTGGCGTCATGATGATGGTCTCGATCGGCACCTTCGACTGGCACTCGCTGCGCACGCTGGCGAAGATTCCGCGCAGCGACGCGTTCATCATGGTCGTGACCGTCGGCATCGTCGTGGCGACGTCCAACCTCGCACTCGGTGTCGTCTCCGGCGTCGTGCTCAGCGCGGTATATTACGGCTGGCGCACATCACAGATCAGAGCGCATGCAGAGACGGGTGCCGACGGCGGCATAACGTATCGGATTGCAGGACAGCTCTTTTTCGGAACGATGAACCACTTCGTGGATCTATTCGACTATAAGGGCGATCCCGATCGCGTCACGATCGACTTCTCCGCCTCCCACGTATGGGACCACTCGGCCGTGACCGCGATTGCCAAGACGGTCGATAGGTACGCACAGTACGGCAAGACGATCCGGATCGTCGGACTCGATCATGACAGCCGCCGACTGGTCGAGCGGGCGGGATTGGCATCGGACTCCGCCTCTTAATTCAAACGCCCTTGCCACACAGTAAAAAGCTTCCCTACGCTGCAAGAACTGCGCAAGTTCTGCCGGTGAGGGGAAGCTTTCTGTTATTGTAAAATCGTCATCCCGTTATAAAATACGGTACATCGACCACACGACCCCGCTCCCGCTGCCTCCTAGATTAATGCCTACCGTCAATCCGTTAGCGACATAGAACAACCCGACCACGTCACCGGCATTCAGCTCCACAGTTCCAGCCAGTGTGACCGTACCGCTCCCCAGTATCGCCCTGAGCGTGAGCACTAGCACCACGTTGACATTCAGAATCGGAAACAAACCGGTAATCAGATCCGTCGTCGTCGGCGACGTCCGCCTGACGACGAAGGCTGGATTGACGCCGCTGCCCAAGCTGACCGACAACGCAGCGGTCGTCGAGTAGTTGATCGTCGCTTCAATATCGTAGCGACCGCTCGCGGGGGCAGTAAAATTGCCGGTAGTCGGATTGAATGCCGGATTCGAATAATAGGGCGATGCCACCGAAAAATTGGTCAATTGCGCGGTAGTCGACACACCCGACAGGCTGGAAATAAAGCCGGAAAAGCCAGTAGACGCGAAATCAGGTCCGGTCGGTCCGGTTGGACCGGTTGGGCCAGTTGGACCGGTTACTCCAGTTGCTCCGGTCGAGCCGGTCGGGCCGGTTGAGCCCGTTGGACCGTTTATTCCAGTTGCTCCGGTCGAGCCCGTTGGGCCGATTGAGCCCGTTGGACCGGTGATTCCAGTTGCTCCGGTCGGGCCGGTTATGCCGGTTGAGCCCGTTGGACCGGTGATTCCAGTTGCTCCGGTCGGGCCCGTTGGGCCGGTTGAGCCCGTTGGACCGGTGATTCCAGTTGCTCCGGTCGAGCCCGTTTGACCGGTTATTCCAGTTACTCCGATCGGGCCGGTTGTGCCGGTTGCCCCTGTCTCGCCGGTCGCACCTGTTGGGCCCGTTGCACCTGTAGCGCCTGTTGCTCCCGTTTCTCCGGTTGGACCTAGCTCGCCAGTCGGTCCAGTTGCTCCGGTAGCTCCGATCTCGCCTGTTACGCCAGTTGGCCCGGTTGGTCCCGTTGCTCCGATCTCGCCCGTTACACCGGTAGCTCCGGTGGGGCCGGTTACTCCGATCTCACCCGTTACGCCAGTAGCTCCGGTGGGGCCGGTTGCTCCGATCTCACCTGTTACGCCCGTCGCCCCGGTTGCTCCCGTTGCTCCGTTTTCTCCAGTTACACCCGTCACTCCGGTGGGTCCCGTTGTTCCGATCTCACCCGTTGCACCCGTCGCTCCGGTTGCTCCAACCTCGCCCGTTATACCGGTAGCTCCGGTGGGGCCAGTTGCTCCATTCTCACCCGTTACGCCCGTCGCCCCAGTTGGTCCCGTTGCACCACTCTCTCCTGTTACGCCAGTCGGCCCGGTTGGTCCCGTTGCACCGAACTCACCTGTTACGCCCGTCGGCCCGGTTGGTCCCGTTGCACCGATCTCGCCTGTTACGCCCGTCGGCCCGGTTGCTCCAACCCCGCCCGTTATACCGGTTGCTCCGGTGGGGCCGGTTGCTCCATTCTCACCCGTTACACCCGTCGCTCCGGGGGAGCCCGTTGCTCCGATCTCACCTGTTACGCCAGTCGCCCCGGTTGGTCCCGTTGCACCAATCTCTCCTGTTACGCCAGTCGGCCCGGTCGGTCCCGTTGCACCGATCTCACCTGTTACGCCCGTCGGCCCGGTTGGTCCCGTTACTCCGATCTCGCCTGTTACGCCAGTCGGCCCGATCGGTCCGGTTGCTCCCGTCGCCCCTGTGGGTCCTGTTAGCCCTATTTCTCCGGTCGGCCCCGTTGGTCCGGTCGGCCCCGTTGCTCCGATCTCACCTGTTACGCCCGTCGGCCCGGTTGGTCCCGTTACTCCGATCTCGCCTGTTACGCCAGTCGGCCCGATCGGTCCGGTTGCTCCGACTTCACCCGTCACACCAGTCGACCCGGTCGCTCCCGTTGCTCCGACCTCGCCCGTTAAACCCGTCGCTCCCGTCGGTCCCGTTGCTCCGATCTCCCCCGTTACGCCAGTCGCCCCGGTGGGTCCCGTTGCTCCGATCTCACCTGTTACGCCAGTCGGTCCGATCGGCCCCGTTGCTCCGATCTCGCCTGTTACGCCAGTCGGCCCAGTGGGTCCCGTTGCTCCGATTTCTCCTGTTACGCCAGTAGGTCCGGTGGGGCCGATTGCTCCGATCTCACCCGTTACACCGGTCGGTCCGGTCACGCCCGTTGCTCCGACCTCGCCCGTTAAACCCGTCGCTCCTGTCGGTCCAGTTGCTCCGGCAGCTCCGTTTTCTCCCGTTACACCCGTCGTTCCGCTGGGGCCGGTTACACCGATCTCGCCCGTTACACCAGTCGACCCGGTCGCCCCCGTTACTCCGACCTCGCCCGTTACACCCGTCGGTCCGATCGGTCCTGTTGCTCCGATCTCACCCGTTACACCAGTCGACCCGGTGGGGCCGGTTGCTCCGATCTCGCCTGTTACGCCAATCGGCCCGGTTGGTCCCGTTACTCCCATCTCGCCTGTTACGCCAGTCGGCCCGATCGGTCCTGTTACTCCGATCTCACCCGTTGAACCTGTCACACCAGTCTCGCCGCTTGGTCCAGTTGCTCCCGTCGCCCCTGTGAGTCCTGTTAGCCCTATTTCTCCGGTCGGCCCCGTTGGTCCGATTTCACCCGTCATACCAATCGGCCCGGTCGCTCCCGTTGCTCCGATCTCCCCAGTTACACCCGTCGCTCCGGTGGGGCCAGTTGCTCCGATCTCACCCGTTACGCCCGTCGGCCCGGTCGCTCCCGTTGCTCCGACCTCACCCGTTACACCGGTCGGGCCGGTAACTCCGATTTCACCCGTTACACCAGTTGTTCCGGTGAGGCCGGTTGCTCCAATCTCACCCGTTGCACCCGTCGCTCCGGTTGCTCCAATCTCACCCGTTACGCCCGTCGCTCCCGTCGACCCCGTTGCTCCGATCTCTCCTGTTACGCCTGTTGCTCCGGTTGGTCCCGTTGCTCCGATCTCTCCTGTTACGCCAGTCGCCCCGGTTGGTCCCGTTGCTCCTGTGGGACCTGTTAGCCCTGTTTCTCCGGTCGGTCCCGTTGCTCCGATCTCACCTGTTACGCCAGTCGCCCCGGCGGGTCCCGTTGCTCCGATCTCTCCTGTTACGCCAGTCGCCCCGGTTGCTCCCGTTGCTCCTGTGGGACCTGTTAGCCCTGTTTCTCCGGTCGGTCCCGTTGCTCCGATCTCGCCTGTTACGCCAGTCGCCCCGGTTGGTCCCGTTGCTCCAATTTCGCCTGTTACGCCACTCGGCCCGGTCGGCCCCGTTGCTCCGATCTCCCCCGTTACACCTGTCGCTCCGGTGGGGCCCGTTGCTCCGATCTCGCCCGTTACACCTGTCGGTCCGGTCGGCCCCGTTGCACCGATCTCGCCTGTTACGCCCGTCGGTCCGGTCGCACCAGTTGCTCCGTTTTCTCCTGTTACGCCCGTCGCCCCGGTTGGTCCGGTTGCTCCAATCTCACCCGTTACGCCCGTCGCTCCCGTCGACCCCGTTGCTCCGATCTCACCCGTTAAACCCGTCGCTCCGGCAGGGCCGGTTGGTCCGATTTCACCCGTTACACCAGTCGGTCCGGTCGGCCCCGTTGCTCCGACCTCGCCCTTTACGCCAGTCGCCCCGGTTGCTCCCGTTGCACCAATCTCTCCTGTTACGCCAGTCGGTCCGGTGGGTCCCGTTGCTCCGATCTCGCCTGTTACGCCAGTCGGCCCGATCGGTCCGGTTGCTCCCGTCGCCCCTGTGAGTCCTGTTAGCCCTATTTCTCCGGTCGGCCCCGTTGGTCCGATCTCCCCCGTTACACCTGTCGCTCCGGTGGGGCCAGTTACTCCGATCTCTCCCGCTGCACCAGTAGGTCCGGTTGCTCCGGTAGCTCCAATCCCACCCGTTACACCAGTCGCCCCAGTCGCTCCCGTTGCTCCGATTTCGCCCGTTAAACCCGTCGCTCCGGCAGGGCCGGTTGGTCCGATTTCACCCGTTACACCAGTCGGTCCGGTCGGCCCCGTTGCTCCGATCTCTCCTGTTACGCCAATCGGCCCGGTCGGCCCCGTTGGTCCGACTTCACCCGTCACACCAGTCGACCCGGACACTCCCGTTGCTCCGACCTCGCCCGTTAAACCCGTCGCTCCCGTCGGTCCAGTTGCTCCGGTAGCTCCGTTTTCTCCCGTTACACCCGTCAGTCCGGTGGGGCCGGTAGCTCCGATCTCGCCTGTTACGCCCGTCGCTCCGGTGGGGCCCTTTGTTCCGATCTCACCCGTTGCACCCGTCGCTCCGGTTGCTCCAACCTCGCCCGTTATACCGATAGCTCCGGTGGGGCCGGTTGCTCCAATCTCACCTGTTACGCCCGTCGCTCCGGTCGGCCCCGTTGTACCGATCTCGCCCGTTACACCCGTCGCTCCGGTGGGGCCCGTTGCTCCGCTCTCACCTGTTACGCCCGTCGCTCCCGTCGACCCCGTTGCTCCGATCTGTCCTGTTACGCCTGTTGCTCCGGTTGGTCCCGTTGCTCCGATCTCTCCTGTTACGCCAGTCGCCCCGGTTACTCCCGTTGCTCCTGTGGGACCTGTTAGCCCTGTTTCTCCGGTCGGTCCCGTTGCTCCGATCTCTCCCGTTACACCCGTCGCTCCGGTCGGTCCAATTGCACCGATCTCGCCTGTTACGCCCGTCGCCCCGGTTGGTCCCGTTGCTCCGATCTCTCCTGTTACACCAGTTTGCCCGGTGGGGCCGGTTACTCCGATCTCCCCCGTTGCACCAGTCGATCCGGTTGCTCCAATCTCACCCGTTACACCGGTAGCTCCGATCTCACCTGTTACGCCCGTCGCCCCGCTTGGTCCGGTTGCTCCAATCTCACCCGTTACGCCCGTCGCTCCCGTCGACCCCGTTGCTCCGATCTCACCCGTTACACCGGTCGGTCCGGTCACGCCCGTTGCTCCGACCTCGCCCGTTACGCCAGTCGCCCCGGTTGGTCCCGTTGCACCACTCTCTCCTGTTACGCCAGTCGGCCCGGTTGGTCCCGTTGCACCGATCTCACCTGTTACGCCCGTCGCTCCGGTGGGGCCGGTTACTCCGATCTCGCCTGTTACGCCAGTCGGCCCGATCGGTCCGGTTGCTCCGTTTTCTCCTGTTACGCCAGTCGGTCCGGTGGGGCCGGTTGCTCCGATCTCACCCGTTACGCCCGTCGCTCCGGTGGGTCCCGTTGCTCCGATCTCACCCGTTACGCCCGTCGTTCCGGTGGGTCCCGTTGCTCCGATCTCACCCGTTACTCCGGTCGCTCCTGTGGAGCCAGTTGCTCCGATCTCACCCGTTACACCGGTCGCTCCTGTGGAGCCAGTTGCTCCGATCTCACCCGTTACACCGGTCGCTCCGGTGGGTCCCGTTGCTCCGATCTCGCCCGTTACACCCGTCGCTCCCGTCGTTCCGCTGGGGCCGGTTGCACCGATCTCGCCCGTTACACCAGTCGACCCGGTCGCTCCCGTTACTCCGACCTCGCCCGTTACACCCGTCGGTCCGGTCGGTCCTGTTGCTCCGATCTCCCCCGTTACGCCAGTCGCCCCGGTTGGTCCCGTTGCTCCGATCTCACCCGTTACACCCGTCGGTCCGGTCGGTCCTGTTGCTCCGATCTCCCCCATTACGCCAGTCGGTCCGGTGGGGCCGGTAGCTCCGATCTCGCCTGTTACGCCCGTCGCTCCGGTGGGGCCGGTTGCTCCGATCTCGCCTGTTACGCCAGTCGCCCCGGTGGGTCCCGTTGCTCCGATCTCGCCCGTTACACCCGTCGGTCCTGTTGCTCCGTTCTCTCCCGTTATGCCCGTCGCTCCGGTCGGCCCCGTTACTCCAACTTCACCAGTTGAACCTGTCGCACCAGTCTCGCCGCTTGATCCGGTTGTTCCCGTTACACCCGTCGCTCCGGTGGGTCCCGTTGCTCCGATCTCGCCTGTTACGCCTGTCGCCCCGGTGGGTCCCGTTGCTCCGATCTCTCCTGTTATGCCAATCGGCCCGGTGGGTCCCGTTGGTCCGACTTCACCCGTCACACCAGTCGACCCGGTCGCTCCCGTTGCCCCGACCTCGCCCGTTACACCCGTCGCTCCGGTCGGTCCTGTTGCTCCGATCTCCCCCGTTACGCCAGTCGCCCCGGTGGGTCCCGTTACTCCGATCTCTCCTGTTACGCCTGTCGGTCCGATCGGCCCCGTTGCTCCGATCTCGCCTGTTACACCGGTCGGTCCGGTTGGACCTAGCTCTCCTGTTGCACCCGTCGGGCCAGTTATCCCAGTTGCCCCCGTTGCACCTGTCTCTCCGGTCGGTCCGGTCACGCCCGTGGCTCCAGTCGGCCCTGTATTTCCTGTTTCCCCTGTTGGACCAGTTGCTCCGGTAGCTCCGATTTCGCCCGTTACACCTGTCGCTCCGGTGGGGCCGGTTGCTCCGCTCTCACCTGTTACGCCCGTCGGCCCGGTGGGGCCTGTTGCTCCGATCTCGCCTGTTACGCCAGTCGCCCCGGTGGGTCCCGTTGCTCCGTTCTCGCCCGTTACACCCGTCGGTCCTGTTGCCCCGTTCTCTCCCGTTATGCCCGTCGCTCCGGTCGGCCCCGTTACTCCAACCTCACCAGTTGAACCTGTCGCACCAGTCTCGCCGCTTGATCCGGTTGCTCCCGTTACACCCGTCGCTCCGGTGGGTCCCGTTGCTCCGATCTCTCCTGTTACGCCAATCGGCCCGGTGGGTCCCGTTGGTCCGACTTCACCCGTCACACCAGTCGGCCCGGTCGCTCCCGTTGCTCCGATCTCGCCCGTTACACCGGTCGGTCCTGTTGCCCCGTTCTCTCCCGTTATGCCCGTCGCTCCGGTCGGCCCCGTTACTCCAACCTCACCAGTTGAACCTGTCGCACCAGTCTCGCCGCTTGATCCGGTTGCTCCCGTTACACCTGTCGCTCCGGTGGGTCCCGTTGCTCCGATTTCTCCTGTTACGCCAGTCGCTCCGGCGGAGCCGGTTGCCCCGATCTCACCTGTTACGCCAGTCGACCCGGTGGGTCCCGTTGCTCCGATTTCACCCGTTACACCCGTCGCTCCGGTGGAACCGGTTGCTCCGATCTCGCCTGTTACGCCAGTCGCCCCGGTGGAGCCAGTTGCTCCGATCTCTCCCGTTGCACCGGTAGCTCCGGTAGGTCCGGTAGGTCCGGTATCTCCAATTTCACCCGTTACACCAGTCGCTCCGGTCGCTCCCGTCGGTCCTGCTGCTCCGCTCTCACCTGTTACGCCCGTCGGCCCCGGGGGGCCCGTTGCTCCGATCTCTCCCGTTACACCAGTCGCTCCCGTGGACCCCGTTGCTCCGCTCTCACCCGTTACACCCGTCGCTCCGGTGGAACCGGTTGCTCCAATCTCGCCCGTTACACCCGTCGCCCCAGTCGGCCCTAATTCGCCTGTCGTACCCGTCGCTCCAGTCGCTCCTGTAGCGCCCTTCGCTCCCGCAAGCCCGGTCGAGCCGGTAGCGCCAGTCGCTCCAGTAGGTCCGACAGGCGTGCCTCGCGTCTCGATACGGACAAACGCAGAACCCTGCTTGACATCAATATCGAGCGAATCCGATACAAAAGTTATATGCTGCTCTGCGCCGACGGTCGCACTTCCCGTCGGACCGTAGACGTAAAAGAGAAATTGCCCTGGCATGAGCGTCCCTGTCGCTCCCGTGGCTCCAGGCGGGCCGGCCGAGCCAGCTGGCCCCGTCGATCCCGTCAGACCCGTCGGGCCTGTCGGACCAGTTGGGCCTGTCGGACCAGTTGGGCCTGCCGGACCCTTGGGACCAGTGGGGCCGATTCGCCGCAATAGACTGTCGAGCCTGACCTGCAGCTGGCGCTCGTGCTCGGTCAGTCCCGCGATTGTCCGGCGCACGCTGTCGTTGATCGTCAACAGATCGCTGATCGTCGCAGGCGGTCCGCTCGCTCCGGGCAACGTGCCAAGGACGTATTGAATCTTCTCTCCCTCGGCGTTGAGAATATGGCTCATCCCCAGCTCCTCATACGCGATCGATGACAGCAGAAGCGTCAACGCGTCTTCCCGCGTCATATCGACGACGGGCGTTATATTAGGCATGTCGGATTGAGTCATACGACCTCCCCCTGGCTCGCGATCATCGAACGGCTGCGGGTACTAATCGAGCCTCACGCGCAGTGCCTTTCTCAGTTTCTGAAGAAGCAGCGTTTCATGAATGACTATCTCGTCCATTGTCCATCTGACGGACTCCCCGAGCTCCAGCCATTGATGAATGGACGGCGATTCCTTCAATCGGACCGGCGAATCGGGATCGCCCAGTGCGTATCGGATTTTTTCGGCCTCCGCATGGACGATATGGGCCAGCGCCATCTCCTCGCGGGCAATCGATGACAGCAGGTCCAACATCGGCTGGCTCAGCCTGTTCTGCTTCACGGCCGATCCTTGACCGAGATCATCCTGCTGCATATGTGCCCTCTCCCCTCTCGCCCTCGATTCGCGACAACCCCTCCGCAGCTTCGTCCAAGTCAGGGAATGCCGATAGCGCACGCGCATACGCCTCTCTGGCGCATTCAGCGGCACTCATTTTTTCGTAGCAGCGGCCGATGTAATAATCGGCATAGAAGCTGCCGCATCCCCTCCGGGACAAATGCAGCGAGCATCTTTCCCCCATCCGCCTGCACGTCTCGAAGGCCGCGAGCGCCTGCTCGTACCGTTCGAGCAGCAAGAGGATTATTCCTTTGTAAAAATGCAAATCCACATAATCCGGGTAGAGGGCGATCGCCTTTTCAATGCCCGGCCAAGCGCCCGCAAAGCTCCCGTGTGCGATCATGATCTCGTATTTCAACCTGTAGACGATGGATGGGGGGAGCTGTCCCGACGCCAAAAAACCGACAATCGCCTCGTTGACGAGCGCGAATGCCTCCGATTCGTTGCCCGCACGATGCAGCTCCGCAGCAAGATGATAATCCGTCCAGGCGCATCCGCCGGCGTTTTTTTCGGCGACAAGCATTTCTATGTTCCGCAACGATTTCTGCCGGCGCTCGACCGCTTCCTCCAGGTAGCCGTAATGGTGAATGCGTATGGGCAAGATGCCCGGTATCGTCCCTGGCTCGAGGCGGATGCCTCCCCCGATCATGAGCTGCTCATGTACGGTACGGGAAAAACAGATATGCTCGCGGTTGCGGAACAAGCGATGATGAGCCAGCGTATAGCAACGATTCGGATCGGGTGGTCCGCCGCCGACATAGTGAATTGTCTCGACCAGCAGCAGCTCTGCCTTCGTCGTCTCGATCGCATCGCGGAGCAGCTCTCCATCTCCCGCCTGGAGCGCTTCGTCGGCGTCCATCCACAATATCCATTCGCCATTCGCACGGCCCAAGCTGTAGTTCCTCGCATCCGCGAAGCTGCCGGTCCACGGGTAGCGATAGACTTCCGCTCCCGCCGATCTGGCGATATCGGGCGTGCTGTCCTGCGAACCGGTATCGACGACCACCATCTCGTCGACCACGCCCGCGACACTGGCCAGACAGCGCTCGATGACGTCCGCCTCGTTTCTGACGATCATGCACAAGGACAATTTAGTCCGCGACATGTTGCCCTCCTATCGGCGCCTGCGATTCGCCCGTTTTTTCTTTTTGAAGCGAGCTTGCGCCGATAAAGAATCGTCCGCCGCACGGCCGCTGCGTCTACCGGCCTGCCGGCCGGCACGATTGCCTGTCGCAGCGGGAGTCCGGGCCGCGCCGCCCTGCTCCGATGCGACAGATCGCGTCTGGGCAGCGACAAGTTGTTGCCTTAGACGCTCGATACGCGTGCGAAGCAGCGACATCGGATCGCTCGCCTCTCCGTTCGTTCTCCCGTACGATCCGCCGTTTCGGCCGAGCTCTGCCTCGAGCGTACCGGATCTGGCTTCGATCAATGCGCACAGATGCGAGCACGCACGCTGCATCCGCGCCGCGGGCTCTCCGTGCCGGCTCTCGGACTGCGCTTCGCGCTGAACGGCATCCCAAAAATACGCCAGCGCCTCCGTCAACTCCGACAGCGCCGCAGCGTTTACCGTGCTTAACGTTTCGACAAGCGTCCCCTGTTCGCGATCTTTTCCGTTACTCTTCATCGTTGTCGCATGGATCTGCGCCGCGAACGCGATTCTGCCTGTAGAAATCCATCGCCGCTTCCATCTTGCGCAGCAGCAGCCATTCCTTCATGATGACGACGTCCAGCAACTTGACCGCCTGTTCCCCCGACCTTTCCAATATCTGCTCCCGCCGACACTCGGTGCCGCTCGCAGATGCTGCGATCATCGCCTTCCATTTATCCGCCTCCGCATGCAGGAGATGGGCGATCGCCGTCTCTTCGAGCGCGACGGACTTCAAGAGGTCGACGACGACCTGCTCCTTGCTCGGCCGGAAGGGTTCTTCGGGAATTCTCGGCATGCTCAAGCGCGCGGCCTCCTTTGCCCGTCCTGGAGACATCCGTGCAGGACAAACTTTGTCGATTACTCCTTAAAATTATCGTATGACCGCAAGCGATCATTAGACCAGACGATTTCAGCCGAGCCTCGCGCGCATACATGCGCCCCCGCAATCATGAATAAGAATAGGAAACATAGCGCCCATCCTGTCTATCGGAGGAATGTCACGTGATTACGGTCAGCCTGTGCATGATCGTCAAAGACGAGGAAGACGTCATCGCCCGCTGCCTCGACAGCGTGGCCGATCTCGCCGACGAGCTGATCGTCGTCGACACCGGCTCCACGGACCGCACGGTCGAGATCGTCGGCCGCTATACGGACCGGAAGTATACGTTCGCATGGACGGACGATTTTGCGGCCGCGCGCAATTATGCGTTCGAGCAGGCTGCGATGGACTACATCTTGTGGCTGGACGCGGACGACGTGCTGACGGAGATTAACAGAGAGAAGCTGCGCGCTTTGAAGCAGACGTTGACAGACGAGGTCGATTCGGTCACGATGCTGTACGAGCTGGCGGAGGACGATTGCGGGAACGTCACCTTTCAGCTGCGGCGGAACAGGCTCGTGAAGCGGTCACGCGGATTTCGCTGGATCGGAGCGGTACACGAATATCTGGAGGTCGGCGGTACGATCGCCAGCAGCGATATTGCCGTCAAGCATATGGGTAAGCCGGGCAAACGCGACAGCGAACGCAATATTCGCATATACGAGCGGCGTCTGGCGGAGGGCGAGACGCTGTCCCCGAGAGATCTGTATTACTATGCCAACGAGCTGTGCGATCACGGCCTGCACAAAAAAGCGATTACGTATTACGAACGCTTCCTCAACGAAGGCGGCGGATGGATCGAGGATAATATATCGGCATGCGGCCGGCTGGCGGACTGTCACCATGTGCTCGGCGATATGAAGTCCGAACTGGAGGCCTCGCTTCGCTCGCTGCAGTTCGACGCGCCGCGCGCCGAATTCTGCTGCAGAATCGGCTATCACTTCTTATCGACTAGCCGCTACGGCGAAGCGGTGTTCTGGTATGCCTTGGCGACCGAACGCAAGCTGCCCGAGGGCCATCTCGGCTTCGACAATCCCGCTTGTGCCACATGGCTGCCCCATCTGCAGCTCTGCGTATGCTACGACAAGCTGGGGCAGCACGCGCTCGCCATCCTCCACAACGATCTCGCGCTTCAGTATCGCCCGACCGATGCCGTGATGCTTGCTAACCGCGATTACTTTGCGAGGCGCCTGTCGCTCTCGACGCCGGACGATGCCGCCGGCAGAGGTGCCTAAGTGCCGCTTCATCGTTCGGTTTGGCTCCTATGTCAAAAGGCCGCCGTTCGGCGGCCTTTCAGGTGCTATTTGCAAAGCAGCGCGGTTGCCCATTCGCTTGTCGCGGACGGCTTGCTCCTGCAACCGTGCTTTCCGCGATTGCAGCACATTCCGATGACCCAGTCGCTCCCGCAACCGAATGTAACAGCGCTTGTCTGACGCGGCCGCCCCGCATGGGCGCTTGGCGACGATTTTTATCCTCTACCGCTCCCGACAGCGACCTCGGATAACCGCCGCCAACCCGGCTTGTCCGCGATTACTCCGGCGCATGCCCGCCGTTTGACGTCTCGGCGTCCGCCGGATAGACGATGCCGATCTGCCGCCTGGCCTCGTCCATGACATCCATGACCGCCAACATGCGCTCGTGCGTGTTCGTATCCGACTCCGTCTTGCCCGCCCGGACCAGGTCTACGAATGCTTGCAGCTCATAAACCATCGAATGCGCCGATTGCGGCTCGGAGATGTCTTCCTCGCGGCCGTCCCGGTAGCGGATGCGCACACGCTCCGGCTGACTGATCTGATCGATCAGAATGCAGCCCTCTTCGCCCTGGATCTCGCTCGGCGCATACGAGTTGGTGATCTTGGAGTACATCGCGACAGCCTCCATGTCCGCATACCGCAGGAGCACGCTGCCCTCGCCGTCCGCCCCGGATTCGAGCATGATGCCGCTCGCCTTCACCTCGAGCGGCGCGCCGAACCAATAAATCGCCGGATAGAGGCAATAAATGCCCAGATCCATGAGCGCCCCGTTGGACAGTAGCGGATTAAATGCGTTCAGCACCGTCCCCGCCCGGTAGGCATCGTACCGCGACGAATACTGTCCGTAGTTGCCTACGTAGCGCCTCACCTTGCCGATCTTCGGCAGCGCCCGCTCGATCGCGCGGAAGCTCGGCATGAACGTCGGCTTCATCGCCTCCATGAGCAGCACGCCGGCGCGGCGGGCCTCCTCGATCATGCGACGCGCCTGTGCGCCGTTCGAAGCGACCGGCTTCTCGCAGAGCACATGTATGCCGTGCCGCATGAACAGCATCGCCTGCTCGGCATGATAGACGTTCGGCGTCGCGATATAGACCGCGTCGATCTCTCCGCTCACCGCCATCGCTTCCATATCGTCATACGCGTGCGCGATGCCGTGCCGCGCGGCGTATTCCTCCGCCCGCTCCTTGGACCGCGAACATACCGCGGCCGCGAGGAAGCCCCCCGCTTCCTTCGCGGCCTCCAGCAGTCTGTCCGTAATCCAGTTTGTGCCTACTAATCCGAATCGTACTGTCATGAATGTCGGGCTCCTTGTGCATTTGAGGTATGATGACTACTTCTTATTAGATCATACGCCTTCCCGGAAAAACAAGCTGCGGTAAATGTATCTCGACCCCGCCGGCTTGAAATCGAGCGCCAAATAATCCGGTGCCGCGTCGACCGTGCGAAGCGCCCCCGAACGGACGCGGCTGCGGACAAGCGCCTCCGCGGCGCGCGCATCGGCTGCATCCATCGCGGCAACGAGTGCGGCTGCGTATGCATGATTGGCCGCGAGCGCCCGGCAGAACGGCAGCAGATCGGCCGCAACCGCACCGTGCGCAGCCGAAGAAAAATAAAATTGAAGCGTCCCCGGCGGGATCGTGACGCCGGTGGCGAATACATCCGCCGTACCCGGCGCCGGATAGTCGATAAAATAACCGATGCCGTTCGTGCCGATACCCTTCTGAAGACGCGCCGCCAGCGGAGCGGCATGCTTGAGCTGCCGCTTCATCCCGTCGAGCCGCAGCCCGACGACGTTGTCCGACCACCGTCGCGCGAACGCCCTGTCCGTCGCAACCGTCCGATAAAACGGCAGCATCGCCCGCGCCGACAGCCTTAACGCCGATACGACCGCCGCAGTGCCGCAATTTACCGAGCGCCCAGGTCGGCTGCATCGCCCGCAGCCCGCTCCCGCTCCGATCAAGAGCAGCGGCCGGCTCGGGACGCCGAGCTTCCTGTTCGGCGTCCTGCCGGTCTTCATCGGCTGCGTTGTCGCTCGCTTTCTTATCGCCATGTCGACACTCCTCTCCGCCTTGCCGGATCGCACGCTCTCCCGATACCATATGACGAACGATGCCGAGCGGGAAGACATTTTGCTCGGAACGCCGTTTTTCACGAAAACATCGCTTGTCAAATCGGCATGAACTGTATAGAATCGACAAAGGATTTATACATAAAAGCGGTTAATGGAGGTATTCCTACATTGTCGAGGCGTGAAATCGGTATTCTAGAACGGCCCCCGCTCGGCCAGAGCCTCATGCTCAGCCTGCAGCATCTGTTCGCCATGTTCGGCTCTACGGTGCTCGTGCCGAACCTGCTGGGCGTCGATCCGGCGATCTGCCTGCTGATGAACGGCATCGGCACCTTGCTCTACATCTTCATCTGCCAAGGCAAGATTCCCGCCTATCTCGGCTCGAGCTTCGCGTTCATCGCGCCGGCAGGCGCGGTCATCGGCACGCTCGAAGCGCCGGGCGCCGGCTATGGTGCCGCACTAGGCGGATTTATCGCGGCGGGCGTCCTCTTCGTCATCGTCGCGCTCATCGTGCAGTACGCCGGCACCGGATGGATCTCCGTTGTCTTCCCGCCGGCGGCCATGGGCGCGATCGTGGCGGTTATCGGTCTCGAGCTCATCCCGGTCGCCGCCAGGATGGCCGGCTGGATCGCGAAGCCCGACGTACCCGACTGGTCCCCGGACGGCACGGTCATCTCCGTTTCCGTCTTCACGCTCCTCGTCACCGTGCTCGGATCGGTTCTGTTTCGCGGCTTCATGAAGATTATCCCGATCCTGTTCGGCATCGTCGCGGGGTATGTACTCGCCTGGCTGCTCGGACTGACCGACTTCACCAAAGTTTCCGACGCGGGCTGGCTCGCTTCTCCGACATTCACGGCACCATCGTTCGAATGGTCGGCCATCCTCACGATTCTGCCCGCCGCGCTCGTCGTCGTCGTCGAGCATATCGGCCATCTGATCGTGACTAGCAACATCGTCGGCAAGGATCTGTCCAAGGATCCGGGATTGCATCGCTCTATGCTCAGCAATGGCATCTCGACGATTCTGTCCGGCTTCGCCGGATCGACGCCGAACACGACCTACGGAGAAAACATCGGCGTCCTCGCCATCACGCGCGTCTACTCCACCTTCGTCATCGGCGGCGCGGCCGTCATCGCGATCGTGCTGTCCTTCCTGGGCAAGCTGTCCCAGCTCATCGCAGCCATCCCCGAAGCCGTCATGGGCGGCGTCTCGCTGTTGCTGTTCGGCGTCATCGCCGCTTCCGGCCTGCGCATGCTCGTCGAGTCGAAGGTCGATTACAGCAAGCCCGTCAACCTGTTCCTCACGACGGTCGTGCTCGTGACCGGCCTGTCCGGCGTCACGATCAAGGCGGGCGACTTCTCGCTCTCCGGCATGGCGCTCGCCACTGTCGTCGCGATCGTGCTCAGCCTGCTGTTCAAACTGTTCGAGCGACTCGGCTGGTCGAACGAAAAAGAAGAAGACGCGCATTAAACCTGCGCCTGCCGTGAGCCGACCAGAGCCCCGGAATTTCCGGGGCTTTTTTTAATGCAAAAAACCGTCAGGGAGGAGATCGTTCCCTGACGGTCCTTAAGGTGAGCGGATACTCGAAAATGGCGAGAAAATAAGATTGCTATTTTGAAGGCGCGGCCGGTTTGCGAAGCGATAAGAATGCCGCACATCGTTATTCCGAGCGCGGCACCGGTTTTCGAGAAAATAAGGATGCCGCACATCGCTATTCTGAGCGTGGGGCCGGTTTTCGAGAAAATAAGAATGCCGCACATCGCTATTCCGTAGATGGCACCGGCTTTCGAGCAAATAAGAATGCCTCACATCGTTATTCCGAGCGCGGCACCGGTTTTCGGGCAAATAAGAATGCCGCACATCGTTATTCCGAGCGTGGCACCGGTTTTCGAGCAAATAAGAATGCCGCACATCGTTATTCCGAGCGCGGCACCGGTTTTCGAGCACATAAGAATGCCGCACATCGTTATTCCGAGCGCGGCACCGGTTTTCGGGCAAATAAGAATGCCGCACATCGTTATTCCGAGCGCGGCACCGGTTTTCGAGCAAATAAGAATGCCGCACATCGTTATTCCGAGCGCGGCACCGGTTTTCGAGCAAATAAGAATGCCGCACATCGTTATTCCGTACGTGGCACCGGTTTTTGCACAAATAAGAATATGGCCGCCAGCTCCCTGCGCCAGCTCCAGCTCCAGCCAGGTCCGCGCAACGCCCCCTCCAGCCGCCAACGCCTTGCCCTTAAGCCAGTCCGAACCGCTTCAGCTGCTCCCATTGGCCCTCCAGCCGGAGGATCTCGATCTGCTTCGCGCCGATGAGGTCGAAGTGCGGATACGGACGCCGCTCGTGAATGTACGCCGGGTTCAATCCGAAGCGCATGCACCAGTCGGCCAGCCTGTCGAGGTCGCCGCAGCCGACCTTCGTGACGGTATTCACGCCGGGAAATCGCGGCTCGTACCAGTAGTGCGTCAGATACGCGACCTCCCCGCCGGCCACCTTTCTTTTCCAGGCCTCAAGCTCCGCCCGTGTGACCCCGAACGCCATAATCGCTTGTCCTCCTCTTATCCTCTGCGGCTCCGCCTCGACTGAATCTCCTCCGACCACTTGAGCAGCAGCTCCTCGAGCTGGACGGGACGGATGGGCTTGCTCAAATAATCGCTCATGCCGGCAGCCGCGCAAGCCTCGCGATCTTCCTGGCGGGCGAACGCCGTCAGCGCCACGATCAACGGACGCTTGGGCTCGGGGACGAGCTCCCGTATTCTGAGCGTCGCCTGCAGGCCGTCCATCGTGGGCATCTGAATGTCCATGAGCACGATATCGAAGCGCTGCTCGAGCACGGCGTCCACCGCGGTCTGCCCGTCGGCGGCTATGAACGGTTCGTAGCCGAGCTTGTTCAGCATGACGCGGATAATCTGCTGGTTCACCGCGTGATCCTCCGCGACCAGAACCCGCATCGGTCCGAAGCGGGGAGCGCTGCGGCCGGCAACATGGCCTGCGGGGACGGCCGGCGCCGATTCTGCGTACGTCTCGGCTGCGGCCGCCAGTTCGCTCAGCACGTTCGAGGACAGCGTGAACCGGAACGTCGAGCCCTGCCCTTCGATCGTATCGAATCCGATCGAGCCTCCCATCAGCTCCACCAGCTTTTTGCAGATGGACAGGCCAAGCCCCGTGCCCCCGTATTTGCGGTTCGTGCCCAGATGCAGCTGGGAAAACGACTGGAACAGCTGGCTCTGCTTGTCCTTCGGGATGCCGATCCCCGTATCCTGCACGGCGAATTCGACGAGCACCGAATCCCGGTTCCTCGTCGGCATCGCCCGTACGAACAGGAAGACGAAGCCCGTATCGGTGAACTTGACCGCGTTGCTCATCAGATTGACCAGTACCTGCCGCAGCCGTACCGGATCGCCGATCATAATATCCGGCACATCTCCCTCGAAGCGCAGGCCGAGCTCAATCTGCTTCTCGGCGGCCTGCGGGGCGAACAGGCGGATGACCTCCTCCGCCGTATCCCGGACGGAGATCGGCTCATAGTGCAGAGCAAGCTTGCCCGCTTCGATCTTGCTGAAGTCCAGTATCTCGTTCAGGATGTGCATGAGCGATTCGCTGCTCTGACTGATGACTTGCGCATAGCTGCGCTGCTCCTCGGTCAGTTCGGTGTCGAGCAGCAGCCCCGTCATGCCGATGACCCCGTTCATCGGCGTCCGCAGCTCATGGCTCATGACCGACAGGAACTCGGACTTCGCGCGGTCCGCCCGCTCGGCGTTTTCCTTTGCTTCGATAATATTTTTCTCGCCGGTCATGTCCCTGAAGACGACAACCGCACCCTTGGCTACCCCGTTGTCGTAGGTCGGCGTGATCCGGTAGTCGGCGAGGAAGCTCGTTCCGTCGCTTCTCCAGAAGATCGCGTCCTTGTCCTGGTGAGGGCGCCCTTCGCGCAGCGCGCGGATCAGCGGCGAATCCTCGTCCCAGTAGTTTATCCCGTCCGGCCCGGTCTGCAGTAGATACCGGAGAACGGATATATCGGGCAGCCGGTCCTCCCGAAGCCCGAGCATCTCGGCGCCCGAATGATTGATGAACGTGAAGCCGCCGTCCTGATCGAGCCCGAAGATGCCTTCGGACACCGAATTCAGAATGCGGGCGTGCTCCTCGTTCAGCTTGTTGATGCGCTCGGTGTGCCGCTTGGACGCCGTAATATCGCTCGCGATCCCGTAGAAGCCGACCGTCTCGCCGTCGACGACGATCGGGACGTTCGTGATGCTGATATCGAGCACTTCCCCGCCTTTGCGGATCAGCCGCGCCTCGTACGTCTGAGGCGTACCCCGGATTGCCAGGTTCACCCGCTTCGTCAGTGCCTCAAGGTCGTCGGGATGCGTGAGCGGCGCGAACGTAAGCTCCCGAAGCTCCTCCATCGTATAGCCGGTCAGCTGCGTCATGGCCGGATTGACTTTGGTGAAGCTGCCGTCCAGATTGAAGGAGCAGATCGGCGTGTTGTTGAGATCGAACAGACACTTGTAGCGGCTCTCGCTCTCCTTCAGCTTCGCCTCCGCCCGCTTGCGGTCGGTCACATCGATGGAGATGCCGAATACGCCCACGACCTCGCCGTCCACGATGATCGGAATGTTCGATACGTTCGTCTCGATCTCGCGGCCGTCTTTATGCAGGATCGTGACTTCATAATTTTGCGCCTGGCCCTGCGCGGCCAACCCGAAGTGATGCGACGTTTTTGCAACGTCCTTCGGCGGCACCAGCGGACCGTAATACATGCCGATCAGCTCTTCGAGCGTATAGCCGGTCAGCTTTTCGAGATTGGAGTTCGCCGTCAGATATTCGCCCTTCAGGTTCATCGAATAGACGGCCGATTGATTGTATTCGAACAGCGACTTGTAGCGCTGCTCGCTCTCTTGGAGGCGCTGCTCGAACTGTCTGCGCTCGGTCATGTCCTGCACTGATCCGAGCAGCCGCGAAGGCGTCGCGGACTCGCCGTCGATAACCTCCCAGTTGCTCTGCAAAAAACGGACGGTCCCGTCGGAATCGACCACGCGGTATTGCACCGAATCGCGAAGCGCAACGGCGGACACCTGGTTCAGGTGCTGCCGGATATGGACGCGGTCTTCCTCGGGAATGTGAAGCATGGCGTCTTCGATGCCGGCCGGCTCGAAATCTTCGGGCAGACCGAGCAAGCGCTTGGCGCCCTTGGACAGCGCGAGGGCGTCGCTGGCGAGGTCCAGCTCGTAGGTCCCCATCTTGGCGATCCGCTGCGCCTCGTCAAGCTTGTCCTCATATTCCTTCCGCTCGCTCACGTCTCTGGCGACGGACAGCACCTTGTCGCACTGATCCGTCTCGTCCCAGATGACCTGTGACCATACCTCGAACCACATAAAACGGCCGTCCTTGCGGCGAACTCTCCGCAGGAAAAAACGATCGCTGGAAAACAGCTTGCCCGGCTCGCTCATCTCATGCGCATCGTCGGGATGATAATAGCTCGGGCGCATCGTGCCTGCCATCTCTTCCGGGGTATAGCCCAGCACGTCCAGACATGACGGAGCAATATATTGAAGCTCTCCCTCGATCGTACTGACCGAGACGAGATCATGCGAATTGCGGGTCAGCAGCATATAGAGATGTCTATTGTCCAGGACCGGAATCCGCTCTGTCTTGAGGCTGGTGATGTCCAGCATCTCGGCGCACAAATAAAGCGCTTCGTCCGTCTGCGGATCGCGCACCGTCGACAGACGCATCCGCACCCATACGAAGCGGCCGTCCTTGTGCAGCAGACGCTTCTCGATCTCTTCCATGTAGCCGGGCTGCGCCTTGCATCTGTCGGCGGCCTGCCTGTAAAAGGAAGGACGGTACGGATCGCGGTCGGTAATGACCGGAAACGGCACATGCAGAAGCTCCTCTTCCTTATAGCCCAACATGTCGCACAGTGCGGGATTCAGCTTCAGCAGCGTATCGTCCGCCGCCGAGATGACGGCAAAGCCGTTCAGCGAGAAGTTGCTGGCTTGTTGAAAAATCAATCCCTCATCCAAGGAAGATGATGTCATTCGGGAACCCCCATCGCTCGATCGTTCGTAATGATTATATCATGGCTTGTTCGCCGGGCATGAAGATCATGCGGTACGCACAATCGCTTTTCTTCAATAATAAACCGGTGCAGCCTATTACGAATCATCGGCGAGGGCCTCCGACGGCTTCGTCCGTGAACCCGGTCGCGCCTTGACGGGCAGCGCGGCTCAGGCTGCCGTCTGCGAACTCTGCTTCGCGTCGCGGGCGACGCCGGCAATGCGTAGTACGACATAGAGAACCAGAAAAGCGGCCATGATCAGCGCCGAGTAGTCGTACATGCGGGCATAGCCCGTACGCGCGGCGATCGCGCCGAACAGCACTGCGCCGAGCGCGACGCCAAGGTCGGTCGAGTTGTAGTACATGCTGTTGGCGAAGCCGTGCCGCTCCCGGGGGGTGCTCCGCAGCATCCACGCCTGGAGCGTCGGCTGGATCGCGCCGAAGCCGAGGCCGTACAGCAGCGCGGAGACGACAAGCTGGGGCAGCGCCGTCGCGCCGGCGAGCACGAGCATGCTGGCGAGCACGCAAGCCGCAGCAGGGATCAGCACCGCCGCATGTCCCCGCCGGTCGAAGATTCGGCCCGCAATCGGGCGCACGAGGATGACGGTGATCGCGTTGAACAGGAAAAACAGGCCGACCTGCCCGATCTCTACGCTCTCGCCGAACAGCGCGATAAAGCTGAGCAAGCCGCTGTAGGTGATCGACAGCAGCATGTTCAGCAATGCGGGCAGCAGCAGCGGTTTGACCGTTCCCTGCGAAGCGCCTGCCGCTGCCGTGCCTGCCGCCCGAGCGGCGACTGCGGCAGGACCGGGCCGCGAAGGTGCCGGCTTGCCGCTGCGGGCGGCGCCGGACAGGAGCAGCACGGCCGCGGACAGCAGCGCCGCAGCGGCGCTCGAGGACGTCAGCGCGGCGAAGCCGGCCTCGTGCATCACATTCATGCCGATCATCGGACCGAGCGACATGGCCAGGCTCGTCGACAGGCCGAAGTAGCCGATGCCTTCGCCGATGCGGTCCTGCGGGATGATGCGGGAGACGAGCGTCGGGATGATCGTGCTCGCCATCCCGAAGCCTGCGCCGTACAGCATGCGCAGCGCGACGAGCGATCCGATTGCGTCCGCATTGGCGCACAAAAAGGTCGTGAGCACGGCGGCGGCCAGACCGGCGTACAGCAGCGCGGTCCGTCCCAGCTTCGGCATGAGCGCCGCCGTCGCGAACCGGCTCGCGATCGCCGCCAGCGCGAACGTCGCCGTCACCAGGCTCACCGTCAGATCACCGCCGGCCAGCTCGCCCTTGACGTACATCGGCAACGACGACAACAGCATCTGCAAATTCAGAAACAATAAAAAGAAGCTGAGCGTCAGGCAGATGAATGCCTTCGTCCACAGCGGGGCGGGTCGGTTCTGTTCATTCATGTTGTGTAGGCTCCTTCTTCAATTGAGCTGGTCGAGATGGCGGCTCAAGCGGTGCAGCAGATCGAGCAGCGTCTCGCGCTCCTCCGCCGTCAGGCAGGCGCCGGCTTCCTCCATCGTCTGCCGCTCGACGGGAATCGTTTGTTCGATCAAGCGCCTTCCCTCCGGCGTCGCTTCGATCAGGATCGCTCTGCGGTCCGCCTCGTCGGCGCGCCTGGCGACCCAGCCTTTGCGGACGAGATGGTCCACGATGCGCGTCGTCGTCGGCTTGTCCTTGCCCGCCCGCTCGCCGAGCTCGCGTTGTATGAGCCGCTCCGTCCGGGAGGCGTAGTAGAGCACCGACCACTGCTCCGGCGTTATATCGTATGCCTTCAGCCGATGCAGCAGCATATTGGACATCCGGCGGTATACGAGTCCGGTCGCGAATCCGAGCGAGCCTTCCAGTCCTGCACGCTTCATCCGTTTATCACCCTCAATTGGTTGTCATGACAACTATATACCTGAATGGCCTGTGCGGTCAAGGAAATTTGGGCTGCGCATATATAAAACGAGACTGTCCCCAGGCCGTCAAGCGACCAGTGAGACAGTCTCATGCGGGCGTCAGCCCGCGATAATATGGAAGCCCGCATCCACATGCAGCACTTCGCCCGTGATGCCGCGGGACAGGCCGCTGACGAGGAACATCGTGGCGTCACCGACCTCGGATTGATCGACGTTGCGCCGCAGGGGCGCTTTTTCGACCACCGTGTTCATAATGTCGTTGAATCCCGATACGCCCTTCGCTGCGAGCGTACGGATCGGTCCCGCGGACACCGCGTTCACTCGGATGCCGTACTTGCCCAGATCCTCCGCCAGATAGCGAACGCTCGCTTCGAGAGCCGCCTTGGCGACGCCCATCACATTGTAGTTGCGCATGACGCGCTCGGCGCCCAGATACGTCTGGGTGACGATGCTGCCGCCTTCGGTCATGAGCGGCTTCGCGGCCTTGGCGACGGCGACCAGGGAGAACGCGCTCGACTCCTGCGCCAGCAGATAGCCCTCACGCGACGTATCGACGTATTCGCCGCCCAGTTCGTCCTTGTCCGCGAACGCGAGCGAGTGCACGACGCCGTGGACGACGCCGGCCTCCGCGCCGATCTTGGCGAACGCCGCCTCAATCGACGCATCGTCCGATACGTCGCACTGCACCGTCAGCAGCGGCTCGATGCCGCTCTCTGCGAGCAGCTTGGCGAGCTTATCGTAGGAGCGTTCCTTGCGATACGTAAAGATAAGGCGGGCGCCTTGCGCATGCAGCGACTTGGCGATCCCCCATCCGATGCTTCGTTCGTTGGCGATTCCCATGACGATGACATTCTGACCGTTAAGCAATCCTGACACTTCCATCTACCTCCGCTTGCGCTGTGAACTTGAGATGATTCATTATAGCCCAAAGCGGAGGCGAAGGACAGGCCGGCCCCCTGTCGGCGCCCCGACACATGGAGCCCGAGCTCAGCAAGTTCAGCTCTCGGCGGCGTCCGGATCGAAGCCCCGCGTCTCCTTGCCCAGTGCGAGCAGGACGACGACGCCTACCGCAATCGCGCCGCAGAAGATGAGGAACACACCCGTAATCCCGGTCCCCCGCTCCAGCAAATATCCGACGAGATACGGTCCGATCACGCCCCCGATGCGGCCGAACGAGGCGGCCATGCCCGCACCGGTCGAGCGGATTCGCGTCGGGTACAGCTCCGGCGTATAGGCGTACATCGCGCCCCATGCGCCCAGATTAAAGAAAGACAGGCATGCGCCCGCGGTCATCAGCATACTGTCGGAGACGGCCGCGCCGAACCACCAGGCGCTGAGTGCCGTGCCGACCAGATAGATCGTCAGCACGAGCTTGCGGCCGAGCTTCTCGATGAGCCAGGCGGCGCTGAAGTAGCCGGGCAGCTGCGCCAGCGTCATGAACAGCACGTACTCGAAGCTCTTGACGAGGCTGAATCCCTTGAGCACCATAACCTGCGGCAGCCACAGGAACATCCCGTAGTAGGAAAAGACGACCGTGAACCACAGCACCCACAGCGCCGCCGTTGCGCCGCGATGGCGCGGCGCCCACAGCTGTGCGAACCGCTCGGACAGCTTCGCCTGCGTCCGCCTGGCCTGCTGCGCCTTGAAGCGGGGCGGATCCTGCACCGCGCGGCGCAAATAGAGCGCGTACAGGCAGGGCAGCGCGCCGATGACGAAGGCGATGCGCCATCCGTAATCCGGGATTACGAAGTAGCCGATGAGCGCCGCGGCAATCCAGCCGACCGCCCAGAAGCTCTCGAGCAGCACGACGGCGCGTCCGCGATCCTCCGCGCGCGCCGACTCGGACACGAGCGTCGACGCGACGGGCAGCTCGCCGCCGAGGCCGAAGCCGGCGACGAACCGCAGCAGGCATAGCACGGCGAAGCTCGCGGCCAGCGCCGACAGGCCGCTGGCGATACCGAAGACGAGCAGCGTAGCGAGCAGGATGATACGCCTGCCGTAGCGGTCCGCCAGCGAGCCGGCGACCGCCGCCCCTGCGGCCATGCCGACGGAGCCGATCGCCGTGAGGAAGCCGAGCTGCTGCTTGCCGAGCTCCCAGTCGGCGGCGAGAGCGGCCGCTACGAACGAGATGAGTCCGACGTCCATCGCGTCGAACAGCCAGCTGAGCCCGGCGCTGAACATAAGTTTGCGTTGACCCGCGTTTTTGGCGCGGAGGTCCGAGATGGCTTTGGCCATCGGGCTCCCTCCCTTGGCTTTGACAAGTGTTTCCCTAGTCTTACCCAAATTCGGTCCTTGCTTTGTTTGACGCCGTTTTTTTTGATACATTATGGAAATGGGAGAAGGAGGAAGCGCTATGCCGGATATCGTGTGGCAATCGTTTATTGTGCTGGCGGCAGCGCTCATCGCTCTCGTGCTGCTCGGCGCCGCTTACGCCATTTTCATCGAGCCCGCCCGTCTGATCGTGACCCGCCGCGAGATCGTCTCCGCGTGGCTGCCGCCGGGCTTCGACGGCATCAGGATCGTTCAGTTCAGCGACACGCACATCGGTCCGAACTACTCGCTGCAGCAGCTGAGCGGACTGATCGCGGCGATCAATGCGGAGCGGCCGGACATCGTCGTATTCACGGGCGACCTGTTCGACGCGAGGAAGCGCAACGCCGAGCGGGAGAAGGACCTGTCGCCCCTGCTCTCCCGCATCGAGGCGCCGCTCGGCAGATTTGCCGTCTACGGCAATCACGACTTCGGCTACGAGCGCAACAGGCGCTCGCATAATCCTTCGCTGGTCCGCGCCGGCTTCGAGGTGCTGCTCAACGACACCAGGCGAATCCGCCGGCCCGACGGAGCGCATCTGTCCGTATCCGGGCTGGACGACTACGTGCTGGGCCGACCCGACCCGCTGCGCGCGCTGTCGAAGCTGCGGCCGGACGGCTTCAATCTGCTGCTCGTCCACGAGCCGGATGTCGCGGATTCGCTCGCGCGATTTCCGATCGATCTGCAGCTGTCGGGCCACAGCCACGGCGGCCAGGTCAAGCTGCCGCTCCTCGGCGCGCTCGTCCGCACGAAGCTCGGCAGCCGGTACTTGTCCGGCCAGCATGTCGTCTCCGACCGGCGCAGGCCGCCGCGGCCATATCTGTTGTACGTGAACCGAGGCATCGGCACGACGCGCTGGCGCGTGAGATTCGGCAGCGTGCCCGAGCTGTCCGTATTCACGCTGCGGCACGGGAATCCGGACCGGCAGGCGGCAGACATGCCATAAAACAAGCCAGGCGGCGCATAGTGTGCGCACTGCCTGGCTTGATATCGGATGAAGGAACCTCTGCGTCTTATTCGGCTGCCGGCGGGGTGAAGCTGCGCTTCGCGAACTCGGCATCCATCATGAAAAACGCATTGCTGTCGTTGTCGATGCGCTTGAGCTTGGAGATGATGCTGTCGAAAAGCGCCTCCTCCTCGACCTGCTCGTCGATGAACCACTTGAGGAACTGGATCGTCGCATGCTCGCGGTCGTTGAGCGCCAGGTCGGACAGGTTGTAGATGCGGCGCGTGACCTCCTGCTCGTGCTCGTACGCGTGCTCGAACACTTCGAGGATCGAGCCGTATTCGTTTTGCGGATCGGGGATGCCCTTCAGCTTGACCTTCTTGCCGCGGTCGTTCAGATATTTGTAGATCTTGGACGCGTGGTAGCGCTCCTCCTCGGCCTGAACGACAAAAAAGTTGGCGAAGCCGTCGAGGCTCTCCGCCGAGCAATAACCGGCCATCGCGAGATACACATGCGCGGAATGCAGTTCAAAGTTAAGCTGCTCGTTAAGTGCGTCATGCAGCGTATCGTTCATCATGTCAAGCCCACCTCCGGAATGTTGTGCATCGCTTTACATTTTACCACAATCTGTCTGGCTCATGCTCGCACAATTCGACAATCGGCCGCACGGCGGCAGGCGATGCAGCCCGCCCGTCCTGTCGGGATGGTCGGGACTCGGCAATCCGGGTAAAAAAACATGGACCGGGCGGCTTGATCATGTCATAATCGAGGAAAATATTGGACTTTGGATGAGTGCGAAGCGAGGTGAATCTCATGGAAACGGAATCTCTGCGAATGGTGGAAAAGCTGGCCGAGAAAAAGATGAAAATATTCAGGCAGAGCAAGCTCCGCTATCTGGCGCGGTCCGCGCTCGCCAGCATGTTCATCGGCTTCGGCGTCATCGTCGCCTTCAAGACGGGCAACTATTTTTACCTGGAGCACTCTCCGCTCACGTACCCGATGGCGGCCATCACGTTCGGCGCGGCGATCATCCTGATCGTGTACGGGGGCGGCGACCTGTTCACAGGCAATACGTTCTACTATTCGTACACGGCGCTCCGGCGCAAGATCCGCTGGTCCGACACGATCAAGCTGTGGTGCTGGAGCTACTTAGGCAACATTATCGGCGCCTGCATCTTCGCGTTCATGATCTTTGCGACCGCCCTGTTCAAGGACGCGAGCGTCAACGGCTTCCTGCTCAGCGTCGTCGACAAGAAGATGAACACGCCGGTCGGCGAGCTGTTTTTTCGCGGCATTCTGTGCAACTGGCTCGTCTGCCTCGCCTTCTTCGTGCCGATGTCGATGAAGGAGAACGGTGCCAAGATGTTTGCGATGATGCTGTTCGTCTTCTGCTTCTTCATCTCGGGCTACGAGCACAGCATCGCCAACATGTGCACGTTCGCGATCGCGCTCGTGCTGCATCACCCCGGCACCATCTCGATCGGCGGCGTGCTGCACAATCTGATCCCGGTCACGCTGGGCAATCTGATCGGCGGCGGCGTGCTCATGGCGTATATGTATTATTATGTAAATAAGCCTTTTATGGATGACGAGACGAAGGACGAGCATTAATTCAATTGGACGAGGAGAGGATCTGTATGAAAAAAACGAGAATCGTCATTGTCGGTGCGGGAGCGGTAGGTTCGACCACGGCATATACGCTCATGCTGCGCAATCGGGTCGACGAGCTGGTGCTGATCGACGCCAACCATAAAAAGGCGGTCGGCGACGCGCTCGACATGAACCACGGCATGCCGTTCCTCGGCGGCGGCGATCTGTGGGCGGGCGGCTACGAGGACTGCAAGGACGCGGACATCATCGTCATCACGGCAGGCGCGGCCCAGCGCGAGGGCGAATCGCGCGTCGATCTGCTGAAGCGCAACGCCGTCATCATCGACAGCATCGTCGAGGAAGTGCTGAAGTACAATACGACGGGCATCCTGCTGATCGCATCCAACCCGGTCGACATCATGAGCTATATTACGTGGAAAAAATCGGGATGGCCGATCGAACGCATCATCGGCTCGGGCACGCTGCTCGACAGCGCGCGCTTTCGCTACCTGATCGGCGAGAAGCTGAAGATCGATCCGCGCAGCGTGCACGGGCACATCGTAGGCGAGCACGGCGACTCCGAGCTGCCCCTCTGGAGCCTCGCCAACGTCGCGGGCGCCGAGCTGTCCCTGAGCGACGCGGACAAGGAAGAGGTATTCACGAATACGCGCGACGCCGCCTATCAGATCATCAGCGCCAAGGGTGCGACCTACTACGCGATCGCGCTGGCGCTCGACCGGATCTGCACGGCGATCCTGCGCGACGAAGGCGCCGTCCTGAACGTATCGACGCTGCTGCACGACTACCACGGCGTCTCCGACGTATTCCTCGGCGTGCCGTGCATCGTCGACCGCCAGGGTGTGCGGGAGATCATCGACATCAAGATCTCGGACTTCGAACGCCAGCTGCTGCACCGGTCGGCGGACAAGCTCAAGAACCTGATCGCCAGCATCGGCGTATAACGCCCGAACGAGACAGAGCAGCCCCCCGGCCGTCAACCGACTGCCGGGGGGCTGCTCTGCGCTTGTGCCGGGGCGACGCGGCCGGCCTATCCATGGGGATGCCGGCGCTGCGGCCCGCTTATTCCTGCGCGATGAGGCCGAGCCGGTCGCGCCAAGCGACCGGCACTTCGCCTGCCGGCAGCTGCCGGTCGGCGGGCGAGCGCAGCGCCGACAGCGCGGCGGACAGCTCGCCGAACCACGCCGCGTCGCGGATCGCGAGCGATACGTCGATCAGATTGCGCAGCTGCTCCTCGTTGTAGTCGGTCTGCTGCGGCAGCGCCCGCAGCGCGCCTGTCTGCACCGCGATCTCCGTGCCGATCGCTTCCTCGCGATCCGATGCGGTGACGAATATGCCTGCGGCGCCTTGCATCGACAGAATCGAATTCACGAAGCCTTGGATCAGTTCTCCCTGTCTGGTCGTCCCCGTCACCCAATCTCCTACTTCAAATCGCATGCAAATCACCGCCTGTTCGTAATCATCAGTCATCGCGGGCTGTACCTATCCCCGCCGACTATACTGTTATTATAATGGTTACAGTTCGTGCTGTCAAGGCTATCCAGCATCCCGGGCAGGCTCATCCGCGCGGCCGACCTCGGTCAACATGCGTCCGAGGTCCGCGAACAGGCTGCCGATCTGCTTGAGCTGCTCGGGGTCCGCGCCCGCGATGCTGCGTCTGAAGCATTCCAGCTGGACGAGCCGGGCGCGCTCGACTGCCGCTCTCAGCCGCTCGAACGCGGCTTCCGAAGGATCGGTCACCGTATCGGCGTAGCGGTCCACGCATTCCGCGGCGGCGGCGAGCGGCTCGGTCAGCTCGAGCGGCTGCCCCTTCGCGGCCTCCAGCTCGAGCAGGCTGCGCGCGATGCCGCGCACCTGCACGGATATATGTTCAAGCCGCTCCATCGCCTGCGATACGCGCTCGACGCGTTCGCGCCGTCTGCGGCCGAGCGGCACGAACTTCAGACTCTGCCGCGCCAGCTCCGTCGCCTCGTTCCCCCGCTTGATGAGCTGCAACAGTCCGCGCGCCTCTCCCAGCACATGCGCGGGTTGTCTTTTTCCCATCAACGCCTCGTCGAAGTCCCTCAGCACCGCCGCGATCCGCTTGCCCAGTCCGGACGCCGCATTCAGCGCCTCGCGCGTCGTGTCGCGGGGCACGAGCGCCAGATTGACCGCGATCGCCGCGACCGAGCCGATCATCGTCTCCAAGATCCGGTAGGCCGCATAGCCGTGCGCGTTGCCGAAGGCAAGCACCAGCAGCGCGGTGACGCCGATCTGGGAGCCGATCTGGCTGTTCAGCTTCAGCGCGCCCGATACCGCGAGTCCGGCGAACACGACGACAGCCACCGTCGCCGCGTTCACGCTGAACCACTGTCCCGCGATCATGCTGATGCCGATACCGACGACGATGCCTACGATCCGGTATATTCCCTTTTGAATCGAATCGGCAACCGTCACCTGCAGGGTCAGAATCGCGGCGATGGGCGCGAAGTAAGGATACGAATGCGGCGTCAGACTCTGCGCCAGCAGCCAGGACAAGCCGCAGGCCAGCGCCGTCTTGAACGTCTGGAGATCGATGCCGAGCCGGCGCAAAAATCGCCATGGACCGCTTAACATGCCGCTCACATCCTAAACCTGTAGTTACTACCCGTATAACGCCCGGATCGTCGCCACGGCGGCACCTGCTATTTTACCAATTCAGATGCAGCTTGCGCGTATTCGTTACGCCGTCCAGACCCGTCGGGTCTTGCTGCGCCTTGAACCGCACGAACGCCTCCGCCGCCTCGGACGTCCGGATGCGCAGCGGCTTCGGATCGCTATGGACGACGCCCCAGACGACATCGGCTACCGAATCCGCCGTCTGCGGCACGGAAGTGCGGGCGCGGAACGCCTCCAGATAGCGCATCAATACCGGCTTGTACTCGTCCTCGCGAATGCCGCCCGAGCTTTCCACTTGCGCCATGACCGTGTCCGTGAAGTTCGTCGCGATCGCGCCGGGCTCGAGCAGCGTCACGTCGATGCCGAACGCCGGCTTATAGTACGTCGCCAAGCTTTCGAGCAGCCCTTCGACCGCGAACTTGCTGGCGCAATAAATCTCGTTGAACGGCTGTCCCACGAGCCCGCCGACGCTGGACGTTGCGATGATATGGCCGCTATTCCCTTTGCGCAGCAGCGGCAATGCCGCCCGGATCGTATGCATGACGCCGTATACGTTCGTATCGAACACCCGCTCGATGTCCGCAGGGTCCGCCTGGCCCAGCGCCCGCAAGTATCCGAAGCCCGCGTTGCAGAACAGAACGTCCAGACGCCCTGCTTGCGCTTCGATCCGATCGAACGCAGCCTGCAACGATGCCGGGTCCGTCACTTCCATCTCGATAAAATGAAGGTTCGGTACGTCCGCATACTGTTGCGCATCCCGCTCCACGTTCCGGGTTCCCGCGTAGACCGTCCAACTTCCTTTCTTCGCGAACTTGAGCGCCGTCGACAGGCCGATGCCCGAGGATGCTCCTGTAATCGCCATAATACTGTTCAATCGAACACCTCCCGTTCGGATTAACGTTACTTATTGGTATCTGCATTTCATTATCGCAAAGCTGCAAAACCATTACAATTCCGGCGACGCGTTGGCGCATGTACGAAGCGAATAACCCTCCGACGGCAATCGCTGTCGCGCAGACATCGCTAACGGGGCTGCTATCGCGCAAAAGTGCAGGATAAAGCGTCTCTTCGCCGACATTTCGTCCAACCGGCGATACCTGGCACGCATTTTTGCGCGGCATGCGCGGGGCTTCAACCTCCCATGCCTCTCCAAAGGCGCGCCAGAAACCGTCAGGGAAGCTTCCCTGACGGTCCTGTGCGCCGCATACGACGGACGCGTTTATACTTCAAACGGCGGAACGACGCGTCCATCCGTATCGGTGAATCCGTATTCCAGCGCCAGCTTGCCGACTTGAAGCACCTGCCCGTGCTTAAGCCTCACATCGCCGTCTTCCGCCAGAGCGGCTACAGCCTGCCCGATATAATGCGTCGACTCCGTCTGCCTGAGCGCTTCGACCTCCTGCCAATGCGCTTCATCCGTATTGAAACTTTGCAGGACCAGTTCTGTCCGCATCCAGCCGGGAGAGACCGCGACCGCCGTCAGCTGCGTGTCTTTGAGATCGCGCGACAAGCCGAACACTGTGCGGTTAATCGCATTTTTGGCAAGATCGTAGAAGAAGGTTCCCAAATACTTGTCGTGATCCCAGAACGTCGTGTGCACGATCAATCCGGAGCCGGATTCCAGCATCAACGGAATTGCATAATGGCTCGTCGCGATTTGCGCACGCACGCCGCCCTGGAACATCGCATCCCACATGTCGAGCGGGTATTCCCAGAAAGGCTTGGACTGCAGCCCCACCTCCAGATCATGCAATCCCCAGACATTATTCACAAGGATATGAAGACTTCCTCGTTCCTGCCGGATTCTCTCGACCACAGCTTGCGTATCCCCGTCACGGGTATGATCGCAGCGGCATGCATAAGCCTCTCCGCCCTGCTTTACAATCTCCTCGACCGTGTCGTCGACACTGCCCGGAAAACCGTTTGTCGTAGCGCCTCGCACACTCCTTCCGGTCACGTAGACGGTTGCTCCGGCTTTCCCGAGCTCGATGGCGATCCCTCGCCCCGCCCCCCGGCTTCCTCCGGTGACGAGCGCGATTTTCCCAGCAAGCTTTTTCAAATTCATCTCCTCCTTCGCGGTCATTTATTCCATCATACAACCGTAATATGTCATCTACTGTCATATTAAAATGTGCAAAGTAGTCTTTGCCCCATTGCGGTTCTGCGTGACAGCAGATACTTTGTATTGCAAGCCCCGGATGCGGCATACTGCTTCATGCTGTTCGATAGGCGGACGAGCAGCTGCGGGGCGGTCGGGCTCAGCGTTAACTCTCGTATAGATGAGTTCTCTCCGTCCGAAAATGCAAACACGACATCCACTGCCTTTGCGGCAACCGATGTCGTGTTTCGTGTAATTGAAGCTGTGGACCAAGCTTCGGCGGATAAGGCCTAGACGGTCGCCCGCGCCAGGGCATGCCGGTTGACCGGAATCGGCACGCCCAGATTGCCGCGGAGCGTCTCGGCTTCGTATTCGGTGCGGTACAGGCCGCGCGCCTGCAGCAGCGGCACGACCAGCTCGACGAAGTCATCGAGGCCGCTCGGGAACGCCGAATGGATGATGAAGCCGTCGGCCGCCTCCTCCTCGTGCCACTGCTGGATCAGATCGGCGATCCGCTCCGGTGTGCCGATGAACTGGCCGCGCGGCGTGGCCGCGCGCAGCGCGACCTCGCGCAGCGTGAGTCCCTGCTCGCGGGCGTCCCGCTTGATCTTGTCCGTGCCGCTGCGGAAGCTGTTGCTGCCGATGTCGCCGATGTCGGGGAACGGCTCGTCGAGCGGATATTGGGAGAAGTCGTGGTGGTCGAAAAAGCGGCCGAGATAGTCCAGCGCTTTGTCGATGGACACCAGGTTCGCGATCTCCTCGTACTTGCGCTCCGCCTCCTCCTGCGTCCTGCCGATGATCGGGCCGATGCCGGGCAGGATGACGATATCGTCACGCGAGCGGCCGAAGCCGACGGCACGATCCTTGACGTCGCGGTAGAACGCCTTCGCCTCCTCCAGATTTTCCTGGCCGGTGAATACGGCGTCCGCTTCTTTGGCCGCCAGACTTTTGCCGCTCTCGGAGGAGCCCGCCTGGAAGATGACCGGCTGTCCCTGCTCGGACCGGGCGATGTTCAGCGGACCTTCGACGGAGAAATAGCGGCCTTTGTGGTTCAAGCGGTGCATCTTGGACGGCTCGAAGAAGACGCCAGACGCCTTGTCGCGCACGAACGCATCGTCCTCCCAGGAATCCCACAGCCCTCTGGCGACCTCCAGATATTCCTCCGCAATCTTGTAGCGCTCGTCGTGGCTCGGATGCTCTGTCTTGCCGTAGTTGCGGGCGGAGCCTTCGAGCGGAGAGGTCACGACGTTCCAGCCGGCGCGTCCGCCGCTGATCTGATCGAGCGAGCCGAACTGACGCGCCACCGTGAACGGCTCGCTGTACGAGGTGGACAGCGTTCCGACGAGCCCGATCTTTTTGGTGACGGCCGCGAGCGCCGACAAAATCGTGATCGGCTCGAAGCGGTTCAGAAAATGCGGGATCGACTTCTCGTTAATATACAAGCCGTCCGCGATAAATACGAGATCGAACAGCCCCTCCTCCGCCTTCTGCGCCGCCTTCACATAGAACGGCAGGCTGACGCTGGCGTCCGCCGGAATCTCCGGATGTCTCCATGCGGAGATATTGCCGCCTACGCCGTGTATGATCGCGCCGAATTTCAGCTTTTTGCGTGTGGTCATTGTTTCTCCTCCTTTAATATAGGCGATTTAAATCTTCAGCAGCGACGCGTCGTCCAGGTGCAGCCGGTAGCTCTTGACGAGGATATCTCCGTTGTACAAGTCTTTGTCGTATGCGCGCTCGAAGCCCAGGCGCTCGTACAGGCGGACGGCGGAAGCCATCAGGTCGGAGGTGTGCAGGTGCAGCGTGCGTGCGCCCAGCTCCCGGGCACGGCGGGCGGATTCGCGGATAAGCGCGGTGGCGACGCCGCGCCCCCGAGCGGCGGGCTTGACGGCGATCAGCCGAATGATCGGAGCTTCGATGCCGAGCTCGCGCCCGTAGGCGGCCAGCGAAGAAGGGAACAGGACGGCGCTGCCGACCAGCTCGCCGTCATGCTCGGCTACGAGCCGGGCGAACGGGCCCGGCTCGTCGACGGAGGCGGCGATGTTGCGCTTGTACTCGGCCCAGCGCTCCCCGGGCATGGTGCCTTCGTACTGGCCATAGGCGTCCAGCAGCACCGCCAGTATCGCTTCGCGATCGCGGTCCAGAGCATCTCTGACGTGAACAGCAGACGATGTCATCGTCAAGCCCCCTCCCGCTCGGGCAGTGCGCCGCCGCGCTGTTCGGCCGCCGCCACTCCCGCCTTGATCCGCTCGATCTGGCCGACATGCCGCAGCACATGCGCGTTGAAGCCGCGAACGACGTCGGCCAGCGATACGCGCTCGCCTTTCGCATTGACCGCTTCCTTGGCCCAATCTGCCGGGGACAGTCTGCGAAGCAGCCTCGCGTTGTACGCGAGCAGCGCGCGGTAGCCTGCCAGCACGTCCGCAGCCTCGGCCTCGTTGCCGTATTGTCCCTCGACCCACGGGTCCTGGCTGAATGCGGGCAACCGGACCGACGAGCCGGACAATATCTCGCGGATACGGAAAGATACTACGATGAGATGATCTGCGAGATGGACGAGCACCTCGGTCACGCTCCACGCGGAGGGCGTCGGCTTCCAGGTCAGAGCGGCTACGTCCAGCTCTGCGATCGCCGCGCCCAGCGGCTCGTCGGCATGCAGCAATGCTTCAATATCGGCGGCATGGTTGCTCATGGGATTCACTCCTTTGGATGGGTGGGGGTTCAGGATGACGTTGACGAGAAACTTCAAGACTGCAAAGACGGAACTTCAAGTTTGCATAGGCGGAACTTCAAGTTTGCATAGGCGGAACTTCAAGACGGAATAGGCGCGGACGCCGGCGGCGCGAACCGCGACAGCCCGAAGGGCAGCAGATCGGCCGGCGGCCGGTCCGTCGCCGCCCATACGGCCAACGCCTCGCCGAGCGCGCTCGCGAACTTGAAGCCGTGGCCGGAGAAGCCTCCGGCCAGCAGCACGCCGGGCAGCGCGGGATCGGCGGCGACGATGAACTGCTCATCCGGCGACAGCTCGTAGCGGCATGCCGCGCCACGCAGCAGGCGGCCCGCGGCTCCCGGCAGCATCGACTCGAGCGCCCTCCGCAGATTCGCTTCGTCGTCGGGATGCGCGCCGAACGGGGCGAGCGGCTCGCCGGGCAGCCACGGCTGTCCGCCGTCGTGACGGCCGATCTTCACACCCGCTCCGCCGATGCTCGGGAAGCCATAGTAACCGCCGCCGAGCCCGCCGAACGTGAAGCCGGGCAGCGTGCCCGCCGCATACAGCCGCTCGTCGGCTTCGAACCAGCCGACGACCTTGCGCACGGGAGCGACCGGCAGCGACACGCTCGGCTCCAGCGTCTTGAACCAGGCGCCGGCGCTCACGATCGCGCCGCCCGCTTCGAACACGCCGCGGCTCGTCTTGACCTTCACGCCCGACCCGCCCGGCCCAGGCTCGATCGCGAGCGCCGCCGTATTCGTCAGCAGCTCCGCTCCTGCCGCCAATGCCTGACGCCGGTAGGCGGCCACGCACCGCTCGCTGAACAGATAGCCCGCGTCCGGCTCATACAGCCCGGCATAAGACGGCGGCGGCGCGAATCCTGGCCAGCGCTTCGCAATCTCTCCGGCATCCAGCAGCTCATAGTGGACTCCCTCCCGGTCGGCATCGGCCAGACGGCCCTCGAACGAGTATTCGCCGTGATCGCTCATATTGAGCACGCCGGACCGCTCCAGCAGCCGCTCGCCGGTCATCGTCTCCAGCTCGCGCCACAGCGCGTCCGCGCGCAGCGCGAGCCGCACGTAGTGCGGCCCTCCGCCGTATACGTGGCGAATCAAGCGCGGCTCGCCGTGATGGCTGCCGCCCGTGTGCGGCGGGTCGAACGCATCGAGCAGCAGCGTGCGCAGTCCGCGCGCGGCCAGATGGTAGCCGGCGCTCATGCCCACCGAGCCGGCGCCGACGACGATGACATCGTATACGGTGCCGGCGCTCATACGCGTACGCCTCCTGCGGCGGCGTCATCCTGCTTTTCGCCCTCGCCCGCTCCGCCCGCGGCCGCGAGTTCGTCCAGCGCTTCGCCGGCCACCGCGGCCAAGTAGGAGGCTGCGAGCGGCAGCGCGGATTCGTCGACGTCGAAGGCCGGATGATGCCATTCGTGCGGGCCGCTCGTGCCGAGGAAGGCGAAGACGCCTGGCGCTTGCTTCAGATAGAGCGCGAAGTCCTCGCCCGCCGGCGACGGCTTCGGCGCCACGACCTCGAGCCCGGCCGCCTCGGCTGCGCGCGCCGCTACGCGCGCCCAGCGCGCATCGTTGACGACGGGCGGCGGTCCGCCCGTCCAGCGCGTCCGCGCCGTCGTGCCGAATGCGGCGGCGACGCCGTCCACGACCTGCTCGAAGCGGCGGCGGACCTCGGTCCTGACGCCTTCGTCGAACGTGCGGATCGTGCCGTCCAAGATCGCCTTGTCGGAGATAACGTTCCAGGAGGCGCCCGCGGACAGCCGCGTGACGCTCACGACGGCGCTGTCGAGCGAGCTGACGTTGCGGCTGACGATGCTCTGCAGCGCCGTCACGATATGGGCCGCCGTCACGAGCGGGTCGAGCCCCGCCTCCGGCATAGCGGCATGGGTGCCCTTGCCGTCGACCTCGACGGCGAAGCCGTCCGCGGCCGCCATGATCGGACCCGGCTTGATGCCGATCGCGCCGACCGGCAGGTCGGGCTTGTTGTGCAGGCCGAACACCGCGCGCACGCCCTCAAGCGCGCCGCTCTCGATCACCTGCGCGGCCCCCTTCGCCTTCTCCTCCGCCGGCTGGAACAGCAGCCGCACCGTGCCGGCCAGCTCCGGCTCCCGCCGCTTCAGCAGCGCGGCGGCTCCGATCAGCGCCGCCGTGTGGAAGTCGTGTCCACACGCGTGCATGACGCCCGGACGGCGCGACGCGAACGGCAGCCCGGTCTCCTCCGCGACCGGCAGCGCGTCGATGTCCGCGCGCAAGGCGACGACCGGTCCGCCATACTGGCCGCCGATCTCGGCGACGAGGCCGGTCCGCAGCGGATAATCCGCGATCCGGATGCCTGCCTGCCGCAGCCATTCTCTGATCGCCGCGGTCGTCTCGTACTCCTCGCCGGACAGCTCCGGATTCGCGTGCAGCCGGCGCCGGATATCGATCAGGCGGTCGGTGAACGCGCCCGCGTCTTCGTTGCTCATATTTTTTTCCTCCTCATGCGCCCCCCGTTCGGTCCGCCCCTACGGGCAGCTCCTCGAACGCTTCCTTGATCAGCCTGATCGACCGCTCGCGCTGGGCAAGATCGGGGAGGATCGTCGTGAACAGCAGCTCCTTCACGCCGTAGATTCCCGCCAGCTCCAGGAGCCGCTCCCGCACCTGCGCCTTGGTGCCGCGCGTGATGTCGGCATCCCGAACCTCGGCGGTGAACGTCTCTCCCGCCTGCCGCGCGAATTCCTCCGCCTGCTCCAACGTGCCGACGTTCACCGTCTTGCCGCTCGCCAGCGTGACGCGCACGTTTTTGAACTCGCCGGCGAGCGCCGCGGCCTCCTCCTCGGTGTCCGAGGCAATGACCGACAGCGCCAGAATCGCTCGCGGACGGCGTCCCGTGCTGTAGTCGAAGGCTGTGCGATACGTCTCGAAGGCGCGCGCGGCCGTGTCCGGATCGTTGTTGATGAACAAGGCGAACGCGTACGGATACCCTCGCCGCGCCGCCAGCTCGGCGCTGGACACGCTCGTACCGAGCAGATGGATATCCGCCGGACGCTCGGGCAGCGGGCTCGCCTGTACGCCGGCCAGCGGATGCGACCCGTCGGCCGGGCCGCCCAGGTATTGCTCAAGCTCCCCGAGCTTGGCCTCCAGATCGCCGGCCTGGCCCTGCTTACCGACGCCCTGCAGCGCCTGCGTCGAACGCGGCAGTCCGCCGGGCGCGCGGCCGATCCCGAGCTCCACGCGGCCCGGGGCGAGCGATGCGAGCACGTTGAAGTTCTCGGCCACCTTGTACGGACTGTAATGCTGCAGCATCACGCCGCCCGAGCCGATGCGGATGCGCTCGGTTCGGGCGAGCAGATGAGAGATGAGCACCTCGGGCGACGAGCCCGCCACGCCCGGCGAATCGTGATGTTCGGCGACCCAGAATCGGTCGTAGCCGAGCTCCTCCGCCACCTGCGCCAGCCGGATCGTGCCTCGCAGCGCTTCCCCGGGTGTGCTTCCCGGGTGAACGATGCTTTGATCCAGTATGCCTAAGGATAACGCCATCGGTTCCAGCTCCGTTCGGTTTATATGTTGTAGACGCCTTCGGGCGTCATGCGCTTCAAGAACTGTCTCGTGCGCTCCTCCCGCGGCGACCTGAAAAACTCGGCCGCCGTTCCTTCTTCTACGACGGCGCCGTCGTCCATAAAGACGATGCGGCTCGCGACGTCCTGCGCGAACGCCATCTCGTGGGTCACGATAATCATCGTGATGCCTTCGCGGGCGATCTTGCGGATGACGGCCAGCACTTCGCCGACCAGCTCCGGATCGAGCGCCGACGTCGGCTCGTCGAACAAAATGACGTCCGGATTCAGCGCGAGCGCACGGGCGATGCCGACCCGCTGCTGCTGGCCGCCCGAAAGCTGGCTCGGATAGGCGTCGAGCTTGGCGCCGAGGCCGACCTTCTCGAGCAGCTCGGCGCTGATGCGGCGCGCTTCCTCCTTGGGCGTCTTGCGGACGATGACGAGGCCTTCCATTACATTTTGCAGCGCCGTCTTGTGACGGAACAGATGATACTGCTGGAACACCATTGCGGAGCGCCCGCGCAGCCGGTGAATGTCCTTTTTCGAAGGCTGGCCGCATTCGACCTCGCAGTCGCCGATCCGGATCTGTCCGCTGCCGGGCCGTTCCAGGTAGTTGATGCAGCGCAGCAGCGTCGTCTTGCCCGAACCGCTCGGTCCCAGGATGGCGACGACTTCTCCTTTTTCGACCGTCAGATCGATGCCCTTCAGCACCTCATGCCGGCCGAACGACTTGCGAATCTGCTTCAAATCGATCATGCGACCCCTCCTTTGTCGTACCGTGCGACCCGCTTCTCCAGCAGCGCCGTGAGCCGCTCGATGACGATCGTGAGCCCCCAGAAGATCAGCGCGGCCGCGATATAGGATTCGAAAAACTTCCAATTGGTCGAGGCGACGATCTGCGCCTTGGCGTTGATCTCTACGACCGAGGCTGTAAAGGCGAGCGTCGAGCCGTGCAGCATCCCGATCGTCGAATTGGACAGATTGGGCAGCGCCGCCGCGAACGCCTGCGGGAACACGATGCGCCGGAGCGCCTGCCAGGTCGTCATGCCGACCGCATAGGCGGCTTCGATCTGCCCGCGGCTGACGGCGAGCAGTCCCGAACGGACGACCTCGGACATATAGGCGCCGGCCGTGATCGAGAACGCCACGTAGGCGAAGCCGATCATCGGCACCTGGACGGATCGGAACGAAATTCCGAGCGCCTCGGACAGCGCGTCAATCGCGATCGGCAGTCCGAACATGACGATCAGCAGATGGGTGAGCATCGGGGTGCCGCGGATAAATGTGACATACGCAGACGAGAGTTCCCGCAGTACGGGTACCCGGTAAATGCGCGCCAGCGCGGTGACGATGCCGAGGATCAGCCCGCAGCCGATCGATACGAAGGTGATCTCGAGCGTCGTCGGGATCGCAGCCAGCAGCTTGACGAACGCCTCAGCGATAAATGCCGGATCGAGCTTCATCGAAGCGCCCCCTCCTCGGTCAGATTCAGTCTGCCGGATGCGTCTTTGCGCCTCGCTCGCCTACTCCTCGCCGTGGATGCCGATTCACCGTCCGCCGTCTCATGGCGAAGCAGGCGCCGCTCCAGCCTGTAGAGCAATCTCTGAAGCACGAAGCTGAGCATGAAGTACAGCAGCGCGAGCGCCAGGTACGATTCGAAAAACCGCTGGGAGATCGTCGGCAGTGTCTGCGCCTTGCCAGTCAGCTCCATGATGCCGAGGGAAAACGCCAGCGAAGTATCCTTCAGATTGGCGATGATCAGATTGCCGAACACCGGCATCGCCACGGCGACGGCTTGCGGCAGCACGATCCGGCGGAACGCCTGGTAGCCTGTCATGCCGATCGCGTAGCCGGCCTCGACCTGGCCGCGGTCTACGGAACCTACGGCCGCCCGGATCGCCTCCGAGATAAACGCGCCGCTGTGCAGCGCATACGCGGCGATGACGAAGACCAATACCGGGGTACGGGAGACGTCGATATGGAGCGTCTTCAGCATCTCGGGCAAGCCGTAGTAGATCAGGAATAGCTGGATCAACAGGGGCGTGCCCCGGAAAAACGATACGTACACCTGCGACAGCCGCTGCAGGACAGGAACCCGGTACAGTCTTGGAAGGGCGATGAGCATGCCGACCGCCGAACCGATCAGCAGCGAGAAAACGACGATCTCCAGCGTGATCCATATGGCCGGAAGCAGCTTGACGAAATAGTCGTAAACATAGGAGATATCGACAGACGCGCCCATGCGGCGTTCATCCTCCCTCCGCTATTTGACGGTGTCGGCCGTGAAGTCCTGGCCCAGCCATTGTTTGCTAAGGTTGCCGAGCGTACCGTCGGCCTTGAGCTGCTTGATCGCGCCGTCGATATCGTCGGCGAGCTGCCGGGATTCGGGGTCGTCCTTGCGGAATACGAACAGAATGTCGGCTTCGCTGAGATCGTCGCCGACCGTCTTCAGCTTGCCTTGCGGGTCGATCAGCGGCAGCGCGAAGTCCGCACCGAGCGTAGCGTCCACGCGTCCGGTCGATACCTGGTTCACGGTATCGTTCGCGGCCCCGTTCTGATAGACGATGTTGATTTTTTTGTCATGCTCTTTGTTGTAATTTTCGAGGATTTGCGCTTCGGCGCTCGTTGCGCCCGTCAGCACTTTTTTGCCGGCCAGATCGTCCAGCGAATGGATGGCGTCGTTATCCTTGGCGACGATAATTTTGTTGCGCCAGTGGGCATAGGGTTCTTTGTTGAACAGATACTTTTGTTCGCGCTCCGGATTTTTCTCCATCTCGTGCGCGACGAAGTCGATTTTTTTCGTCTCCAGGCTGAGCAGCAGGTTGCCGAAGTCCATCGTCTGAAGCTCGAACTCGTAGCCGGCCAGCCGCTCGTCGATCTCCTTCACCAGCTCGACGTCGAAGCCCGTCAGCTTGCCTTTTTCGTCCAGGAACGCCACCTTCGGGAACTGTGTGCCCGTGCCGACGACGATTTTCTTAACTTGATCAGCCGCGGGCGAGCTCTCCGCCGGGGAAGCCGACGCGGACTGCGAGGCTTGCGTGGATTGTACGGATTGCGAGGATTGCGCCGAAGGGGAAGTGCCGCCCGTTGCGGCAGCCGCTCCATTTTCATTTTTGTTGCCGCAGCCTGCCGTCACCGCGACCGCTAATGTCAACACGATACCCGCCGTACCCGACCATACTCTTTTTTTCATATCGAATCCTCCACCCTTTTCATGAGTTCTGCTGCTTGCAGCGGCGATCTCCGGATGTCAGGTCGATTCACCATATTTGATTGTTTATAATTCTTACCTGTTTAGTAAGTATTATATGATCATAAATCTACACGCTGGCGGCGTGCGCGTCAATACGATCTCTAATAGATAAATTCAATAGGCCAATCGCGATATCCGATCGATCAGATGGCGGCTGGGAAGGCGTGCGCAGACGCTTCCCGGAGCATCTGCACGAAGGCCTCGTTCTCCCCCTGCACGGAGATCAGGCTTGTCTTCAGGGCGATGCCGGATGTCTCGGCAAAATCGACGGGAACGAGCGAGCCTTCCTTCTCCTCGTGGCGAACGCTGAGACCCGGCAGGAAGCAGATGCCTTCCCGCAGCAGCAGCAGCCGCTTGGCCGATTCCAGGTTGTCCGTCTGCACGATGAGATTCGGCAGCAGCTCCAGACTCTCGAATACGCGGTGGATGCGCAGCCAATCGAGAGCCCCGCATTCGAAAAACAGCAGCGGCTCGCCGGACAGCAGCTCGATCTTCGGATGCGGATGGGACGCCAGCGCGTGATCGCGGTAGACGTACAGGCGGATCGGATCCTCGTACAGAATGGTCGAACGGATGCCGGGATGCTTGAACTGGCGGACGAGGCCGATATCCAGATCGCCGGAGAGCACACGAGTGCCGATCTGCTCGGTCGTCCCCGTCGTCAGCTTGAGCTGAACGCCCGGTTGGCTGCGCCTGAGCGCAGGCAGGATATACGGCAGCACATATTGGGCGGCGGACACGGTGCAGCCGATGTTCAGCTCCTCCTTGGGCGCCTGCGACCGCCGCACCTGCTGCTTGCCCTTGCGGTACGTATCGAGCAGTTGCTCGGCGTAAGGTCTGAACAGCTTGCCTTTGTTCGTCAGCAGCACCTGCTTGCCGACGCGGTCGAACAGCTGGCAATCCAGCTCGCGCTCGAGCGATTGGATGCGTGCCGTGACGGACGGCTGGGACAAGAACAGGGCCTCAGCCGCCTTGTTGAAGCTGCCGTAATGGAGCACGTGCACGAAGGCTTCGATATTTTCGATATTCAAGCGAATACCTCCTTCTTTAATTCCTTGTTTGTGGGTAATCTTAGTTTGATTTATTGACTGCTGTCAAGCTTAATACCTTCAAAATAGGCATCGAACCGCGTGCATCTCCCCAAGCGGCCTGTCCGTCAGCTGCATATTGTAACGTAGGGAAGGAGGTGGATGCGTCAATGCGGACCAATCAGCTCTACCCGCGGCTGTACCTGTACAGCGACGAAAATTATTGCGGGAATCGTTACGTATGGCGCGGCAACCGGGCGCTGCGCAACCTCGACCGGCTGTACAGCCGTCTCGGCAGTCTGCAATTCTACTCCCCTCGGCGCGACGCGACGCTCGTGCTGTTCAGCCGGGCGAACTTCCGCGGCCGCTTCCGCATTTATCGGGGAACGACGAACATTCGCAATCTCAACGCGCTATTCGGCGGCCGAGGCGTCGGCTCGTTGATCATGACCAGCGCCTGCCTCACGCCTTCGCAGGTTCGGGAGATCAGCCGCACGGGCTGCCTGCCCCCCGGCTTCCTGGTCGTATGATGCGTTTCTAAAAAGTAAACAAACGGGACGAAGCGGAGGGGTCTCCTGCTTCGTCCCGTTTGAAGTGTGCAGCCAACTGCCGCGATCTGGAGTCTATCGCCTCTCGTCGTGCAGGCGATGAACCGCCCGGCTCCACGCCGAGCCCGATCGCCTCTCCTAGTATATCGTTTCATAAATAACAAAACTATATTCCCCTCGAACATGCTACAATATGGATAGCCTAATTCGAGCGGAGTGACATCGTGCCATTCAAGTCAAACAAGAAGCCTCTAGCACTATCACA
>NZ_JAZDQE010000025.1:0-76716 GCF_037963805.1 Cohnella sp. 56 | reverse complement strand
GAGCGCCGGTCATGCCTGTCGCGCCGGTCATGCCTGTAGCGCCGGTCATGCCAGTGGCGCCGGTCATGCCTGTAGCGCCGGTCATGCCTGTAGCGCCGGTCATGCCTGTAGCGCCGGTCATGCCTGTAGCGCCGGTCATGCCCGTGGCGCCGGTCATGCCTGTAGCGCCGGTCATGCCTGTAGCGCCGGTCATGCCTGTAGCGCCGGTCATGCCTGTAGCGCCGGTCATGCCCGTGGCGCCGGTCATGCCCGTAGCGCCGGTCATGCCCGTAGCGCCGGTCATGCCCGTGGCGCCGGTCATGCCCGTAGCGCCGGTCATGCCCGTAGCGCCGGTCATGCCCGTGGCGCCGGTCATGCCTGTAGCGCCGGTCATGCCCGTAGCGCCAGTCATGCCAGTGGCGCCGGTCATGCCCGTCGCGCCGGTAACACCAGTGGCCCCGGTCATGCCCGGATCGCCCGTCGCACCGGTAACACCAGTGGCCCCGGTCATGCCCTGACCGCCTGTAGCGCCGGTAACACCAGTGGCCCCGGTCACGCCCGGATCGCCCGTCGCGCCTGTAGCGCCTGTAGCCCCGGTCATGCCCTGACCGCCCGTAGCGCCGGTAGCCCCGGTCGCGCCTGTAGCGCCGGTCACGCCCGGACCGCCCGTCGCGCCTGTAGCGCCTGTAGCGCCCGTGGCCCCGGTCACGCCCGGATCGCCCGTCGCGCCGGTAACACCAGTGGCCCCGGTCACGCCCGGACCGCCCGTAGCGCCGGTCGCGCCGGTAGCCCCGGTCACGCCCGGACCGCCCGTAGCGCCGGTAGCGCCGGTAGCCCCGGTCACGCCCGAACCGCCCGTCGCGCCTGTAGCGCCCGTGGCCCCGGTCACGCCCGGATCGCCCGTCGCGCCGGTAGCCCCGGTCACGCCCGGACCGCCCGTCGCGCCGGTAGCCCCGGTCATGCCCGGATCGCCCGTCGCGCCGGTAACACCAGTGGCCCCGGTCACGCCCGGATCGCCCGTCGCGCCTGTAGCGCCCGTGGCCCCGGTCATGCCCGGACCGCCCGTCGCGCCTGTAGCGCCTGTAGCGCCGGTAGCCCCGGTCATGCCCGGACCGCCCGTGGCGCCGGTCGCGCCCGTAGCCCCGGTCGCGCCCGGATCACCCGCACCGCCGGTGACGCCCGTGACGCCGGTCATGCCTTGACCGCCGGGGACACCGGGGCTGCCTTGCAGGCCGGTAATGCCTGTAGCGCCGGGCGCTCCAGTAGCTCCCGGATCTCCCTTCTGTCCCTTGCTCGCTTCGGCCTTTTGTGCCAGCACCTTCAGCTGCGATGCAAAATCCGCCGCACTGAGCTTCTTGTCGGTTACTTCGATCAGCCCGATCTTGCTGCCGTCCGCCACCATCGAGACTGGCTGGCCGATTTTCAGCGCGGACGCGCCGACCGCTTTTTTGCCGTCCTTGCCGTAGATGAATGTATTGTCGCCAAGCTCGAAGCTCTGTATCGCGCCATCGATGTTCACGTCGACAATGTTGCCTTTGATGGCGACAATGACTCCGTACTTTACAAGCCCGGCCTTGGCTCCATCTTCACTGTCCGCCAGATAGGGAAGCGTAGCCGTAAGAATCTTGGCCATCTGTCCGCGAGTCACGAGGTCGAGCGGCTTGAACGAGCCGTCCGGGAAGCCTTCGACGATCTTCAGCTCGCTGGCAAGGTTGATGTACGCCAGCATTTCCTGGGATACCTTGTACCAATCGTTAAACTTCGACAACGAGCTGTACAGAGCCAGGTCGTCGTTGCCGTGCTGGACGGCTTTGACCATGAGCTGGGTCGCCCATACCCGCTGGACGGACGCGCGCCCCCAATTGGCCACAGAGCCGCCATGGATCTCGTTCTCGTCGATCAGCCCCAGCTGCAGCGCCAGCTTGACATAGGGCTGCGCCCAAGCGTCGACAGGATAGCCGGTTGCCCCGGCCTCGAGTCGCTTCTCGGCACCCATCAGCCGGATGACCATGACGAGCGCCTCTTGCTTTGTTACTTTGTCGGTGGGATCAAATACTTGATTCCCTCTCCCCGCAATAACCTCCAGCATGCTCATTTTGTTAATTTGCCTCTCCGCCCAAGGCACATGCTGCAAGTCTTTGAAGAAGTCCTTGGCCGCAGCCGCGGCTTGCCCGGCATTCGACAGGATCATAACCATACTGAGTCCTGTCATCACGGCTCTCCGTTTGTCCCTCACAATTCCTCTCTCCCTCTATCAAAATAAGCGATTCAAATTTTGAAGAATCCTGACGAATTTTGTTCGTATCCATCATGCTAGCAAACCTGCACTGAACATTCGCTGAACATGAGAGAGCTTGCTTTTTGCGTTCTGAGATGTGCTATAGTGGTACTGAATTACGAGGGAACTTCGGCTGCGGGAGGAGCTTGAATGTGTTGCTGCTAAAGAGATTGGCGGCGCTGATCCTTACAATCGCGCTCACACTGGGGGTTGTCTTCCTCACCTCGCCGGGCATTGTCGATCACGTCCGTCTCGGCCTTGACTTGAAGGGCGGATTCGAGATATTGTACGAGGCTTCTCCCATTCAGGGAGATGGCGAGATTCCGGCGGATACGCTTCGGCAGACGGCCAAAAGTCTGGAAAAGCGAATCAACGCGCTAGGTACGGCGGAGCCCGAACTCTGGACGGAGGGCACGAACAGAATCCGCGTGCGAATCGCTGGCGTAACCGACGAGGAGCAGGTTAGGGAAATGCTTAAAAAGCCTGCGGAATTGACCGTCCGCGGGCCCGATAATGAGATCGAATTGACAGGAACCGACTTTGTCGAAGGGGCCGCCCAGGTTGTATACGACGAGATGCGCAACCCCAACATACAAGTTACCGTCAAGGATACGGCCAAGCTGCAATCGTTGTCGGAGCGGCTCCTGGGTCAGACCATCAGCATCAATCTGGATGAACGGGTGCTGACGGCTCCGGTTATTCAAGCGGTCCTGACGAACGGCATATGCCGGATTACCGGCAAGTTTACTTACGATGACGCCAAAAATATCGTTGACACCATCAACATGGGCGCCCTGCCGCTCAAGCTGACAGAGAAGTTCAGCCAGTCCGTCGGCGCTTCGCTGGGACAACAGTCGCTGGAGCAGACATTGACGGCAGGCGCGGCGGGCTCGCTCCTCATATTGCTGTTCATGCTGGCGTTATACCGGCTCCCGGGCATCGTGGCCAGCATCACGCTCATCACCTATTCCTGGCTGCTCCTGCTATTCATGAATCTGATGCAAGCCACGCTGACCTTGCCCGGCATCGCGGCGTTCGTCCTGGGGATCGGCATGGCCGTAGACGCCAATATCATCAATTACGAACGATTCCGCGAGGAGCTGAGGACGGGCAAGACGCCGCTGTCCGCATTCAAGGCCGGCTCCAAGAGGTCCTTTAAAACGATTATGGATGCCAATGTCACGACGCTGATCGCCGGGTTCGTTTTGTTTTCTCTGGGGTCGGGCGCGATCAAAGGCTTTGCCATTACCTTGATCATGAGCATCGTTTTAAGCATTTTTACGAATATTTATTTTTCACAATGGCTGCTCCGCATGTTCCTGCGCACAGGTCTGGTTGAGAATACGAGGGTGTATGGCGTCAAGCCCGAGCAAATCATGGCGCACACAGAAGCCGCCGAGCTGCCGACGATCCGCAAAAGCATCGACTTTGTCCGTCGGCGCAGAGCCTTCTTTTCTATATCCGTCATCACTACCTTGCTCGGCATAGCCAGCCTGTTGATCTTCAACCTGAATTATGGTGTCGACTTCAAGGCGGGTACGTCTCTCGACATCACGTTGGGCCGGTCCATCGACGCCTCGACGGCAGGCCAGATCGTCCGGAAGGCAGGGTTCGAGCCGTCTGTCCTGTCCGTCGGCGGCAACGGGCAGGATCGCGTCTCGATGCGGTTCGACCATGTTCTGGATCCGTCCGGCAAGGACTCTGCCGGCATCGTAGCCGCCTTTGCGGCGGAGTACGGAGAGCATGTGAGCAAGGAGGAGAACACGGTAGACCCGGGGATCGCCCGTGAGCTGGCCCTGCAAGCGCTATATGCCGTCGCGCTTGCCAGCCTCGGCATCTTGCTGTACGTCTGCATCAGATTCGAATGGAGATTTGCTTTGGCGGCGATCGTCGCATTGCTCCACGACGCATTTTTTGTCGTGAGCGTGTTCTCTGTGTTCGAGCTGGAGGTCAATCTGCCGTTCGTCGCCGCTATGCTTACGATTATCGGTTATTCGATCAATGACACGGTCGTCATCTTCGACCGCATTCGGGAGAATATGCGGTTTGCCAGAGTCCGAACCTTCGAGGACCTGATTCAGATCGTGAACCGCAGCGTGAACCAAACGCTCAGCCGATCGGTCAATACGGTCATCGCCGTGCTGTTCGCCTCCCTTGCCTTGCTGTTCTGGGGCAGCGAGTCGATCAGGATGTTCTCGCTGGCCATGTCGATCGGACTGATTGTCGGGATGTATTCTTCAATCTGCATTGCCAGTCAGATATGGTTGCTGTTGAAGAAGCGTTCCCTGCGGCCGCGTCCCCAGCGAGAGCAGCGGGCGGAGGGTCTCTATCCGCTTCCCGTGCTGCCGATCGCCTATGAAGACGAGGAAGATTAGCAGGCCGCCTATCTCCATGCCCCATGACAAGACCCCGACCTGCGAGCACGCTCGCTGATCGGGGTCTTGTCGTTGTCCGCAGCGTTGTCCGCAGCGTTGTCCGCAGCGTTGTCCGCAGCGTTGTCCGCAGCGTTGTCCGCAGCGTTGTCCGCAGCGTTGTCCGCAGCGTTGTCCGCAGCGTTGTCCGCAGCGTTGTCCGCAGTCTTCCGTCTGTGCAGGTCAAGCCTCTTCCCGCAGCTCCTCCACGACGCTCGCCTTCGCGATCTTGCGCAGCGGACCTTGCACGGACAGCAGTCCGACGCCGAGTGCGAACACGCAGGAGATGACGGCGCCTGTCACGGGGAAGGCGAACGCGATGCCCTCCATATTGTTCAGCTGGCGGAACAGCAGGTAGCAGATGCCGACGCCGAGCAGCAGCCCCCAGAAGGAGCCGATGACGCCGAACCATACGCCTTCGAGCGTCGCCATGCGCCGCAGCTGGCTCATCGTCATGCCGACCGCCTGCAGCAGGCCGAATTCGCGGCGCCGCAGCATCAGGTTCGTCTGCACCGTGTTGATGATGTTCAGGCTGCCGATCAGGCCGATGACGGCGAGGAAGCCGTAGATGAAAATCTTCATCTGCAGGTTGAACTGCCGCGTATGCCGCTGCTCCTCGGCGAAGTCGACGAGCCGGATCGATGGCTCCCTGTCGGCCATCGCCTGCAGCGCCTGCCTGACCGGCGCGCTGTCGACGCCGTCGGCGAGCGCGATGTCCAGACCGTGCAGCGCGGTGCCGGTGGGCGCGATATCGGCAGGCACGTCCTTCATCAGGGCGGCGAACGTATCCTTCGTCCCGATCACGTACAGCAGGGTGTCCAGGATCGTCGGATTGAACGGCGCCTGACTCAGAATGCCGCCGACGCGAACCTCCCGCGTCAGGGGCTTCGCCTGGCTGCCGAAGTTCAGCACGAGCTTGTCGCCGACCTTGAGATTGGAGAGGTCCATGTTGATCTTCTTTTTTTCCGCCGGGACATAAGGCTTCACCTTCTGGACGATGAGTACGGCGCCGTCCTCCGACAGCCTGGCGGGATCGGCCGTACCTGCGATAAGATACGGCTCGGCCTGCTTCAGACGCTCCGTGTCGTACAGGGACGTGTAGACGGGGACGGAGCGCACCTCTTCGCCGCCGAGCTTCGACCGTTCGAACAGGTCCTCGCCCATTCTGGACGTGAACTCGCTGCCGAGCTTGGCCGCGGGCACGTAAGCCTGGGCATCCGGCATGTTGTAGCGGCCGTACACATGCTCGACACCGGGGAGCGCCGCAATGTCCGCAATCGTCTTCGCATCGAACGCGTCGGCGGGCTCGCGGTCCGTCCGCTGCGGGGCGGAGGACAACAGCTGGAAGGCGACCTGGTCGTCGCGGGAATCGTCCACGGCTATCTTGAACGCTTCCTGCGCGAAGTAGTGGAACACGATGAACAGCGTGATGCTCACGACGATCGAGAACGCCGTGATCCGGAACTTGGACCGGTTGCGGCGTATATTCTTGGACGCCATGTCGCCCTCGATGCCGAGCAGACGCAGCAGGGAGGGGATGCGCACGCGCCTGTACGTCTCGCGCACGATATTGCCCGTGCCTCTGACCGCATCGATCGGCGATACGCGGCTCGCCTTGCGGGCGGGCAGCCAGGCGGCCAGCAGCACGGCGAACAGGCCGATGAGCGCGCTGCCGCCGATGATCCATCCGTGCAGCGTGAGCCTGAAGCCCTCGAAGGACAGAATCTCGAAGCCGGCGGCGGACATCCCCTCGAGCACGAGCCACAGGCCGCCGCAGCCGACGATGAGACCGGCCGGGATGCCGAGTGCGGCCAGCACGGCGGCCTCGCGCAGCACGATGCCGCGCAGCTGCGACGGCGTGGCGCCGATCGTGCGGAGCAGTCCGAAGTGGCGCATGCGCTCCAGGACGGCGATGTTGAAGGCGTTGTAGATGACCGCGATCGTCGAGAGGACGACGAGGCCGATGAGCACGCTGAAGATCACGAGCAGCGTCAGATTCAGGCTCCTGTCCGCGGTCTCGCCCTTGAGCGCGAGCAGCTGCGTGTTCGTGCCGAACGCCGCAGGGCTCAGCTGCTTGAATTCCGCCAGATGTGTGCTGATGTCGGCGCCCTTCTTGAACGTGGCGGAGACCGACATATTCGTCCCGGGCACGGCCGCGAGCGCCGCCTTCTCGTCGATCCAGGCATACGCCGAGGCAGTGCCGTAGGTCATATTGAGGCGCTGATTGTTGAGGACGCCCACGATGCGATAGGTTTGCTTCGCGCCGTCCGGCTTGACGAGCTCGGCCTGGTCGCCCAGCCCGGGCGTGCCGGGGAGCTGGGCCAGCGCCCACGCCTCGACCGCCACCTCCTCCGGCGCGGACGGCATCCGGCCCCGGAGCAGATGGATCGGCGCCAGGTCGAAGGCGTCCGTCGTCGCTTCGCTCAGGGCGAGCTTGTAGTCCTTCGCCAGCGGCGTGAGCGCGCCGCCGCGTATCGCCCCGGCCCGCTTGATGAGCGCATGGCTGCGCACCGTCTCGAACAGCTCGGGCGTCGCCGTGCCGTAGCCGATCTCGTAGGCGCCGTATTCGTAGATCGTCTGGCGGACCATATTGTCCTTCATGCTCTGGCCCATCGTGCCGAGCGCGCTGATGAGCGCGACCGACAGGAGGATGCCGACGGCCGTCAGGACGGTGCGTCTTTTTTGCTGCTTCAGGTATTTGACCGCGAGCGCGCCGTAGCCGTTCATTGAACCACGCTCCCGCGGCTGTCGCCGATCAGCCGCCCGTCCTGCATGCGGAGCACGCGGTCCGCCTCTGCTGCGACGTTCATGTCATGCGAGATGATGACGACCGTCTGGTGGAATTGCCGCACGGCGAGCTTGAGCAGCTCGAGCACCTCGCGCCCGTTGGCACTGTCGAGGTTGCCCGTCGGCTCGTCGGCGAGCACGATCGCGGGCCGGTAGGCGAGCGCCCGGCCGATCGCGACCCGCTGCTGCTGGCCGCCCGACAGCTCGGAGGGCAGATGCTTGCGGCGCTCGCCGAGGCCGAGCGTATCGATCAGCTCGTGGATGTAGGCCCGGTCCGGCTGGCGGTGGTCGAGCAGGAGCGGGAGCATGATGTTCTCCTCGACATTGAGGACGGGGATCAGGTTGTACGATTGGAAGATGAAGCCGATCTTGCGGCGGCGGAATACCGCGCGCTGCGCCTCCTTCAAGGCATAGAGGTCCTCGCCGTCGATGCGGACGGTGCCGCTCGTAGGCTTGTCGAGTCCGCCGAGCAGATGCAGCAGCGTGCTCTTGCCGGAGCCGCTGGCGCCGACGATGGCGACGAGCTCGCCCTGCGGGATCGACAGCGAGACGCCCCGGAGCGCCTCGACGAGCGTGCTTTCTTTGCCGTAGGATTTGCTTAAGTTCGTGGTTTCAATGACGTTCATGAAGGCAAGTCATCCTTTCCTCGCGACTATCGGTTATCCAGGTTCACGAGGTTCAGTATAGACGGTCAACCTTACAGGCGAAGAGACGGGCGCTTACAGATTTGTAAGAAAGAGAGCCGGGCGGGCGGCGGTACGGCGAGGAGGGGATTAAACCGGCAGCTGCGCGATCGGCAGTGTCAGCGTGAACACCGTGCCCCCGCCCTCGGCCCGGCCCGCGGCGAGCATCCCGCCGTGGCGCTCCGCGATCGTCTTGGCGAGCGGGAGGCCGAGCCCGACGCCGCTGCCGGCGCCTCCGGGCGCGCGGTAGAACTTCTTGAAGATATGCGGCTCGTCGCGCTGCTCGATCCCGCTGCCGCGGTCGGCGACCCGCAGCCGCACGAAGATCGGCGTCGCCTCCCAGGAGAGCGTGACGGCGCTGTGGGGCGGGCTGTGCTCGACCGCGTTCTTGACGAGATTGGCGAGCGCCTCCGCGATCCACCTCGGATCGTGCTGGGCGTAGACCGGCTCCCCGGGGCCGTCCAGGCGGAGCTCTACCCGGCGCTCCTCGGCCAGCCTCGCGATGGCGCCGAGCGCCAGGCGCACCGTATCGCCGACCGGCGCGCGCTCGAGCTGCAGCGGCAGGCTGCCCGCCTCGAACCGGGCGAGCTTGAGCAGCGTCTGGATGAGCCACTCCATCCGCTCCAGCTCGCGCTCGCAGGTGCGCAGGAACTCGGCCTGCTCCCGCGGCTCGACCTGCCCGCTCTGGAGCAGGTCGACGTAGACGGTGAGCGATGCGAGCGGCGTCTTGAGCTGATGCGAGATGTCCGCGATCGTATCGCGCAGGAAGTCCTTGTCCCGGTGCAGCTGGGCGATTGTCTCCTGCAGCCGCAGCGACAGCTCCTGCACCTGATGGGCCAGCAGGCCGAGCTCGCCTTCGGTATAGATGCGGAACTTCATCGGCCGGTTGTCCTTCACGGCCGACTCCAGCGCGCCGGCGAGGGCGCGCACCTCGGACAGCTGCAGCCGCGATTCGCGCAGCAGGACGAGCAGCAGGGCGGCGAGCAGGCCGCCGATGCCGGCCGCCAGCAGCGGCCAGCTGCGGGCGCGATGGCGCTCGGCCAGCGGGATAAGCGCGGCATCGAGGCTGTCCGTGATGCCGTAGCGCGCTGCGAGCTCGCGGCCGCGGGCGGCGTCTGCGGGCGATGCGGTGCCTGCGGCCAGCTGCTTGGCCCATGCCTCGGCGAGCGCGGGGTTCTGCGCGGCGAGTGCGCCGAGCGCCGCCGTCTCGCGGGCGATCCAGTCACGGCGCAGGCGATCCGTGCTGTACGAGGTGTACATCCATACGAGGATCGCGGCTGTCCCGAACGCCAGCAGGAAGATGGCGATGAGCCGCCGGACGCCGGCGCTGCGCCACATCCGCCGCGGGCCCAGCCCGCCTATGCGTTTGCGCGTCTTCGTCTTGCCTTCCGTATGCACCGCCGTCGTGCCGCTCCCGTCTGCGCTTTTATTTTCCCCATGCATCGGTTCTTGGACGACATCTTCGCTTAGCCTTGCCATTTGTACCCGGCCCCCCGCACGGTGAGGATGAGCCGCGGCTGCTGGGGATCGTCCTCGATCTTCTCGCGGAGTCTGCGGATGTTGACGGCTACGGTGTTGTCGTCGATGAATGCGCCGTCTTGCTGCCACAGCTGCTCGAGGATCTGCTCCTTGGACAGGACGGCCCGCGGGTGGCTCATCAGCAGCGTCAGCAGCCTGAACTCCGTCATGCTGAGCGGCACTTCGGCGCCGTCCTTGAGCAGCCGCATCTCGGTCTTGTGCAGCAGCAGATTGCCGGACGCGATCGTCCGGTCGTCCGCCTGGGGCAGCGGTGCGCGCCGCCGCAGCACGGCATGAATGCGCGACAGAAATTCGCGCAGCCGAAACGGCTTCGTAATATAATCGTCGCCGCCAAGGTCCAGCCCGCGGACGATGTCGAGCTCCGTGTCGCTCGCGGTCAGGAAGACGATCGGCGTCTGGTCTCCCGCCGCCCGCAGCTGCGCGCACAGGTCGAAGCCGATCCCGTCGGGGAGCTGGACGTCCAGCACGATCAGGTCGAAGGCGCGGTTCGACGCCTCGGCCCTGGCCGCCGCCAGATTGTGGGCGCCGGTTACCTCGAAGCCCTCCTGCCGCAGCGTGAACTCGATGCCGCGATGCAGGGAGGCGTCGTCCTCTACCAGCAGCAGATGCCGCGCCATTTTGCCAATCTCCTTTCATGCCGTATCGGTAATTTGTCCTAGCCGCCAGGGCGATAATGTCAAAATATGAGGGAAATTAACTATTTTCTGTCGACATTATTCAACATTAATCGAAAACGTGTTCCTATATAATAAATATACTTCTTGCGCCGCCGAAACGCTTCTAAGCGATCACAACAGAAAGGGGCACAACCGCTTGGACCCCCGCCCGTTAATCTGTCGTCTCGAGCAGTTGCAGCGCAGACTGTGCGAGATGGCCGCCCAGCTCGATAGGCTCACCGATCCGGAGATCGTCGCTGTCAGCGAGGAAGCCGATCGTCTCATCGTACAGCTGCAGCGCATGCATATCGAGGAACAGAACCGCAGGAAGGGCGCGTCCAGGCCGGAGGAGCCGCAGGCCTTACTTTCTGACCCTGAGCCTTTGAAAGAAGTTTTTGAGTAGCGCCGCGCACGATTCCTGGAGCACGCCCGAGGTCCACGCGGCCCGGTGGTTGAACCGCGTGTCCTGCAGCAGATCCATCAGCGTGCCGACGCAGCCCGCCTTCGGATCGGGCGCGCCGTAGACGACCCGCTCGACGCGGGATTGAAGAATCGCGCCGGCGCACATCGGGCACGGCTCGAGCGTCACGTACAGCGTGCAGCCCAAGAGACGCCACGCATCCAGCGATTCGCTGGCCTGCCGGATGGCGACCATCTCCGCATGCGAGGTCGGGTCCAGGCTCGTCTCGCGCAGATTGTACCCCGCGCCCACGATGCTGCCGTCCTTGACCACGACCGCTCCGATCGGCACCTCCCCCAGTTGCTCGGCCTTCTTGGCCTGCTCGATCGCTTCGAGCATCCAGCGTTCATCTTCCGTCACTGGCTTGATTCTCCTCTCGATCATTCTGCACTTCGTTCGCGCTTGCGGCGCGTTGAGCCGCGTGCGCTGCAGCAGCACATTCTGCGCTTACAGCACTCTATGCCACGTCCACGCTCGCTCCAAGAGCACATTTTGCGCTTACAGCGCTCTATGCCACATGCACGCTCGCTCTAAGAGCACATTTTGCGCTTACAGCGCTCTATGCCACGTCCACGCTCGCTCCAAGAGCACATTTTGCGCTTACAGCGCGCTATGCCACGTCCACGCTCGCTCTAAGAGCACATTTTGCGCTTACAGCGCTCTATGCCACGTCCATGCTCGCTCTAAGAGCACATTTTGCGCTAACAGCGCGCCAAACTGTGCCCGCGCCCGCGCCCGCGCCCGCGCCCGCTGTAGCAGCGCAATCCGCGCTTGCAGTGCCAACCTGCCCCACCATTCCGTTCGCTCATCCCGCGAACATGTATTCGTTGTTAACATGCTGTGTATAGTTATGTGGATAAGTTTTAAGATATCCACAGAATTATGCACATGTTGTGCAAGGCTGTGGGTATAACTGATTTTTATTGTAACAGAGAGCCTTCGATGTGCAAAAGTGCCCGTCTCCTGAATATACATAACCTGTAGACGAGCTGTCGGTATACGGACAGGCGTCGGGGAGGCATAGCGATGAAGAAACGAGCGTGGACGGCGACCTTCCGTCAGGCGACCGACCAATCGCCGTCGGGCCGGACGCCGATTCTCGGACCGGCTCGCTGCACGGCGGAGGAGATGCGCGATTATATCGCGCGGCGCAATCCCGAAGCGCCGGACTTGGCGGCGCTGTATATCGCAGCGGGGGAGCGGCATGGCGTGCGGGGCGATCTGGCGTACTGCCACGCCGTGCAAGAGACGAATGCTTGGCGCGGACGGGGAGCAGGCGGCTCAGCAGCGTCGTTGGAATGGTTAGCAGGAGGACCGGACTGGCGGGAATGGGAAGCACGGGATGGGGAGGCGGCCGAGCGGACGGTCGAGTCGCATATGCGGAGATTGCTGCGGTACGCCGCGCCCGAGCGGCTCGCATCGGAGGCGCAGGACGGGCACGGGGCGTCGCAGAGTCGGCCGGCGATCCGGCGCAGATGGACGTATTGGGAAGAGCTGGACGGCCTCTGGCATCCGGCACGCAGGGACGGCAGCGGTACGGTGGCGATCTGGCGTAGGATGCTGGAGTGGACCGGCAAAGGGGGAGCGAACCGAGTGAGCGGAATAAACGGTTGGATCGGCACGGAGCAGTTGAGCGGGATACGATCCGATGAACGGCAGGAGGCGCAGGCCCGGCGAGCGAGCTCGCCTGAAGACGAGCGGGAGCTCCAATGGCTGCGCGCGCGCGGACTGCTGCAGCAGCCTGCGCCCGCGCCGGGGCAGGCGGTCACCTGGGCGGAGCTGGCGGGCCTGCTGCGCAGATTGGAGGAGGCGACCGAGCGGCTGGGCGCGGCGGAGGCAGGAGCGCCGGAAGCAGGAGTCCCGGAAGGAGAGGCAGATTAGCGTATTGATGCGAGAACGGGCCGGCAGCAGCCCAAGCGCTCTCCGCGCTTGGGTATTGCCCGAACGCATCGCGCAAAAGTGCGATATAGCCGAGCGAGCGCTGGCGTGGGCCAGGGTACCGCGCAAAAGTGCACACTAGAAGCTACGGATAGGGCTGGATGCCGCTGACGGGACGTCCGATCCTGCATTTTTGCACGGGAGCGGCCAGAAACGCACCTGAATGCGGTCCTACCCTACACTTTTGCTGGATCGCCTTCAGTCGTTGCGCTTCTCCGCAGCCTCTCCAATTACCAATGTGTCGCGGTCGCCCGACAATTCGCGGCCAGCAATCGCATCAGCAATTAGATCAGCATCTGATCCGAAGGAGGCACGATCTATCTTGCTTGTCTTCGCACTGCCACTAACTCGAACCAACGACAAAGACCCGCCGCCCTGGCCTGGCGCCACGGGATAACGGGTCTTTGTCGTCGGTTCGAACCGGAGGCATATCATAACCGGATTCGACGCCAATATTGTACTCGCTCAGTTGGTGCTGATCGCCGCAGCCTCGTGCGCGATGGCGTCGAGCTGCATGCTCTCCGTCGTATTGTCGGTATATTTGCGCAGGATGGATACTTCGACGCGGCGGTTCTTCGCTCTGCCGGCATCGGTGTCGTTGGCGTCCAGCGGGCGGTATTCGCCATAGCCGATCGCACTGAACTTGCGCGGATCGAAGGCGGGGTTCTCCAGCAGAATCTTCATGAAGTTGATCGCGCGCTTGGAGCTGAGCTCCCAGTTCGACGCGAACTCGTACGTGCTGATCGGCTGATTGTCCGTATGCCCGGACACGATGATCTCGTAGTCGGGATATTGCTCGAGCATGTTGCCGATGGCGATGGCGAGCTTGCGCGCTTCGGGCTTCACATTCGCCGTGCCCGACGGGAAGAGTGCGTTGTCCCGGATCGTGATCATGAGCTGGGACTGATTGAGATTCGTCTCGAGCTGGCTGGAGAGGCCGCCCTTTTTAATATATTGATCGAGCTGCTTCTTGAGCTTCTCGAGATTCTCCTGCTCCATCTTCGCGAGCGTCTCGCGGTTCTTGGTCGTCTCCGCGCGCGCTTCGCGCTGCCGCTTGCCCAGGTCGTCGGTATCGCTCTGGACGGCGGCGGACTTGTCGAGGACGCTGATGCCCGACGAGAAGGCGGACTTGAACGCTTCGCTGAGCGCTTCAAGCTTGGAGATGTTGACGGAGCTCGCCGCGTACAGCACGATGAACAGGGCGAGCAGCAGCGTCATCAGGTCGGAGTAGGGGAGCAGCCAGGATTCGTCCGCATGCTCTTCGTGTTCTTCATGCCGATGCTGCTTTTTGCTCACGGTCCGTTTCTCCCTTCTCGGCCATCTCGCGGCGTTCGGTCGGCGTCAGGAACACGGACAGCTTTTGCTGGATCGCCGTCGTCGATACGCCGGACTGAATGGAGAGGAGCCCCTCGACCATCATCAGCTTGAGCTGCATCTCGCGCTTGGACAAGCGCTTGAGCTTGTTGGAGATCGGATGCCACAGCACATAACCGGTAAAAATACCGAGTACGGTCGCGACGAATGCGCCCGCGACGGCATGCGCGAGCTTCTCCATCTCGGCCAGGTTGCCGAGGGCGGCGATCAGGCCGACGACGGCGCCGAGCACGCCGAGCGTAGGCGCGTACATGCCCGCCTGGGAGAAGATGAGGGCGCCCGTCTTGTGGCGGTCCTCGGTCGCGGCGATATCCTCGAGCAGGACGTCATGCACGAAGTCCTGGTCGTTGCCGTCGATGATCATGCGCATTCCGCTTTTCAGAAAGGGATCCTCGATCTCCTCGACGCGCGCTTCGAGCGCGAGCAGGCCTTCGCGGCGGGTGATCGACGCCCACTCGACGAACATGCCGATGACTTCCTGGCGGGAGAGCAGCTTGGGCTCGTTGAAGATCAGCTTGAACAGCTTCGGCACCTTGGAGAGCTCGCGCATCGGAAACGCCATGCAGACGGAGGCAACCGTGCCGAGGACGATGATGACATAGGCGGCGGGATTGCTGATGAGCGAGCTGATCGGCGCGCCCTTCAGGAACATCCCGACAATCAGGGAGCCCAGACCGAGCAGCAGGCCGATAAGCGTAGAGTTTTTCATATGGTATGCACCCCGGTTATTCGTGGATTCTAGTCGATGCGGCAGCACGGCCCTACTTACGACATGGTAATAGGTTTATCGACATTTTCATATCAAAGTGTTAGAGGGGGCGCCATGTTTTTCTGTGGAGAAAAAGTGTCGCTGTCGCACGACGTGCAACCGATGCGGGGTTCTAACGTAATACGGGGGAAACAGCAAAGGAGGCAGATGAAGTTGAATTGTCCGATCTGCGAGAATTCGCGCATGCGCGAGGTGGAGAAGAACGGCATTCTGATCGATGTATGCCCCAGCTGCAAGGGCGTATGGCTCGACCGCGGCGAGCTGGACAAGCTGATGAACGACGTGCGCGAGGTGCGCGCAGAATATAACGAATGGCACTACCGGGACGACGAGCGGAGCGGTTATCCGCAGCAGCCGCCCCGTCCGCAGCAGTCTTACGATTCGCATCCTCCCTATGGCAAGCACGACAACGATTATTATAAAAAGAAGAAAAAGAAAAGCGTACTCGACGTGTTCGGAGATTTGTTCGATTGATTCGGGGCGGGACCCGCTGCATCGCGGATGCGGCGGGTCTCTATATGTACGGCGGGGCTAAGCCGCGTTGCCGGCTAGCCGCCGAATACCATGCAATACACGGTAACCTCTCCATGCGCCGCCTGACGCGAATATTCGTCCGCAATCCGGAATCCCGCCTTTTCATACGCCCGTACCGCTCTCGTATTCCAGGTCTCGACCTCCAGATCGATCTGCGCGCCGGGATAGCGCGAGCCGGCCTCCAGCGCGATGGCGCGGGCGAAGTCGGCGCCGCTGCCATGTCCGCACCGGTCGGGACGCAGTCCCATGCCGAGACGAACGACACCCTCCATCGGAAAAAACTGCGCATACCCCACGAGCGCGCTCTGGTCGTCGCAGACCGAGACGTATTGGCCCCTGCGGATGTCGGGATCGCCGAACTCCTTGCCGCTGCGGGTCATGGCCTGCCAGGACGGCCAACGGAACTGCTCGTACGGCGCGGGATACCGCCACTCGCACACGGCCGCGGCATCCGACTCCGACATCGGCCAGATGTGGAATCGTGGCTTGTTCATCGCGACGGTCCCCCCTTGATGTCTGATAGCTACTATTATAAAGGGGATCGTCCGGCGCGGAACAGGGGACTGAAGTCGGAAGATCGCCAGAATCGGCGAGCGTTCCGGCAAAATGCAACATGGCTGGCCTCGCGCCCCCATGCTAAGATGGAGGGGTTGACTGTGGCACCGTGATCCGTCCGGAGGCGGATCGGGAGGAGATACTTGCATTATGATCAGACTGATATGGTTGGGCTGTCTCGCCTATCTGACGGTAGGGCTGGGCCAGCTGGTCGTCGGCGCCGTCATGGAGCCGATGGTGCATGCATACGGCGTGCAGTACGGCGACGGCGGACAGCTCGTGATGAATCAATTTCTCGGGGGGCTCGCGGGCACGCTGTGCGCGCCCTTCCTTATGCGCCGTCTGGGCAGGCGGGCGCTGCTGCTCGGCGCGATGAGCCTGATGGCCGCCGCCGAGATTATCTATACGCTGGCGCCGCCCTGGAGCGCGATGCTCGTGCTGGGCCCGGTCGCGGGCTTCGGCTTCGGCACGACGGAGACGGTCGTCGGCTCTTTTATTATCGGCTCCGCAGGCGAGCGTGCGAACGTGGCGATGAGCCGCGTGGAAGTATCGTTCGGCATGGGTGCGCTGCTCATGCCGTTCGTGGGCGCGCTATTGATCGATATCGAGCGCTGGAGACTGGCGTTCGGCGTGGTCGGCACACTGGCCGTGCTCACGGTCGCACTGTGGGCGATATTCTGGCCGAGCGTGCTGAATGCCGCGCCCGGCAGCGGCGCCGCGCAGGCTGACGGGCTTGGCGACGGCCGGCGCCCGGTGGCAGGGCGGCTGCCGCTGCTCGGCACGGGCCCGGTGGCAGGGCGGCTGCCGCTGCTCGGCACGGGCCCGGCGCGCTGGGTGCTGATCGCTTGCGCCGTCTTTTTCTTCATCTATGTCGGCTTCGAGATGAGCTATGCGCACTATCTGCCGACGCTGCTCGTGCAGCAGAGCGGCATCTCCGAGGCGGCTGCGGCGCTCGCGCTCGGCGTCTATTGGGGCGCGATGACGATCGGGCGGCTGTACGCGGGCCATCTGGCCGACCGGATCGGCGGCGCGGCGTACCTGCTGTCCATGTGCGTCTGCGCCGCCGTCGCCTTCGTCCTGATGGGCTTCTTCGGCAGCGCGGCCCCGATGTTCGTCCTGGCGGCATGCGCAGGGCTGGCGATGAGCGGCATGTTCGCGCTCGCGCTCGTCTTCGCCAACCGCTACGCGCCGGGCATGACGGAGCGGACCACAAGCCTGCTCATGGCATGCGGCCTGCTCGGCGGCGCCCTGCTGCCCAAGCTCGTCGGCTGGAGCCTGGACGAGTTGGGCGGCGGCGGGACGCGCTGGATGCTGGCGGGCTTCGCGGTGCTCCTGCTGGCGATCGCGGCCGTCGCGTCGGCCGCCAGCCGTGCGGCTGCGCGGGCGGCGGTCAAGGTCGCCGCATAGCCCGGAGAGGGCTTGGGATTCCGGGCTCATGGCGGACTTGCCGCGTCATGCCCTTTACCCGCAACGTACCGTGTCGTGTCAAACCCTGCCGTACCGAACCGATTGGACTGCCATTCCGGCTGCGATATCCGGTATAATGTTTTTATTACGGAGAAGAAGGAAGGCGTTGTCCCTTGTCCTTGAACAATATCGTATCTCTCAAATGGCTGCTCGCCCGCCTGTACGAGTCCGATCTGGTGATCGTCGATTGCCGATTCCAGATGGGGAAGGGCCAGGAGAATGCAGGACGCGAAGCCTATGAAGCTTCCCATATCCCGGGGGCCGTCTATCTCGACCTCGAAAAGGACCTGTCTGCGCCGGTCGAGGCCGACGGTCACGGCGGGCGTCACCCGCTGCCTGATGCCGCACAGCTCACCGGCACGTTCAGCCGCGCCGGCATCGGCAACGCGTCGCGCGTCGTCGCCTACGACGACCAGGGCGGCGCCATGGCTTCACGATTGTGGTGGCTGCTCAAGTATCTCGGCCACGACCAGGTCTACGTGCTCGATCAAGGCTTCACGGCCTGGCGCGAAGCGGGCTATCCCGTGAACGCGGAGCAGCAGGTGCGCATCCCGGCGCAGTTCCTCGCCGAAGTGCAGCACAGCATGCTCGCCGAGGTCGACGACGTGCGCGAGCTGCTCGGCACGGATCTCGCCACGCTCATCGACTCGCGCGAGCCTGCCCGCTATCGCGGCGAAGTCGAGCCGCTCGACAAGGCCGCAGGCCACATCCCCGGCGCGATCAACCGCTTCTGGAAGGAAGCGCTGGATGCGCAGGGCGCCTGGCGCGATGCAGACGCACAGGCCGCGCGCTTCGACGGGCTCCTGCAGGACGCGCCGCTCATCGTCTACTGCGGCTCCGGCGTCACCGCGACGCCGAACGTGCTGGCGCTGCAGGAGGCGGGCTACACGAATGTAAGGCTGTATGCGGGGTCGTGGAGCGATTGGATTTCATATAGTGACAATGAAATAGCGACCGGGGATGAATAGAAGTCAAAGGATCTATAAGCAGTGGCTACTCGATGAATACATCGTCATGTGGACTGAACTCCCTGGCGATGTATTTTTTATGGCTCGTAGTCAACACGGAGTCAACAGGTGACTCTTGAGAATTGTTACATCGGGAGTTCATACAGTATGTTTTCATAATTTTGCAGTAACGCGGCTTCAATGTTTTTGAACAATAATATGTATATAATTAACAAAGAAGATTGCCTGCTGAAATTTCATAAATTGTTACTGGCGAGGTGCATCTTTGTGGAGTTATGGGATATTTATGATGAAAGTCGCGTAAAGACTGGAAAGACAATGGAACGTGGGAGTAGTTTTAAAGAAGGGGAGTATCATCTAGTCGTTCATGTATGTATTTTTAAATCAAGCGGAGAAATGCTGATTCAACAACGCCAACCCTTTAAAAAGGGTTGGTCTAATATGTGGGACATAACCGTAGGCGGCAGTGCAACCACAGGAGATACCAGCCAAAAAGCAGCAGAAAGAGAGCTTTTTGAAGAAATCGGATACGTTTTTGATTTTAGCCAAGTCCGACCGCACTTAACAATTAATTTTGGTGTTGGATTTGATGATTATTACTTAATTGAAGCTGATGTAGAAATTGATAAATTAAAATTACAATATGATGAAGTACAGCAGGTTAAATGGGCAACAAAGGATGAAATTATTCAAATGCTTGAAGATGGTGTGTTTATACCCTATTACAAGAACCTTATCGGATTGCTTTTTGAAATGAGAAAAAGTTATAGTGCCCATTCGCAATAGAACGTTATTAAATAGTTGAACGCTGCTGCTCCTCACTCAAGTAAACTCTACAGTTGGAGTTATTGGATTAGTTGGCAGGATAACACCGATGTATCTAAGACCTTCGCTAGCTTGGCCTCTCTCGAGGGTTAATAGGCTGGGCCGGTTGCCGCTTGCTTCCGAGGACAAAGAAGAGCGGCGATTTCTTTACGGGGACTGTTCGAGGGAGATGTGAATGGCGCGGGGCGGTGGAAGTTGTTTTATACCACAATAAGTATGCACAGGGAGAACTCAAGGTTTTGGATGCCTTGTCTTCCTGCCTCAATTGTTCCCCCATCATCGTTAAATACAGTGATTGCTAACAAGATTGCAATTGTTTTAAACTCTACGAAGATAATGATTCCAAATGGAGGAAGCGGATGACAACGGTTAAAAGAAGTCTACATTGGTCGGCAGTAGTCGGAGTGGCTTGTTCATTTTGGTTATTACTGTGGCTTTTTGGTATTGCAGCAACTCTTTACGATCTCAAACAACTAGATGATACCGACAATTCAGGTAGAAACAATTTCATGATTATTGTAGGCGTACTCGCAGTATGGGCGGGGTATCGGGCAATGAAACGTCTAGCTCTCTTAAAGTATGGGGAGTTCCGCCAAGTGCGGGTCGTTAAGCAAACTGAAGATAGCTATGACATGAATTCAGGTATCACAGGCAAGGTATCCCTTTACTGTTATAGCTTCATGTCGAATGATCGCAAATATTCGAAGTTTCTTTTATATGCTTTTGGTCTTAAGAACAGAAATAACGTGGAAATCGTCTACAATACTCACAACCCGGATAACAATTCGATTTCCGGCAAACTTCGCGCCAGGTTCGATTCTTCTTCGAATCAGTGGCGATCCTCCATGTGGCACGTTATTCCAAGGTTAACATTATTGGTTGTTATTGTAGCGGCTATCTTTGCGTTATTGTTTATGGACACGCTTCCCTCGTTCGTTTCACTCTAAAAGCCTGTTTTAATTCGACGCAAACGAACGAAGACGTTTTTATAGACCGGATGGTTATTATGCTTGGAGACGCCACAATTACGCAAAGAAGGAGATCCTGATCGACGTGCAGGCGTGAAGAATCACCCTAGAAGTTGTAACCAGAAAGGTGATCGGTATGAGCGTAATACGTTTGGAGAACGTCACGAAGAAGTACGAAGCGTCCATGATCTTTCGCGATATTTATTTTCGAGTGATGCAAGGGGAGCGGATTGGTCTAATCGGACGCAATGGCGCCGGCAAGTCGACGGTATTTAAGCTCATTCTGGGACAGGAGGAGCCGACATCCGGCAAGGTGGAGATCGACCCCCAGGTGAGCATCGGATATTTCTCGCAGTTCTCGGAATTAAGGGGCAGCCTGTCCGTTCAGCAAGAGCTGGAGGCGTGCTTCGAGCAGGTCGCGCTGATCGAGCGGGAGCTGCAAGAGGTCGGGGACAAGCTGGGTATCGTGACCGACGACAAGGAGATGGACGGGCTGCTCGCCCGGCAGGCGGAATTATTCGAACAGATGGAACATCTCGATGGCTGGAACGTGTCCGTCGAGATCAATACGGTGCTGACGAAGCTGGGATTCGACGACAGATCGCGCAATCAGCCGATCGATGAGTTGTCCGGAGGATGGCGCAACCGCGCCGCGCTCGCGAAGATGTTAATCCAACTGCCCGACGTCGTGCTGCTCGATGAGCCGACGAATTACTTGGATATGGATGGCATCGCATGGCTGGAACAGTGGTTGTATCGGTTCAAGGGTGCCATGATTCTGGTGTCTCATGACAGGCAATTCATCGACAAGGTCGTTACCCGCACGATCGAGATCGAGAATTATCATTTTCAGGAATATGAAGGCAACTACACGGATTACGTTCGCAAGAAGAAGATGCGCAAAAAGGAGCTGGACCGTCAGTTCGAGTGGGAGGAAGAGCTGCTGCTCATGGAGTCCGAGGCGATCGACGATCGGGCGAGCAGGAAGTCGGGTTCTAAGGACCGGCTCTCGCGCAAGCTGGCGGATAACAAGAAGCGAATCGAGCCGCATCCCGTTAACGTGCTGATTACCGATATTTACGAGAGGCTGCGCTTCCCGGACAAGCTGTGCGAGGTGAAGAAGATCGGGCAGACCTACGAGGGGCGGCAGATCTTCGAGAACGTCAGCTTCGATATTCAGAAGGAAGACCGCTTGGTCATCGTGGGGCCGAACGGAAGCGGGAAGTCTACGCTGATCAAGGCGCTCACCGGGCAGGAGAAGCCGGAGTCCGGAGAGGTCGTCTGGGAGAAGGGCGTCAGCTATGCGTACTTCAACCGGATGTGGGAGGAGCTTGATCCTAAGGATACCGTCAGCCACGCGGTGAATACATACGGACTGGGGCTGGACGCTCCCCGCAAAAAGGTGAACAAATTTCTGGCTATGCTGCAATTTTCGGAGGCGGATCTGAGCAAGCTCATCGGCAATCTGTCGGGTGGACAGAAGGCGCGGGTAGCGCTGGCCAAGTGCCTTCTCTCGGGCGCGGCCGTTATTATATTGGACGAGCCGACCAACCATCTGGATCTCACGAGCATTCAGGTTATGGAGCAAGCGCTGATCCATTTTCCCGGTGCAGTCATCACGGTGAGCCACGATCGCTTCTTCATCGATAAGATCGGGACCAAGATGCTGACCTTCGATCCGGTAACGGGAGTGACTGGACAGAGCTTATAGGGGAAACATAGAAACGGTATTACATCGTCATGGCCTCTATTGGCCTGACGATGTTTTTTATATCCGAAGTCGACACGAGATCAACGGGGAACGATTCGCCGTCGGCTCCTGTCTAATAGGGTGGAGGTGAATACATGGAATCCCATTTGGAGTATCAATACCTGGTGAATACGGAATGCATGGACAAATCCGAGCTCTATGACCTGATGACCGCATATGGAGACGATGTGAGGAGATACGCGTATGCGATCACCAAGAACAGGGAGCAGGCCAAAGATATTGCGCAGGAGGTGTTTCTGAAAGCATTTCATAGCGTAGGCGCCTTCAAAGGCCAGTCATCAATGAAAACATGGTTGTTTACGATTGCAAGAAATCTGGCGATTAACGAATTGAAGTCCAGCTATGTGCGCCGAATTGTGCTGTTCAGCTGGGTGAAGCCGCAAACCATCGAACGATCGGCCGAGATGGACTACTTCTCGGAACAGTCTTTCCGGGAGATCAGAGACATTATTATGAGTCTGTCCACAAAGCTGCGTGAGGTTCTGATCCTGACGCTGGAGCACGAACTGACGATGATCGAGATCGCCAGATTGATGAACGTGTCGGAAGGAACCGTGAAGTCGAGACTGCACAGAGCGCGCAAAATCGTTGACAAAAGGTGGAGGGAGCTGGAGCTATGAGCGATCGGTCGATAGAGTGGGAAAACCAAGTCAAACAAGGGCTTTTTGCGGATGAGATTTTCTCCGATGAAATGAAACTGTCGGTGTTGAAGGCTGTGGAGCGTCGCCCGGCATACTGGTCCCGGCAATGGATGCGTCTCGCGGGAGTCGTGGTCCTGGGCATCGTGGCGGTCATGGTGGCGGTCAACTGGCCATATGGCAATGCCGACAAGGCCGTCTTCGTCTCGTCCGCCGAAGCGCGATTGCCTGTCGCATTCGAACCGCTGGCCGCGAGAGAAATGAAATGGGGACAAGTTATCGCTCAAGCGGATCCGGACATCCTGCCGGGATTGTCGAACAAGTACAATCCGTTGACTAACGAGACCAATGGCTATATCCCGCAGATTCAGCTCAACGATATTCAATTGCTCGATGAACGGCCGATAGCAGGCTTTGGCGTGGCCTTGCATTATACCTTGAAGCCCGATTCGACAGCCCCTAATGAAATCAGAGGGAATCCGGATTTTTTCGGATTTAAGGTGAACGGGCAAGCCCAGCCGGAGATGCTGTACCATTACGGCACCGGGCATATGTACGGCCTGCAGTTCAGCATGACGAGATTGTTCGGCCAACCAGTGCTGAAGATCGAGCAAACGGTCTGCAGAACGGACGGGGAAGCTTGTGTCTGGTATTTAAAAAAGAATTCGGAGGGGCAAGTCTTTACTTATATGCAGCTGGATGCCGCGAGCTACGAACGCGACCTGGATGGCGACGGCAAAGAAGAGGCCATCATCGTCACCCGTAAACAAAACCAGATTTACATCTTCAAGGAACAGGACGGACAGCTTCTGTGGGCAAGCGCAAGAGAGGCGCTGAAGGTTAGCCGGGACGACAGCATACAGTATGACCACGTCAAGGGGAGCTTCAGAATACATTCGCTTGCGGGAGGGGAAGACGCGTATACCTTCCAAGGAGGTCCGGATTCATTTGTGAGATCAGACAGCAACGATATGTAACGCCAATCTGGCACAAAGCGCTGCCGGAAGCATCGGCAGCAAAACCATAGTCCACTGATCGCTCAAACCGTCACGACCGGGGGCCGGGGCGATCAGGTTCGGGTGGTAGATGTTTTTTGTTTGATTTTTTTGTACGTTCGTACTAAAATAAAACCATGAGTAAAAAAAACAAACCAACTAACCAAAATCAATTGTCATTCATCGAAAAAGCTCGTAGAGCTCAAATTGTAGAATGTGCGATTGAGACAATCGCAGAATTAGGCTACACTCAAGCCTCTTTGGGGGAAATTGCGAAGCGTGCAAAAATCAGCAAGGGGGTCATTTCTTATCACTTTGCAAATAAAGAGGAAATATTGGAGCAAATAGCTATCGAATACTATATAGCTTGGCAATCATACATTGCTCCAAGAGTAGAAGCTCAAAAATCCCCTAAAGAAATGCTTCGTGTATATATCGAATCCAATCTTGCATTTGTAGCTGAAAATCGTCAGCATGTTTTCGCTGTTATACAATTGGTTTCTAAAAACATAACTGTAGCGGGTAAACTTCACTTTTCAGCAGACCATGATGAAGCTGTTTTAGTTCCAATTGAAAATATTCTCGCCCTAGGTGTGCAAGAAGGGCTTTTTCGGAAATTTACCAAATCATCAGCAAGGGTGATTGCGCTAACAATAAGAAATGCCATTGACGGGTTCACCATGGAATTAATGAGAAAGCCTCATTTAGATGTACAGGAATATACGAGAGAACTCGTTGCAATCTTCGACATATCAACTAAGAAGTGATGTGTCACTAAGGAGGTTACCCATGTTTTACTATGATGTACTTTGTTATGCTTGTAAAAAAACATTCAGGGCATACGAAGGTTCACTCAAATATAAACAAGCTAAGGAAAGAGAGGTTAATTTTATTTGTTGCGAGGATTGTGAAGAAAAAATACGCATTGAAGCAATTTTGAATTTTATGCGTCGGCTTAATCGTTTTTAACTTTTGCTTTTCTCAACGCTTATCGTCAAAGCCCCATCCGTCCACATCCCCAGCCCATCCTCCCCCCCGTTTCCCTGAAAATACTTACAACAAAACCTATTTTCTCAAGCGCTTATATAGTAAAATATTGGATGCGTATGAGAAAATAGAAAAGAGGTTAATTCTTGATTAAATTGAGCCGATTGGTCGTTGTTTTTGCAGCGGTTTGCTTGATGCTAGGCTCCACGAATGCAGGTGCAGAGTCAAATGACGGTTCAACTGCGGAACAAGGGATCGATAAAAACAATATTGCGAACTTGGATCAGTTAGAGCCGGTTCAGCTGCCGAAGCCGCCCTTTAATTATTATTTGAGCTCGTTGATCGATCCAAATGCAGCTGTCAACAAAACGAAAAAATTGACGCTGAAGCAGAGTGCAGTCAAGTCCATTCCGGCTGTCCATGATGATTCCAAAGAGTTGCAGGCTTCGCAATATGCGGTCCCCAATCCTTTTCAGAATATCAAGGGCAATCTGCCTGCGGGCATCCCGACCGAATACAAGGGACAAATGCTGGTTCAAGCTATAAAAGGAACGAACAACGTCATTCTGATCTACGGTCTAAACTTTGGCGAGAACAGGTATCTTGTCATATTGGATAAATCCATGACCCGGATCGAAAAGGTTTACGATTTTATCAACTATGCGATCTCCCCCGCATACATGGCGGAGGACTACGATTATATTTATCAGCGGGTCCGCTGGGCGGTAGTTGAGGACGGAATTCTCTATGTCTCTCATTCACACTGGACATATGCCAAGAGCTCCAAGGGCGTGAACGGCTTCATTACCGCAATTCGTCTCTCCGATAACAAATTATTGTGGCGAACCTCTTCGCTCGTCAGCAACACGAGGAATTTCCAGATTGTCGGTGATGTTATTTTGTCCGGCTACGGGTTTACAAGCGAGAAGGATTACATCTATCAGATCAGCAAACGGACAGGCAAGACGTTGGAGAAGGTAGCGTTGAAGGACGCACCGGAATACATCGACAAACAAAAAGGCGGCATTCTCGTTTACGGGTATTCGCATTTGACCAGCTTCTTGATTAAATAGAAAATTGCGATGGAACTATCTAACCGGATAGTTCCATTCGTTCTCTTTGGCCTAAAATAAATTAGTTGCAATAACATCCTATTATGCGTATTATGAAATTAGTTGCAATAGCATTCTATTAAAGGGGGATACGATGAGCGAGCATTGGAGGCAGGGTGACAAGGGCGCAGCGGAATCGCATGGCCAATACATCTCGGCGATCTACCGACACATGCAGATAATGATCTCAGCCGAACTGTCGCCGTACAGAATCGGAAGCGGACAGTACATTTTTCTGATGGCGATTGCGTTCCAACAACCCATTACGCAGAAGGCGCTCAGTCAGAGGCTGCTCATTGACAAGACGACTACCGCCAAAGCGATTGCCAAGCTGGAAGCGGAAGGCTACGTTCGGAGGGAACCCGATCCCGTCGACAACCGCTATCATCTGCTCTATCTGACGGATTCGGGACGTGAGGCGGTGCCGCAAGTGCAGGAGGCGCTGGCCCGCGTTAAGAACAAAACGCGCAAAGGCATAACCGATGAACAGTATGACTTGTTGTTAAGCTTGCTGAAAATCGTGCTTCGCAATCTGACCGAGCAGGATGAGACGCAAGAGGAGGAGATAAAAAATGATTAACGGGACATTGCCCTATGAGAAAAAGCGGATTCAAGTATTCGGTTTGGATATGGCCTATGTAGAGGAGGGAAGCGGCGATCCGATCGTGTTCCTGCACGGCAATCCGGCATCTTCTTATCTGTGGCGCAACATGATTCCTTATGCCCGGAAGTTTGGCCGCTGCATCGCGCCCGATCTCATCGGAATGGGGGATTCGGCGAAGCTCCCGGATAGCGGGCCTCACGCGTATACCTATGCCCAGCACCGCCGTTATCTGGATGAGCTGCTCAATCAGCTTGGCGTGAGCGAGCGTGTGACTCTCGTGGTGCACGACTGGGGATCGGCACTGGGCTTCGACTGGAGCATGCGCCACCCTGAAGCGGTCAAAGGCATCGCTTACATGGAAGCGATTATGAAGCCGCGCAGTTGGAGCGAGATGCCGGAGAACGGCCGCAAAATCTTCCAAGCGCTCCGGACGCCGGAAGGGGAACAAATGGTACTCGAGCAAAATTCGTTCATCGAGTTTAATCTGCCGGTCAACATATTGCGCCAACTGACGGATGAAGAGATGGCACAGTACCGCCGACCGTTCCTGGAGCCGGGCGAAGGCCGCCGTCCCATGCTCAGCTGGGCACGCCAGCTTCCGTTCGTCGGGGACCCGACGGGTGTGCCGGAAATCGTCACGGCGTATGGGGAATGGCTGGCGCAGAGCGCCGTTCCTAAACTGTTCATTCAATGCGATCCCGGCTTATTGCCGCCATCCCATATCGATTTTTGCCGTACATGGCCATCGCAGACCGAAGTTACAGTGCCGGGCCGTCATTATCCCCAAGAAGACGCACCGGATGAAGTCGGCGAAGCGCTGGCCGCATGGCTGAGCAATCTGAAGTAGCATCGCCTTGCGGGCCGCGCCTAACGCCGCTTCGCTACCCGCTTGATGAGATCCATGACATTCGCAAGCGCGTCCGTATGCGGTGCTCCCGCCTCCATGCGCCTGATGTATGCTTGCCGATCCGCGTACAGCCGGTCGATCCGAGACACGAGCGCCTCGGCCGTCAGAGCTTCTTCGGGAAGTACGTCGCTGTAGCCGGCTTGGCGGAACGATTGTGCGTTCAGAATCTGGTCGCCGCGGCTTTGCGCCTTCGTAAGCGGGATGAGCAGCATCGGCTTGCGGAGGTGCAAAAATTCGAAAATCGAGTTGGAGCCTGCCCGGGAAACAACGAGATCGGTCATTGCCAGCACATCCGGCAGCTCGTCCTGAATATACTCTGCCTGGATGTAACCCGGCGCCCTCGCGGTGTCGTCCGTTTGTCCTCTACCGCACAGATGCACGACCTGATACCGTTCCAATAGATCCGCAAGCGCCTCTCGCACCGCCAGGTTTATTTTACGAGAACCAAGACTTCCTCCCATTATGAGCAGCACGGGCTTGTCCGCCGCCAGACCGCTCCAGGCTCTTCCGCGCGCCATGCTGCCGCGATTGAGAGCCTCCCGGATGACAGCGCCGACGTAGTGGGCTTTGCTCTTCGGCAGATGCCGGTCCGTATCGGGGAACGTCGTGCACACCTTCGTCGCCAATGGAATCGCAATCCGGTTCGCCAGTCCGGGCGTTAGATCGGATTCGTGAATAATGACGGGCACCCCGCTTAGCTTCGCGCCCAACACGACAGGGACGGAGACGAACCCGCCCTTGGAGAAAATAACGTCCGGCCTGCTGCGCTTGATGATGCGGTAAGCTTGAACAACGCCTTGGACAACTTTGAACGGATCCTTCACGTTATTCCAATCCATATATCTGCGCAGCTTGCCCGTGGCGATGCCAAAATATTGAACGCTCGCCGCATTTGCGATCAGCTGCTTCTCGATGCCCGTATGCGAACCGATATATTCGACAGTCCAGCCCTCGGCCTGCAAGCGCGGTATTAAAGCCAAGTTTACGGTGACATGGCCCGCTGAGCCGCCGCCCGTAAGCATTATTTTTCTCACTATACGTCACCACACCCACACGTTTGCTGTTTTCGGCAGCTGTTAACTTCCCTCATTATAATTGCTTGATGTAAAAACGACATCACCGTACGTCAATTCGGCAAGCGGGAGAGATAACATTTGAAAAAAATGAAATTATCGGAAACTTCTCCGAACCTCCGACGTCCAACTTACTGGGGGAGTTATGATGATGAAAAAATACATAGTTCTGTTGATGCTGCTGTTGATGACCACGGCATGTGCGGGAAAAGTAAGCCCGCTAGATGAATCTGACTTCAAGCTCTCGTACGAGCTGTCGAATCCTCGTCCAAAGCTTGGCGATACTATCGAGCTTAGAGCGACCCTGCAAAACGTAACCAAGCATACCCTTGATTTTGACGGCGGGAGTCAGCTCATCCATATCCATGTCATTAAGCCGGGAGATCCTGATCAGTATATCGATGCAGATGCCGGCAGAATTTATTCTTTAAAGCCATTAGAAAAGCGCACCCGTATGCTCCCGATTATGTTGGATAAAAAGGGGAAGTATAAGGTGTATATCGCAACATCCCGTTTAACCGCTCATATAAACGGGCCATCGAAGGTAATCGCCGTAAACCTGGACCCGGTTTATATCGATGTTCAGTAGCTCAAGCAAATATTGTCCCTGTCTCTATCACAGGCGTTCCGTTCGGGCCTTCGAGTTCTTGCTGTCTCATTCCAAATTCGTATAGTCGCCTGCCGGCACGTGCTATAGTAGGGGCACTTGATGATACGGAAGGGGCTGCAAGCGAGAAATGCATATCGAAATCGAACCTAAGATTTTGTACTTCGGCTCATCGGTCGTGCTCATTAGTACAATAAACGAGGATGGCACCCCGAATCTGGCGCCGATGTCTTCGGCCTGGTGGCTGAATCGCTCTTGCATGCTCGGACTAAGCAGCAAATCGCAGACCGTCTTGAACATGATTAGAGAAGGCGAATGCGTGCTCAATTTGCCGTCCATCGACTTGATCCCTGCGATCGAGCGTCTCACCTTGTTGACCGGCCGCAATCCGGTCCCGGAATCCAAAGCGGCGCGCGGGTATCGATTCGAGCCCGATAAGTTCGGCGTGTCCGGGTTGACTCCGCTGCCGTCGCGGGCTGTCAGGGCGCCTCGTGTGCGGCAATGTCCGGTTCACCTGGAGGCCAAGCTTGTGAAGGTACATCCCTTCGAAGAGCCGAGTTCTCTGGTTGCGTTGGAGGTCCATATCGAGAAAATTCACGTGGAGCAGGCGTTGACGATGGAGGATCATCCGAATTATGTCGATCCGTCCCAATGGAATCCGATGATTATGAACTTCTGTGAATATTTTGGTCTGGGCGATCAGCTCTCGGCGTCGCGATTGGCGCCGGTATTTGGACCGGGCGCTGCAAGGTAGCTTGAGGCACGCTGATGTGAATATCCAGGGACCGCCGTACAGGCGACAGACGAGCGGCACCGCGGGGATATAACGAGAGCACCCTATCGCAGGCATGGACCCAGGACAGGCGAAATTTGTCGAAAAAAACGGAAAATACAATTGACAAATCCCCAGTGATCTTCTAGGATATGATAAAGTCTATTTTTTTGCATACTTCCGGGGGAGAGAAACAGATGAAAAAAACATTATCGCTCGTTCTGATGTTCGTCCTGATCGCCGGCGTCCTCGCCGCATGCGGATCGAATAAAAACAACAACGCCGGCAGCAGCGCTCCGGCAAGCGGAAGCGCGCCCGCGGCAGATAGCGGCAAAAAGAAGAAAATCGCGCTTATCACGCCCGAGCCGATCGGCGTCAACGCGTTTTTTGTACTGATGGACGAAGGCTTCAAGAAGGCCGGCACAGACTTCGGCGTAGAAGTAAAGACGATGCAGTCCACGGACCCGGCCTCCATCGAGCAAAACATCCGTACGGCAGCAGCAGGCGACTACGACCTGATCATCACCGCGACGTACCAGGTCGAAGATGCGCTGAAGAAGATCGCGCCTGAATATCCGAACAAGGCATTCGCCGTCATTGATACGGTCGTCGATCTGCCTAACGTGCGTTCCGTTGCCTTCCGGGAGTACGAAGCTTCGTACCTGCTCGGCGCGGCTGCGGCGCTCGTGTCCAAGACCGGCACGGTCGGCAACGTCGTCGCGATGGACGTCCCGCTGCTGTCCAAGTACACGAAGGGCTTCGAGCAAGGCGCCAAGTCGATCAACCCGGACATCAAGATCAAGGTTGGCTACGTAGGCGGATTTACCGACCCTGCCAAAGCAAAGGAACTGGCGCTGCAGCAAAACGCGCAAGGCGCGGACTTCATCGCCGGCATGTCGGCCGTAGGCGACCGCGGCGTCTTCGAAGCCGCAAGCGAGAAGGGCTTCTACACGTCCGGTCAGGATACGGACAACACCGACGGCAAACAAATCATCCTGGCGCAGCTCAAAGGCACGGATGCAGTCGCCTATGAGACAGTCAAGGACTTCGTTCAAGGCAACTTCACGTACGGCGTTCGCGACTACGGCCTCAAGGAAGGCGGCGTCGGCCTGACTTATGTGAACAAGGAGAGCAACTCTCCGCTGAGCGATGCCATCGGCCAAGAAAATGTTGACAAGCTCAAGAAGATTTCCGATGATATCATTGCAGGCACGATCGTCGTCAACAATCCTTTGCAACAATAAATGTCGCCTCGCCAATAACCATCGATAACCGGCTGCCTCGAGCAGCCGGTTTCCTATGCTTATAAGGACCGCAGACAGGAGGGCTCGCATGCTGCTCGAGATGGAGCGAATCACGAAGAGCTACGGCAGCGTCATCGCGAACAAGGGAATCGACTTTAACTTGAAGGCCGGAGAGGTGCATGCCGTCGTCGGCGAGAACGGCGCAGGCAAGACGACGCTCATGCGCATCCTGTACGGCATGGAGCAAGCGACTGCTGGCGCGATCAGGCTGAACGGGCGCGAGCTGCGCTTCGCCGATCCGAAGGATGCGATCGCCGTCGGCATCGGGATGGTGCATCAGCACTTCATGTTGTTCCCGGACTTCACGGTGGCGGAAAATATCGTGATCGGCCGCGAGCCCGGCGCCGTCCGGTTCGATCGCAAAGCCGCGATCGCACAGGTGGAGGCACTGTCCGGGACGTATGGCATCCGCGTCGATCCGCGGGCCAAGGTCGGCGACTGCCCGCTCGGCGTACAGCAGCGAGTGGAGATTCTGAAGGTGCTCCATCAAGGCGCGGAGATCATCATCCTCGACGAGCCGACCGGCGTGCTGACCCCGCTGGAGGTCAATGAACTGCTCGAAGCGATCAAGAAACTGGCGGGCATGGGCAAAAGCTTCATATTGATCACGCACAAGCTGAACGAAGTGATGAGCGTCGCCGACCGGATCACAGTGCTGCGCGACGGCGAAGTGACGGGTACGCTGAACGCATCCGAGACCGACGTGGAGGAGCTGTCCAGGCTGATGGTCGGCCGCGAACTGGCGCCCTCCGCGAAGCAGCCCGCGAATCCGAAGGCGAATGTGCTCGAGCTCAGAGGCGTCTCCCTCGCCGGACGCGGTCCCAGACCGCTGCTGAGCCATATAGACCTGACCGTGCGCGAAGGCGAGATCGTCGGCGTGGCAGGCATCTCGGGCAACGGCCAGTCGGAGCTGATCCAATCGATCGCGGGCCTCATGAAGCCGGATGCGGGTACGATCTCGCTGCTCGGCAAGGACGTGACGGGCAGCAGCGCGCGGGCATTGCGGGATGCCGGACTGTCGCATATTCCTGAGGACCGGTATATCTGGGGCGCGAACAAGGACGCGACCGTCGTCGAGACGGGCATCATGGGCCACCAGGGCAGGCTGGGGCGTTATGGCATGCTGCGTCGCAGGAAGATGCGGGGACTCGTATCGGACTGGGTCAAGCGCTTCGCGATCAAAGCGGGTTCGCTCGACAACAAGACGCAGAACTTGTCCGGGGGCAACCTGCAGAAGCTGATCGTCGCCCGCGAACTTGCGCAGAATACGCCCTTCCTGATCGCGGCGGAGCCGACGCGCGGCGTCGACATCGGGGCGATGGAGACGATTCACGAGGGGCTGCTGCAGAGGCGCGCCGAAGGCGGGGCGATCCTGCTCGTCTCGTCGGAGCTGTCGGAAATATTGAAGCTGTCGGACCGGATCGTCGTCATGTACGAAGGAAGCATCGCAGGAGAGCTGCGCGTCGACGAGGCGAGCGAGGACAAGCTCAGCTTGCTGATGGCGGGAGGAGGGGTACGAATTGAATAAACTCGGAACGTGGCTGCTCCCGCTTCGCGGCCCGCTGGTCGCGATCGCGATCGGGCTGCTCGCAGGCTCGATCGCCATACTCGTCGCCGGCGGCTCGATCGCACAGACGTACACGGAGATGTGGAAGGGCGCATTCGGCAGCTTTTACTTTTTTACGGGCACGCTTGCCCGCGCGACGCCGCTTATCCTCGTCGCCATGGGGGCGGCGGTCGCCTTCCGCTCGGGCTTCTTCAATCTCGGCGCGGAGGGGCAGATGGCGTTCGGCGGCTTGAGCGCGGCGCTCATCGGCCTGCATATGCCGGGGCCGGGCTGGTTCGTCTGCATCGTCGCGATGCTCGGCGGCATCATCGCCGGCGGACTATGGTCTGCGATGGCCGGTTACTTCGACGTTCGCTTCCGCGTGAATCTGCTCATCACGACGATGCTGCTTAATTATATTGCCTCATTGTTCGCAGGCTACCTGGTCACGTATCCGTTCAAGGACAAGACGGGCTCGGCCGCCATGGCGCAGACGCAGATGCTTGAGCATGCGGTCTGGCTGCCGAAGCTGTTCAAGGGCATGACGGTACACGCCGGGTTCATCCTGGCGCTGGCTGCCGTCGTCATCCTGTACGTCTATTTGGCAAGGTCGGTCAAAGGGTACGAGGCGCGCATGCTGGGCGGCAATCCGCTGTTCGCCGTCTACGGCGGGGTGCGGCGGACATCGCTCATGCTGACGACGATGTTCGCGAGCGGCGGGCTCGCCGGTCTGGCAGGCGCGGCCGAAGTGCTCGGCTCGCAATATCGCTACATCGACGGCTCGTTCGCTTCGGCGGACTACGCCTGGACAGGCATCATGGCGGCGCTGCTCGCAAGCGGGAATCCGATCGGCTCGGCCATCGGCGCCTTCTTCCTCGCGGCGCTTCAGACAGGCGGCATGGGCGTAGAGTTCAACACCGATGTGCCGCTTGAGATCGGCGCGGTCATTCAGGCGGTGCTCATCTTGTTCATCACGGTAAAATTCAGCTGGCGCTTTATGCGGCGCAAAAAAGGAGCGGTCGTCGATGGATCAGCTGTTTGACCTGGCGTTGTTCAGCTCGGCGCTTCGCATCCTGACGCCCATCCTGCTCGCGGCGCTCGGCGGCGCGCTGTGCGCGCGCGTCGGCCTGTTCAACGTAGGTCTGGAGGGGCTGATGCTGATCGGCGCGTTCACCGCCATCGTCGGCAACCATTATTTCGAGAATACCTTTCTGGCCATCCTGTTCGCGATTCTGTGCGTATGCGCGTTCTCGCTGCTGTTCGCGTTCCTCAGCATCCATCTGCAGGCGAACGTGATCGTCGTCGGCATCGCGATGAACTTTTTGGCGCTCGGCTTGACGACGTTCAGCCTGCGGACGATTTTCCATGTGAAGGGCGCTTACTACGATCCCAATATGGTCGGCTTGCCGAAGTGGAACATCCCGCTCATCAAGGACATTCCGGTCGTGGGCGACATTTTCTCCGGGCATTCTCCGCTTGTGTACTTGTCGCTCGTGCTGGCGGGATTGCTATGGTACTACTTCTATCGCACGGTGAACGGGTTCCGTTTCCTGGCGGCGGGCAGCAACCCGCTGGCCGCGAGGACGATCGGCATCCACGTCCGCCGCTACCAGTACGGCGCGATGATCGCCTGCGGCGTGCTGTGCGCGCTCGCCGGCGCGCAGCTGTCGCTCGGGCAGGTGACGATGTTCACCGAAGGGATGACATCGGGCCGCGGCTTCATCGCGCTCGTCGCGACGATGCTCGGCCAATCCGGACCGCTCGGCGTACTCGGCGCCAGCGCCCTGTTCGGCTTCATGGACGCGTTCAGCATCCGGCTGCAGGGCGTGTCGTGGCCGTCCCACTTTACGCAGATGGTGCCTTATGTCGTGACGATTATCGCGATGTTCTTTTTCCGGGACAAAGGGTTCATCAAGGACGCGCAAAACGCCGGCTCCAGCTCCAGATAACGATGCCGGACGTCAGAGGAGGTTAACAGCGAAGATGCACAACAAAGCGAACCGTCTGAAAAAAGCGAAAGTGCCGGCCGCCGCGGCCAGCATCGATCCGGCGCTGCGCCATCGGGTGCCCCCGGGGCAGACCGTGACGGAGAAATTCCCGATTCTGCATGAGGGCGATGTGCCTGTCTACGATCTGAACGAGTGGCGGCTGACGGTGTGCGGCGAGGTGGAGGAGGAGCGCTCCTTCACGTTCGATGAGATCATGCGGCTGCCTGCGACCAAGGTCGTGCGGGATATCCACTGCGTGACGCGCTGGTCGAAGCTCGACACCGAGTGGGAGGGCGTGCTGTTCAAGGATCTGCTGCCGCTGCTCGGCGTCAAGCCGGAGGCGAAGTACGTCATGTTCCACGCCGATCCGGACTACGAGACGAATGTGCCGCTCGAGGACTTGCTGAAGGACGACGTCATGCTCGCCTATCGCTTCGCAGGAGAGCCGCTCACCGACAAGCACGGCTGGCCGCTGCGTACGCTCGTGCCGCATCGCTACTTCTGGAAAAGCGCGAAGTGGATTCGCCGCATCGAGTTCATGCGCGAGGACCGGCCGGGCTTCTGGGAGCGCAACGGGTTCCATAACGAAGCTGATCCGTTCGCGGAGGAACGGTTCTCCGGCGAAGCGCTGCCGATTCCCGAGGACGAATGGACCAAAAAGGAGTTCGATTAACGATGTACTTGCCGATCTTGCAGATTCACTCCGAAGACATTCCCGAATACGCGATCGTCTGCGGCGATCCGCGCCGGGCCGAAGTTATCTCGCGCAAGCTGGAGGGCGTGCGGGAGCTGGCGTTCGCCCGCGAGTACCGTACGTTCGTCGGCGACTACCGGGGCGTACGCCTCGCGGTCGTCAGCCACGGCGTCGGCTCTGCGGGCGCGGCCATCTGCTTCGAGGAGCTGATCCGCGCGGGTGTCAAGACGCTCATCCGCGTCGGCACCGCCGGCTCGTATTCGGAGCAGACGCCGGCCGGCAGCCTGATCGTCAGCACGGCGGCCGTCCGGGCCGACGGGCTGACCCGGTCGATCGTGCCGGACGGATTCCCGGCCGTCGCGGACAGCCGCATCGTCGAGGCGCTGGACGCGTCGGCGCGCGAGCTCGGCGGCGTCGTCAGCCGCGGCATTACCGTGACGCTCGACGCCTTTTTCCAGGGCGCGCTGGACATCCCGCACAAGACGTACAAAAAAGCGGGCGCCATCGGCGTCGAGATGGAGATCGCCGCGCTGTACGTCGTCGCGAGCTTGCGCGGCGCGCGGGCGGGCGCGATCCTCGCGGTCGACGGCTACGCGGACGCCGATCTCGCGGCCGAGTACGACCCGCACACCGATGCCGTCGCGCAGGCGGTCGAGCGGGAGATCGAAGCCGCGCTCCGCGCTGTCGCGAAGCTGGCTGAGCAAGACGCGAAGCCCTCGGCGTAAGATGCGACGGCATCGACGGAATAGAGAAGGCAGCGCGCTCCGAGAACCGCACAACTTTGTGCGGTTCTTGTCCGTTCATTCGCCGCGCCGCGAGTAATCGCGCCCCACCCGCCACAGCCGCGCCCGCGATCCTCTCAGTCCCGCGCAGCCCACCCCCAGAACCGCACAATTTTTGTGCGGTTCCTGCCCGCTCATCGCCCGCGCCGCGAGCAGTCGCGCCCTTCTCGCCCCCGCTGCCCCCGCGATCCCTCCAGCCGCGCAACCCACCCTCAGAACCGCACAATTTTTGTGCGGTTCCCGCCCGCTCATCGCCCGCGCCGCGAGCAGTCGCGCCCTTCTCGCCCCCGCTGCCCCCGCGATCCCTCCAGCCGCGCAACCCACCCTCGGAACCGCACAATTTTTGTGCGGTTCCTGCCCGCTCATCGCCGCGCCGCGAGCAGTCGCGCCCTTCTCGCCCCCGCTGCCCCCGCGATCCCTCCAATCCCGCGCAACCCACCCTCGGAACCGCACAATTTTTGTGCGGTTCCTGCCCGCTCATCGCCCGCGCCGCGAGCAGTCGCGCCCTTCTCGCTCCCGCTGCCTCCGCGATCCCTCCAGCCGCGCAACCCACCCCAGAACCGCACAATTTTTGTGCGGTTCCTGCCCGCTCATCGCCCGCGTCGCGAGCAGTCGCGCCCTTTCCGCCCCCGCTGCCTCCGCGATCCCTCCAGTCCCGCGCAACCCACCCTCAGAACCGCACAATTTTTGTGCGGTTCCTGCCCGCTCATCGCCGCGCCGCGAGCAGTCGCGCCCTTCTCGCCACCATCGCGCCCCACGCCTTTATTTCTTCAAATCTCCCAAAGAAACTAATAACGATGAATACAAACCACTAACTTACAACGCATGTTTGGATAATGTTTTCTAATAATTTAATATATATAACTAACAAAAATGTCTTGATGAATAACAAAACAAGACTTATAATATCCACGAAACCGCTTACATCGCTCGCTTGCCGGTGTCGGTTCTCCAAACTACGAGGAGGTTATATTTATGAAGCGCTCAGCTTGGATGTTGCTCTTATGTATGGCGCTCACCTGCTTGACGATTACGCCGGTGCTCGCGCACACGGTATCCCCGGTCAACTCCGCTTCGTCGCAGAAAACAAAGGATGTCTATAACTGGCTTGCGCATCTCCCGAATCGTTCTGGCAGCAAGGTGCTCTCGGGCTTTTTCGGCGGCTATAGCAATGGCGGATTCTCCACATCGCAGCTGAACTCGCTTGTCTCGGCGACAGGGCAGTATCCCGGCATTTTCGGCTGCGATTATGGCTCCGGCTGGGCTACGGCGTCCGACCCGACGACATTGATCAACTATAGCTGCAACTCGGATTTAAAGACTTACTTTAATAATGGCGGTCTGGTCACCGTCAACGTCCATTATCCAAGTCCCGGCTCCGCTACGGGAGGCAACCTGAACACGAAGCTGACCAACTTCGGGGATCTGCTGAATGAGAGCACGGCGACCGGCGCACGCTGGAAGGCTTATCTCGACAAGACGGCCGCTGGCCTGCAGGATTTGAAAAATGCCGGCGTCACGGTCATCTTCCGGCCTCTTCACGAGATGAACGGGGACTGGTTCTGGTGGGGCAATCAGGATGCGGCCACATATAAAAATGTGTGGATCAATATGTACAACTACTTCACGAATACCAAAGGGTTGAACAATCTGATCTGGGTCTATGCGCCCGATGCCAGCAGGGGCAACCGGACCTCGTATTACCCCGGATCGAGCTATGTCGATATCGTCGGGCTGGATGCATATAGCGACAATCCTTCGACCGTGGCGGGCTATAGCGAGCTGGTCGCCTTGGGCAAGCCGTTCGCATTCTCGGAGATTGGCCCGAGCACGACCGGCGCTTCGTTCGACTATACGAAGTGGAGCAGCGCCATCAAGAACAATTTCCCGGCGACGGTTTACTTCTTCGCGTGGAACGATGGCTGGTCGCCGGCGAACAATGCCAACGCTTATGCGTTCATGAACGACAGTGCGATCGTGAACCGCGCGGGCATTAATCTGTCCGCCATTACGGAGAGCGGCGGGTCCGCATCCCTACTGTACGGCTTCGAAAATTCCAGCAACGGCTGGGCGGCAAGCGGCGTGTCCGGCGGCCCGTGGGCCGTCACCGAATGGGCGGCAAGCGGCTCTTATTCTCTGAAGGCCGATATCAATCTGGGCGGCGGATCGGCCACCCTGTACAAACTGGCCGCGCACAATCTGTCCGGCAAGTCGGCGCTTAAGGCGACGGTGAAGCATGCGAGCTGGGGCTCCCAGGGCAGCGGCATGCGCGCCAAGCTGTATGTGAAAACCGGCGCCTCATACACCTGGTACGACGGCGGCACAATTCCGATTAGTACCGGCAACACCGTACTGACGCTCAATCTGTCCGGCATTGCCAATCCGGGCGACGTCAGAGAGCTTGGCGTGCAGTTCGTGACGGCCTCTAACAGCAGCGGCCAGTCCGCTGTCTATATCGACAATGTGACGATTCAATAATCGGCGCACGCACATGACGGACAGGGGCAACCCGCCGCAGCCCCTCGGCGCCGATCGCGGCGCCGGAGGGGCTTGATCGCGGCGCCGGAGGGGCTTGATCGCGGGACGAGGATGCCGCGAAATGGATTGCAGCCGCTCACAGCTTTCTCAATGGCAACATCGCGAGAAACGAATTGGTCGCTGAGGACAAGGGCACGCCTCGCAATGTAGCGATGCCGATGTTGCGTTCGGGAACGGGAGGGCTTAGCGGAATTTCTACAAGCGAGCCTTCCCGCAATTCTTCTTGGACATAATTTTGGAGCACAAAGGCAAGGCCGAATCCGCTTATTGCAAAGCGGACCAGCAGATCGATACTTCCCAGCTCGAACTCAGGTTTGAGCGTGATCTGATGCATGGCCGCATAATGATCCAGATAACGTCTGGTGCTGCTTCCCGTCTCCAGCAGCAGCAGTGGGTAGTTTTGCAGATCATTAACTGAAAGCGGAGTTTTGGATAGTTCGCCAAATTTGCTTCCTGCAACGAGGCTGTCCCGTAGAGGTATGCTTTCGTAAAATTCAATCTGTTTATCGGAAGCAGGCAAGCTTACAATTCCAAAGTCGATTTTTCCTTCCTTGAGCAGGGCAAGCGTTTCCGGCGTGGTCCGGTTGGTGACCCGAATGCGAATTCCCGGATACTGCAAATGAAACTTTTCCAGATAGGGAAGCAGATAGTGCTTGCACAATGTATCACTTGCCCCGATCGCGATCTCCCCGCTGATTAAGCTGTTCATATCGGCAATCGCCTTTTCTCCGATGTCAACAAAGTTAAAGGCCTGCTCGATGTAATGAAAAAGAACCTCGCCTTCCGTCGTTAACGTGACGCCCTTCGGCGTTCTGAAAAAAAGCTGACCGCCAAGCGAGTCTTCCAGCCGCTTCACGGTATGGCTCACTGCCGGTTGGGTGATATGCAATCGCTCGGCAGCCTTTGATAAGCTCCCTGTTTTTGCAATCCAATAAAAGACCCGGTACCACTCCAGATTGACTTCCATTAGCATAACTCCTATTTATATCTGGCATTATTAATATCAATTATTTTAATGCGTTCTCCTTCATTTATCATTAGTTTGTGAGCAAACGATGAATAGGAGGCGGATTATATGACAGTAACCGCAATCGTAGGAGCAAATTGGGGAGACGAAGGGAAGGGAAAGATGACGGATGTGTTGGCAGCGCAGTCGTCCTATGTAGTCCGTTACCAGGGCGGAAGCAATGCGGGACATACGATCATTAATCAGTTTGGAAAATTTGCGCTGCATATGTTGCCTTCGGGCGTATTTTACCCCCATGTCACAAATGTACTCGGTCCGGGTGTGGCACTGGATATTGGAGCGCTGCTGGAGGAGCTGAAGACGTTGTCCCTGCGTGGCGTACCTGACCCGCGGCTCATTATTTCTGAGCGTGCTCAAGTGGTATTGCCGATCCATCCCATGATCGACCAACTTGAGGAGGAGCGGCTGGGCGCCCGGAACTTTGGCTCGACGAGACGCGGAATTGCGCCTTTTTACTCGGACAAGTATGCCAAGCTTGGCGTGCAGGTGAGTGAATTGCGAGATCCGGCTCGGCTTCGGGATCGTATCGGCCAGCTTCTCGAGACGAGGAATGTACTGCTCAAGCATCTTTACGGGCAACCGGCAGTTCACGTCGACGAATGGATCACGCAACTCAGCGAGTACGCAGAACATCTGATGCCATATATCGGCGATACGACTTCATTATTAAACGACGCTTATCAAAGCGGTGAGCCAATTCTGCTGGAAGGACAACTCGGTGCCCTGAGAGATCCGGATCATGGGATTTACCCGTTCACAACATCTTCTTCAACGCTTGCAGGGGGCGCACCGGTCGGTGCAGGAATTCCGCCATATGCAATAACCAGAATCCTGGCTGTAACCAAGGCTTACTCAAGCTGCGTAGGAACCGGACCGTTCGTGACAGAGCTGCGAGGCAATGAAGCGGATGAACTGCGTTGCCGAGGCGGCGATTCGGGAGAGTACGGGGCTACGACCGGTCGGCCAAGGCGCGTCGGGTGGTTTGACGCGGTCGCTACGCGTTATGGATGCCGCATACAAGGTGCTACCTCAGTCGCATTGACGAATCTGGACGTACTGGGCTACTTGGATGAAATCCCCGTTTGCGTAGGGTATGAGACAGAAGAAGGGGTCTGCAGTCAGTTTCCGATCACTGCTAAGTTGCTGTCGGCAAAGCCCGTGTACAAGCGGCTGGCAGGATGGAAGTGCGATCTCTCCCAGGTTTCCGCATATAGTCACCTGCCCGAAGCCGCCAGAAACTATATTGATTTTGTCGAATCAGAGATCGGTGTGGCAATCACAACAGTATCGGTTGGCCCGAGACGTGAACAAGTCATGGAGCGGTAACCGGGCGGAGACGCGCGGCGGCTAATAATTCTCACCGCGATAATAACGCTCCAGCTTCTCCTCCAAGCGAACGAGCTGCGCCTGCTTCTCCTCGATATCGTGCAGCAGCTTGAGCTTCTGCGCCTGAATCATATAGATTCGCTCCGGCAGGGTGGAGGTGCCCTCCTTCACCTTGTCATAATACGTCTTGATGTCCTCCACGCTCATCCCGGTCTCGCGGAGACACTTGATGAAGAGCAGCCAGTTCCGGTCATGCTCCGTATAAAGCCGATTGTTCTGCTCGCTGCGGGCGGCAGGCTCCAGCAGTCCCTTTCGTTCGTAAAACCGGATAGCCCCGACATTGATTCCGACGTCCTTCGCCACTTCTCCGATCGTTAGCATACGCGCCCTCGCTTATCTAAAATTCATGGTTGACCTACACTAAGTGTAGCATAGTAACTTATAAATCGTGAAAGGCAACCAACCTATGGAAAGAGGGATTGGCGTGAAAAAGACCGCATTCGTCACCGGCGCAAATAAAGGAATCGGATTCGAGATCGTGAAGCAACTGGGTGAGGCCGGCTGGAAAGTCCTCCTTGGCGCACGTAATGTCGAGCTGGGCCAAACGGCCGTCGCCGACCTGACTGCCAAGGGGCTGGACATCGAATTTGTACAGATCGATATGAGCGACCTGCAGTCCATCGAACAGGCGGCCGACACGATCAGCAAAAATCACTCGGAGCTGACGCTGCTGATCAACAACGCCGGCATGCCGGGCGCGTTCTCCCGCTCGTTTACCGATACCAAGGAGGAAGACCTGCGCAACGCCTTCGAAGTCAACTTTTTCGGCACTTTCCGCCTGAACCAGCGCCTGTTCCCGCTCATCAAAGCGAACGAAGGCACCGTCGTCAACGTCTCGACCGACATGGCTTCCCTGGACCATATGCAAAATTCCGAATTCACTTTGAACGCGTTCGACTACAACTCCTCCAAAACGGCCAACAACGCCATGACCCTGTCGATGGCTTATGAAGTCAGAACCGGCGGTGCGCAGGTATTCGCGGTGACGCCCGGCTTCACGACCACCGATCTGAACGGCAATGCCGCAGGCGGGAAATCGAAGGAAGCGGCCGCAGCGATTATTGTGGGCTACGCGACGGACGGACAGCGGCATAATGGCGAGTTTTTGGACGAGAAGGGCGTTTTTGCCTGGTGATTTGAGGCTATGAAAAGGAAAAATACTTGCCGTCCAGCGTGCGGGGCGCAGACACCATTGCGGTGTCTGCGCTCTTTTTATCTTTCAGGAACCTTTTAGGCTCATTTAAGCTCCATTTTAGGTTGAAGGTCCATGATAGAGTCATAGCAAGCAAGGGAGGATGACTCGAATGAATGAACAGAACGAGAATAACCATGAAATAAATAACCATAACGAGCCTGTGTCGATCTACCGCTATGATTCCGTTAACCGAGTGGAGTCGTTACGTTCTGTCTACGAAGAAGAGTTGAACGCAGCAGTCGCAGCCGAGCAAGCGGCAGCTATGAACCATGACGGCGGCGGTCGCGGCCACCGACGCGGTAATCGCCCCAAAGGCGGCTCCTTCAAGTCGATCATCGCCTCATTCCTGGTCGGCGCCCTGGTCGTCGGCGGCATGAGCGTGATGGCGGATCGGATGAACCTGTTCAGCGGAGGGACCTCCGCCACGTTCGAGTCGGCAGCGGCCGGCAGCTCCTATTCGGATGCGGCAGGACTTACGACGGCGTCGGTCTCCTCTTCCTCGAGCGTAGACGAGAAGATTTCCACCGTGTTTGAACAGGCGAATCCCGCTGTCGTAGAGATTGGGAATTACGGCGTCGAGAGCCAATCGTCGGCCAATGGCCTTTTCGGCGGTCGCGGCGGCGGCTGGACAGATCCGCGCGGGCAAACGATGCAGCCGCAGCAGAGCGGCGAGCCGGTGCTAATGGGCACGGGAACAGGCTTCTTCTTCAATGAGGATGGTTACATCTTGACGAACGAGCATGTCATTGCGGACGCGACGGAGCTTAAGGTTACTGTGCCCGGATATGACGAGCCGCTCACGGCAAAGGTCGTGAATTCGAACGAGGAGCTTGATCTGGCTGTCATTAAAGTTGAGAGTCCGGACGGCAAGAAGTTCCCGGCGCTGACGATCGGGGATTCGGATCAAGCCAGCATCGGAGACTGGGTGATCGCGATCGGCAACCCTTACGGCCTGGATCATACGATGACCGTCGGCGTGCTCAGCGCCAAGGAGCGCCCGATTACGATTGCCGAAGAAGACGGTACCGAGCATCAGTACGAGCATCTGCTGCAGACCGACGCCTCGATCAACCCCGGCAACTCCGGCGGCCCGCTGCTGAATGACAAGGGCGAAGTGATCGGCGTGAATACGGCTGTGAACGCAGAAGCCCAGGGCATCGGATTCGCCATTCCGGCCTCGGTCATCCATGATGCGCTGACCGATCTGATGGCGGGGACGTCGGTGACGAGTCTTTAAAAGAGTACGCTATACAGAAAACCAAGGGCCGGGTCCGTTCACGCTGTGTGAACGCCCGGCTCTTGGTTTTTTTAAAGTCAAAGAGTATAGCCAGCCGGCTACACGGATGAAGCGAAGGGTGTCTCGGAAATCACTCTGTTTCAGTTCATATCTTTCTCCTTCAGCAACTCTCCCCAACTGGCCATCGTTTCGACCATCAAGGAAACCCCAAGCTGAAAACCATATTCAAATGCAGCCAGCATATCCAACTCTTCCATTTGAGAGCGCAAGTCCATTAGTCGCTCAAGTTCCCGATACTCTTCCTTACCAAGCCGACTCTTCCATAGGTTCATAGCTTTTGTGATTTGCTGATTAATGGTATGGTACGCCGGATCTTTGGAGACAATCTGCTCAAGTGGATTAAGTTGCCCGTTATACAGCTTTTCCAGCAGTTTTCGCATATTTCTCCTTCCTCCGCTTAACTGCTAAGCAGTAGTTGCGAGGTAATTAAATCGGTATTCTTTGCATGATTTGAATTCATTTTAGCGAAATTATCGCTAAAATTCCATAGCGAATTTTCCGCTAAAATATACTGCTTCTGAGGTGTAGCGGAGATGTATGCACGAATTCGGAATTTGCGCGAGGATAAGGATATGACGCAGACGCAGGTGGCGGCGTATTTGAGCTGTAGTCAGCGTATTTACAGCAATTATGAGCGGGGCGAGGTCGATATTCCGACCGCCATTCTAATCAAGCTGGCCGACTTGCATAACACCAGCACAGACTATCTTTTAGGCCGCACCGATGTTAAAAAGCCATATCCACCGAATCGATCGGTGTAGCCGCAAAATAAATCTATTTATCATCCATGAACAAAACCCGCCGCAGCCCCTCAGCTTCGGCGGGTTTTCGCATCGCATTCTATAGACCCCGCCGATAAGCGCTCGGCGCCATCCCGTACCTTCTCTTGAACAGCCGCGAAAAATGAAATTCATCGTAAAACCGCAGCGAAGCCGCGATCTCCTTGACCGTAGCGTTGGTCGTCTCCAGCGCCGCCTTGGCCGAGGCGAGCTTCAGCTCCTGCACATATTGGGTGGGCGACAGGCCGGTGCGCTCGCGGAAGCGGGTGTAGAAGGCGGTGCGCGACAGGCCGCTCAGCCGGACGTAGTCGTCGATCGGGACGGAGGCGCCGATCTGCTTGTGCATGCGGTAGAGGATGTCGTCGAGCTCGGGATGACGGCTGCGGCCGTAGGCGGCGCGTTCCTGGGCGAACAGATGCAGCAGCTCCTGCGCGGTCAGATGCACGGCCATGCCATAGCCGGCAGGCTGGAGGATGAGGCTGTCGATGAGGCGCTCGCACAACCGGATGGCGTCAGAGATGCGCCCGGTCGATACGGACCGCCAGGCATCGAGTCCGAGCTGGTCGGCTACATCCAGCGGATCGAAGTGAATGAAGTAGAACTTCCAATCGCCGTCCAGACAGCGGTACGCACAGGGCACGTCGCCCGAGACGAGGAGGTAGGTACCCGCCTCCATCACTTCGTTTGTATCCCCGTACATGATGCTCCCCCTGCCTTCATAGGTCACGAAGAGCCCGGCGCTCAGGAAGCCGTTCGGCTTGAGCGAATGATAGGTATCGTTCGCGCCTACCTTCCAGATCGATTGGAAGCGGAATGCCGGAGCCGCGAAGCCCTCGTCCATTGCATATGGAATATCCGTCGTGACCAACGCCAAGCCGCCCCCTCTGCATCATTATTTTGTACGATTATACATGTATTTGTGACGTCCCTCAATGGAAGGATACGCAGCCTCTCCCTATACTGAAGCTACAACCAACTGGAGGAGTGAGACGTGCATGCTGGTAAAGGTAGGGAACCGGGAGCTGGAGCTTGGCGGGGAGCATCTGACGGAGCTGAGAGATTCGAACGATATTATGCATAATTTTGACGCCCTGCGCGCCAGAATTGCGGAGGACGGCTATTTGCTGCTGCGCGGCTTCCACGATCGGGAGCAGGTGCTGAACGCCAGGCGCGCGGTGCTGCGCAAGATAGAGAAGATGGGCAAGCTCGACAGGGACACCCTGCTCGAGGACGGGGTGATGGCGGACGGCAGCAGGACGCTGTTTTTCGGCGGCACGAACGAGGATCTGCCGGAGCTGCTGGACGTGCTGAACGGCCCGCATATTATGGGCTTTTTCGATCAGCTGTTTGGCGAGAAGTCGCTGACCTACAATTACAAATGGCTGCGCGCGGTCGGCAAGGGCGATTACACGGGGGCGCACTATGATATAGTGTACATGGGACGCGGTACGCACAATCTGTACACCGCCTGGTCTCCGATCGGCGACATCAGCTACGAGATGGGCGGTCTGGCGATGTGCCTGGGCTCGCATCGGTTCGAGGAGCTGAAGCGCACCTATGGCACGAAGGATGCGGACTGGGACAAAGTGAACAACTACACGGACGATCCGCTCGCCATCACGAGCAAGTACGGCGGCAAGTGGGCGACGACCGAGTACCGGGCGGGCGATGTGATGATTTTCGGGATGTTCCTCATGCACTGCTCGCTGGAGAACATGACGAATCAGTATCGGCTGAGCGTGGACACCCGTTATCAATCCACCCTGGAGAAGGTCGACGAGCGCTGGGCCGGCAAAAAACCGCGAGGACATTTCTAGGCGTACGTCTGTCGGGAGGTGCTGGATGAAGGTCAGGCTCAGCGACTATCGCAGCGACTGGGTGCGGCTGTACCGGGACGAAGCTGCGTTGCTAAGCACAATATTCGGAGATGAGATCGTACGCTTCGAGCATGTCGGCAGCACATCGGTGCCGGGGATGAAGGCCAAGCCCGTCATCGACATGATGGGCATCGTGCGGGACATCGAGAGCATCGATCGGTACAACGACCGGATGCGCCTGCTCGGATACGATGTGGCCGGAGAGTGGGGCATCCCCGGCAGGCGGCTGCTCCGCAAGGGCGGCGAGGACAGGACGCATCATATTCACTTTTATCAGATCGATAACCCTCATATTGAACGTCATCTTATATTCAGAGATTATCTCAGGTCCCATCCCGAAGAAGCTGCGCGGTATAGCGGGTTTAAGGAAGAGTTGGCCGAACGCTTCGAGCATACGAGCGCGTATAGCCCGGCCAAGAAGGCTTTTGTGAGTGAGATGGAGCAGCTGGCGCTGGCTTGGTTCGCCGGGCGTTACCCGATTGGGCCGTTCATAGAGGTACGGGAGCCTGATGAGGAGCAGCGCAGGCAATTGATCGAGTCCATCGGCGGGATCGCCGTCAGGCTGCGGCAGGCGGTGGAGGGAGCGGGAGCGGAGCGACTGAACGCGCCATATCGACCCGGAGGCTGGACGGTTCGCCAGGTTGTCCACCATCTGGCCGATGCCGGGATGAATGCTTATATTCGCTTCAAGCGCGGGTTAACCGAGGACCGGCCGATCGCCGGCACCTTCCGGGAAGACCTGTGGGCGGAGCTGAACGATTATTCGGAAACGCCGGTCGAGGTATCGATTATGCTGCTGGAGGCGCTCCACGTCAGATTTGCGATATTGCTGACCCGAATGCAGCCCGCCGAGTTTCAACGCTCGGTTACCAGCCCGACGCATGGCGCCATGACGCTCGACGCAGCCCTTCAGCGGTATGTGTGGCATGCGCAGCATCATATCGCCCAGATTAATTCGTCTATTTATAGAAAGTAAATGGAACAAGCCGCCAGCGCACTGGCGGCTTGTTGGTCGTGCGGGAAGGCTGCGGATCTCAGGCGCCGAGACTCGCGCTATAGAACGCCCACTCTCCCTCTACGGTATCAAATACTGAATGCGGATCTCCTTGACCTTGCCGCTCGCGACTTCGAAGGTCAGGCGCTGCGTCTGCGATTCGTCTTCGAGCGCATAGGCGCAGTTGTCCGGATCGGTGCGCCCGTCGTTCGCTATGGCGATCGTCGGGTAGGCCTCCCGCAGCTGTGCGACGGTATCGCCGACGCGAACGCCCAGAGACGAGGCGTACCGGTCGTCCGTCAGCGTCATGTCGTCGATCCAGAACGTCTTGCCGTTGTCCTTGGGAGAGAACAGCTGTACCGCCAGGCCATCATAGACGAGCTTCTTGGTCCAGGAGCCGGTGAGCGTGTCCGCGCCGTCGCCGAGCTGCTCCTGGTGCTCGGACTTCGGCTGGCCCAACAGACCGACCAGGTCGAGCTTGTCGTCCCATGTCTGCAGCGGCAGGAACGAGCCGCCGATCTGAATCGCATACAGCGGGATCTCCTTGGCGGCCTGGGCCGGAGCGAAGTTCCATGCGTCCACGGTTAACCCGTCGTCCGCAGCGGCATAGGATAGCTCCATCTCGCCCACGGCTACCCGCGGGCTGTCGGCCGCAGGGCCGCTCGTCACGACCTGCACGCGCGCCGTCAGCCGGTCGGGCCCGGTCGCGATGCTGTATTGGGTCGTGCCGTAGGCAAGCCGGTCGCCTACGTCCGCCGTCGTCGTGGCTTCGACAGCTTTGCGGTAAGTGTGCCCGCCCGCCGTCAGCTCGATATAAATGTAGCCATTGATGTACTTCACGCTGGAGGTCGTATTGTGTGTCAGATAGGCGGATGGGAGCTGCACGGGCAGCTCATGCAGTCCGTTCGTCGTCACCGCATGGACCTCCTGTGTCCGCATGCCCGCTTCGTCGGTGCGTACCAGGATGACGACCAGCTCCGCTGTCCCGTCCTGATCCAGGTCGACCAGCTGCGCGGAGGCGGGCAGCTGCGAATCCAGCTTGCGAATGTTCCCGTGCCAGTTGAAGGACTTGACGATATTTCTTGCCGTATCTTCAAGGTAGACCTGATCATAGCTGCCGTCCGCCTCGTCCGCCTCATCCGCCCGGTTTACATACAGCCGGTATTTGCCGTCGATCGCGGCGAGCGTGCGCTCGCCTGCCGGCTCGTGCGACGCAGAGACGGTCGGCACCGGCGCCGTCCCGTCCGGCGGCACGCTCGGGCCAAGGGAGCTGCCCGGCAGGTCGGCGCCGCCCGTGCCGCTGCCGGACAGCTGGCCCGCCGCCAGCCATGCCGCGAGGCAGACGATGAGCGCACCCGACAGGATGCCGGCGAGCCGCAGCCGCGCGCGATGCCGGCCCGCCTCTCCGCCATGCGCGCGCCGTTCGATCTGCCCGATCGTCTGCTCGGTGAACCGGCGGCCCGGGAATGCCGCGTCGTCCCGCAGCTGCGTATACCAGGACGGTCTCCCCGCAGGCTGCCTACCATCCTCGTTATGCTTGCTCATATTCCGCACTCTCCTTCCAGGCTGCCGCGACCTTCCGGCGCGCGCGTGCGAGCCGCGACTTCACCGTGCCGAGCGGCACGTCGAGCACGCCCGCGATCTCCGCCAGGCTCATCTCGTATTTGGCGTCGAGCAGCAGCACCTCGCGATATTTGACAGGCAGCGCCAGCACCGTCCGCCACAGCGCTTCCGCATGGCTGCGGCTCAGCGCCTCTTGCTCCGCCGAAGGATGCGCGTCCCCGGTCAGCTCGCCCGGCCGGTCCATCAGCACGGCGCGGCGCAGGAACGCGGAGCGCCTGGCATTCAGCGCGACATTGCGCGTGATGGCGAGCAGCCATGTGCGTAGAGAGGATTGTCCCCGGAACGTGCCGATGCGCCGATATACCGTCAGAAATACGTCCTGCGCGACATCGTCGGCAAGATCGAACCGGCCGGTCACATAGAACGCGTAGTCCCACACCGTCTGCCCGTACGTCTCCATCAGCTCTCTGAAGCTCTCCGCGCCGAATGAACCGATATTTTTCCAATAATCCGGTTCCATTTTCTCACCTCGCCTATTAGACACCTTATCCGGGGCAAAGGTTCCCTGGGAGCCTTGCATTATCGTGCATGGATTGCACGGACGCGCGTTTCTCACTAGTATATATTTCAATCAGGAGAGGATGATCGCGGATGGATTGGGTCGAAAGAATGAACGGTGCTATCAGCTACATCGAGGATCATATCGCGGGAGATGTGGATTACGAGACGGCTTCCCAAATCGCTTGCTGCTCCGTGTACCATTTTCAACGGATGTTCTCGTTCATTGCGGATGTCTCATTATCGGAATATGTAAGACGCAGGCGGCTGACGCTGGCAGCCTTTGAGCTCCAGAATAGCCCTGTTAAAGTCATCGACCTCGCGCTCAAGTACGGGTATGAATCGCCGGAAGCATTCACGCGCGCATTCCAGAACATGCACGGCACTACGCCGACCGCAGCGCGCAAAAATGGGACAAAGCTCAAGGCCTATCCGCGGATCTCCTTCCAAATCTCAATTAAAGGAGTTGCGGAGATGAATTACAGAATCGAGGACGCACCGGGATTTTCCGTCGTAGGGCTGCAGCAATGCGTCGACACCGACCAGGCTTTCCGTATCGTTCCCGACATGTGGGCAAATGCGGCGCGGGAAGGACTGTTCGAGAGGCTGTGGGAAATCAGGGCGGACGCTCATCCGGTGAGGGGAATTCTCGGCGTATGTGCGGACGGCGGCTTCGGAACAAACGAACAATTCCATTACATCATGTCCATCGTCTCGGGACAGGAGCCGCCGGAGCCGATGATAAAAAGAGACTTCCCGGAGGCAACCTGGGCGGTGTTCGAGGCGGAAGGAGGACCGGAGGGTATCGGGGAGATATGGAAACGCCTCTATACCGAGTGGGTCCCGACCTCCGGCTATGAACTCGCCGATCTGCCGGCCATCGAGTGCTACTTGCCGCCGGAAGAAAACAAAAACGAGCTATGGGTAGCGGTTGTGAAGAAATAAAACAAGTTGTCTGGGTGTGGTGCGCGTACCGAGCTGCAATATCATGAGCGGTTAGCCATCCCGGCGAATGCGCAGCACCTGAATCTCGCGATCCTCGATCGTCGCGTTGTACTCGGGGGCCCAGGTTCGCGTTATCGTCTGCGGGCTTGCCGGAATGCCCCGGTTCGATGACGAACGGGCAAAGATGGCGGCGATCGTCATGCCGGCTGCCAGAATCGACATGAGCCATTCGCCGCTCGAGATCGCCACGACCGCGCCGATGCCGAAGAAAAATACCCCGAACCAAATAAGCGCCTTCTTCTTGCGCAGCTCGCGCAAACACGCGGCGGCAGTGTAAACTGAATACATTCCGATTCTGTCGCCCGAGAGGAAGGATAACGTTGGGGTACGAATCGAAGACGAAGGAAACCGACGCCAGCGTCATTGCATTTATTGAAGAGGCCGATCCGAAAAAGCGCGAGGATGCCTATGCGCTGCTGGATCTGTTCACGGAGACGAGCGGGAGCGGCTGCTGCAGGACTTGGGCAAGCACATGGCGGGCAAAGGCTGCGTGTACATCAATAAGGTTGCGGATATCAACACCGACGTCTTAAAAGCGCTGATCCGCCAATCCGTCGCTTTTTTGAAGGAAAAGTATCCGGGTTAACGCAAATACGAAGAGGAATGGGATGAAGGACATGGTTAAAGCAGTCGATGTTCCCTCCTAAAATATAAAATTTTAGGAGGGCGAAAAAATGAAATTTGATCCGATCGATATGGAATGCTGGCCGAGAAGGCCCTACTTTGAGCATTATTTGAACCATGTAAGGTGCTCCTACAGCATGACTGCCGATATCGATATCACCTTGCTGCGGACAGAACTGAAGGACATGGGGATGAAGCTGTATCCGGCCTTGATCTTTATGATCTCGACAGTGGTTAACCGCCACTGCGAATTCCGAACTTGCTTCGATTCGGAGGGGCGGCTGGGCATTTGGGATCGCATGTCTCCCAGCTTCACCATCTTTCATGAGGAAGAGCGGACTTTCTCCAGCGTTTGGACGCCGTTCGATGAGACCGCGTCGTTTCAGAGGTTTTATGGCGGTTATATTCAAGTGACCGAAGCGTACAAAAATGCCAAGCAGCTGTTCCCCGACACGAGCGAGCCGCCGAACACGTTCCCGATCTCCGTCATTCCTTGGGTCAGCTTCACCGGATTTAACCTGAATGTGTACACGGGAGGCGCGTATCTGCTGCCCATATTTACGATCGGAAAATACCGGCGGCAGGACGACAAGCTCTTGCTGCCCCTGTCGGTACAGTTCCATCATGCAGTCTGCGACGGTTATCATGCCGGCTTGTTGTTCAATGAGCTTCAACAATCGGCGGTGAATTGCAGGGGCTGGCTGGCGGATAAATGATCGTGCCGGAAGAGAAAGGGATGGAGACCTTCAGCGAGATCCAGAACTACGAGAATGTATATAAGCTGTGCTACTGCCGGGGGCCGGAGGGCATTATTTTGGAGCTGGCGGAGCGAATTAAGCGTTAGCGGCTTTCGAAGCCGCCCGCCAAGCAGAAAAGCCGTCAGGGCGCACCCTGACGGCTTTCTTCTAATTCGTTGCTACCCTATAAGCGGCTGTACTTCCGTATCGCAGCTCAATTGCGATTTGCCGGAGGTATCCTTCACGGCACCGGTCTTGAAGGTGACGCGGACGACGTCGCCCTGGGCCAGATCGATGCCGCCGGCAAGCGTGATCGTGGCCGAAGGATAATTTAGGGTTGGGAAATAAGGCACCCCCAGGGGCGGAAAAGGAATCTCCGGGAATTGCGACGGCGGTATCGCGCTGGAATTCCATTCGAAGGTGCTGCCACCCAGATCCACAGTGACTTCGTTCGGTTTGCCCGGATTAATGACGATAGACGCGATCAACTCGTCGATGCTCGACTTTTCCAAGGTTTGCTGCTGCAAGTCGTCGTTGAACTGAATGGCGATGGTATGCTGGTTAGCGCCGGCATACAGCTGTTCCAGCGAAGCCAGGGTGGTGATCGTCGGAGTATCGACGTAATAGAGCTGAGCGAACCTGATGACACGGCCTGCATCATCAGTTGCGGCCAGCCCGATATTGTTCCGCCCGCCGCTCACGTCAATGTCTTGGCCGGCTGCATACAGCGCGCCGTATGTCGTCGTCCCGGCCGCCGGCATCAGAGGAACGACACTGGCGAATACGCGCCACTGCGTAGCGTCCGACGGCAAGCTCAGTCCAGCAATCTTCGCCGTTCCCGGCATGGAGCCTGGCTCCGGAGATGTGTACTTGTTGAACGGAAGATCCAGCGGCGCTAGCGCAATCTGCGAGCCGTTCACTGTAATATCGCTGAATCGAACGACGGCCTGGGTCTCGGCATCGACTTCATACAGACCGATATGCTCGCCCGCGGCGGCATTCTCGATATTGCTGCCCGACGGATAGGCGGCGCCGATCTCGCTCGCGTCGTCTCCTGCGTATGGCACGGTGAACGCGGCGGCCTGCTTGGCCACGCGCAGTGCGTTCCCCTCGCCGGCCGTAGAGACGATTCGAACCGCATCCACTACCGTACCCTGCTCCACCGCATATCCGTCAATCGCAGGCGCCAGCGTCTGCAGCGGCGGCTGCGAAGGCGACGGCGAAGGAGACTGCGACGGCGAAGGAGAAGGTGTCGGCGACTGCGACGGTGTCGGTGATGGAGTCGGAGATTGCGATGGCGACGGTGACGGAGTCGGCGACTGTGATGGAGTTGGAGTCGGCGTAGGCGTCGATACCGGCGCAGGTGTCTGCGGTGACGGTGTGGCCGTAGGCGCAGGTGTAGTTGTAGCCGTCGGTGTAGGGGTAGGCGTCGGAGTCGGAGACGGTTTAATTATCTTATACGCCTGATCGGCCTCATAAGCGCCTATGAGGAGCAGATCCCGCGTCGCGTTCGCTTGGCCGCCGAATTTTCCGTCTGCGCCGTTGCTCAACAGCTTCTGCTGCAAGGCTAATGCGACGTATCCCTTGGCCCAATCGGACACGGTAGTGTCGCTCACTCCGGTGGTTTTCAGCGCATCGTCTTTTTGACCGAGTCCCTTAATCAGGAATGCCGCCAGCTGCTCCTTGGTCACATCTCCCGCAGGATCGTACACGCCTCCGCCGTAACCGTCCGTAATACCGGCTTTTTTCACCGCCTCAATGTACGGCAGCGCATAACCGTTCGCCGCATCGTCGGCCTTTACATCCTTGAAGCTGGAGGTTTTCAGACTCGTGTCGACCTCCAGATTGAAGATCAATGATGCGACCTTGGCGAATTGGGCGCGGGTCATCTCATCCTTGAGGCCGAAGTTGTTCTCCCCTATGCCGTCGAAGATGCCCGCCGAGATCAATGCGTCGAACTTGGCCTTTGTCGCCGCGTCCAGGTCCTTCAGATCGGTGAAGTCGGCAGACGTCTTCGCGAACATGACCGCGTTCGGCAGTGACAGCGATAGAGCAAGAAACAAACCAATCGTGCGTTTTTTCATCGTAAACCGATACGCCCCCTCCGCATGGTATTCAAACTGAGACCATGGTAACAAAAACGACTAAACAAAATCTGCATGGTAAAAACATCCGAAAACCCGAAAAGCCTTGTCCCGTAAGGAAAGGCTTCTCGAATCCGAGTGTTTTCCAGCATTTGTATAACGCCGTTTTTTTAGACGATTGGCGATATTTGTCGGAGACGCAGCCGAACGATCTGCCGCATGCCTACCGGATGTTCAGCAGCGCTCTGGCTTCTTCCCCCGGCTCCAGCCTGTACTCGCTGCGCAGCATCCGCTTCAGCGCGTCATACTGCTTGAGCGCGGCGATCCGGTCGTTGCCCGAGAGGTAGGCGCGAATGATCCGCACATGTACGTCCTCCCGCCACGCGGCATGCTTCAGCGCCTTTTTGAGGACGGCGACAGCCGCAGGGTAATCTTGTGCCTGCATATAGTAGTCGTTGATGCGGAACAGCAGCGCGACGAAGTCGTTCTCGAGGCTTTTGCTGGCCTGCTCGGACCAAGGGTAGGCGTTGCCCGCGAGATAGGGACCGTCATACGACCTGGCGATCGATTCGCAGCGCCCGATGTTATCGGCGTCCAGCGGGTCGTCCGCGGCGATCCACTGCTCGAATTCCAGGTAATCGCAGTCCAGCACACCCGTGTCGATACGGTAAAATCCGCGGTTATGCTGCACGATGCCCGCGATGCCGATACGGTCCAGCGTCTTGCGCAGCAGATGCACCGTCGTGTTCAGATTCGCGGACGTCTTGGCGGAGTCGTCGTCCCATAGCGCGTCCATGATGCGGTACCGGTCCACCGCCTCGCCCCGGTGATGCACAAGATAGGCCAGCAGCTCCTCGGCCTTGGCCGTGCGCCAGCGGATCTCCCGGCCATCGGCGGCGCATGCCTTGAACCTGCCGAAGCAGCTCACCGTCAGCCGTCCGGCGGCAGGCGCAGCCTCCTCTGCCTCGCGCGCCGACTCCTCCGGCACGCAAGCCTCCAGCAGCCTCGCCGCGTATACCGCGGAGCCTGCCGCCCCGCGCGTCTCCGCCGCCAGATAGGCGGCCAGCAGCTCCGCCATGACCGCGCCCTCGTCGACGAAGCTGCGGACGAAGCCCTGCGGCTCTGCGAGGCGCAAGGCCGTGTCCAGCCTCGCCAGCGCTTCGCCCGTCCGCCCGAGACCGCGCAGCGCCGCGCACTGCACGAGCAGCGCCTGAATGCGGTCGCGCAGGCGATCCTCTCTGCACAGCAGCGCGTACAGCCGCTCCGCCAGGCCCAGCGCCTCCTCGCCGCGCCCGCAGGCGGCCAGCACCCGGGCCAGCGCCAGATGCTCGGTCACGCTGCCCGCCGACACCTCGTCCGCATGCGACATGCCGCATCGCGCCAGCCACTGCGCCGCCCGGCGCAGGTCGCCCTGCCGCATGTGCAGGCAGGCCTCCTCCGCTTCGATCCTGCGCATATACAGATCGTAGTCGGGCGAGTCGACGCGCGCCCGCAGCTGGATCAGCAGGTCCTCCGCTTCGGCCGCATGCCCGCGCGCCTGCGCGATTCGAGATGCGCTCCCGTACAGATGCAGCAGCGTCCGGGCGACGGGCGGCGTGTCGCTGCGTCCCAGCAAGCGCCGGACGCAGGCCTCCGCCTCCTCGAGCCGGTTCCATTCGTACAGCAGCTTGCTGTACGAGGCGTTGAGCGACATGACGAACGGGTGGGCCAGGTTGCCGCCCCAGATGCCCAGCCACTTGTCCATGAAGGCGAGGGCGGCATGGTAATCGTTGAGGTAGCCCATATGATCGTCGAATTCGTCGAGGACGTGATTGTTGTTGAACGAGACCGTCCGCAGCAGGCGCGCTTCCGGGAAGAGCCGCTCCGCGCGCTCGAAGTAGTCGGACACGCCGCCCAGATCCTTGAGCAGATAGCAGGAGACCCCGCTCAGAAAATACAGGTTGCCCATGACCGCCCGCCAGGCGGTCTCGTCCATCGCGCCCTGCAGCGACTCGTACCGGGTCCGCGCCTCGCCGATCTTGCGCGCAGCCGTCTCCTTCTGCCCGCTGCCGGTCAGCAGCAGCAGGTAGAACATTTCCGCCATCGGCTTGCCTTCCAGGCTGCCTTCGGGCAGCCGCAGCACCCACCGGCTCAGCGTCGCGCCTCTGCTGCGGATCAGCTCGGGCAGATGCCGCTCGATGAGCCGCACGGCGTCCTCGTACTGCCGCCCTTCCATATAATGCTCGCCGGCCTCCTCGATGGAGCCCTGCGCCTCCAGCCATCGTGCGGCTCTCGCATGGGCCGCCGCCCAGCCAGCCGGATCGCCGCCGGAGAACTGATCCCGCAGGAAGTCGGATAGCAGGTGGTGGTAGCGGTACCACTGCCGCTCCTCGTCCAGCGAGATCAGGAACAGATTAAGCTGCTCGAGCCGCGCGAGCAGCGCGCGCGCATCGGCCCGGCCCGTCACGGCCTCGCACAGCGCCGGATTCATGCGCGCCAGGACGGAAGACTCGAGCAGGAAGGCGCGCAGCGGCGCCTCAAGCTCCCGGAGCACTTCCTCAAGCAAATAGTCCGCGATCCGCTGCTGTCTGCCGCTGAACTGGCGGATAAACGCAGCCGGGTCCGGACTGTGCTTCAGCGAGATGGACGCCAGCTGCAGGCCGCCGATCCATCCCTCCGTCTGCCGTACGAGCGCCGACGCCTGCTCGCCCGTGAGCGCCAGCTCCGCCTTGCTTGTCAGAAACTTCAGGCCCTCCTCCAAATCGAACCGCAGATCGTTCGTCGTCACGCGGTGCAGCTCGCCTCGGGCGAGCAGCCTGGCAGCCGGAAGCGCCGGATCGGTGCGGCTGGCGACGAACAGATGCACGCTGCCCGGCAGGCGCTCGACCAGATATGCCCAGGAGCGGTAGATGGCGGGCAGCTCGATGAATTGAAAATCGTCGAGCACGATCGCCAGCTCGCCTTCAAGCCCGCACAGCTCGTTCAGCAGCGCCTTGATCGCGGGCTCTGAGGACGAGGCAAAGGACGATACCTGTGACTGCGCCGTTGCCGGAGCGGACGAGGGCCCTTCCTTAATCAGCGGCAGGACCGACGCGCCGAAGCCCGGCGCCACAACCTCGACGGCGGCCGTCACACCGCTCCAGAATTCGATCCAATCGTTGTCCTGCCGGTCCAGCGAGATCCATGCGACAGGGAGCGGGGTTTCGCGTGCCCATTGGCTCAGCGCCGTCGTCTTGCCGTATCCGGATTGGCCGGATACCAGCGTCAGCTTGGCCTCCAGCCCTTCGTTCAGCTTCAGTGTCAATCGGGGCCGGGCGATGACCGCGCCGCGATTATCGGGAATAGCAAGCTTGGTGCGTACGATCACTCGGGGTGCCTCCGCTGCGTCGACTTGTCATCGAGAATGTTGTAGACATTTAATTCTCCGAATGAGCTTCAGATTCCTTCGACAAAAAGCGCGCAGGGTGCGATTTCGATCCCGGAGCGTCAGGAGCGGCGCGGCGAAGCGGTTATTTTGCAGTTGTTGAAGCGTCCGTCGGCTACATTTGCGGAACGTATGTTCGTTTTGTATAATGGTGTTATTATTTGGAAAAGTGGGGATGCGTGTGTCCGATAGTCAAGCGGTGCTCGAGCGCTACAGATCGATAACAAACTGGGCCGGTGAATTGGCTGCGTTGGATGAAGCGGCGTGGATCAGACCGATCGCGGCAGGCAAAGCCTCGACCGCCGGCATTATAGCCCATCTCTTGAATTGGGACCGATACCTGATCATCTATGCGATCCCTGCCGTGCAGCGCGGCGAGGGCGTCGTCTTCCCGGACTTCGATCCGTTCAATGCGGCGGCCTACGACTATGCGAGGTCGGGTGTGAGCCAGAGACAGCTGCTGGATGAGTTCCGCGCCACCCGCGAGGAGCTCTGCGAGCTCCTGCTCGACATCGGCGAGGATACGCTGAGACGGCCTGTGACCGCCAATGGCGTCGAGCGGTGCCCGCATACGGGGACGCCGTATTCGCTGCTGTATATCATTGAAGAGTTCATCGACCATGACCGTCATCATCAAAATCAAATCGACCATGTACGGCTGGCGTTACAGGGCGGCGCCTGAGCCGTCTCCGGTGAACGAGGCACTCGTGCATCGCGCGTCGGCGGATCGGCGGGGAGGGGGAGCATTCACATGACCAACGTTGCAATCGCCCGCGACCGGCTGCTGAATCAGCGTATTGCCGGCGGCCAGCTCGTCGGGCCCGAGCAGGTCGTGCGCCATCTCGGCGCCATGCAGGCGCAGGATTATCATCAATTGCTGTGGGCGATCGGCGTGCGTATGCAGCATGCCGCCGCAGGAGACATCGAGCAGTGCATAGCGGATCGCAGGATCGTGCTGACGTGGTCGCTGCGGGGCACGATTCACTGCATGCCGCCCGACAGCGTGCGATGGCTCCAGCGGCTATTAGCCCCGCGATTGCTGGCGCGGGACAAGCGAAGGCTGGAGCAATTGGAGCTGACGCCCGACATACTCGAACACAGCCGGCAGATCGCGGTCGACACGCTGCGCGGGGACAAGCGGATCACGCGACCGGCCTTCATGCAACTGTTCGAGGAGGCGGGGATCGGCACGGCCGGCCAGCGAGGCTATCACATTCTGTGGCATATGGCGCAGTCGGGCCTGATCTGTCTGGGGCCGAGGGAAGGCAAGCAGCAGACGTTCGTCCTGTTGGACGAATGGGTGCCGCCGGCCAGGGAAGTATCGGCGGAGGAGGCGCTTGCGCTGCTCGCCGAAGTATATTTTGGCGGCCACGGCCCGGCGACCGTTCACGATCTGGCATGGTGGGCGGGCCTCACGCTCAGTGAAGCCAGGAGGGGAACGGAGGCCGTCCGAAGCCGGTTGATAGCGGAGACGATCGACGGACAGGTTTATTGGTCGGCACCCGCCGAGCGATCCGGGGCGGGCGCAGTACCGTCGGGGGTATACCTGCTCCCGGGCTTCGATGAATTTTTTCTGGGCTATCAGGACCGCACCGCGGCGGTGAAGACGGAGTACACCCGCTATATCGTTCCGGGCAACAACGGGGTATTTATGCCCATCATCGTCATCGACGGACAGGTGGCCGGCATCTGGAAGCGCAGCATCGCCGCGAGAGGCATCGACATCGTCATGCATTTATTCCAGGAGGCCGCAGGCAGGACGGCCGAGCTCGTGGACGCTGCGGCGAAGTATGGCGAATTCATGGGGCTGCCGCTGACTTCGGCCGACGTCCGGGTGATGACGTGATCCTATTGCTATGTCTAGCGTGCCCGCCTCGGGAATACGCTTCGCGCTCCGCGGACGGTTACATGCACGGCAACCCAGAACATTACGGCTGCGATGACCGGGTGGAGGGCGCCGGCGCCGGAGACATGAGCGGTGAAGTATTGCGCGAAGATCAGCAGCAGGATGACCAGACTCATCCAGCGCAGTCCCGTCGGGAGGCCGCCCGCGAACGAGAAGATGAACAGCAGCAGCGGGAACAGCTCGAAAAAACGAACGAACACGACATGATCGTGCCAGTGCGACGCATCGACGAAGATGGCCATGCCGGCCAGAAAAATCTGCACGGCGACAGCCAAGGCGAACAAACCGGCCACGCAGACGTAGATCACGCCGCCAATTCGGCCGCCGCTGCGTTTGGACGCATCTATAGACTTTGACATATTTGGCATTCCTCCTGTCCGGATTTACCGAAGAAGCGGCCGCCATCCGCTTCCGCGTCTTTCTGGCTTTCATCGTAGCAGCCGGATGTTGTGAACTTGTTGCGATCGTTTGCGGATCTCGTGAATTTACGCAGAATCTCCTTTTCGGGCCGGTTAACCCGTATAATGTTGCCCATAAAGGGAGGTGCGGCGGGCGGACATGACGCGAACATTGCTGCTGGTGGACGACGAACGGAAGGTGCTTGAGTTCATGGTGCCCTTTCTTCGAAGCGAAGGCTATGCCACACTGACGGCCGAGTCGGGCAAGGAAGCACTGACGATGGCGCGGACAGCGATGCCCGACCTGGTGGTGCTGGACTGGATGCTGCCGGAGATGAGCGGGCTCGACGTGTGCCGGGAGCTGCGCCGGATGGGACCGGCGGGCATCATTATGGTGACGGCCCGCTCGGACGAGGCGGACAAGATCGTCGGGCTCGAGGTCGGCGCCGACGACTATATCGTCAAGCCGTTCTCGCTGCGGGAGCTTGCCGCCAGGATTCGTTCCGTACTGCGCCGGCTCGACGGACATGGCGGCCGGTCGATGGCGACCTATCGGTATGGGGATCTGGTCATCTCTGAAGGGGAATGCCGCGTATGGAAAAACGGGCAGGAGGTGGCGCTCACCCCGACGGAATTCAAGCTGCTGCTGACCGTCGCCTCCCGGCCGGGGATCGTATACAGCCGTCTCCAATTGCTGCAGGCGGCACTGGCCGACGATATATTGAACGATGAGCGCACGGTGGACGCCCATATCAGCCGCATCCGCAAGAAAATAGGGGATGATCCCGCCCGCCCGACATTTATCCAGACGGTGTACGGCTTCGGGTACCGCTTCGGAGACCGTCGATGAAGGTGAGCCGCAAGCTGTTCCTCGCATTGGCCGCCTTCATACTGGCGATGTGCGTGCTGTTCGGATTGCTGACGCATTGGATCGTCAGAGCTTCGGTGGAGGCTGCGGTGGATTCGACGCGCGGCGAAGTCGTCGCCTCGCTGTCGGAGGCGCTGGTCGCGTACTACCGGGAGCATGGCGGAGCCTGGGAGGAGGACGCGGCAGCTGCGCTCGGAGACAGAGCGCCGGCCGGAGGAGATACGGGCATCCTGCTGCTGTCTCCCGACAATGAAGTGCTGCTGCATCAAGGGCCGCCCGCCGGGACGCTGATCCGGCGGCTCGGCATTCGCAGCACGCTTCGCTGGGACGGTCAAGCGATCGGCTCGCTCTATTACTACGACCCGGATGTCGCCATGCTGACGAAGCTTCGGATCGGCCTCCCGATTTCCATCTTGACGCTGCTCGTTCCGGGCGCAATCTTGTTTATCGGCATCGGTCTGGTCGTAGCCTGGCGGCTGTCGCGGCGTCTGACCGCAGCCCTGCGCCAGCTGATGCCGGTCATCGATCGGCTTGGCCGCGGCGAATACGGCGTGCAGGCGCCCGTCGTCACGCGGGACGAATATGGGCAAGTCGCCGACGCCTTCAACCGGATGTCCCGGCTTCTGCAGGAGGCCGAGGCCAGCCGCCGGCAATGGGTGGCGGATGTGGCGCATGAGCTGCGCACGCCGATCACCGTCATTCGCGGCCAGCTCGATCTGGCGCAGCACAGCGGCGATCCGGTCGATCCCGAGAGCCTGCTGCCGCTGCAGGACGAGCTGATCCGTCTGACCGGCCTGGTAGACGACCTTCATCAGCTGTCCCTGGCTGAAGCCGGCAAGCTGCCGCTCGAGCGGCAGCCGACCGATCTCGCCCTGTTGCTGCGGCGCATCGTCGACCGGCTGGCTCCCGAGGCGGAGCACAAGGGAGTCCGCTTGGCGTTTCGGTGCGGCACCGGCGCTGCCCTGCTGACAGCGGATCCGAACCGGCTGACGCAAGTTTTTCTGAATTTGACGGTTAACGCCTTGCGCTACACGCCCCGGGGCGGACAGATCGAGGTGGAACTGCTGGAGGAGGATGCCGGCGCGGGAGAGCCAGGCAGCATTGTCGTCGTCGTCTCCGACACCGGTCCGGGTATTGAGCCGCGCCATGCCCCTCATATTTTCGACCGGTTCTACCGGACGGATGAGGCACGTTCGCGCCATAGCGGCGGCGCGGGTCTGGGTCTGGCGATCGCCAAAGGATTCGTCGAGGCCCACGCCGGCACGATCGGCATGTCGAGCGTCGTCGGGGAAGGAACCTCATTTACGGTACGGCTGCCTCGTGCGCAGGCGCGCTGTTGCTCGGATTAAGGATTGGAGCGATCGGGATGAACGCAGAGGCTGCAGCATCCAATATCGTCGACAGTCTAAAGCAGATCGACGGCTTAAGCGCACTGTCGCTGGCGGTTCCTGAATCAGGTGTCGGGGCGATGGCATAAGCGATCGCGTCTTCCCGCGCATCCAGGAACGCGAAGAAGACTGAATCTCCCGTCGGGGAGGTTCGGTCTTCTGTCCATCGGTCAGCTGGCCGGATCGCCGAAAAGAAGGCGGCATCGCTGAGAGCTGAGCCGCAGGTCATGAATGCACTTGTCTATCTGGAAAAAGTTCGGGTGCTGCCGCGGGAAGCGACGAGCATCTGGCGAGCATCTGGTGAGGAGAGGATCAGCGTGGAGACAATTCGCCGTATGATCGAACATCAGCAATGGGCGGACCGGCGTCTGCTGGAGACGCTCGAGCAGGACGGAGGAGTTAGCCCCGAGGCGCTGAAGCTGTTCCGTCATATTCTGATCGCTGAGCAGGTATGGGCGGTGCGCCTCGAAGGCCGCGACAGCTCGCACCTGCAGCTGTGGGCCGGCGAGGACGATCCGGGCGCGCTCGAGCGTCTGCTTGAGGACAACGCGCGCTGCTACGACCGGATTCTCGCAGGCCTGTCCGAGGAGCGGCTGGACGAGCTGCTGGAATACCGGAGCCAGTCCGGCGCTCCGTTCAGCAACTCCATCCGCGATATTCTCGCGCATGTGGCGCTTCACGGACAATACCACCGCGGCCAGATCAACCGTCTGGTGCGGGAGGGGCATGGCGAGCCCCCGGCCCTGGATTATATTGTGTTTGCGAGAACGGATGCTTGATCGTAGCTGCGGCGCTCAGCCTGTACCTGGCATGGGACGTGATGCAGAGGGGATAGCCGGCATCAGGCTGCCGCTCTCTGTGCGATAGGTGCCACGGGAGACGGGCGCTGTGCCGCAGTACGGAAGAGGCTGCCGCAGAAGCGAGCCGGCTGCACCATTTTGGTGCGCTGGTTGTGCATCCGGGAGTGAGCGCATGCGCCAGGCCGCGGGCGAGCGTGCGAGCACCGCGAAGAACCGCACCAATTGGTGCGGTTCTCGTGCGTCTGAGCGCGAACGGCGACGGCGCTTGGCCCCGGCTGGGCACTATACGGGCGAGCGCAGCTCTACGGTCTTGGTCGCGATGCGGTCGCAGAATTCGCGGTCATGCTCTACGAACAGCAGGGTGGGCGCGTGCTCCAGCAGCAGCTCCTCGATCTGCATGCGGGAGATGACGTCGATGAAGTTGAGCGGTTCGTCCCAGATGTGCAGGTGGGCTCGCTCGCAGAGACTTCTGGCGATGAGCACCTTTTTCTTTTGCCCGCCGCTGTAGGAGGAGATATCCTTCTCGAACTGGACGCGGGCGAAGTCCAGCTTGCGCAGGATGGCCTTGAACAAGCTCTCGTCGATGCCGTATTCGGCCGCGTAGTCCGTCAGATTGCCCCGCAGGTGCGAGGTGTCCTGCGAGACATAGGAGATTTTGAGCTGGCTCCCGATGCGGACGGTTCCGGTGTGGGTCAGAGGCTCGCCGCAGATCAGCTTCAGGATGCTCGACTTGCCGGAGCCGTTGGGTCCGGACAGCGCGATCCGGTCGCCGCGCCCGATTGTGAAGCTCACGTCCTCGCACGCCGTCTTGTCGCCGTACGCGATCGATACATGCTCCAGCTCCGCCAGCCGGTCCTGATGATACGCCAGCTGCGATATTTTCAGGCTCTCCGCGCTCTCGATGTTTTTCAGCAGTCCGGCCCGCTCCTCGATCGCCGCCTGCTGCCTGTGCTCGGTGGCCTTGGAGCGCTTCATCATCTTGGCGGCCTTGTGGCCGATGTAGCCTTTGTCCGGCCTCAGGCCGCCGGGACGCGTGCCGTTTTTTGATTTCTCCACGGCGTCCGACCAGTCGCTCGTGCGCTTGGCCGCCTCTGACAGGCGTTTGATGTCTTTTTTGAGTCTCTCGTTTTCCGCGAGCTCGTAGCTATCCTCCCGCCGCTTGTTCTCCCACCACTCGGAGAAGTTCCCTTTTTGAATATCGATATCGGTCTTGTTGATCGACAGAATATGATCGACGCAGTTGTCGAGGAACGCGCGGTCGTGAGAGACGAGGATGAAGCCCCGCTTGGACCGCAGATAGTCGCTGACGAGCTGTCTGGCGTGCATGTCCAGATGGTTGGTCGGCTCGTCGATGAGCAGGAAGCTGTTCTCCTTGAGGAACAAAGCCGCCAGCAGCACCTTGGTCTGCTCGCCGTTCGACAGGGAGGCGAAGGGGCGGTACAACGCATCCTCCGATACCTTGAGCAGATTGAGCTCGCGCCGCAGCTGCCAGTCGGCGTAGTCCGGCACGACGCCTTCCACGACCTCATAGGTCAGATCCTCGGGATGGGCGACGGGAAAAGGAAAGTATTCGAAGCTGGCGGATGCCGAGATCTGTCCGGTGTATTCGTATTGGCCGAGCAGCAGGCGCAGGAAGGTCGTCTTGCCCCGCCCGTTGCGCCCTGTGAAGCCCAGCTTCCAATCGGTGTCGAGCTGGAAGCTCACGTCCTCGAATATGTTGTCGTAGCTGCCGTCGTAGGCGAAGGTCAGGTTGTTGACCTGGATGATCGACATAGGGCAGTCCTCCTGTATACAAAGATAAAAGCTGCAAGAAAGTTACTTCTCGCAGCTCAAATAGATACAGGAAAACCTGGCCGCCTGCGGCCGGATCAGCACCCGTCGATTGAGTGAAGAGAAACGTAACTTTCTTGCATGGCAAAGAATACGGGCGCGCGAACGCCGTCTTCCTCAGCACAGGCAAGAATCATCACATTCTCTCTTCAGCTCCATTCCGGTTCAGTTATCCGTATTGTAATTCAAAACGCGCTGCCGCCGCAACCCTAGAACAGTTTCTTTAACGACCCCAGCAGTTCGCCCGCGTGGTCTCCGGCCAGCCTGGCCTTCACGACACCGATGAGCGCGTTGACCTGATCGTTCGGCAGGTTAATGCCGACGGCCGACTCGATCGCAGCGGCCGGATCGTGCTGGAACTTGCTTGAGAATTGCTGGTCGCTCTTGATCCGGGACAGGATTTCCTCCGCTTTGCTTTTTATATTCATAGCATCTCCGCCTCCTTATCCTTTTTTAAACCCAGGCGGCATAGGCGAAGCACGAAGCAGGCATTAGATCGTCCGGTACGAGTCCTGATCTGGTGAACGATAAACTGCCGATTGACTTGTAGGGTAGGGGGCTATACTATTAAAGTTGTAAACGTAATGGCACGCAATATGGAAACCGGATTTCTATAGACACTGTAAAAAAGGAGCTGCTGTAAACGTGAAAAAGACCCTAATCCTCGTCGCTGCCGCCGCGCTCGCTATCAGCGTATTGGCCGCATGCGGCAAAGGGGACGACAGCAAGTCCGCGGGCGGCAATAAACATGCCGGCCATACAGCCGGCAGCGCGCAAGCAAGTGCCCACCACGGAGGCGATCATAACGAGCATGACGGTCATGGTGCGGAGGCCGCGTCCGCCACTGCGGATTTCCAGGTGTCGTTTGCCTTCCCGGCAGGCGCTGCCAAGGCAGATGAAGATACGGAATTGACCGTCCAAGTGAAGGACAAGAGCGGGAAGCCGGTCGATCGGTACGAGGTCAGTCACGAGAAGCTGCTCCATCTCATCGTCGTCAACCACGACCTGTCGTTTTTTAACCATATCCACCCGACGTTCAGGGGAGACGGCACCTTTGCGGTGAACACTTCATTCCCCGCCGGCGGCGAGTACAAGCTGTTCGCGGACTTTGTTCCTGCGGGCGGCGCCAACACGACGCTCAGCGATTGGGTGCAGGTGGCGGGCCCGGAGGGCGCGCATGCCGCAATCACAGCCGACAAGACGCTAGTGAAAGAGGTCGACGGCAAAGAAGTCGAGCTCATCATGAGCACGACCAAGCCGAAGGAAGACGTGACCTTGACCTTCAATATTCGCGATGCGAACACAAAGCGGGGCATCGATAACCTGCAGCCTTATTTGGGTGCGATCGGACATGTTGTCATTGTTTCGGAGGATGCGAGCCAGTACCTCCATGTTCATCCGGTGGATGAGAAGGCAACCGGACCGGATGCGGCGTTTGCGACTTCTTTTCCTGACAGCGGGACGTACAAAATCTGGGGGCAATTTCAGCACGATGGCAAGGTGTTCACTGCTCCGTTCGTCGTCAATATGAAGTGACGGGAGTAATCCCTTGTTTAATTTTCCAACTTCAGGGATTAAGTAAGAGGGAGTCATACTATGGGCCTATTTCTATGTGGGCATGGTCCGTATGACACCCCCGCCTCCTACATACATCATCCTTGCGGACCTCCTCACACGCTACAGGAGGATATCCATGAAGCCAGCCGTCAGTATCGTTGTCCCCTCTACAATGTCGCGGACTATCTTCCCCGTTGTCTGGATTCCCTGCGCGGCCAGACGCTCGCGGACATTGAGATCATCGCCGTGGACGACGGTTCGACGGACCGTTCGGCAGAGGTGCTGGCCCGCTATGCAGCCGAGGATGACCGGATCAAGGTGATCCGGCAGAACAACCAAGGCCAGGGCGCGGCGCGCAATGCAGGCTTGAACGCGGCCGCCGGCCGGTTCATCGGATTCGTCGATGCGGACGACTGGGCGGAGCCGGGCATGTTCGAGACGATGTACGCCCGCGCCCTGGAGACCGATGCCGATATTTGCGCTTGCGACTACAACACGGTCTACGATCATCGGGTCTTGCCGAATGCGCTCGGACTTGCGGAGGTTACCTTCAGCATCGCCGAGTGCGGCATCGACCGGTAAGCGATCGCGGACTGCCGGCGTAACGGGCAGGCCGGAACTGCGATACTGATGTTTATGCGTCACACGCCCTGCTTGTGCCTGGCCCAATAATGGGGAGTCCCAACAGGCAGTAGTGGGCGATAAACGAGTGCGAGGAAATGCAGAGAGGGAATAGAGCGGCAGCGGGCTATCGTATTGTGGTCCTGTCCCGCCGGGGCCGGGAACTGCGGGCCTCCTGCATGGCGTCCGTCAGGCTCTTGCCCGCCTCCCGCAGATCGTCCATGTAGTGGTCCGCCAGGATGAGGCCCTTGTGGAGGATGATCGCGCGGTCGATGACATTCTCGATCTCCTCGATCAGATGGGTCGTGATGAGCAGCGTCTCGCCGCCCGTCAGCTCCGACATCATGACGCGCAGCGATTCGCGCCGCGCGAAGATATCGTTGCCGATGAAGGGCTCATCCATCAGCAGGTAGTCCGCCCGCTTGGCGAGCCCCGCGCTCATCTCCAGCTTCATTTTCTGACCCTTGGAGAATGTGCCGATCCTGCGCCCGGTCGGCAGCTCGTACAGGGCCAGCAGGCGGTTGTAGTATTCGAGATCGAAGCCGGGGAAGAAGTCGGTCAAAAACCGCGCATACTGCAGCGGCGTGGCCTGGGGCGGGAACGTGCCTTCCTCGGAAATGAACGCCATGCGCTCATATTGCTCGGCGGCCGGCTTGCCGTCGATCGCGACCTCGCCTTTTTTCAGCTCGCCGATGCCCATGATCGACTTGAGCAGCGTCGTCTTGCCGCTGCCGTTGTCCCCGAGGATGCCGACGATCTCGCCCTTGCGGATCTTCAGATCGCTCGTGTACAGCAGCGCGTTGCTCGTCGGATAGCGCTTGTCGACAAATGTGAGCTGGATCATGACGTTCCCTCCGTATCCGTGTCCCAGGCGATCGATACATCCGCGAAGCGCCGGTAATCCAACTGCTCGTAGACAGAGTTGCTGCCGTTGGCCGGCATATTGACCAGACGGATGCTGTCGTCGTTCACATCGGTGAGCAGCTCTCCCTTGTAGGCCAGCGACTGGCGGTCATAGACATAAATATACAGATGTCTGGGACGCAGCCATTCGTAGGCAATGCGCGTATCGGAGTTCTGCGGCTCCCGCCGCGACTTGACCGCATACAGCTTGCCGTCGCGGTAGTACATGGCGGACATCGCGCTGTCCGTATCCGCTTCGCCGTCGTTCATGTCGACGTCGAACCGCTGCGCCAGCTCGATGCCGCCGCCCGCGAAGTCGAGGACGAGCACGGTCGTCGTCGGCCGGCCCGATTCGCCCGCAGCAGCGCGCTCGAAGGCGAGCGTCAGCAGGCTTCGCGACGCGTCGGGATGCGCCTCGTAGGCGGCACGGTTGCCCGCTGCGGCGGCATCGTCGGGAGCCGCGGCCGGGCGCACGTCCGGCACGGCGATCGCGCCGAGCTCGGCGCCGGTGTCCGGATCGTAGCAGCGGACGTGCAGCGCTCCGCGCTCCGCCGTGACGAGCGCCAGCTTGCCGCCGATCGCCTCGAGCCCGAGCACCTCGATCGCGCCGCCCTCGCCTTGCGCATTGGCGCTCAGGTCGATGTCCGCGAGCTTGCGGGGGGCGTACTCCTTTTTATCGATGCGCTGTTCCTGCCACCATTCGTAGAACTTGAGCTCATAGATGCCGCTCTGGCCGGTGAATTTGCCCGAGACGGGCGCCGTGAAGTAAACGCGGTCTCCGATCGTCGCGATGCCGTCCTCAAGCCGGTTGGCCAAGGCGGGTTGGCCGACGGGTCCGCGCTGGCCGCGGTAGGCGATCGACGGGCTTGCGTATGCTCGTTCTCCAACTCCCACGAGAGAGCCGTCCTTCGTCGGATAGACGATCACCTTGTAAGTACCATCGTCCTCGCGCTGCGCAGTGTACGTCTTCCCTTCGCCCGACTGCCCGAAGCCGCCATCCGCGAACGTCCAACGCGGCTGCTCGAGCACCTCCGTCCGGCTGGACACATGGCCTTCCTGTACCCGGAACGTCGTTCGGTGATAGCCGTCCTTCACGACCCCGCCGATGGACACGCCCTGTATCGCCTCTCGGCTGCCGGCCAGATCCTGGAGCCGGAGGGTCTCGTCGTGTCTCGCCGCGTACGTATGGATCGCGAGCCCGACGATCCATGCGATCGCCAGTGCCGCCGCCGGCAGCGCCCCGTGCCTGGCGATTCGCGCGATCGCTCTCATCGCGCCCGTCTCTCTCCAGCCGCTCATGCGACGGCCCCCCTTTTGACGATATGCAGCCCGTGCCACACGAAAAACCCGCCGAGCGCCAGCAGCAGCACGCAGTTGGGATACAGGCTGTGGGTCCCGATGTAGGTACTGCCGTTCTCGCTCAGGCGGTAGCTGATAGTTCTGAAGACGAACCAGAAGGCGGCGGCGACGGCGGCAAGCCCGTAATATCGCTTGCTGCGCTCGCAAATTGCAGCGTAGTACAAGCCGGCCGTGGCTGCGACAAAGATGCTGAGCGTAGAGGCGATACTGCCGGGACCGAGCGGCAGCAGCATCCGGAAATACGCCGAACGGATCATCGCCAGAAAAAAGCCGTTGTGCATGACGAACTGTCCTTCAGCGTAGCTGCCGACCTTGGCGACGTAGAGCGCATACCCGAGCCGGATGCCGATCAGCTGCGCTGCGAGCAGGCAGAGCAGGCAGCCCGCGAACACGATCAGCCGGCTGAAGTACAGCGCCTCGCGTCTAACCGGCAGCGTCAGGTACATGTATATGCTCTTGCTGCCCCAGTACGCTGCGTAGTTCAGCACGAGGAAGTAGGCGCATGCCAGCGCGAGCAGGACGGCGAACAGCAGGATGCTGCCGGACGAGGCGTACACGTCCTCGAACCTTGCGTTGACGGCGAACTCGTTATAATCCTTCAGCCGGCTCCGCAGCAAGAGCAGCGGCACGATGACGGCGGCGGCGCACAGCAGCGAGACGACCGGGAGCCACTTGGCGAATTCGTTGCCGATCAGACGGTACAGCCCTTTCATGCGAAGCACCTCAATTGTATTAGTCATATGGTACAATGGATTCAAAAAAATTTAATCCCAATGCTCGCCGATCAGGGCGACGACCGTCTTGAACGACAGATTGATTTCTTTGGCCGAATCGACGAACGACCGGACCAGCTCCCGCGTCAGTTCGTCCTCAATCCGCCGCAGTGTCTCCTCGTCCGCATATACGACGCTCCCCAGCGTGCTGCTCGTGCGCACGAAGCCTTCTTCCTCCATGAGCTTGAACGCCTTCTGCACCGTATTCGGATTGACGCTGAGCTGCGCGGCGATCTCCCGTCTGGACGGCAGCCTATCTCCGGATACCGCATGCCCGAGCAGGATCTGCCGCTTCACATACAGCGCCATCTGCATGTAGACGGGGTCTCTATGATTCAACTTCAGCTCGTAAAAGTTCAACATTCGCCGCTCACCCGCCTCATGACTCTATTGTATTATGCCTCTAGTACAAGGGGGCTGTCAATCCTGACTGTGCCGGCAGGGCAGCATACGGGGCGGGCGTCTGCATGCCGCCTTGTCGACCGCCGTGTCGGCGTCAACCGTTATAAATAATCGCTAACGTGATGAAACCTTTCATCCTACTCGCCGTATTCTACTTGGAAAACGAAGCATCCGCAATCGCATATGTAACCACTCCGAAGGGGAGTAGCTGCCACAATAAAGTCGTCAATACGAGAGCGCGCTCTCCGGCTTTGTTGGCATTGCCGATACGGCATTGTTAGCGAGACCTTTGCCCTTGAACAAGGCAGAGGTCTTTTTTGTTTTGTTCCGGGGGGAGAGCGGGCGGCGGGCGGACAATCACAAAGGAGGATGTCGATGGAGCTCGCACTGTTGATGGAGTATGGCTGGGTACTGCTCGTGCTGATTGCGCTGGAGGGGCTGCTGGCGGCCGACAATGCGCTCGTGCTGGCGATTATGGTGAAGCATTTGCCGGAGCAGGAACGCAAGAAAGCTTTGTTTTACGGACTCGCCGGCGCATTCGTGTTCCGCTTTGCCTCGCTGTTCGCCATTTCGTTTCTGGTGGACGTCTGGCAGGTGCAGGCGATCGGGGCGCTGTATTTGCTGTTTATCGCACTCAACCACATATTCCGCAAGGTCATCGTCAAAAAAGGCGAGCGCAATGCCGAGCCGCATACGGGCGCGACGCCAAAAAAGGCCGGGTTCTGGCCGACCGTCGTCAAGGTGGAGGTCGCGGATATCGCCTTCGCGATCGACTCGATCCTGGCCGCCGTGGCGCTCGCCGTCGCCCTGCCGGAGACGAGCCTGCCGCGCATCGGCGGCATGAACGGCGGACACTTCGCCGTCATCTTCCTCGGCGGCTTCCTCGGGCTCCTGATCATGCGCTTCGCCGCCAACCTGTTCGTGAAGCTGCTGGAGAGCCGGCCGTCGCTCGAGATCGCAGCCTTTGTCATCGTCGGCTGGGTCGGCGTGAAGCTGGCGGTGCACACGCTGGCCCATCCGTCGCTGCACGTCATCCCGCACGCCTTCGCGGAGTCGACGGGCTGGAAGCTGACATTCTATGCCGTGCTGATACTCATTGCCGTATGCGGCTGGTTCTTGTCGGGCGGCAAGGGAGCGGCTGGGGAAGCGCGCCGGAAGGCGTCGTGATCCGTTTAAAGCCATTTCATGCGCTCGGCCGTCTAATCATATAGAAGCAGGAGCAAGGGCGAGGCGGGTGAGGGATATTCTCGATTTGATCAAACGGGCGCAGCAGGGCGACAGCGAAGCCTATGCGACGCTGTTCGGGCAATATGAGGCGGAGCTGTACCGGGCGGCATACGTCTATATGGGCAATGCGGAGGATGCCCTGGACGTCGTGCAGGAGACGGCCTATCGCTCCTACAAGTCCATCCGGAGCTTGAAGGAGCCGCGTTACTTCAAGACCTGGCTCGTCAGGATCGCGATCCGCTGCGCGACGGACGCCTATCGCAAGCGAAGGCGCGAGGCGGCGTGGATGCCGTCGTACGCGGAGACGCTCGTCGCCCGGGACGAGACGGACATCCCGCTCGCGATCTCGCTCCAGTCGCTGCTCGAGCTGCTGGACGAGACGGAGCGGCAGGTCGTCGTGCTCCGGTATTACTACGATCTGACGATCCGCGAAGCGGCCGAGGCGATGGAGGTGCCGCTCGGCACCGCGAAGACGCTGCTGTATCGCGCGCTGGCGAAGCTCCAGCGGCGGGCGGGAGAGGAGGGGCAGGATGCCTACCGATAATATGAAGGCGCTCATGGAGTCGATCCCGCTGCCCGATGAGCTGCGTGAGCGGGCCGGCGCGGGCATCGCGGCGGCGGCGGCGGCGCGGCCGGGATTCGGGCTGCTGCGAGGACGGCGATCGCAGCGGCCGGCGCGGCGCCGCGCGCTGGCGATCGCGGCGGCCCTGCTCGCGCTGCTCGTCCTGTCCGCGGGCATCGCGAATCACGACCGGGTATGGGCCGCGCTGCGCAAGACGTTCCAGTTCGCGCCCGGCACGGGCGTCGTGACGGAGGAGGAGTCGCCGTCCGAGCGGTATGTGCTCAAGAAGCCGATCGTCCTCAAGGTATACAAGGGAGAGGTCACGATCACCGGCATGGTCGTCGGCGAAGACATGACGTATATCACGATGGCCGGGAAGCAAGCCCCCCGCGTCGAACAGCTCGATGTGGTCAATGGACAGGGCAAGCAGTACACAATCGAACGCTCCATGGGCTCATGGGGGGGCGACGAATGGACCGCTTCGTTCTGGCACAAGGGCAAGCTGGATTTGAGCGGCGAGGTCAAGCTCGTGCTGCCGCTGCCCGAGCCGGTCGAGACGAGCGCGGTCCTCGAGCGGGCCGATGGGGCCGCCAGCTATGCGGAGTTGGGCAAGACTGCGACGGCCGGCGGCCTGTCCGTGACCGCGATCGCCGACCGCGTAGGCGACCGGGCGCGCATCTCGCTCGTCGCGCCGCCGCAGGAGTCTTACTGGATTAATAGCTACGGCATCGGATGGCCGATTCGTTACGGCTCCGAGGATCAACTAAGTGTACAGGACGAAGCGGGGCGTCCGCTGGAGGTAACTTGGGTCCGGGGTACCGGCGCTCCGCAGAGCGAGCTGTACTTCCCGCTATCGGAGCGGCAGGGAGCCAAGTACGTCATGACGATTCCCGAGATCAGCGTCCTTTACCGGGGCGAGGCGACTGTGAAGGTGCCGACGACTTCGCAGGATGCGCTGAACAAGACGTTCGACATCGCCGGATTCCCCGTCACGATCACGAAGACGGAGCGGATCGGGACGGATGCGCTTCGGATTTATACGGATCTGCACTGGGACGCCAAGCCGGACAGGTCGCTTTACAATCTGGACATTGAAGGAAAGGGCGGTATGGCCAAGCTCAGCGAGTCGACAGGCGCAGTTGAGTATATGGAGTTCGAGATTAAACCCGACAGCAAGGAAGTGAAGCTCACCTTCGTCAGGCCTTACGTCGCGATTCGGGGACCGTGGACGTTCGAGTGGAGCGCGGACGAGATTAAGCCATAATGAAGCGGGCGCCGTTCGTACGCGGCGCCCGCTTTTTTTTGAGGGAAACTCAGAAGCAAGTGAACGACTCGATCCGCTGCAGGTCGATGCCGGTATACATCCAGAAGAAGCCATTCCACCGGAAGCCCGCCACCGAGGTGCGGCCGACGAACACCGGATAGAACCAGAAGCCTTGGCCGCCACGCGGCCAGACATACGTATTGCGGAACAGGCAGCCGCGGATCGCGCCCGGATCGACGGCCAGCGTCGATGCGTTGAGCGGTCTTGGCGGCACGGTCTGCGGCGGCGGTGCGGTCGGCGCCTGCTGCATGCCTTGCGGACCGAAGGGGGGCATGAAGGCCATAGCTATTTTCTCACTCCTCGTCGTGATGGGGATACTCGGCCGCGATTAGAGCAGCGAGATGGTCAGCAGGTTAAAGAGCACGAGCGGCAGCACAAAGCCGGGATTCGCGAACGGAACCGGAGGTCCGGGGAAAAAGGCGCGGGTGTCCGGTACGTTCAGGTACATGATGCCTCTGTCGCAGTGCATGAGATGTCCCTCGAACACCTCGCCGTCGAGCGTCTCGACCCTCGCCAGCTTGCCTGCGTGCTGGGCGCAGAGTCCATGCATATGATCTCTGACGGACTTCAGCGCTTGATGAAGATTGGAATCGCACTGATAGAGCGATGTCGGTGCGCCTTGCGCAGAATACTGCAAGCTCATGTCAATACCTCCGTCTGTTTGAACATAGATTAACGTATGCGCATGCCTAGTCCGGCGTTCCCGCAGCCGCACAATCCGTCGTCCGCCGAGCGGGAGACATGTTATGATAGGAGCACCCGGCAGCCGCCGGTTAACATACATTTTATAGAACTGGGATGAACCGTTATGCTTAACCTGCTGGTCAGAGCCTTCCGCGATTTTCGCGCCACCTATCCGAAGCTTCTGCTTTTCGAATATTTGTACATGCTGGTCACAAGCGCATTCGTCGTTCCCGTCATCACGTTCATGTTCAACCGGATTCTGACGGTCGTCGGCTCCGGCTCGCTGCTCAACGGCGATGTGTATCGGCTGGGTCTGAGCTACAAGGGCGTGCTGGGCCTCGTCCTCATCGGTCTGGTCGCCTCCTGCGCCGTGCTGGTCGAGCTGTTCGTGCTCGTCGTGCTCGTGCAGCAGCATTATTTCGGCAAACAAATCGCCATCGCGGACGCTGTGCTGACGATTCTGCGGCGGACGCCCCGCCTGCTCGGCTTCGGTATATTCCAGCTGCTCATGCTGCTGCTCGTGCTGATTCCGTTCATCGATTCGCCGCTGTCGGCTTCCTTCTACGCATTGTTCAACGTGCCGATCTTCCTGAACAACCAGGTGCTGGACGCATCCTACACGATGACCTTCGTCTATGCCCTGATTCTGGTCGGCGCGCTGTACGCGCTGCTGCGATGGATCTTCGCGCTGCACTTCATCGTGCTCGAGGGCAAGACGACCGCCCAGGCGCTCCGCAGCAGCCAGGCGCTCACCAGGGGTCGGCGGGTACAGATCTTCCTGTCGCTGTTCCTGTTCAATGCGGTCGTCTTCGCTGCCGGCTCGACGGCGATCAATTCGCTGTCCTACCTGCCCGCCTGGCTCAATATGAACGTGCTCACCATCTTCTCCAACCATTATTCGCTCACGCTGTCGACACTGCTGACGTACATGTTCGCGCTGCTGCTCCTGCCGGTCAATATCATCCTGCTGACCCGTCTGTACTACAACTTCGGCCGCTCCCAGGGCGTGAAGCCGGAGGATCGGCTGAACATCTACCGTAGCGGTCTCGGCAGGCTCGAACGCCGCATCGGCCGCTACCTCAAGGGATTGCGCAGAAAACGCCTCCTGTACGCGACGGTCGCAGTCGTCTATATCAGCCTGTCGGTATTCGTCGCGTTGAAGGCGAGCGGCAGTCTCGTCTATGCCAAGTGGAGCGTACTGATCGCGGCGCATCGGGGCGACACGGCGGGTGCGCCCGAGAATTCGCTGCAGTCCGTCCTCTCGGCGATCGACAAGGGACTGACGGCCGTAGAGCTGGACGTTCAGCTGACCAGGGACGGGGTGGTCGTGCTGAACCACGACGCCAATCTGCGGCGCATGGCGGGCGTGAACTCGCGCGTGTCCGACCTCACGTATGCGCAGCTCGGCAGACTGGACATCGGGGAGGACGAGAACGGCGAGCCGGTGCGGATCGCGACGTTGGGCGAGGTGCTGGGCGAGGCGCAGGGGCGCATCAAGCTGCTCATCGACCTGAAGCCGTACGGCGCCGGGGAGGCGCTGGCGGAGGATGTCGTCCGGCTCATCCGGGAGACGCGCATGGAGGAGGACGCCTACATCCAGTCGTTCGACGGGGCCGCGCTGCGGCATATCCGCGAGATCGATCCCGAGATCAAGATCGGGCAGATTCTGTACTTCGCGCTCGGCGACCTGTCGTCGCTGGACGTCGACTTCTACACAATCGAGCAGATCATGCTGACCAAGCAGCTCGTGAACAAAGCGCACGCAGCCGGCCGCGGCGTATGGGTATGGACGGTCAACGACAGGCGCGATCTGAAGGAAGTGCTCAAGTTCCAGGTCGACGGCATCATCACCGACCATCCCGTGACGGCACAGTCGATGGTCGAAGTGGACTTGTAGGGAGCGAGTTGGAGAGCGAGGGAGCGAGTCGGGAGTGAGCGGGGAGACGAGCTAGGGAGCGAGCGGGTGAAAACCGGGAGTGAGCGAGGAGATGAGCTAGGGAGCGACTGCGCAGGTGAACAGGCAAGCTAGGGAGCGAGCGGGTGAAAACCGGGAGTGAGCGAGGAGACGAGCTAGGGAGCGACTGCGCAGGTGAACAGGCGAGCTAGTGAGTCAATGAGTGAGCGAGTGAGGCGCCTCCGGATACGGGGGCGTCTTTGGCATGTGCGTGGTGGGTGAGAGCGACTCGGAGCATAGCGGCACGGGTGAGTGGTGGAAGTGCCGGCGATGGGAAGCACATGGGCGTGGTGGCGCGGCGGCGTTGCGAGTGGCTCGATAAGGTGGCGGCATATGGTGAAGGCGGACTTTTGAGCGCGGCATCGCCTCTCGTAGTACAGGCGATGTGTGGATCGGACGCCGGAGCGAGGCATCGCCTCTCGTAGTGCAGGCGATGGGCGAATTGGGCGCCCGGAGCGAGTCATCGCCTCTCGTAGTGCAGGCGATGGGTGAATTGGGCGCCCGGAGCGAGTCATCGCCTCTCGTAGTGCAGGCGATGTGTGAATTGGGCGCCCGGAGCGAGTCATCGCCTCTCGTAGTACAGGCGATGTGTGAATCGGGCGCCCGGAGCGAGGCAACGCCTCTCGTAGTGCAGGCGATGGGCGAATTGGGCGCCCGGAGCGAGTCATCGCCTCTCGTAGTACAGGCGATGTGTGAACCGGGCGCCCGGAGCGAGTCATCGCCTCTCGTAGTGCAGGCGATGGGTGAATTGGGCGCCCGGAGCGAGGCAACGCCTCTCGTAGTGCAGGCGATGGGCGAATTAGGCGCCGGAGCGAGGCATCGCCTCTCGTAGTGAAGGCGATGTGTGAATCGGGCGCCCGGAGCGAGTCATCGCCTCTCGTAGTGCAGGCGATGGGCGAATTGGGCGCCTGGAGCGCGGCATCGCCTCTCGTAGTGCAGGCGATGTGTGAATTGGGCGCCCGGAGCGAGGCAACGCCTCTCGTAGTGCAGGCGATGTGGAGTTGTCAAAAAAAGTGCAGTTTGAAAACACCCTCATACAGAAATCCCGTTACTAAGCAGCTTGTGATAGCATTCTTTCACGATAAATAGCTGGGGGCCATCCCCCTGGATTAGAAGTGTAGA
>NZ_JAZDQE010000024.1:0-78234 GCF_037963805.1 Cohnella sp. 56 | reverse complement strand
CCTGGAGATCGGGTTCATCGCGTCCGTCAACTTAAAGCCTGCATCCATACATCTTTTTCGGCCGGAGCGCACGGTTTTGGAGCAAAAGCCTGCAATTGTGCATCCTTTTAGGCGCGCGGCGCGAATAACAGTAGCCTGCCGGCCCCAAAGCCTGCATATTTGCAGGCTTTGGGAAGTATGGATCGGCGGTGTGTCTAAAGCCTGCATAATCGCAGGTTTTGGGGTGCGACGTCCACCGGCGTGTCTAAAGCCTGCATAATCGCAGGCTTTACGGTTGTTTGTCTGGGGCTAGGTCGTTCAGTTCCGGCGCCTGGAGGTGAAGCATTGGAAGGTGACGCCGAACTTGTCCCGAACGACGCCATAGGCGGGACTGAAGTGGAAGGCGCCAAGCGGGATCTTCACTTCACCGTCTTCAACCAGCCCTTCATACATCCGCGTCGTCTGCGCGGCGTCGGCGGAGGTGATGCACACTGTGAGCAAGTCGCCTTCGCTGGTCGGATTTCCGGGCTCGCAGTCGGCGACCATCAGTTGGGCGTCTCCGATTTTTAATTCGCTATGGGCGATTCGTTCCTTGGCTTCCTCGGAGAGATGATGTGCCGAAGCATCCGGTCCCGCGCCGAACGTCTGCATGAAGGTGACTTCGGCGCCTAATGCCGCCTTGTAAAATTCGATGGCTTCCCTGGCGCGGCCGTCCAAGGAGATAAAGGGGACGAATTGAACGCTCATTCATATCAGCTCCCTAGCTTATATTGGGGCAGTTGACGACATGCCAACCACAACCTCAAAGCTAGTGTAACTCATAATAGTGACAGCTTCTGTCATCGACCCGATCGCCAATTACTGCCCCTCCGTTTGTTCGTATGAAGCCAAAACAGCATTGAGCACACCGGGAAATCGCGCTTCCAAATCGTCTTCGCGAATGGATAAGAGGCGCTGGGTGCCCTGGATACGCGTCCGGACGATCCCCGCTTCTCTCAACGTACGCGTATGATGCGAGACGGTGGACTTGGCGATCGGAAAATCGATATCGCCGCAGGACCGCTCACCGGCCTCTCTCAGCCTTGCGATAATATTGGGGATTGGCCGTCGTCATGCTCTTGTCGATCGTATACGCTTATTTATATATCAGAGGAACGAGCGTTAACCAGGTGTTGAGCCGTCGCGACGTGCAAGTCGACCGCTCCTGAGCTATATTTATAGCATGAAGGAGGCGGAGTACACGCATGATCATTCGTCACTTGAAGCGCGAGGAATTCGACGAGCGAATTGCATTATTCGAATTTGCTTTTCAATTTAAGCTGCCGGCGGATCGACGGGAGGCGGAACGGGCGAACTTTCGGCCGGAGGAGCATATCGGAGCCTTCGACGAACAAGGCCGTCTGCTATCGGCGTTGATCGTCATCCCGTTCCGCGTCTGGGTGAACGGGACCCGCATGGAGATGGGCGGCATCGCAGGCGTAGCGACCTGGCCGGAAGCCAGGCGGCACGGCTGTGTCGCGCAGCTGCTGCGAGCATCGCTCGAGCAGATGCGCGAGCAAGGCCAGACGATCAGCATGCTGCATCCGTTCGCGTTTTCATTCTACAGAAAATATGGCTGGGAAATGACCGTCGAACGCAAAAAGTACGAGCTGGAGCCCCGTCACTTCCCTGCCAAACGCAGCGCCGGCGGCAGCATCGAGCGGATCGCGCCGGGAGACGCCGCAGTGACCGCACTGTACGATAAAGCGGCGTCGCGTTATACGGGCATGCTGGACCGTTCAGAGCAGTGGTGGTCCCGCAAGCGCTGGCAGACGCCTGCCATGCTTGTCCTATACCGCAATACGGCAGGCGTACCTGAAGGCTATCTGCACTACCAGGTGGAAAATCGAAAGCTGACGGTGCTGGAGTTGGTGAACGTAACCGAGGAAGCCCGCTTGGGCCTATGGGACTTCATCGGCAATCATGATTCGATGATCGAAAAGCTGCTGCTGACGGTGCCTTCGGACGATCCGCTGCCGTTTCTCGTGCCGGATCCGCGCTTCAAGCAGGAGCTGGAGCCGTACTTCATGTCGCGAATCGTCGACGCCGAGGCGTTCGTCGGTCAGTATTCGTTCGAACCGGGCGGCCGGGAGGAGATGCTGCTCCGGTTGTCGGATGCGCATGCGCCGTGGAACGAAGGGGCGTTCAAGCTCGCCGTCGAGGAAGACGGAAGCGCGACCCTGACACGCGACGACGATGGGATGGCTTCGGGCGCCGCAACGCTGGACATTCAGACGCTGGCCGCACTGTTGCTGGGCGGCCGCCGTCCGGGCATGCTGGCGCAAGCAGGCAGGCTGCAAGCCAACGCCGCGCAGATCGCTCTGCTGGAGCGCCGCATTCCGCAGTACCGTACTTGCCTGATGGATTTTTTCTGACCCGACGCACGATCGAAGCGCAGAATCATGTCGCCGCTCCAACGAGCCGGCAGCATGAATTTGCGCTTGTTCGCCATTATGAAGTTTATCGCTTTGGCGCATACTGAGACGACGAGCACTTGTATCCTCGCTGCCGCGCACACCAGCTGACCGGGGTTGCATTTTATAAAATAATACGTATAATATGAATATAGTCAAAGAAAGTCAAAGTCAGAAGTCAAAGCCATTCTCCGGGAAGGGGGTTGGGCTGTTGCCATGCGTAACATATCCGATCTCATCGAGCACTATCTGAAGCAGATTCTGCAGAACGGCGCAGGCTCGGTTGAGATTCAACGGGGGGATCTCGCGGAGAAGTTCTCCTGCGTCCCTTCGCAGATCAACTACGTGATCAGCACGAGATTTACCCTTGAAAAGGGGTATAGTGTAGAGAGTAAGCGCGGCGGGGGCGGCTATATCCGTATCCAGCGGGTGGACCTGCCGTCGCTGGAGGCCGTGCAGCGTCTGCTGCATCAGAGCGCGGGCAGCCGGATCGACGAGAACAAGGCCTATGGTCTGATCTATCAGCTCGAGGAGGCGGGGATCGTCACGGCGCGCGAAGCGCATCTCATGCGAACGGCGCTCTCCTCCGAGGCGCTGCCGCTCAAGCAGCCGCTCCAGGACGAGCTGAGGTCGAATCTGATGCGGGTCATGCTGCTGGCGCTGCTGGCCCGTTAGCACGGCTGCCGGGAGAACCGATCATCAATGATGTCTGCAGGGAGGAGATTAAGGTGGTTTGCCAGGAATGCGGCCAGAGGCCGGCAACGCTTCATTTTACGAAGTACGTCAACGGAGAAAAAACGGAGCTGCACATTTGCGAGGCTTGCGCCAGGGAGAAGGGAGAACTCATCCCCGGCACGCCGTCGGGCTTTTCCATCCACAATCTGCTCTCCGGGCTGATGGACTTCGATCCCTCCGGCATCTCCGCCTCCAAGGCGCAGGCACAGACGCTGCGCTGCGAAGGCTGCGGCATGACATACGGTCAGTTCAGCAAGCTGGGCCGGTTCGGCTGCGCCCGCTGCTACAAGCAGTTCGCGGATCGGCTGGACCCGCTGCTGAAGCGGGTGCACGGCAATACGGTGCATGTCGGCAAAGTGCCCAAGCGCGCCGGAGGGCTCGTGCGGCTGCGTCGCGAGATCGACGGGCTGAAGCGGGAGATGCAGCAGAAGATCGCGGGCGAGGACTTCGAGTCGGCAGCCGATCTCCGCGACCGCATCCGCGAGCTCGAGCGCGAAGTTCAGAACGGTTAGGGGGCGGAGCACATGGGTAATCGACAATATACCGCGGAGGCGCTCAGTCCCTGGATGAAGCAAGACGCGCCGGATCGCGACGTCGTGCTGAGCAGCCGGGTCCGCATCGCCCGCAATCTGCGTCATCTGCCCTTTCCGATGATGGCAAGTGCGGCCCAATCGGTCGAGGCGATGGAGCGGCTGCTTCAAGTGAGCGAGAGCGGCAGGCTGTGCGGACTCGGGGAGGTCAGCAGCGTGCGGCTGTCAGAGCTGAGCGAGCTGGAGAAGCAGGTGCTGGTGGAAAAGCATCTCATCAGCCCCGCGCTGGCGAACCATGCCCAGCATGCCGCGCTCATGCTCGGGCCTGGCGAGGACATCAGTCTGATGGTGAACGAAGAGGACCACTTGCGCATTCAATGTCTGCATGCGGGTTTCCAGCTCAAGGAAACGTGGGACACCGCAAGCAAGATCGACGATATATTCGAGGAGGCCGTCGACTACGCCTTCGACGAGAAGTACGGCTTCCTCACCAGCTGTCCGACCAATGTAGGCACCGGCATCCGCGCTTCGGTCATGCTGCATCTGCCTGCGCTCGTCATGACGGGGCAGATCAACCGGATTCTGTCTGCGGTCACGCAGGTCGGTCTGGCCGTCCGGGGCGTCTACGGAGAGGGCAGCGAGGCGACGGGCAATCTGTTCCAGGTGTCGAATCAGATCACGCTCGGCCAGTCCGAGAGCGAGATCATCGAGCATCTGCATGCGGTCGCTCGCCAGATCATCGAGCACGAGAAGGCGGCGCGCGCCAAGCTGATGAACGAATCCAGGCTGAAGGTCGAGGATCGTGTGAAAAGATCGTTCGGCATTCTGAGCTATGCGGCCGTCATCGACGCCAAGGAAGCATCGCAGCGGCTGTCCGATCTTCGGCTGGGCGTACATCTGGGCCTCCTGCCGGAGGTGGACGAAGGCACACTCAACGAGCTGCTCGTCTCGATCCAGCCCGGATTTCTGCAGCAGACGTACGGCGAGGCGCTCAGTCCGGAGCAGCGGGACATGACCCGCGCCCAAATGATCTCGTCCAGACTGGCAACTCATGCCTAAATCAACTATTCTTATATTATACGGAGGAGGTGTTGTCTCATGATGTTCGGAAGATTCACCGAACGCGCACAGAAGGTTCTTGCATTGGCACAGGAAGAAGCAGTGCGCCTGGGACACAACAATATCGGTACGGAGCATATTCTGCTCGGTCTTATCCGCGAAGGCGAGTCGATCGCAGCCAAGGCGCTGATCGCGCTCGGTCTCGGTCTGGAGAAAATCCAGGATGAGGTCGAGTCGCTCATCGGACGCGGCCAGGAACAGCCGACGAACATCGCATACACGCCGCGGGCCAAAAAGGTCATCGAGCTGTCGATGGACGAGGCGCGCAAGCTCGGCCATACGTATGTCGGCACGGAGCATATCCTGCTCGGCTTGATCCGCGAAGGCGAAGGCGTAGCCGCCCGCGTGCTCAACAACCTCGGCATCAGCCTGAACAAGGCGCGCCAGCAGGTGCTGCAGCTGCTCGGCAGCAGCGAGAGCGTATCGCAGAATCACGGCCCTTCGAACAATGTGAGCACGCCTACTCTCGATGGCCTGGCCCGCGATCTGACGGCCAGCGCCCGCGACAACAACATCGACCCGGTCATTGGCCGCGCCAAGGAGATCGAGCGCGTCATCCAGGTGCTCTCCCGCCGGACCAAGAACAACCCGGTGCTCATCGGCGAACCCGGCGTCGGCAAGACGGCGATCGCCGAAGGGCTGGCGCAGCGCATCGTGAACAACGAGATTCCGGAGACGCTGCGCGACAAGCGCGTCATGACGCTCGACATGGGCTCCGTCGTCGCCGGTACCAAGTACCGCGGCGAATTCGAAGACCGTCTGAAGAAGATCATGGATGAGATCCGCCAGGCGGGCAATGTCATCCTGTTCATCGACGAGCTGCACACGCTGATCGGCGCGGGCGGCGCGGAGGGCGCGATCGACGCGTCGAACATCCTGAAGCCGGCGCTCGCCCGCGGCGAGCTCCAGTGCATCGGCGCCACGACGCTCGACGAATACCGCAAGTATATCGAGAAGGACGCCGCGCTCGAGCGCCGTTTCCAGCCGATCACCGTCGATCAGCCGTCGCCTGAAGAAGCGGTTCAGATTCTGCACGGGCTGCGCGACCGCTACGAGGCGCATCACCGGGTCAAGATCACGGACGATGCGATCGAAGCCGCCGTCAAGCTGTCCGACCGCTACATCACCGACCGCTTCCTGCCGGACAAGGCGATCGATCTGATCGACGAAGCCAGCTCCAAGGTGAGACTGCGCTCGTACACGGTACCGCCGAATCTCAAGCAGCTCGAGGCGCGCCTCGAGGATATCCGCAAGGAAAAGGACGCCGCCGTGCAGAGCCAGGAGTTCGAGAAGGCCGCCGCGCTGCGCGACACCGAGCAGAAGATCCGCGAGGAGCTCGATTCCACCAAGAACCAGTGGAAGGAAAAGCAAGGCCGCACCGACTCCGAGGTGACGCCGGACGATATCGCCCAGGTCGTCGCGAGCTGGACCGGCATCCCGGTCGTCAAGCTGGCCGAGGAAGAGACCGAGCGCCTGCTGAAGCTCGAGAGCATCCTGCACGACCGCGTCATCGGCCAGGAGGAAGCCGTCAAGGCCGTCTCCCGCGCCGTCCGCCGCTCACGTGCCGGACTCAAGGATCCGAAGCGTCCGATCGGCTCGTTCATCTTCCTGGGCCCGACGGGCGTAGGCAAGACCGAGCTCGCCCGCGCGCTGGCCGAAGCGATGTTCGGCGACGAGAACGCGGTCATCCGCATCGACATGTCGGAGTACATGGAGAAGCACTCCACGTCCCGTCTCGTCGGAGCGCCTCCCGGATACGTCGGCTACGACGAGGGCGGCCAGCTCACCGAGAAGGTGCGACGCAAGCCGTATTCGGTCGTCCTGCTCGACGAGATCGAGAAGGCGCATCCCGAAGTGTTCAACGTGCTGCTGCAAGTGCTTGAAGACGGTCGTCTGACCGACTCCAAGGGCCGCACGGTGGACTTCCGCAACACGCTGATCATCATGACGTCGAACGTCGGCGCCGACCAGATCAAGCGCAACTCCACGCTCGGCTTCACCGCCGTGCAGGATGCGGGCAAAGACTACAACAACATGAAGGATAAGGTGCTCGGCGAGCTGAAGAAGTCGTTCCGCCCCGAGTTCCTGAACCGGATTGACGAGATGATCGTGTTCCACCCGCTGGCCGAGGAACACATCGCGCAGATCGTCACGCTCATGGCAGACGACCTCAAGAAGCGTCTCGTCGAGCACAACGTCAAGTTCGAGCTGACCGAAGCCGCCAAGAACTTCCTCGCCAAGGAAGGCTTCGATCCGGCCTACGGCGCGCGTCCGCTGCGCCGGGCGATCCAGAAGCACATCGAGGATCGGCTGTCCGAGGAGCTGCTGCTCGGCAAGATCCAGAAGGGCGACACGCTCGAGATCGACGAGAAGGAAGGCGCGCTCGTCGTGAACAACACGACGCCGTCCTCTTCCGAAGAGAGTGAACCGGTCAAGAACAATAGCTAAGCTTATATAGGCAAACCCGCCCGCGGGACGCTCGCAAGCGTCGTCTCCGGGCGGGTTTTGTTCGTGAAGGGACGGTTCTGTTGTGTAAAGGTGCCGGAGATGCACGATACTGCCGTGCAACGGCGCCGCAAATCGGCATGTTTGCCGGAGATACACGATACTACCGTGTAACGGCGCCGCAAATCGGCATTTGTGCCGGAGATACACGATACTACCGCACAACGGCGCCGCAAATCGGCATTTTTGCCGGAAATACACGATACTGCCGTGTAACGGCGTCGCAAATCGGTATTTTTGCCGGAGATGTGCGACAGTACCGCACAACGGCGCCGCAAATCGGCATTTTTGCCGGAGATGCACGATACTACCGTGCAACGGCACTGGGCATACATATTTACGCCGCGCGCCTCAGCGCTTATGATCAACATAGAGAACAAGCGAGGTGGGAGTAGTTGACAATTAAAGTGCTGATCGCCGACGACAACTCATTCATCCGCGAAGGGATGAAGATCATCCTGACCAGCTTCGAGGAGTTCGAGGTCGTGGGGACGGTCGAGGACGGGGCGCAGGCCGCCGCGTTCTGCGAGGCTAATGCGCCGGATGTGGCGCTGCTGGACGTGCGCATGCCGAACATGAACGGCGTGGAGGCCGCGAGGCTGATCGCATCCAATACGAAGACGAAGCCGCTCATCCTGACGACGTTCGACGACGACGAGTATATTCTGGAGGCGATCAAGGCCGGCGCCAGGGGATACCTGCTGAAGAACAACGACCCGGAGCGCATCCGCGATGCCATCAGAAGCGTCCACAACAACCACGACGTGCTCCAGGACGTCGTGCTGGACAAGATCAAGGCGCAGCTGGCGCTCGGCGCCGTCCCCCAAACGCCGCCGCCGCACACGCCGCCGCAGTCGCAGCCGCCTGCGGGCCAAGCCGCCGCGCCGCAGGCCGCTCCCTCGCACCCGGCGTCCGCGCTGCCCAGGCCGGGCGAGGCGATCGACCGCAGCCTGTTCACCGAGCGCGAGCTGGATATCATGGAGCAGATCGCCCGCGGCCTGTCCAACAAGGAGATCTCGCGCAAGCTGTTCATCTCCGAGGGCACGACGGCCAACTACATCACCTCGATCCTGAACAAGACCGGGCTCGAGCATCGCACGCAGATCGCGATTTATTATCTGACGGGTGAAGCCCGCGTGTACGAAGAGGATTAGGGAACGATGGAGCTGTGGCTGCTCGGGAGCAAATCCGCTCTGCTGCTGTTCATCGTATATTCCCTGTACGGCGGCCTTCATGACGCTTCGTTCAGGCCGGCGTACATCCTGCTCCTGCTCATCTATGTCGGCCTCAACTTCGGCATCCCGCCGCTGAAGCGCCGTCCCAAGACATCGCTGGTGCTATCGGTGCTGTCCGCCGCCCTGGCGATCTACGGCGCGCTGGAGCTGCATCCGCTCATCCTGCTGCTGGCCATCCCGAATCTGTACGAGGCGGCTTCGCGTCTCGGCGCGAAGTCCTGGCAGTCCGCCGTCGTCCTGGCAGCATCCGTCTGGCTGTCGCCCGCGCCGCAGCGGCCGCTCTACGCGCTGGCAGCGGCGCTGTGCTTCCTGCTCTACGACGCCGTCTGCCGGCTCTACGCGCGGCTAAGCCTGCGCGAGGAGGAGCGCGACAAGCTGCAGGAAGATGCGCGGCGGCTGACCCGTGCGCTCGCGGACAACGAGGAATATGCGCGTCAGTCCGCCTATACGATCAAGCTGGAGGAGCGAGGCCGGCTGTCGCAGCAGATTCACGACGAGGTCGGCCATGCGATGGCCGGTGCGCTCATCCAGATGGAGGCGGCCAGACGCCTGCTCGATACGAACCGGTCCAAAGCCGAGGAGCTGCTCGGCAACGCGATCGTCATCTCCAAGGAAGGGCTGGAGCGCATCCGGCTGACGCTGAAGCAGTCCAAGCCGCCCGCCGAGCAGCTCGGCATCGGACGCCTGCAGCTGTTCGTGGACGAGCTGTCCGCCAAGCACGACATCCGCGCGACCTTGAACTATTCGGGGGATCTGGACGCGATCACCCAGCTGCAGTGGCGCATTATCCAGGCCAATGCGACCGAGGCCGTGACCAATTCGCTCAAGTACAGCGGCGCATCCGCGATTGCAGTCGAGGTGCTGGTCATGAACAAATTCATCAAGGCGGTCGTCCGCGACGACGGCCGCGGAGCGGACAAGATCGTCAAGGGGCTCGGCATCGTCGGCATGGAGGAGCGCGCGGCGACCGGGGGGGGCACCATTATCGTCGACGGCTCCCGCGGCTTCAGCGTGACGACGCTGCTGCCCGCCAACGGCGCTTCATAGCGGTTGTCCCTGTTTCTCATGAACAGATTCATGAACGCATACAGTCCCGTGAACAATCTCATGAACAATCTCATGAACAATCTCATGTCGGCAAGTCATGAATATTCTCATGCGCAAGGATGAACTTATGCACTGACATAAGGGCATCCTTTTTTCTTATGATTAGAGCATCAAATGAACGACGGGAGCGGATGAACGATGAACATTATCGAGATCGGCGGACTGACCAAGAAGTTCGGGGACTTCGCGGCGGTTGACAATATGACGCTTAACCTGAAGGAAGGGGAGATCTTCGGCTTCCTCGGCGCCAACGGAGCGGGCAAGAGCACGACGATCAGCATGATCGCCTCGCTGCTTCGTCCGACGAAGGGCGAGATCAGGTTTCTCGGCAAGAACATCGCCAAGCACGCCCACTTCGCGAAGATGAACATCGGCATCGTACCGCAGGACCTGGCCATTTACGAAGATATGACCGCTTATGAAAATGTGAGATTTTTCGCCGGACTGTACGGCTTCAGAGGCAGCGAGCTGAAGGCACGGGTAGAGGAGGCGCTCAGCTTCGTCGGACTCGGCGACAAGCAGAAGGAGCTGCCCAAAAACTTCTCCGGCGGCATGAAGCGGCGGCTCAACATCGCCTGCGCGATCGCACACCGGCCGAAGCTGATCATCATGGACGAACCGACCGTCGGCATCGACCCGCACTCGCGCAACTACATCCTCCAGTCCGTCAAGGAACTGAACCGCATGGGATGCACCATCCTTTACACGAGCCACTACATGGAGGAAGTCGAGGAGATCTGCACGCGCATCGCGATCGTCGACCACGGCAAGATCATCGCGGACGGCACCAAGGAGCAGCTCAAGGCGATCATCACCGATTCCAAGGAAATCTGGATCGACGTGAAGAGCGTCGAGGAGCTGAACCAGGAGCGTCTCAAAGAAATCCGCGGCGTGCTGAGCGTAAGAATCGAGGAGCAGCGGATCAAGATACAATCCCGGGCGGAGATCGCCAACCTGAACGACATCGTACAGCAGCTGATCCGCGACGGCATGGAGATCCGGGCTGTCGAGGAGCAGGCGCCGAATCTGGAGACCGTCTTCCTGACGCTGACCGGGCGGAATCTGAGAGACTGAGGAGGAGATACGCGTGAACATTTTGCTTATCGCAAAAAAAGAAATTTTACAGGCGTTCCGCAACAAGTCTACGTTTATCTTCATGCTCGCCTTTCCGATCGCGCTCATGCTGATCCTGGGATTGGCGCTGTCCAACGCCTTCTCCGGCAATATCGACGTCGGCAATATCAAGATGGCTTACAAGCTCGATCAGGCGAGCCCCGCACTCACGGCAGGCTGGGACAGCTTCGCCAAGGCCGCCGCGGACAGCGGTGTGACGATCGAAGCGCTGCCGGCCGGACAGGACGGCAAGCAGGCCGTCAAGGAGGCGGACTATGCGGCGTATGCCGTCGTCTCCGACCAGGGAATCAGCCTCTATGCCAGCAGCCGCGGCACGGTGGAGAGCAACATCCTCCAGGGCATGCTGAACTCGTTTGCAGACCGCTACAATCTTGAGGCGGCCTACGCGAACGCCGGCGTCCAGTCCCCGCCATCGGGCGATGAGGCCGCTCCCGCCTCCCTCGTGAAGTCGATGGCGCTCACGCCGGATCGCCAGCCCAACTCCATGGACTACTATGCGGTCGCCATGACGACGATGATCGCGCTCTACTCCATGCTGAGCGGCGCATCCCTCATCGAGGGCGAGCGCAGCCGCCATACGATCATCCGGCTGTCCGCCGCACCGATCGTCAAGTCCGAGATTTTCATCGGCAAGGTGCTGGGCAGCACCGTCGTTAACGCCATCTTCATCCTCGCCGTCATGCTGCTAAGCCGGTTTGCCTTCGGCGCCGATTGGGGAGACCATCTCGGCTCCGTCATCCTCGTGCTGCTGACGGAAGTGCTGCTCGCGGTCGGATTCGGTCTCGCGGCAGGCATGATTTTTCAAGGCAAGGCTTCGCGATCCTTCTTGATGATCTTCCTCCAGATCGCCTCGTTCGTAGGCGGCGCATACTTCCCGGTATCCGACGCCGGCGGCTTCATCGGCGGCCTCGCCCGGTTCTCGCCGCTCCACTGGAACAATGCGGGCATCTTCGATACCGTATTCGGCGGCCACGCATCGGCTGCTCTGACGGCTGCCTGCTACAATCTGATCGCAGCCGCCGTGCTGCTCGCCATATGCACGATTCTGATCCGCAGAAGGGAGACGATCTGATCATGAAGACGATATTATGGCTCATGGCGAATACGCTTCGCACTTCATTCCGCAGTCGTGCGAATATTATATTGTTCCTGCTGCCGGTCGCCGGCGTGCTGCTGTCCTCCGTGATGTACGGCCAGACGGGCAGCCCGGGTCTGCGGATCGGCATCGTACAGTCGGACGGCGCGGATGCCGTCGGCCGGGATACGGCGGCATTCGTCGCCAAGCTCGAAGGCATCAAGGTGACGGACACGTCGGATGCGGATCTGCGAGACAAGATCGCCTCCGGCAAGCTGGACGCGGGCATCGTCATCCCGCAGGGCTTCGGTGAAGCGCTGAAGGCCGGCAAGCCGATGGAGCTGGAGCTGCTGTCGGTCAAGGGAGCCCAGGTGACGGCATACGTCCAGGCGATGCTGGACGGCTACCTGAACAACATCGCTTCGATCGCCTCCAGGGCGGGCGGGGATGAAGCCAAGTTCGACCGCATCTACAGCGACTATACGCAAGGCGAGTTCGCAGTCGGCCGCGAGCAACTGAAGGACGAATCCAACGTCAAGGATACGACGTACCAGTCGCTCGGCTTCCTGATCGCGTTCATGATGTTCTCTTCCGTCAATATGACGGAGATGATCCTGCGGGAAAAGGAAAACCGCACCTTCCTGCGCCTGCTCTCCTCGCCGGTAACCGCAAGGTCGTACGTAATCGCCAACGTCGCGGTCAACTTCACCGTCATGCTCGTGCAGATCGCGATGACGCTGTTCTTCATGAAGACGGTGCTGCATGTCGACTCGGGCGTGCCGACAGGCGAACTGGCGGCGCTCCTCATCCTGTTCAGCCTCGCCGCGATCGGGCTGTCGCTGCTCATCGTCTCGCTCTCCAAGTCGAAGGCGCAGGCCGGCGCCCTGCAGAATCTCATCATTACGCCGACATGCCTGCTGGCCGGCTGCTACTTCCCGATGGATATCATGCCCGACACCGTCCGCAAGATCGGTTCCTTCCTCCCGCAGCACTGGCTGCTGGATGCGGTGAATCGTCTGCAGCACGGCGACTCCTTCGGCAGCCTGTACATGAATCTGCTGATCCTGGCCGCCTTCGCCGCCGCCTTCGCAGCGATCGCAATCTTCCGGTTCAGCCGCAACAACGATACGAGAACCTTCGTTTAAATTGTGCCAGTCGGACGTCAAGCAGATCGCACTAACACCGGTCCGTCGCCAGGGTTGCCCCGGCGGCGGATCTTTGCTTGCGCGGGGGGCGGACTTTAACCGGGGAGAGCAAATATGATACACTTCTTGTAACTAGCGCATTACGAAGGGAATCACATGGCCAAGCTGAAAATCAAGTTCGTCTGCACCGAATGCGGCACCGAATCGCCCAAATGGATGGGCAAGTGCCCCGGCTGCGGCGCCTGGAACACGATGGTGGAGGAGGCCGAGCCTGTCGTCAAGGCGAGCGTCGGACGCGCGAGCGAGCTGACCCGGACGAAAGAAAAGGCCCAGTCCATCATACACATAGAAAGTGGCAAGGAACCTCGCATCCCGACAGGGAACGGCGAACTCAACCGCGTGCTCGGCGGGGGGCTCGTGCCGGGCTCGCTGCTGCTCGTAGGCGGCGATCCCGGCATCGGCAAGTCGACGCTGCTGCTGCAGACGTCGAACACGCTGGCCGCGCAGGGTCTCACCGTACTGTACGTATCCGGCGAGGAATCCGTCCGGCAGACCAAGCTTCGCGCCGATCGGCTGGGCGCGCTGAGCGAGCGGCTGTTCGTGCTGTGCGAGACGAATCTGGACCTCGTCGAGCAGTCGATCGAGGAGGTCAAGCCGGACTTTCTCGTCATCGACTCGATCCAGACCGTCTACCGTCCCGACGTGCCGTCTGCGCCGGGCAGCGTCGCACAGGTGCGCGAGTGCACGGCCCAGTTCATGCGTATCGCCAAGATCAACGGCGTCGCGACCGTGCTCGTCGGCCACGTCACCAAGGAAGGCGCGATCGCGGGCCCCCGCCTGCTCGAGCATATGGTGGACTGCGTGCTGTACTTCGAGGGCGAGCGGCATCATTCTTACCGGCTGCTGCGCGCGGTGAAGAACCGGTTCGGCTCGACCAACGAGATCGGCATCTTCGATATGTCGGAGGACGGTCTGCGGGAGGTATCGAATCCGTCCGAGCTGTTCCTCACCGAGCGTCCGCTCGGAGTGTCCGGCTCGACGGTCGTCGCCAGCATGGAGGGTACGCGGCCCGTGATGGTCGAGCTGCAGGCGCTCGTCGCGCCGACGCATTTTCCCTCGCCCAGGCGGATGTCCTCCGGCCTGGATCATCATCGGATATCGCTGGTCATCGCGGTGCTGGAAAAGCGGATGGGCATGTTCTTCCAGAACCAGGACGCATATGTGAACGTAGCGGGCGGCATCCGGCTGGACGAACCGGCGGCGGATCTGGCCGCCGCCGTCAGCCTTGCCTCCAGCCTCAAGGACCTGCCGACCAAGCCGGACGACGTCGTCTTCGGCGAAGTCGGCCTGACGGGCGAGGTGCGTGCGGTCTCCCGCGCGGAGACGCGGGTCAAGGAGGCGCTCAAGCTCGGCTTCAAGCGGGTCATCCTGCCGGAGGCGAGCATGAAGGGCTGGCAGCCGCCCGCAGGCATTCGCCTGGTGCCGGTCAAGACGGTGGCGGAGGCGCTCAAGGCGGCATTGGAATAGGGGGCTTGGAGTCAACATGACGAAGGATACGAGAGATAAAGAGCGAGAGCAGCGCGACGTGATGAACCAGCTGCTGCAGATGGTCGCCCCCGGCGCGCCGCTGCGGGAAGGCCTAGAGAATGTACTGCGCGCCAAGACCGGCGCGCTGATCGTCGTCGGCTACAGCCCTGAAGTGATGGAGGTCGTCGACGGGGGCTTTTCCATCAATTGCGACTTCAGTCCGAACTATCTGTACGAGCTCGCCAAGATGGACGGCGCGATCATCCTGAGCGAGGACGGGAAGCGGATACTGTATGCCAATACACAGCTCATCCCCGACCCGTCCATCTCCTCGATCGAGACGGGCATCCGGCACCGTACGGCGGAGCGGGTGGCCAAGCAGACGGGCAAGCTCGTCGTCTCGATCTCCCAGCGGCGCAATATCATCACGCTCTACCAGGGACAGCTCCGCTATGCGCTCAAGGATATGGCGGTCATCCTGACGAAGGCGAACCAGGCGATACAGACGCTGGAGAGATACAGAGCGGTCTATACCCAGACGCTGACCGACCTGTCGGCGCTGGAGTTCGAGAACCAGGTGACGATGCACGAGGTCGTCTACGCGCTGCAGCGGGCCGAGATGGTGCTGCGCATCCGCATGGAGATCAAGCGCTACGTGCTCGAGCTGGGCAACGAAGGGCGTCTCATCAACATGCAGATGGAGGAGCTCGTCGGCAATGCCGAGGAGGAGGCGCGCCTGCTGCTCAAGGACTACGCCAAGGACGCGTCCGAGGAGCGGATCCGCGAGATCCAGCACGCGCTCAAGAAGCTGAGCTCCGACGAGCTGCTGGATGCGGTGCTGCTCATCCGGCTGCTGGGCTACGTATCGCTGAGCGCGGTGGCGGAGGAGGGGTTGCCTTCGCGCGGCTACCGGATCCTCGGCAAGATCGCGCGTCTGCCCGCCGTCATCATCCACAATCTCGTCGAGCGCTTCGGCGCGCTCACGCATATCGCCCAGGCTTCGATCGAGGAGCTGGACGAGGTCGACGGCATCGGCGAGGTGCGCGCCCGCGCGATTCGGGAAGGGCTGCAGCGGATCAAGGACCAGGTGTTCATTGACAGACAGATATAGGCATCATACAATGGGGAATGTTGCCTGCGGAGACGATATCTGCATCACCCGTGGCATGGGCTTAGGCTTGCCCGGTACCGTGTCTGCTGTCTCAGGCGTTGATGATCGACCGGATCGGGTATAGTAAAGTAGAGGTGAAAGCCAATGTTTACAAAATCGCTTCCCAACGTATTCACTATAGGCAACTTGTTCCTCGGCGTATTGTCGATCATTCTCGCGTTCAACGACCGCGCCGACGGCGCCGCGCTGCTCGTGATTATCGCCATGCTGCTTGACGGCCTCGACGGCCGGGTCGCGCGGGCGCTCAACGTACAGAGCGAGTTCGGCAAGGAGCTCGATTCGCTGTCAGACGTCATCTCGTTCGGCGTCGCGCCGGCCTTCATCATGTACCAGGCCGCCTTCACCGACGTCAATCCGGCGCTCGCCTGGATCATCACCGCGATCTTCCCGATCTGCGGCGCGCTGCGGCTCGCCCGCTTCAATGTGATCGAGGGCATCCCCGGCTACTTCATCGGACTGCCGATCCCGGCGGCCGGCGGCGTGCTGGCGACGCTCGCCCTGTTCCACCACGATCTGCACGTGTACCTGCTGCTCGTCGCCACGCTCGCGCTGTCCTTCCTTATGGTCAGCAGCCTGAAGTACCCCAACTTCAAAAAGCTGGGGCTGCCCAAGGCGGCGATCTGGGCCGTGCCGCTCGTCGTCGCGGCGGCGGTGGTGCTGGCGTTCATGTTCCCCCGGGCGATCCCGAACGTCATCCTCGTGCTGCTGCTGCTGTACGCGCTCTGGGGCTTAAAAAAAAACGTTGAGCGCCTGTTCTCCGGCGCCTACAAGCGGCTTCGCCGCAAGCGCAAGCGCGAGGACCAATCGCGTCCGCGCCGCGGCGCCTAGAGCGGCATCGAGCCGTCCGCCGCACCGGGCGCTGCCGATGCTCTGCGGCGTTTCGGCTGCGACAACGGCATACAACCGCGTCCCGTGCAGGGGCGCTTTTTTTTTATACCAGAAACCTCCCGTAACCCGGTTCCCGGTTCGGAATAGCGATGTGCGACATTGTTATCTGCTCGAAAGCCGGTCCGCGGTTCGGGATAGCGATGTGCGACATTGTTATCTGCTCGAAAGCCGGCCCGCGGCTCGGAATAGCGATGTGCGACATTGTTATCTGCTCGAAAACCGGCCCGCGGCTCGGAATAGCGATGTGCGACATTGTTATCTGCTCGAAAGCCGGTCCGCGGTTCGGGATAGCGATGTGCGACATTGTTATCTGCTCGAAAACCGGCCCGCGGCTCGGAATAGCGATGTGCGAGATTGTTATCTGCTCGAAAACCGGCCCGCAGCTCTGGATAGCGATGTGTGGCATTGTTATTTTCATATCGCATCCCAGGAGGCAACAAAATCCGCGCACAACATGCTAAAGCCGCCAAGGGATCTCCCTTGGCGGCTTGGTGCGCATTGAGGCTAGGTCAGGTTGAACCAGCCCAGCGTGCTGCATTTCTCGGATTCCTTCGTTACGACTTCCTCTAGGTTGACGCCAAGCAGATTGCAATAAGCGGACAGATAGAACAGATTCTTGCCCATCTCCGAACGGATGATGTCGGCGCATTGCTCGCAGAGCTCGCCGCTCATGTGAGACTTGGTCTGGCGCTTGGCCTCGCCGAGCTCCATGTCGGGAGAGAATCCCTGCTGCTTCGCACTAAGCTCGATGCATCCGCATTCGGTGATGGACTTGGACACAGCCCGGTTGACCGAAGCGTTCGATTGGTTGTACTTGGTCATGACATCCAGCAAGCTGCGGTGACGAAGCAACAGCTCCGACACCTGCTGCTGGAATTCCTGCAGCGTTGGCGCGCTCATTCCATCCACCTCGGTTGCCTGTATTGGCGTTGCTAAGCCTCATTATAGAGCACACCGTCCGGTATTACAAAGCAAATGACTCCGCTTGGCCGGATTAACTCGTTAATTTTTGGACCATACTGGTAGCTAAACAGGTGATTATTGGGAGTGATACTTATGTTGATGAAACGATTGATTCAGTTGTTCGGGCTGCTGGCCGGTCTCGCGGTCGGTCAAGGGTTCGCCTCTTCTGCCGGCGTGTCGGGCAGCCGGACATCGTGGATGGGAACTGCGCTCGGAACTGCCGCATACGGCGGAGGGCTCGGGGCGTATGCGGCGTGGATCGGCGCGGCGCTCGGACTCGTCGTCGCGACCGCATGCGCAGGCCCGCTGTCGGAGCTGCTCCGCAGAGGCGTCGACCGGCTGGCGGACATGCCGGCTGCGCAGCTGCTCGCCGGACTCGCCGGCGGAGGCTCGGGGCTCGTGCTCGCGATGCTGCTGATGCCGTATCTCGGCGCAGTGCCGCGCGTAGGCGGCCTGCTGTCGGCCGCGACCGCGCTGGCGTTCGCTTATGCCGGCACGCACATCGGCCTGCGCAAGCAGGAGGAGGTATCCGGATGGGGCGCGTATCGGCGCCGGCCGGAGCCGGTCGAAGAGGATGCCCCGAGATACGAGGAGCACAAAATACTCGATACAAGCGTCATCATCGATGGGCGGATCGCCGACATCTGCAAGACGGGATTTATCGAAGGCACGCTCGTCATCCCCGAATTCGTGCTGGAGGAGCTGCAGCATATCGCGGACTCTTCCGATCTGCTCAAGCGCAACCGCGGCCGCAGGGGACTGGACATTTTGAATAAAATCCAAAAAGAGCTGGACGTAAAGGTACTCATCTACGAAGATGCGGGGGACGAAACCGGCGAGGTGGACAGCCGCCTCGTCAAGCTCGCCAAGGCGATGCGCGGCAAAGTTGTCACCAACGACTTCAACCTGAACAAAGTGTGCGAGCTGCAGGGCGTGTCCGTGCTGAACATCAACGACCTGGCCAATGCGGTGAAGCCGGTCGTGCTGCCGGGCGAGGAGATCGTTGTGCAGGTTATCAAGGACGGCAAGGAGCACGGCCAAGGCGTGGCGTATCTCGACGACGGCACGATGATCGTGGTGGAGGGCGGACGCGACTTCATCGGCACGACGATGGAGGTGCTCGTGACGAGCGTGCTGCAGACGTCCGCGGGCCGGATGATCTTCGCAAAGCCGAAGCTGCTGGAGCGGGCGCTGTAAATTCGCAGGCGACTTGGAAAATAAGCGCCGACCGGGTATGATGGAAGGGTATACGGGCGGGACCCGCTGGGGTCCCGTCCTTCTTCACGATTGCGGACGGCTTGGGGGGCGGGAGTCCCTCGTCCGCGGTCATGCCAAGGCGAAGGAAGGCGTACATATGGACTGGGGAGCGGTGATCGTCGCGGCCGGCCGCGGCAAGCGGATGGGCGCCGATAGGAACAAGGCGTACCTGCCCTTGGCCGGCAGGCCGGTGCTGGCGCATACGCTGGAGGCGTTCGAGGCGTGCGAAGCGGTCGGCGAGATCGTCATCGTGGCGGCGGCGGGCGAAGAAGACGAGGCCGAGGCGCTGGCGCGCGAGCTGGGCCTGCGCAAGGTGAAGCGGGTAATCGCCGGCGGCGCGGAGCGTCAGGACAGCGTATATGCGGGGCTCGCCGCGCTGACGTCTGAGGGCGCGCTCGTGCACGACGCTGCGCGGCCGCTCGTGGCGCCGGAGCGGATCGCTGCGTGCTGCCGGGCGGCGGAGGAGAGCGGCGCAGCGGCGCTGGCCGTGCCGGTCAAGGATACGATCAAGCTGTCGGACGGCGGCGGGATGATCGTGTCGACGCCGGAGCGCAGCCTGCTGTGGGCGGTGCAGACGCCGCAGGCATTTCGCCGGGCTGAGCTGATGGACGCGCACGACCGTGCGCGGGCCGACGGCGCCCAGGCCACGGACGACGCGATGCTGCTGGAGCGGCTGGGCCGTCAGGTAGCGATCGTGGAGAGCGACTATTCGAACTTGAAGATTACGACGCCGGAGGATCTGCCCATCGCTGAATTGCTGCTGGAGCGGCGCCGGCGCGACGGACTGGAGCGAATCAGATGATTAGAGTGGGACAAGGCTTTGACGTGCATCAGCTGACCGAGGGACGGGCTTGCATCATCGGCGGCGTTCATATTCCTTACGAAAAGGGACTGCTCGGCCACTCCGACGCCGACGTGCTGCTGCACGCGATCAGCGATGCGGTGCTCGGGGCGCTGGCGCTGGGCGATATCGGCAAGCATTTCCCCGATACGGATGCGGCCTTCAAGGACGCCGACAGCGTCGTGCTGCTGGAGCGGGTATGGGCGCTCGCCGCGGAGCGGGGCTACAAGCTCGGCAACGCCGACGCGACGATCATCGCCCAGGCGCCCAAGATGGCGCCGCACATCCCGGCGATGGTAGAGGTGATCGCGCGGACGCTCGGGGCGGCGGCCGACCAGGTGAATGTGAAGGCGACGACCTCCGAGCGGCTCGGATTCACCGGCCGGGGCGAAGGCATTGCCGCCCAGGCGGTCGTGCTGCTGGTCAAGCAAGGCTAACGACGGAAACGGGAGGAATACGGTTATGAGCAACGGACAAGCTGGCAAGGTCAGGGTACGCTACGCGCCGAGCCCGACGGGACATTTGCATATCGGCAACGCGCGCACCGCCATTTTCAACTATCTATTCGCACGCCATCACGGCGGGGACTTCATCATCCGCATCGAGGATACCGACGTCAAGCGCAACGTCGCCGGCGGTGAGGAGAGCCAGCTCACGTATCTGAAGTGGCTCGGCGTCGATTGGGACGAGAGCGTCGACCGTCACGGGGACTGCGGCCCTTACAGGCAGACGGAGCGTCTGCACATTTACGACGAATATACGAAGCAGCTGTTGGAGAGCGGGCTTGCCTACCGCTGCTACGCGACCGAGGAGGAGCTGGAGGCGGAGCGCGAGGAGCAGCTCGCACGCGGCGAGACCCCGGCATACTCCGGCAAATACCGGGACATCACGGCAGAGCACGAAGCGCAGCTCGTGGCTGAAGGGCGTATTCCCGCCATTCGCTTCCGCGTGCCGAAGGACCGTACGTATACGTTCAACGACCTGGTCAAAGGCGAGATCTCGTTCCGCTCGGAGGACTTCGGCGACTTCGTCATCGTCAAGCGCGACGGCATTCCAACCTACAACTACGCCGTAGCCGTGGACGACCACATGATGAGGATCAGCCATGTGCTGCGGGGCGAGGATCACATCACGAATACGCCGCGCCAGCTGATGATCTACGAGGCGCTCGGCTGGGAGCCGCCGGTGTTCGGGCACATGACGCTCATCGTGAATGAGAGCCGCAAAAAGCTGTCCAAACGCGACGAGTCGATCGTCCAGTTCATCGAGCAATATGACGGACTCGGCTATTTGCCCGAGGCGCTGTTCAACTTCATCACGCTGCTCGGCTGGTCGCCGGAGGGCGAGGAAGAGATCTTCACGCGCGAGCAGTTCATCGAGATCTTCAAGGCCGAGCGCCTGTCCAAGAGCCCGGCCGTGTTCGATACGGTCAAGCTGAACTGGATCAACCAGCACTACATGAAGGCGGCTTCGCCCGAGCGTGTGCTGGAGCTGTGCCTGCCGCATCTCAAGAAGGCGGGACGGATCGGGGAGCAGCCGGATGAGCGGGAGATGGCCTGGGCCGCCGCGCTCGTGACGCTGCTGCGCGAGCATCTGCGCTACGGCGCGGAGATCGTGACGCTGTCCGAGCTGTTCGTGCGCGAGCAGGTCGAGGTTGACGACGAGGCGCGCGAGGTGCTCGCCGACCCGCAGGTGCCGGCGGTGCTGGTGGCGTTCGCGCGCCAGATCGAGGCTGCGGGCGAAGAGGGCTTCACGGTCGACAGCATGAAGGCGCTCATCAAGGCCGTGCAGACGGAGACAGGCGCGAAGGGCAAGGGCTTGTTCATGCCGATCCGCGTCGCGCTGACGGGGCAGATGCACGGGCCGGATCTGAACGGCACGATCTGGCTGCTCGGGCGCGAGCGGGTGCTGGCGCGGCTGCGGGAGACGGCGGCGTCGCTCGGCTGAGCCTAGAGATGGCTGCCAGCGGAGAGGGCTCGCCATCCGGAGCTTTTGAGGCGGCTGCCCGGGACCGGCAAGATGTGGTGTCGGGGGGATAGCGGATATTTTTTCCGCTATCCGGCCTGTGAGGAGCGCATGAGTGCGAGATAGCGGACATTTTTTCCGCTATCCGGCCTGTGAGGAGCGCATGCGTGTGTGATAACGGACATTTTTTCCGCTATCCGGCCTGTGAGGAGCGCGTGCGTATGTGATAACGGACATTTTTTCCGTTATCCGGCCTGTGAGGGGCGCATGCGTGTGTGATAGCGGACATTTTTTCCGCTATCCGGCCTGTGAGGAGTGCATGGGTGTGCGATAGCGGACATTTTTTCCGTTATCTGGCCTGTGAGAAGCGCATGCGTGCGGGATAGCGGACATTTTTTCCGTTATCCGCCTCCGAGAGAGCGCACGGGTAGCATATAGCGGACATTTTTGCCGCTATCCGGCCCCCATGCCCCCCGCGCACCCCGGCATGACTCGCAGTTCGACTTGCCGAGCCCCCTCCTCTTGCCACCTGCGAGACGTTGCACTATACTTGCTGTAATAGCGACGAACAGGAGAGTACGCCACGAAGCGGAGCGGCCAGAGAGGACTGCCATGGGTGAGAGCAGTCTCGTATCCGACGTGGGGGAAATGCGCCTGGGAGCCGCAGCGCCGAGCGGACCGCAGGACGCTGCGGGTCCGGCCTGTCACCGGGTCGGATCCGCAGCGTCGGCTAGCGTTAGGCGTTGCCGGGGGGCCCCGTTAACGGCCGAACGAGTCGGGCGAACGATGCAGCGTCATGCCGAAGGGCAGGCGCATCCGTTCGCTCCAAGCAGAGTGGGACCGCGTACACAGACGCCTCTGCAGCGAGAGCTGCGAGGCGTCTTTTTTCGTATCCGGCATGCGTGACACCGCAGCGCGCATATGCGGCCGCTCAGACAGAGAGAGGCGGCGTTGCCGCTGGGCAGCATTCATCAAGGGGGGAAGGGCATGGGCTTTTTGGACACGGTACGCACCGACATCGAGGCGGTGTTCGAAAACGATCCGGCTGCCCGAAGCCGGTTCGAGGTCATTTTCACCTACTCGGGACTGCATGCGATATGGGCGCACAGAATCGCGCATCGCTTCTACAAGCGGCGCTGGTTCACGGCGGCCCGCGTCATCTCGCAGGTGAGCCGCTTCATGACGGGAATCGAGATCCATCCCGGCGCCACAATCGGCCGCAAGCTGTTCATCGACCACGGCATGGGCGTCGTCATCGGTGAGACCTGCGAGATCGGCGACGAGGTCGTCATTTATCAGGGTGTGACATTGGGCGGCACGGGCAAGGAGAAAGGCAAGCGCCATCCGACGATCGGCAACCGCGTCGTCATCGCTTCGGGCGCCAAGGTACTAGGCTCGTTCAAAGTAGGCGACAATTGCAATATCGGCGCCAACTCCGTCGTGCTGCGCGAGGTGCCGCCGGACAGCACGGTGGTCGGCATACCCGGGCGCGTCGTGAAGCGCGGCGGCCAGCGGATCGGCGACAGGCTCGATCATACGAACCTGCCGGATCCGGTCATCGAGACGTTCCGCTTCATGCAGAAGGAGATCGATCATCTCAAAGGCGAGCTGGAGCATCTGAAGCGGGAGCGCAGCGGTTACTTCGATTCGCCGCCGCTCGAGCTGAAGGCCAGATGCGATTCCTCGTCCGGGAACGATCCGGCGCCGGCCGCCGGCCGCGACCGCGAAGCCGAACCCGCTCTCTCGTCCGCACGTTCAAGTACATCAAAGGAGCCATAAGCGACCATGACCCTTCGCATTTACAATACGCTGACCCGCGAGACCGAAGTATTCGAGCCCCAGCAGCCCGGCCAAGTCACGATGTACGTATGCGGACCGACCGTATACGGGTATATTCATATCGGGAACGCGCGTCCCGTCATCTTCTTCGATGTCGTGCGCCGTTATATGGAGCATATCGGGTACAGGGTGAATTACCTGACCAACTTTACCGACGTCGATGACAAAATGATCCGCCGCGCCGAGGAGATGGGCATCACGGTGCCCGAGCTCGGGGAGCGCTTCATCCAGGCGTTCATCGAGGATACGACGGCGCTCGGCGTCGTCCCGGCCACGCAGAATCCGCGGGTGACGGACACGATTCCGGAGATCATCTCCTTTATCCGGACGCTCGAGGAAAAGGGCTACGCCTACGAGAGCGGCGGGGACGTCTATTACCGGACCGCGCGATTCCCCGACTACGGCAAGCTATCGCACAAGAACCTGGCCGATCTGCAATACGGCATCCGGATCGAAGTGGACGAGCGCAAGGAAGCGCCGCAGGACTTCGTGCTGTGGAAGGCGGCCAAGCCGGGCGAGATCAGCTGGAGCAGCCCGTGGGGCGAGGGACGCCCCGGCTGGCACATCGAGTGCTCGGCGATGGTGCTCAAGTATGCCGGCGAGACGCTCGACATCCACGGCGGCGGCAACGATCTGCAGTTCCCGCATCACGAGTGCGAGATCGCCCAGTCCGAGGCGCTGACCGGCAAGCCGCTCGCCCGCTACTGGATGCACAACGGCTTCGTCAACATCGACAACGAGAAGATGTCCAAGTCGATCGGCAACGTCGTCAACCCGCGCGAGCTGCTGCAGCAGACGAGCGCGCAGGCGATCCGGTACATCATGCTCACGGGGCATTACCGGAGCCCGATCAACTTCAGCGAGGAGTCGGTGTCGCAGAGCGAGAACAGCATCCAGCGGCTGGCCAACGCGCGGGACAATCTGAAGCACAGACTGTCCTCCGTCTCCGAGCTGGTGCCCGCCGATCCGGCGGTCGCGCCCAGGCTCGCGCAGCTGCGGGCGGCGTTCGACGCCAAGATGGACGACGACTTCAACACGGCGGACGCGATTACGGTCTGGTTCCAGACGGTGTCCGACGCCAATGCGTATCTGAAACGGGATGCGGCGTCCGCAGCGGACATTCATGCTTATCTGGAGCTGATGGGTGAATTCGACCGCGTGCTCGGACTGCTGCCGCCCGAAGCGGGAGCGGAGCTGCTGGACGCCGAGATCGACGGCCTCATCGCGGAGCGGGCCCAGGCGCGCCAGCACCGCAACTTCGCGCGTGCGGACGAGATCCGGGATCTGCTGGCGGCAAAAGGAATCATCCTGGAGGACACGGCGCAAGGAATGCGGTGGCGGCGGAAATGACGGAGTCCCGCATCCCCACGCTGCCGATGCCGGTCATCGCACCGGAGCTGCCGCCAGACCAGCCGGTGAACTTGCTCAATCCGATCGTGCTCGCGTATGTCGGAGACGCGGTGTTCGAAGTGTACATCCGTCAGCGGCTGATCGCCTCCAGCTCGCGCAAGCCTCATGAGCTGCACAAGGCGGCCACGCGGTATGTGTCCGCCGCCGCACAGGCCCGCCTGCTGCAGCGCTGGGGAGCTGTGCTGACGGAGGAAGAGGCGGACGTCGCGCGGCGCGGCCGCAATGCGAAGTCGGGTCAGCCCCCGCGCAATGCGGACCCCGGCGATTACCGGCATGCGACCGGGCTGGAGTGTCTGGTCGGATATTTGTATTACCGCGGAGAACGGGCGAGGCTCGAGGAATTGATCGGCCTTGCTTTTAATGACGAAGAGAACAAGCCGAAGGGATCGCGAAGACCCGGGCCAGAGGGAGAAACGACATGAGCAATCGCAGCAATCGCCCGGGAGGCCCGGGAAAAACGGAGCGGCCCGGTCAAGGCGGCGGGGCGCCGTTCGCGGGGAGCCGCAGAAGCGGCGAGGACCAAGGCGCCCGCAGACAGGCGGGCAGCCGGGGGGGCGCAGCGGAGGGGCGCGCGCCGGATCGCCGGGTCGCGGGAGGCAGCGGCCGCGGCGGGTCCGCGGACGGCCGCTCCGCAGCGGCGCCCGAGCGCGCAGGGCGGCCGCGCGCCGGGGACCGCAGGCCGGCGGGCGACGCCCGGCCGGGCCAGGGAGAGCGCGCCGAGCGTCATGGCGAGCAGGCCCGCGGACGGCGCGGCGGCGCGGATGAGGCGCGGCTGGGCGAGCAAGCGCGCATCTCCGCCTATGCAGGCGAGACGAATGAGGCGGGCGCAGCCGTGGACGAAGCGGCGGACGAGGGCGAGCAGTATCTGGCCGGCAAGCATCCGGTGCTCGAAGCGCTCAAGGCCGGCCGCTCGCTGAACAAGATCTGGCTCTCCAGCCAGGCGCAGAAGAACCTGGTGCAGCCGATTCTCGAGGAGGCGAAGGGCCGCGGCGTCGTCGTGCAGTACGCCGACAAGCGCAAGCTGGACAGCCTCGTGCCGGGCATCCAGCACCAGGGCGTCGTGGCGCAGGCGGCCAGCGTCTCCTATTCGGAGCCGGAGGAGCTGCTGGCGCGGGCGGCCGAGCGGGGCGAAGCGCCGCTCATCGTGCTGCTCGACGAGGTCGAGGATCCGCACAATCTCGGCTCGATCCTCCGCTCGGTCGATTGCACGGGCGCCCACGGCGTCATCGTGCCCAAGCGCCGCAGCGCCAGCCTCACGGCCGTCGTCGCCAAGACGAGCGCGGGCGCGGTCGAGTATGTGCCCGTCGCGCGCGTGTCCAATCTGGCGCAGACGATCGACCGGCTCAAGGAAGCCGGCGTCTGGATCGCCGGCGCGGCCGGCGAGGCGAAGACCGACGTCTACGCGACAGACCTCACCGGGCCGATCGCGATCGTCATCGGCAGCGAGGGCAAGGGCCTGTCCCGGCTGATTCGCGAGAAATGCGACTTCCTGATCTCGCTGCCGATGTTCGGCAAGCTCAACTCGCTCAACGCTTCGGTCGCCGCGGGCATCATCCTCTACGAAGCCGTGCGTCAGCGGCTCGCGAAGCGCGGCGGCGGTCCGGGCAAGGGCGGCCATGCTTCGCCGTGAGGACGTTCTGATCGTCGACGGCTACAATATGATCGGCGCCTGGCCCGAGCTGGAGCGCCTCAAGGCGACCCGGCTGGAGGACGCGCGCGACCGGCTGCTCGACTTGCTCGCGGATTACCAGGGCTACCGGGGAATCAAGGTGATCGTCGTGTTCGATGCGTTTCGCGTGCCGGGCGCCGGCGCGAAGTACGAGCAGCAGCGGGTACGCGTCGTGTTCACCCGCGAGAAGGAAACGGCGGACGAATGCATCGAGCGGCTGGTCGGCGAAGTGACGTCGGTTCGCCGCCACGTATACGTAGCGACCTCGGACCAGACGGAGCAGCATGTCGCTTTTGGCAGGGGCGCGCTCAGGCTGTCCGCGCGCGAGCTGCTGCTGGCGATCGAGGAGAGCGAGCGGGAGATCGGCAAGACGATTCGACGGGAGCCTCCGCCCAAGCGCAATCCGCTCGGCGGCGTGATCGGCGAGGATATCGCGCGCGTGCTGGAGCTGTGGCGCCGAGGGAACGGGCCTCCGGGCGGGCCGGGCGCAGGGTCCTAGCGCCTGCGGCTAACCGCTTCGGACGGTCGGATAGCCGCGCAGCGCGCCATTCAAGGCGGCCGATCGTCCGGCGCGCTCCTGCGGAGCGCAGGCAGAGATTGAGAGAATCGCATCATGCGACGGGCTGCGATTGACGCGCTCCGCGGGGCCGATTCGCCCGGAAGCCTTGAGAGATAAGGCTTTCTTCATTGACGCTATGGGATTCATCAAGTATATTGGTAATAGTTTGGTAGATCCTGTGGTGATTCCGAGAGTCTTGAAGCCGGAGGGATAATCCGTGAGCGTCGACGTGAACGAGCTGACAACATATGAATACGACTTCAAGACCGACGAAGACATCGTAGAGTCGGTCCGCACGGGCGATGCCGAGGCACTGGAGTATTTGATCAACAAGTATCGCAATTTCGTTCGGGCGAAGGCCCGTTCTTATTTTCTGATCGGCGCGGAGCGCGAAGATATCGTACAGGAGGGCATGATCGGCCTGTACAAGTCGATTCGCGACTTCAAGGGGGACAAGCTGGCCTCCTTCAAGGCGTTCGCCGAGCTGTGCATCACCCGCCAGATCATCACCGCGATCAAGACCGCTACCCGGCAGAAGCATATACCGCTCAACTCCTACGTTTCTCTGGACAAGCCGATCTACGACGAGGATTCCGACCGCACGCTGCTGGACGTCATCTGCGGCTCGCGCGTATGCGACCCCGAGGAGATGATCATCAACCAGGAAGAGTTCTGCGGGCTCGAGGACAAGATGTCGGAGATTCTGAGCGACCTGGAGCGCAAGGTGCTGATGCTGTATCTGGACGGGCGCTCCTATCAGGAGATCGCCGTCGACCTGGACCGCCACGTCAAGTCGATCGACAACGCGCTGCAGCGCGTGAAGCGCAAGCTGGAGCGGTATTTGGAGGTCAGGGATATCGGACTTTAGTCCGACGGAGCGTCAACTACATACTTCACCCAACAGAGGGCAGACAGGGGCAGCGCCGGACGGCAGGCTGCTTTTTTCATTTCGCCCGCGTTTAAACCGAAGGCACGCCTGGCTAGAATAATAGAGAGCTCTGCGGCCGGAGCCGTCCCGTCGTCCGAACCGGCGTTCAATTGCGAAGGCAAGCTTTTAATTGACAACGTATGGGCGCTGTGATAAGTTATTTTAGTAACCTTAAGGTGGAGTTTTATGCGCAGCCCTGAATATGGTGTGATACGCCAGGTGTCGTTGTCGTACGTAACGGCTTAGGCGTATTAACCCGGATTCAATGTCTTTTTTTTTGTGATTTGGCACAGCCCGGGAGGTGGAACAGATGCGGGTAATCATCACTCTCGCTTGCACGAACTGCAAGCAGCGGAATTATGCGACGACCAAGAACAAGCGCACGCACTCCGATCGCATCGAACTGAAGAAGTTCTGCAAGTTCTGCAATGAGCACACGGCTCATCGCGAGACGCGCTAAGCTCTAGGAGGTTTTGGGACGTGACTTTCCTGGCCAAAATGAAACAGAGCTTTGGGTCCTTTACTTCGTTCTTTGCCGATAGTTGGAGTGAACTGAAGAAGGTCCGCTGGCCCAAACGTAAAGAGTTGATCAGCTACACGCTCGTCGTGATCGTGACCGTGCTGATCATCACGGTTTACTTCTGGGTGCTGGACGTCATCATTTCGCGCTTGATCGACCTCGTCATTTAACGCGGAACCCAAAGGTGGCTTTTCCGATGGAAAAAAGATGGTATGTAGTTCACACGTACTCCGGTTACGAGAACAAGGTTAAGACGAACCTGGAGAAGCGCGTGGAATCGATGGGCATGCAGGACAAGATTTTTCGCGTACTCGTGCCCATGGAGGAAGAACTCGTCAACAAGGACGGCAAGAAAAAGACCGTGATGCGCAAGGTGTATCCGGGCTACGTCCTCGTCGAGATGATTCAGACGGACGATTCCTGGTACGTGGTCCGCAATACGCCCGGCGTGACGGGGTTTGTCGGATCGACGGGATCGGGATCGAAGCCTACGGCCCTGCTGCCCGAAGAAGTGGATCAGATTCTGAAACACATGGGTATGGAGGAACCGAAGCCGGTCATCGACTTCGAATTGAAGGAAAATGTCCGCGTCAAGGTAGGCCCCTTCGCGAACTTCGTCGGATCGGTCGAGGAGATCCTTCACGACAAAAGCAAGCTGAAGGTGCACGTCAACATGTTCGGCAGAGAAACCCCGCTTGAGCTGGATTACACTCAGGTGGAGAAGATATAATAGTCTGGCGTCCGGGGGCGTTCGCGCCGCCGACCGCAGGTTTCTGGATTTGAGCGGGAGGGACGATGCGTTCCGCTATACCGCATTTTGAGCTGGAGGTGTAACAACATGGCAAAAAAGGTCATTAAAATGGTCAAGCTGCAGGTGCCGGCCGGCAAGGCTAACCCTGCGCCGCCTATCGGTCCCGCGCTGGGTCAAGCAGGTGTTAACATCATGGCCTTCTGTAAGGAATTCAACGCGCGTACGGCTGATCAAGCCGGCCTGATCATTCCGGTCGTCATCACCGTATTCGAAGACCGTTCCTTCACGTTCGAGACGAAGACGCCGCCTGCGGCCGTTCTGCTTCGCGTCGCTGCTGGCATCCCGAAGGGGTCCGGCGAGCCGAACAAGAAGAAGGTTGCTACCGTCAAGCGTGCGAAGGTGCGCGAGATCGCCGAGCAGAAGATGCAGGATCTCAACGCGGCTTCCGTCGAAGCGGCTATGCGTATGGTCGAAGGCACTGCCCGCAGCATGGGCGTCGTCATCGAAGACTAATAACAGCGGACCTGATCTAGGGATCGCGATCGCGCTTGGCCCCGCTTGCGGGACGAAGTGCGATGTGGGAGGAGACTTCCGTTACTACCACACAAGGAGGAGAACTACATGGCTAAACACGGCAAGAAGTATCAAGAAGCCGCCAAGCTGATCGACCGCGACGCAACTTATGAAGCTGCCGAAGCGATCGAGCTTGTGAAGCAAGCGGCCAAAGCCAAGTTCGACGAGTCCGTCGAAGTGGCTGTCCGTCTCGGCGTCGATCCGAGAAAGCAAGACCAGAACGTGCGCGGCGTCGTCGTCCTGCCTCACGGCACGGGTAAGACCCAGCGCGTGCTTGTATTCGCCAAAGGCGAAAAGCTCAAAGAAGCCGAAGCCGCTGGCGCTGACTATGTCGGCGACACGGACCTCATCAACAAGATCCAGCAGGGCTGGTTCGAATTCGACGTCTGCGTAGCGACGCCGGACATGATGAGTGAAGTCGGCAAGCTCGGCCGTATTCTCGGCGGTAAGGGCCTCATGCCTAACCCGAAGGCCGGCACGGTTACGAACGACGTGACCAAGGCCGTTCAAGAGATCAAGGCCGGTAAGATCGAGTACCGTCTGGACAAAGCAGGCCAGATTCACGCTCCGATCGGCAAGGTATCCTTCGATTCGGCGAAGCTCGCCGACAACCTGAAGGCCCTGGTCGACGCGCTGAACCGCGCCAAGCCGTCCGCTGCGAAAGGCGTATACCTGAAGAACATCTCGATCTCTTCGACGATGGGCCCGGGCGCGCGTCTGAACGTATCGGCTTATCGCCTCTAATTGCCAGCGATTGGCGATTGACAGGCCAAGCCCGACGTGTTACTTTTAACAAGTTGAATATGATGCCGTAGACCGTAGGTGCCGCGAGGCTTAATTTCCTACCGAGGTGTGTGAATACATTCATTACCTTCCCTGTCCGCAGGGCTCGGTATGACCGATGTAACTTTCATGCCTCCGCGATGTCTGCGGGGGCATTTTTAATGTCCCGCAGACGATCGATGCGGTGAAGTCCTACGACCAGGAGGTGTACCAAATGGCAAATGCAAAGATTATCGAAGCAAAAGCCCAGGAAGTCGAAGTGATCGCTGCCAAGCTGAAGTCCAGCGCGAGCACGGTTGTTGCCGATTACCGCGGCCTGAACGTCGCTCAAGTCACCGAACTCCGCAAGCGTCTGCGCGATGCCGGCATCGAGTTCCAAGTACTGAAGAACTCGCTCGTCAGCCGTGCTGCAGCTAGCGTCGAGCTCGGCGAGTTGGACTCCGTCCTGACGGGTCCTACCGCTGTCGCGTTCAGCTCCACCGACGTCGTTGCCGCCGCGAAGATCCTGAACGACTTCGCGAAGAAGAACGATGCCCTCAAGCTGAAGGGCGGCGTTATCGAAGGCCGCTTTATCGATGCCGTTCAAGTCAAGGCACTGGCGGACCTGCCTTCCCGCGAAGGTTTGCTCTCCATGCTCCTCAGCGTCCTGCAAGCGCCGATGCGCAACTTCGCGCTCGCTGTCAAGGCTGTCGCCGAGAAGAACGAAGCAAGCGCATAAGTCGAACGCCTCGGCTCTCGGGGCGCGCGAATTGATTTCCCACCAACAAATCATCTAATTTAACGGAGGTACTACCATGAGCAAAGAGTCCATCTTGGAAGCCATCAAAGGCATGAGCGTCCTGGAACTGAACGACCTGGTCAAGGCAATCGAAGAAGAATTCGGCGTAACCGCTGCAGCACCGGTTGCTGCTGGCGCAGTTGCAGTAGCAGAAGTTGAAGAGCAAACTGAATTCGACGTTATCCTGCTCGAAGCTGGCGCTTCCAAGATCAACGTCATCAAGGTTGTTCGCGAGATCACGGGCCTTGGCCTGAAGGAAGCGAAGGACGTTGTCGACAACGCGCCTAAAGCTGTTAAAGAAAAAGTGGCTAAGGACGAAGCTGACGCTGTTAAGGCTAAGCTCGAAGAAGCCGGCGCCAAGGTCGAAGTTAAGTAATTCGGCTTGACTATGAATAGCGAACCCCTTGAAGCTTGTCTTCGAGGGGTTTGTGCATGAGAAAGGGGATACGGAGATGGCTGATCACTATTACTCGCAGCAGCCCAGCGCACGCAGCGACCGCAAAAAAATCGAAGCCGCGCTGCGCGGACACAAGCTTCAGTTCGTCTCCGACTCCGGCGTGTTCTCGCGGGACGGGGTGGACTACGGCAGCCGGGTGCTTATCGAGCATATCGAGCTGAGGGAGGAAGACCGCGTGCTGGATGTCGGCTGCGGCTACGGCCCGATCGGACTGACAGCGGCCCGCCTGGTGCCGCGAGGACATGTGACGATGCTGGACGTGAACGAGCGGGCGGTCGCGCTGAGCCGGGAGAATGCCGCGCTCAACGGCATCGGCAACGTCGAGATCATGGAGAGCGATCTGTATTCGGCCGTATGGGGCCGGACATTCGACGTCATCTTGTCCAATCCGCCGATAAGGGCGGGCAAGGCGGTCGTGCACCGCATACTTGAAGAAGCGACCGCGCATCTGAAGCCGGGCGGCTCGCTCTGGGTCGTTATTCAGAACAAGCAAGGCGCGCCCAGCACCAGAGCCAAGCTGGAGTCCTGCTTCGGCGAGGACCAGGTGGAGGAAGTCGGCAAGGACAAGGGCTATCGCGTATATCGTGCAGTCAAATCGTCCGCCGACTGAATAATCGTTTGACCGCCGTATGCGCTTGTGTTACTATAAGAAGATGTCAGAATTAAAATGGGCTAGTTGTCTGTATGTTTGCGAGCCGTTGGGTCTATTCCCGACGCAGGAATAAAAATGCGCCATTTGGCGTATATTGGGTGAATGGGCTGTTTATAGGCGCCATTGTGTTCCGCTTGGGGGCATAGGGGCTTTTATTTGTTTGCCGCCTCGATTGATGGATGGACTTTGCGCTTATTATTGCGTTCGCTCCTATTTTACCCCTTTTCCGCGATTTATCATACCGTAGGGTTCCCCGCGGGACGGCTGCCTCTGCTAGTGCTGGAGAGAGGATCTCGCTCCGCTACCATATGCTTCACAGTAGACTGAAGGGGTGAGGATAAGTTGGCAGGACATCTTGTTCAGTATGGTCGCCGCACCAGGCGCAGTTATGCCCGCATTCATGAGGTGCTGGACATTCCGAACCTGATTGAGATCCAGCAGCAATCGTACCAGAAGTTTCTGGACGACGGACTGCGCGAGATCTTCCAGGACATCTCTCCGATCTCGGACTTCACGGGCAATCTTGTCCTCGAGTTCGTCGATTACAGCCTTGGAGAGCCGAAGTATTCGGTCGACGATTCCAAGGAACGCGACGTCACTTATGCGGCTCCGCTGCGCGTCAAGGTACGCCTTCTCAACAAGGAGACGGGCGAAGTCAAGGAACAGGAAGTGTTCATGGGCGACTTCCCGCTCATGACGGAGACCGGCACCTTCATCATCAACGGCGCCGAGCGCGTCATCGTCAGCCAATTGGTACGCTCGCCTAGCGTTTACTACAGCACCAAGGTCGACAAGAACGGCAAGAAAACGTATACGGCAACGGTCATCCCGAACCGGGGAGCATGGCTTGAGCTCGAGACCGACGCCAAGGACATCATCTACGTCCGTATCGACCGTACCCGCAAGATTCCGGTTACGGTGCTGCTCCGCGCGCTCGGATTCGGCATGGACGCCGAGATTCTGGACTTGCTCGGACAGGACGAGTATATCCGCAATACGCTCGAGAAGGACAACACCGACTCCACGGAGAAGGCGCTGATCGAGATCTACGAGCGTCTGCGTCCGGGCGAACCTCCGACGCTGGAGAACGCGCGCAGCCTCCTGATCGCCCGCTTCTTCGATCCGAAGCGCTACGATCTGGCCAATGTCGGCCGCTACAAGATCAACAAGAAGCTTCATATTAAGAACCGTCTGTTCAACCAGCGGCTGGCGGAGACGCTCGTCGATCCGTCGACCGGCGAGATCATCGCGGAGTCCGGACAGGTCATCGACCGCCGTCTGCTCGACCAGATCCTGCCGATGCTGGAGAAGAACGTCGGCTTCAAGAACTATCGCGTGACCGGCGTCAACGAGGCGGAGGACATCCCGCTGCAGAGCATCCTCGTTCACTCGCCGGTTGAGGAAGGCAAGGTCGTCAAGATCATCTCCAACGGCATCATCGACAAGTCGGTGAAGCATATCACGCCGGCGGATATCATCTCGTCCATCAACTACTTCATCGATCTGCTGCACGGCATCGGCAGCACCGACGATATCGACCACCTGGGCAACCGTCGTCTGCGTTCGGTCGGCGAGCTGCTGCAGAACCAGTTCCGCATCGGTCTGTCCCGGATGGAGCGCGTCGTGCGCGAGCGGATGTCGATCCAGGACCAGAATGCGATCACGCCGCAGGCGCTGATCAACATCCGTCCTGTCATCGCGGCGATCAAGGAGTTCTTCGGTTCGTCCCAGTTGTCGCAGTTCATGGACCAGACGAACCCGCTCGCGGAGCTGACGCACAAGCGCCGTCTGTCCGCGCTCGGCCCGGGCGGTCTGACGCGGGAGCGCGCAGGCTTCGAAGTGCGTGACGTACACCCGTCCCACTACGGCCGGATGTGCCCGATCGAGACGCCTGAAGGTCCGAACATCGGTCTGATCAACTCGCTGTCCACGTTCGCGCGGATCAACGAGTACGGCTTCATCGAAGCGCCGTACCGCAAGGTCGATCACAGCACAGGTATCGTCACCGAAGAGATCGACTACATGACGGCCGACGAAGAGGACAACTACATCATCGCCCAAGCGAACGCCCAGCTCACCGAAGAGGGCAGGTTCGCCGACGATATGGTCATCGTCCGTTACAACAAGCAGGCGGACAACATCCTGACGATGCCGAGCGACCGCGTCGACTACATGGACGTATCGCCGAAGCAGGTCGTATCCGTCGCGACGGCGATGATTCCGTTCCTCGAGAACGATGACTCCAACCGCGCGCTGATGGGTTCGAACATGCAGCGTCAAGCGGTGCCGCTGCTCGTCCCGGATTCGCCGTACGTCGGCACCGGCATGGAGCACAAGGCCGCCAAGGACTCCGGCGTCTGCATCGTATCCAAGTACGACGGCGTCATCGAGCGCGTCACGGCCAACGAGATCTGGCTGCGCCGCACCGAGCTGCTCGACGGCAAAGAAGTCAAGGGCGACGTGATCAAGTACAAGCTGCAGAAGTTCATGCGCTCGAACCAAGGCACATGCATCAACCAGCGTCCGATCTGCCGCAAGGGAGAGATCGTCAAGAAGGGCGACATCCTCGCGGACGGACCGTCCACGGATACCGGCGAGCTGGCGCTCGGCCGCAACGTCGTCGTCGCGTTCATGACGTGGGAAGGCTACAACTACGAGGATGCGATCCTGCTCTCCGAGAAGCTCGTGAGAGAGGACGTCTACACCTCGATTCATATTGAAGAATACGAGTCCGAAGCGCGCGACACCAAGCTCGGGCCGGAAGAGATCACGCGCGACATCCCGAACGTCGGCGAAGACGCGCTCCGCAATCTCGACGAGCGCGGCATCATCCGCGTCGGCGCCGAGATCAGCGCGGGCGACATCCTCGTCGGCAAGGTCACGCCGAAGGGCGTCACCGAGCTGACCGCCGAGGAGCGCCTGCTGCACGCGATCTTCGGCGAGAAGGCGCGCGAAGTGCGCGACACTTCGCTTCGCGTACCGCACGGCACCGACGGCATCGTCGTCGACGTCAAGGTATTCACGCGGGAGAACGGCGACGAGCTGCCGCCGGGCGTCAACCAGCTGGTGCGCGCTTATATCGCGCAAAAGCGCAAAATCTCCGAAGGCGACAAGATGGCCGGACGCCACGGCAACAAGGGCGTCATCGCCCGCATCCTGCCAGAAGAAGACATGCCGTTCCTGCCGGACGGCACGCCGGTCCAGGTCGTCCTGAACCCGCTGGGCGTACCGTCGCGGATGAACATCGGTCAAGTGCTCGAGGTTCACCTCGGCATGGCCTGCCGCTACCTTGGCATTCGAGCCGCGACGCCGGTATTTGACGGCGCCCGCGAGCACGACGTGTTCGACACGATGGAAGAAGCCGGCATGCAGCGCAACGGCAAGACCAGGCTGTACGACGGCCGCACGGGCGAGCCGTTCGAGCGCGAAGTCACCGTCGGCGTTCTGTATATGATCAAGCTCGCGCACATGGTCGACGACAAGATCCATGCGCGCTCCACGGGCCCGTACTCGCTCGTCACGCAGCAGCCGCTGGGCGGCAAGGCCCAATTCGGCGGCCAGCGCTTCGGCGAGATGGAAGTGTGGGCGCTCGAAGCCTACGGCGCGGCCTATACGCTGCAAGAAATTCTGACCGTGAAGTCCGACGACGTCGTCGGCCGCGTGAAGACGTACGAATCGATCGTCAAGGGCGAGAATGTGCCTGAACCTGGCGTGCCGGAATCGTTCAAGGTATTGATCAAGGAGCTTCAGAGCCTTGGCATGGACGTGAAGATTCTGTCGGGCGACGAGCAGGAGATCGAGATGAAAGAGATCGACGACGAGGACGATACGACCGGCGACAAGCTGAACTTGAACCTGGAAGGCTCCGAAGTCAGCGCCGAGTAATGCCGACATGATCCGGACCGGACCGCGCGCCCAGTCGTGCGGCCGGCTGCCGGAGCATCGCCGACGAAGAAGCTAAGATCGTCACGACGTTCGTCAATCGCAACGTAATCCGAGCCACGATGAAGGAGGGCTTGCTCCTTGTTAGACGTTAACAATTTTGAGTTTATGAAGATCGGGCTGGCTTCCCCGGACAAGATCCGTTCTTGGTCCAGAGGCGAAGTCAAAAAGCCCGAGACGATTAACTACCGCACCTTGAAGCCGGAAAAAGAAGGTCTGTTCTGCGAAAAGATCTTCGGGCCGACCAAGGACTGGGAATGCCACTGCGGCAAGTACAAGCGCGTCCGCTACAAGGGCGTCGTGTGCGACCGCTGCGGCGTCGAAGTCACCCGCGCCAAGGTCCGCCGCGAGCGCATGGGCCATATCGAGCTCGCCGCTCCCGTCTCCCATATCTGGTACTTCAAAGGCATCCCGAGCCGCATGGGTCTCGCGCTCGACATGTCGCCGCGTTCGCTCGAAGAGATCATCTACTTCGCATCGTACGTCGTGACGGATCCAGGCGATACGCCGCTTGAAAAAAAGCAGCTGCTGTCGGAGAAAGAGTACCGCAGCTACCGCGAGAAATACGGCTACGCGTTCAGCGCCGGCATGGGCGCCGAAGCGGTGAAGAGGCTGCTGCAGGATATCGATCTCGACCGCGAGCTCGACATGCTGAAGGAAGAGCTGCGCACGGCCCAGGGCCAGCGCCGCAACCGCGCGATCAAACGCCTCGAGGTCATCGAGTCGTTCCGCAACTCCGGCAACCTGCCGGATTGGATGATTCTCGACGTGCTGCCGGTTATCCCGCCGGAGCTGCGTCCGATGGTGCAGCTGGACGGCGGCCGCTTCGCGACCTCCGACCTGAACGATCTGTACCGCCGCGTCATCAACCGGAACAACCGTCTGAAGCGTCTGCTCGACCTGGGCGCGCCGGACATCATCGTACAGAACGAAAAGCGGATGCTCCAGGAAGCCGTCGACGCGCTGATCGACAACGGCCGTCGCGGCCGCCCGGTCACGGGTCCCGGCAACCGTCCGCTGAAGTCCCTCAGCCATATGCTGAAGGGCAAGCAAGGCCGTTTCCGTCAGAACCTGCTCGGCAAGCGCGTCGACTACTCGGGCCGTTCGGTTATCGTCGTCGGACCGAGCCTGAAGATGTATCAGTGCGGTCTGCCGAAGGAAATGGCGCTCGAGCTGTTCAAGCCGTTCGTCATGAAGGAACTCGTGCTCAAGGGCCAGGCGCACAACATCAAGAGCGCAAAGCGCAAGGTCGAACGCGTCAGCCCGGAAGTATGGGACGTGCTCGAGGAAGTCATCAAGGAGCACCCGGTACTGCTGAACCGCGCGCCGACGCTGCACCGTCTCGGCATCCAGGCGTTCGAGCCGATTCTGGTCGAAGGCCGCGCGATCAGACTGCACCCGCTCGTCTGTACGGCGTACAACGCCGACTTCGACGGCGACCAGATGGCCGTGCACGTGCCGCTGTCCGCCGAAGCCCAGGCTGAAGCCCGCCTGCTCATGCTGGCGTCCGGCAACATCCTGAACCCGAAGGACGGCAAGCCTGTCGTCACGCCGTCGCAGGACATGGTCCTCGGCTGCTATTATCTGACGATGGACAACAAGGACGCGCCGGGATCCGGCATGCGCATCGCCGAGGTGAACGAAGCCGTATCCGCGTACCAGCGCGGCGCAGCCGACCTTCACGCACGCGTCGTCATTCCGGTCAAGGCGCTCGGCAAGAAGACGTTTAACGAAAAGCAGCAGGAAGCGCTGCTCGTGACGACGATCGGCAAGATCATTTTCAACGAGATTTTCCCGGACACGTTCCCGTACATCAACGAGGCGACGAAGGACAATCTGCTGAAGGGCACGCCGGAGAAGTACTTCGTGTACGACAAGGGCGCGAACCTCGACGAGATCATCCAGTCCATCCCGACGCCGGGCGCCGTAGGCAAGGAATATCTCGGCCAGATCATCGGCGAGTGCTTCCGCATCTACCATACGATGCGGACGTCGATCATCCTCGACGATATCAAGCAGCTCGGCTTCACGTACTCGACGCGTGCGGGCATCACGGTTGCCGTGGCGGACGTCACGGTACCGCAGGAGAAGTTCGAGATTCTGAAGAAGTCCGACGAGAGCGTCAAGATGATCACGACGCAGTACCGCCGCGGTCTGATCACGGACAGCGAGCGCTACGACCGCGTCATCGACATCTGGTCGAAGACGAAGGACGAGATCACGGAAGTGCTCATGAAGTCGATGGACCGCTACAACTCCATCATGCTCATGGTCGACTCCAAGGCGCGGGGCAACAAGTCGCAGATCACCCAGCTGGGCGGCATGCGCGGTCTGATGGCGACGCCGTCGGGCCGGATCTTCGAGCTCCCGATCAAGTCGAACTTCCGCGAAGGCCTGACGGTCCTCGAGTACTTCATCTCGACGCACGGAGCGCGTAAAGGTCTGGCCGATACGGCGCTTCGTACCGCCGACTCGGGCTACCTGACCCGCCGTCTCGTCGACGTAGCGCAGGACGTCATCGTCCGCGAAGAAGATTGCGGCACGGACAAAGGTATCGTCGTCAGCCGCATCGAAGACGGCAAGGAAGTCATCGAGGAGCTGTTCGACCGGATCGAAGGACGCTATGCGTTCGAGACGATCCGTCATCCGGAGACCGGCGAGATCATCGTTGGCCGCAACGATCTGATCGATACGCCGAAGGCGGAGGAACTGATCCGCGCAGGCATACAGAAGCTGCAGATCCGCTCCGTGCTGAGCTGCCGCGCGCGCCACGGCGTGTGCAAGATGTGCTACGGCCGCAACCTGGCGACGGGCAAGAAGGTCGAGATCGGCGAAGCAGTCGGCATCATCGCCGCTCAATCGATCGGCGAGCCGGGTACCCAGCTGACGATGCGTACGTTCCACACCGGCGGCGTTGCCGGAGACGACATCACCCAAGGTCTGCCGCGTATTCAGGAGCTGTTCGAAGCCCGGAATCCGAAGGGCCAGGCGGTCATCTCCGAGATCGACGGCGTCGTCAAGGAAATTCGCGAGACGAAGGACCGCCGCGAGATCGAAGTGCAGGGAGAGGCCGAGACCAAGGTATATCCTGTCACGTACGGTTCCCGCATCCGCGTCTACGAAGGTCTGCACATCGAAGCCGGCGACGAGCTGACCGACGGTTCGATCGATCCGAAGGAGATGCTGCGCATCAAGGGCATACGCGGCGTGCAGAATTACATTCTGCAAGAAGTACAGCGCGTATACCGGAACCAGGGCGTTGAGATCAACGACAAGCACGTCGAAGTCATGATCAAGCAGATGCTTCGCAAGATCCGGATCGTCGATCCGGGCGACACGACGCTGCTGCCGGGCTCGTTCGTCGACGTGCATGAATACGAAGCAGCCAACCGCGAAGCGATCTTCGCAGGCAACGAGCCTGCGGTCGCGCGTCCGGTCCTGCTCGGCATCACCAAGGCGTCGCTCGAGACCGACTCGTTCCTCTCGGCCGCTTCGTTCCAAGAGACGACCCGCGTCCTCACCGACGCAGCCATCAAGGGCAAGGTCGACCGCCTGCTCGGCCTGAAGGAGAATGTCATCATCGGCAAGCTCATTCCGGCGGGTACGGGGATGTCGCGCTACCGCAACATCCGCGTCGTCGATCCGACCGAAGAAGGCTACGAGGACGAAGCCGAGCTGGAGCCGGTATCGGCGGAGTAATACACCGCCGTCCGTCCGATCGTTTCGCTTAAGCCATGTTTCGCAGACTGCCGGGCACGCTGCCCGGCAGTTTTTCTGTCGAACGGTGTTTACGAAACCCCCAAAAAGCGGGTAAACTCTAAACAAGCCCTATGCGATATAGGACGAAGGCGGCAATGCCATCGTCTTGCAGCCGGGGACCAAAGGGAAGGGGGCCGTGATGCGCCATGAAAAATGCGAAAACTGCTGCTACGCTGCTGGTTAGCCAGTTCATCTTTGTCCTTCTCATTGTTCCTTGGGTCGTTGTCGCCTTAACGTCTTTTATTGCGTTCGATTCTCCGGACTCCGTCATAGACACATGGCCGTACGCCATCGTCGTTTTTTACTGGGCCTATCCACTCGCGTTGATTGTCAGTCTCATCGTCAGCTGGGCGCTATACCACAAGCGCAGATTCAAAGGCGCGCTCTGGTGGGGCTTCATCCCGGTACTATGGCTGCTGGCCGCCATCTATGTCGTCTTCTTTCTGGACGCCTTCTAGACGAACGCAGTGAGGGAACGCGTTTTATTCGTTGTGTATGACAGTCACTTAACACCAGCCTGTCCGCCAGCTTCTTCCGGGAGCCAGGGGACGGGCTATTTGGCGCGCCGCCGCTTGTCCACATGTGGACAGTGGGTACCGGCCGCACAATGTCCACCGTGGATAGTCGGTCGAACGGTTATCCGCCTGTGAATAAGTGAGAAAAGTATGGCATAACGCCAATATTTCCCCAATCTGCCCACAAGTTCTGGATAAATCCACTGCGATTGTGAGTAAACGCATTGTGAAACGGACTTTAATTTTAATAGTATTAATATAAATGTCCGTTAAAGAACGGGAGTGAAGGACCATGAATCCGAATGTCATACTCCGTCTCGTGCAGGCGAGCAAGCAGTATAAAGGAAAAATGGTGCTTAACCGCATTTCCCTGGAGATGAACAGGGGAGAGACGCTGGCCGTCACCGGGCCGAACGGCTCGGGCAAGAGCACCCTGCTGAAGCTGATGGCGGGTCTCTCCGCGCTCTCCTCCGGCAAAAGAGAAGTGAGCGGAGCCGGCGAAGGCGGCGGTCTCGTCATTGGCTATGCGCCGGATCATCTTCCGAAGCTCAAATTTACGGCGCGCGAATATTTGAATCATATGGCTTCGATTCGAGGGCTCGATGCGGCGACGAGGACGAGGAGAATCGAGGAGCTGCTGCAGCTGGTGGATCTGCGGGACAGGCCCGGGCAGCAGATGAAGTTTTTCTCGAAGGGCATGCTGCAAAAGGTGAATCTCGTACAAGCGCTGCTCGGCGAGCCCGAGCTGCTCCTGCTGGACGAGCCGATCGGCGGTCTGGACGAAGAAGCCCAAGGCGTGCTGGCCGCCACATTGATGAGCTTGAGACAGAAAGGGACGGCCATCGTGGTGGCGGGCCATGAGCAGGCGCTGATCGGCCAATGGGCGGACCGGATCATGGCGATCTCGGAGGGGCGAATTCAGTCGGTCACGACGCCATCCGACTCGACGGAGGGGAAGCGCTGGCGTCGCATCGCCTGCCAGTGGCCCGAAGGACGGGTGGAGGATGCGAAGGTATTCGCAAGCTGGCCGGGCATGATGAGATGCCGGGCGGAGAGACGGCAGGCCGTCTACTGGACAGACCCCGATAGCAGCGATGGGCTGCTGCGGGAGCTGCTGGAGGCGGGCGCTTCAATCGATACTGTCACGATGGGCTCCGGGAGGATGGTGTAAGGCGTGCTGCCGCTGACTCGATATCATTTGACTTACTATACGAGATCCTACCGTTACTTGGCGCCGTTAATCGCTTACGTCGGTATGCTGCTGTTCGTCTACACGATAACGCCGAATCCGGTCCCGGAGAGCTATGCGTTCTCCTCCGTCTGGCTGTTCGTCGTAGCCGCCTGGCTGGCTTGGAGCTTCACGGATCTGGAGCCGGAGGTTCAGCAAGCAGTAACGGCGCTTCATGCGGGCGGCGCTGTCGCCTACCATGTGTCCAAGCAGCTGCTGATGGCGGCTGTCGGCATGCTGCTCGCTTCGTTTGCCGTCCTGTATCCGGCGCTGGCCGGGAAGCTGGAGCGCTTGCCAGCTCCCGAAGAATGGATCGCGGCTGCCGGGGTCCATATCGCGATGTTCGCACTGGGTACCGGCGTCGCGCTCTGGTTCACGGAGCGCGGCTTCGGCAGGTCTGCCGCTTCGCTGCCGGCCCTGATCGTCGTGCAGGTGCTGGCGCTTGCTTCTGCCAAGGCGGTCGCAGTGCTGCCCGACGGTATGGCATGCATACGCTGGCTGCTGCCGCCTGCGGGCATGTTGTCGGAGCAGCTGACTCGTCTGCACAGCAGTTCCATGTGGTCGACCGCCGGCGTTGTTTTGTATGCGCTTGCGTATGCAGGATTGCTGTGCGGAGGCTTTATCGCGCGGGCTGCCGGCAAGAAATTTTAGCCGCCGGCACGGTAATTGTTTGTTTTTCTCATTGACAAAAAGGGCGGAAGAACCTAAATTAATGATAAGCGTTATCAGTGATAATGATTATCATTAATAGTTGGGGGCAAAGAAATGAACAGACAGGCACCATCGCAATTGAACTACACGAAGCTTGGGAAGGGTCTGCTGCTGACCGCATTGCTCATGATCGCCGCATTCGCGCTGGCAGCATGCGGCAACAATAATAAGGGAAGCGACGCTTCGCCTGTCGCGGGCAGCTCCGCATCCGCGACATCCGTCGCTTCGGGGAGCGCATCGGCCAGCCCGTCCGCCAGCTCTTCGGCGGAGGACCGGAACGGCACGATTACATACCAGTCCGAGACCGGACCGATCGAAGTGCCCGCGAATCCGCAGCGCGTCGTCGTGCTGACAGGCTATACGGGCGATGTGCTGCAGCTGGGCGTACCGATCGTCGGCGTCGATTCGTGGTCGCTGGGCAATCCCCGATTCGCCGACAAGCTCAAGGGCGTGGCGGAGGTATCGGACGAGAATCTGGAGAAAATCATCGAGCTGAAGCCGGATCTGATCATCGGCTCGTCTACGTCGAAAAATGCGGACAAGCTGAAAAAAATCGCGCCGCTCGTCACTTACACTTACAACAAGGTCGATTATCTCACGCAGCATCTGGAAATCGGCAAGGCGCTGAACAAAGAGAAGGAGGCCCAGGCCTGGATCGACGACTTCAAGAAGCGGGCGGGAGAAGCCGGCGAGCAGATCAAGGCGAAAATCGGTGCGGATGCAACCGTCGCGGTATTCGAAACCTACGACAAAGAGGTATACACATTCGGCGATGCATGGGGACGCGGTACGGAGATTCTGTTCCAGCTCATGGGCCTCAACATGCCTCCCAAAATTAAAGAAGCGACCCAAAAAGACGGTTACTTCACATTGTCCGCCGAAGTGCTGCCCGACTATGCGGGCGACTACATTATCCTGAGCAAGGAACCCGGCGCGGATGCCTCGTTCCAGCAGACCGAGACCTACAAAAACATCCCTGCGGTCAAAAACAACCGTGTCTACGAAGTCGACGCCCGTACGTTCTACTTCAACGATGCGATGACGCTGGAGTGGCAGCTTGAGTTCTTCAAGGAAAAGTTCCTCGGCAATTAATTCAAACCGGGAATTTCGCCAAGGCGCGAGGTTCCCCTTTCCTATTTTAAGAGAAAGCGGAGCGACTGATGCGTACGAATAACAAACCGGCGTTTGCCCTGGCCGTCATCGCGGGCTTGATCGCGTTGGCAGGCATGTTCACCATCTCCATGATATACGGCGCCAAAGATACGTCCGCCCGTGACGTATGGCTGGCGCTGACCTCCCATGCCGTCGGCGAACAGCTGACGGTGCTGCGCGAGCTTCGGCTGCCGCGGGAGACGGCCGGCATGATCGTCGGCGCAGCACTCGGCGTGGCGGGCGCCGTCATGCAAGGCCTCACGCGCAATCCGCTGGCCGATCCGGGCTTGATCGGCTTGTCGGCCGGCGCCTATGCGGCGCTCGCGTTCTCGATCGCGATGCTGCCGGCGCTCGGTTACTTCGGCATGATGGTCGCGTGCTTCGTCGGCGCGGCGCTCGGCGCGATCCTGGTGCTCGGCATCGGCGCAGCACGCAGAGGGGGCATGTCCCCGATCCGGATGGTGCTGGCAGGATCGGCCGTCTCGGCTTTTCTCTTTGCCGTGGCGGAGGGGATCGGCCTCGCCTTCAAAATATCCAAGCGGGTATCGATGTGGACGGCAGGCGGACTGGTCGGCACGACCTGGGAGCAGATCGGGACGATCGCGCCGTTCATCGGGGCCGGCATCGCGGGAGCCATCGTGCTCGGACGCGCGCTCACGCTGCTCAGCGCCAACGAGGAAGCTGCGATCGGCGTCGGACTGCGCACCGGACAAGTCAAGTTCGTCCTCTATGCGGCGGTCGTCGTGCTGACCGGCGCTTCGGTCGCGCTGATCGGCAACATGGCGTTCGTCGGACTGATGATTCCGCACATCGTGCGCTATATCGTCGGGACGGATTACCGCAAGGTCGTCCCGATGTCCGCCATCGTGGGCGCGATCTTCATGCTGGCGGCGGATACGATCTCCCGTACCGCCATCGCGCCATATGAGGCGCCGATGGCTTCGGTCATCGCCGTCATGGGACTGCCGTTCTTCCTGTTCATCGTGCGCAAAGGAGTGAAGACCACCCTATGACAGACGCCCGCTCGCTGCGCAAGCAGCGCATTATTGTCGTCGTGCTGGTCGCACTCACGCTGTTGACCATCGTCGTCAGCCTAGGCTTAGGCTCCTCCTCCGTTTCCTACGGGCGCATCGTCCCCACGATATTCGGACACGGGGACTTCAAGGAGCGGTTCGTCCTCTTCGATCTGCGCCTGCCCCGCATATGCATCGTCGTGGCGGCCGGCATGGCGCTTGCATTGTCCGGCTCCATCCTGCAGGGCATCACCAACAATGATCTGGCCGATCCGGGCATCCTCGGCATCAACTCAGGCGCCGGTCTGGGCGTCGCGATCAGCTTCCTGCTCATTCCCGCCGAACCGGGGGCGTTCGTGTATGTGATTCCGATATCCGCTTTTATCGGCGCGATCGCGACGGCCGTGCTGCTGTACGTCTTCTCCTACAGCAGGCAGTCGGGGCTCGATCCGATGCGCCTTGTGCTGGTCGGCATCGGCTTCTCGCTGGCCTTGTCCGGCCTCATGGTGTTCATCACCTCCGCCGTAGACATATACAAGGTCGACTTCATCGCGCGGTGGCTCGCCGGCAGCGTATGGGGGACGGACTGGAAGTTCCTGTGGGCGCAGCTGCCCTGGTTTGCCGTGCTCCTGCCGTATACATTGTACAAGTCCAACACGCTTAACCTGCTGTCGCTCAACGATGCGACGGCGATCGGCAGCGGCGTGCCGATTGCGCGCGAGCGCGGGGGGCTCCTGCTCGCAGCAGTGGCGCTCGCGGCGTCGGCGGTGGCCGTTACGGGCGGCATCGCGTTCGTCGGTCTGATGGCGCCGCATATTGCCAAGTCGCTGGTCGGACCGCGTTATCAGCGATTCGTCCCGGTCGCCGTGCTGACGGGCGGACTGCTGCTGCTGCTGGCGGACACGCTCGGCCGCAATCTGGCGGACCCGCAGGTCATCGCCGCGGGCGTCGTCGTCTCGTTTATCGGCGCGCCTTACTTCATCTATCTGCTGCTCAAGCGCGTCTGAGTCGAATCCGATACGCTCCGAGCCATAACCGTGTCATACCCGGAGCGCCTTCCCAGCGGAAATATATTTGCAGTTATGACGTTCTTGACACTGCCCATATGAGGTGTTAAGATAGCCTATGTGTGTGCCCGACGTGGTTGATTTTGATCGTTACGTGGGAGATGCTATGATGGATTTGCATGATCATCATCTTGCGGGCAACGTCAAAGTCGGCACCAAGCAGACGACCAGAATGGTGGAGCAGGGCAAGGCCACCTATGTCTATGCCGCGCAAGATGCAGATTCGCGCCTGACCGGCCGTATCGCCCAGCTTTGCCGCCAGCGAGGCGTTCCTCTCACCGAGGTGAACACCATGCGCGAGCTCGGCAGGCTATGCGGAGTCGATGTCGGTACGGCCATGGCCGTGGTAGTAGAGAGAGCATGAACCGGGACCTAACCGCGCTTCTTGTTAGAGGAGGCCAGCGGACGGACCCTTTCGTTTTTCTCAAAATGAACCGCCTGGATCTGTGGGCTTCGCGCCTCGGGAACCGGTAGCCGTAAGTTTATGCAAGGCATTCATAGGAAGGGGGTGGCAACATGCCAACAATCAACCAGCTCGTACGCAAAGGCCGCGAGCCGAAGGTGGTCAAGTCCAAGTCTCCTGCACTGCAAAAGGGATTCAACGCCCTGAAGCGCATCGAGACCGATCTGAGCGCTCCTCAAAAGCGCGGCGTATGCACGCGCGTAGGCACGATGACGCCGAAGAAGCCGAACTCCGCACTCCGTAAGTACGCACGTGTGCGTCTGACGAACCGCGTCGAGGTTACAGCTTACATTCCGGGTATCGGTCACAACCTGCAGGAGCACAGCGTCGTACTGATTCGCGGCGGCCGGGTCAAGGACCTTCCGGGCGTTCGTTATCACATCGTACGCGGCGCGCTCGATACCGCAGGCGTTAACAACCGCAAGCAAGCTCGTTCCAAGTACGGCACGAAGCGCGCTAAGGTGAAGAAGTAAGATTATACAGCCGGAATAATTCGGCTTTATCATTGATATGGGAAAGGAGGAACTAAAGATGCCACGTAAAGGACCAGTACCGAAGCGGGACGTGCTCCCGGATCCGGTGTACAACAGCAAGCTCGTCACCCGCCTTGTCAACCGCATCATGATCGACGGCAAGAAGGGCGTAGCCCAGCAGTTGCTTTACAATGCGTTCACGCTGATTCAAGAGCGTTCGGGCAAGGATCCGATGGAAGTTTTCGAAGCTGCCATCAAGAACATCATGCCCGTGCTCGAAGTCAAGGCTCGCCGCGTAGGCGGCGCCAACTACCAAGTTCCGATCGAAGTCAAGCCGGAGCGCCGCACGTCCCTCGGACTGCGCTGGCTCGTCAACTACTCCCGCAATCGCGGCGAGAAGACGATGGAAGAGCGTCTGGCGGCCGAGATCCTCGACGCCTCGAACAACACCGGCGCTGCCGTCAAGAAGCGCGAAGACACGCACAAGATGGCTGAAGCCAACAAAGCGTACGCCCACTACCGCTGGTAATTCCGCGGACACTAGGGAACGAAAGGAGACAAATGCATGGCTAGGGAGTTCTCCTTGCAAAATACGCGCAACATCGGCATCATGGCGCATATCGATGCAGGCAAGACGACCACGACCGAGCGGATTCTGTTCTATACCGGCCGTGTCCACAAGATCGGCGAAGTGCACGAAGGCGCCGCTACGATGGACTGGATGGAGCAAGAGCAGGAGCGCGGCATCACGATTACGTCTGCCGCCACCACCGCTCAGTGGAAAGGTCACCGCATCAATATCATCGACACACCGGGACACGTTGACTTTACGGTCGAGGTCGAGCGCTCGCTGCGCGTATTGGACGGGGCTGTCGGCGTATTCAGCGCCAAAGAAGGCGTAGAACCTCAGTCCGAGACGGTATGGCGTCAAGCCGACCGTTACGGCGTTCCGCGCATCGCTTACGTTAACAAGATGGACATCATCGGCGCAGACTTCTTGAACGTCGTCCGCGACATGCGCTTGCGTCTGCAAGCCAATGCTGTCGCCATCCAGCTTCCGATCGGAGCGGAGAACGGCTTCGTAGGCATGATCGACCTGATCGAACGGGTTGCTTATGTTTATGAGGACGATCTCGGCAAAGATCCGAAGACCGTAGAGATTCCGGCTGACTTGGCCGACCAAGCCGAAGAGCTCCGTCTTGAGCTCGTCGAGAAGGTCGCCGAGCTTGACGACGATCTGATGGCCAAGTATCTTGAAGGGGAAGAACTGTCGGTCGCCGAGATCAAGGCAGCTCTTCGCAAGGGCGTCGTAGAAGTCCGTATCTTCCCGGTCGTCTGCGGCTCTTCTTACCGCAACAAGGGCGTTCAGCCGATGCTGGATGCTGTCGTCGACTTCCTCCCGGCTCCGATCGACGTCCCTGCTATCAAGGGCACGACCGAAGACGGCGAAGAGACGGTTCGTCATTCTTCCGACACAGAGCCGTTCTCGGCGCTGGCGTTCAAGATCATGACCGACCCGTTTGTCGGCAAGCTGACGTTCTTCCGCGTATATTCCGGCGTTCTGAACTCCGGTTCGTATGTCGTCAATGCGACGAAGAACAAGCGCGAACGTATCGGCCGTATTCTGCAGATGCACGCGAACAGCCGTCAAGAGATCAGCATCGTCTACTCCGGCGACATCGCCGCTGCAGTCGGTCTGAAGGACACGACGACCGGCGATACGCTGTGTGACGAGAAGAATCCGGTTATCCTCGAATCGATGAACTTCCCTGAGCCGGTTATCCAGCTTGCGGTCGAGCCTAAGACCAAGGCTGACCAAGACAAGATGGGTATCGCGCTCCAGAAGCTCTCCGAAGAAGATCCGACCTTCCGTGCGCACACGGACGAAGAGACGGGCCAGACGATTATCGCCGGCATGGGCGAGCTTCATCTGGAGATTCTCGTCGACCGCATGCTTCGCGAATTCAAGGTTGAGACGAATGTCGGCAAGCCGCAGGTCGCGTACCGCGAGACGTTCAAATCGACTGCGAAGGTCGAAGGCAAGTTCGTTCGTCAATCCGGCGGCCGCGGCCAATACGGCCACTGTTGGGTTGAGTTCGAACCGCTCGAGCCGGGCTCGGGCTTCGTATTCGAGAACAAGGTTGTCGGCGGTGTCGTACCTCGCGAATACATCGCGCCGGTACAAGCCGGTATCGAAGAGTCGATGAAGAACGGCGTACTTGCCGGCTTCCCGCTCGTCGATATCAAAGCGACGATCTTCGACGGATCGTACCACGACGTCGACTCGAACGAAATGGCGTTCAAGATCGCAGGTTCGATGGCCCTCAAGGCTGCCAAGGACAAGTGTAACCCTGTCCTGCTCGAGCCGATCATGAAGGTCGAAGTAACCGTTCCGGAAGAGTACATGGGCGATGTCATGGGCATGCTCAGCTCCCGCCGCGGACGCATCGAAGGCAGCGACACCCGTCACGGTGCGCTCATCGTGCGCGCCAAGGTGCCGCTGGCTGAAATGTTCGGCTACTCGACCGTTCTTCGTTCCGGTACGCAGGGCCGTGGCGTATTCTCCATGGAACTGTCGCACTACGAAGAAGTGCCGAAGTCGATCTCCGAAGAGATCATCTCCAAGAGCAAGGGCGCTTAAGTTTACGGGCATTCGGACGAGTCGCGGAGCGTGAGCTCTGGCGGCCTCGTCCTCCCTATAAAATGGCTTTACTAACAAGGAGGAGAAAAGATCCATGGCAAAGGCTAAATTTGAACGTAACAAACCCCACGTTAACATCGGTACGATCGGCCACGTCGACCACGGCAAGACGACGCTGACGGCTGCCATCACGACGGTTCTGTCCAAGAAGTACGGCGGCGCAGCTGTTGCGTTCGACCAAATCGACAAGGCTCCAGAAGAGCGCGAGCGCGGTATCACGATCTCCACGGCTCACGTTGAATACGAAACGCCTAACCGTCACTATGCACACGTTGACTGCCCTGGACACGCCGACTATGTCAAGAACATGATCACCGGCGCTGCTCAAATGGACGGCGCAATCCTGGTTGTATCCGCAGCTGACGGCCCTATGCCGCAAACGCGCGAGCACATCCTGCTGTCCAAGCAAGTCGGCGTTCCTTACATCGTCGTATTCCTGAACAAGTGCGACATGGTTGAAGACGAAGAGCTGCTCGAGCTGGTTGAGATGGAAGTCCGCGACCTGCTGAACGAGTATGAGTTCCCGGGCGACGACACGCCGATCATCCGCGGCGCTGCTCGCGAAGCTCTGCAAAATCCTGACGGCCCTTGGGCTGACAAGATCGTTGAGCTGTTCGAACAAGTCGACACCTACATCCCGCAACCTGAGCGCGACGTAGCTAAGCCTTTCCTGATGCCTGTCGAGGACGTGTTCACGATCACGGGTCGCGGTACGGTTGCTACCGGCCGTGTAGAACGCGGTACGATCAAGATCGGCGACGAAATCGAGATCATCGGTCTCGTAGAAGACTCCCGCAAGTCCGTCGTAACGGGCGTTGAAATGTTCCGCAAGCTGCTTGACTCCGCTCAAGCCGGCGACAACATCGGCGCACTGCTGCGCGGCGTTGACCGCAAGGACATCGAGCGCGGCCAAGTTCTGGCTAAGCCGGGTTCGGTTAAGCCGCACACGAACTTCACGGCTCAAATCTACGTCCTGACCAAAGAAGAAGGCGGCCGTCACAAGCCTTTCTTCACGGGCTACCGTCCGCAGTTCTACTTCCGTACGACGGACGTTACGGGCATCATCAACCTGCCGGAAGGCACTGAGATGGTTATGCCTGGCGACAACATCACCGTTACGGTTGAACTGATCGCTCCGATCGCTGTTGAAGAAGGCACGCGCTTCTCCATCCGCGAAGGCGGCCGTACGGTTGGCGCCGGCGCCGTTGCTACGATCCAAAAGTAATTCAAGCTTCTTAAAAAGACCTTATCGGGTTTACGCCCGGTAAGGTCTTTTTTTACGCCTAAATTTATGGCGAAATTTGGATAGTTGGAATTCGACTTATTCTGTTGTTTTTCGACATTCGAGGACATGTATTTCTAAGTTTTCTCCCTTATAATAAAAATAAATTAAAAGGTGAGGTGTATTTATCTGTCCAAGCTTCAGTTGCGCAAGAGCCTCGTGCTCACAAGCTCGCTTGTTTTATCCGTACTATTTATTATTCTGATCGGCATGATGTCCTGGATGCAGTATCATACGCAGAAGAACGACGCGTACGAAAGCTTCCATACGATCGGTGACCGGCTGACGGCGCAAGCCGCGGCGAACACGAGTCTGCTGGCGCCTGTCGCGGCAGCCTTCGAAAAAGGGGGAACGCCCGACGCGGAAAGCCAGGCTATTCTTCGCAGGCTGCTCAACGCAATGACTGACGGAGATATGCTGATTAATGGGTATTATTTCTCGGCATTCAGCACAGAAGCGAAGGAGGGAACTCAAGTCATCAATCTTCAAGTCAACCAGCAGCTTGAGGATTCGGGAAATCGCATGGGAAGCAATTATGTGCTCAAAGGGGACTTCAAGCGGGCCTATCGGGATGCGTTGGCCGGCAGGTCTTCGCTGAGCAAGCCTTATACGGATAATGTAGGCACTTGGATATCGTATCTTGGCCCCGTCAAAGACGAGAACGGCAAAATCATCGCAGTGCTCGGACTCGACTACGATTATGGCAAAGTAATAAAGAAGATGAATGCGATCCTGATCAAGACGATATGGATCGGCATCGTTGCCACGGGGCTTGCGATACTGCTGCTCGTCCTGCTCGTCCGGTATTCGCTGCGACCGCTCCAAAGGCTGGCTGTCACGGCGCAGCAGGCGGCTTCGGGTGATCTGACCGTACAAGTGCCGATTCGTACGAAAAATGAAATCGGGCAAGCCGCTGAATCGTTCAACAGTATGGTGCGCAGTCTGCGGGAGCTGACCAGCAGCATTCAGCGCACGGCGGGAGAGGTGTCGTCCGCATCCGTGGCGCTTAAGGATACGTCTGCGCAGACCGCGGTTGCAACGGGAGAAATTACCGAGTCGATCCAGACGGTCGCTTCCGGCGCGGAAAGTCAGCTCACGAGCTCGCAAGAATGCCAGCGTGCGATGTCGGAGATCGCGATCGGCATCAGCCGTATTGCGGAATCGTCTTCGACCGTATCGGATCTGGCGAGCGGTACGGCCAATCTGGCAACCGAAGGCAGACGGGCGCTCGAAGATACCGCGCGCCAGATGCAGCAGATCGAGAGCAAAGTATTCAGCGCGAGCGACACGATGAGCGATCTGCAGGCATCCAGCGCCCAGATCCAAGGAATTGTATCGCTGATCACCGAAGTGGCGAATCAGACGAATCTGCTGGCGCTGAACGCCTCGATTGAAGCGGCGCGCGCAGGCGAGCACGGCAAGGGCTTCGCGGTCGTCGCCCAAGAGATCCGCAAGCTGGCCGAGCGATCCAGACAATCGTCCGAAGCGATCGTGACGATACTGCATGTCATCGGCGACAAGACGACGCAAGCGGCGGCTTCGCTCTCGCAGTCCGCCGACGAAGCGCGTACCGGCACCGAGTTGGCCATCCGCACAGGTGAATCGTTCCGGACGATTCTTGAAGCAGTCAAGCGTGTATCGGATCAAGTGCAGGATATCTCGGCGGCAGCCCAGCAAATGTCCGCGGGCAGCGAAGAGGTAGCTGCTTCGGTCGAAGAGCTGGAGCGCGTGGCCAAGCTCTCGTCGGAGGAATCCCAGCAGGTGGCCGCGGCTTCCGAGCAGCAGCTCGCATCGGTCGAAGAGATCGCCGGCTCTGCAGAGCAGCTGAGAGGGCTCGCCTTGTCGCTGAATCGGACGGTGAGCCGCTTCCGTGTGTAGAACCTATATAATAGAAGAAACACGACGAATGAAACGACGAATGAAAATTGATTTAAAAATTTGTTGCATTGGTCTGGGCGAATCGCTATAATAGTGAATGTTGGTCTGCGACTGTGCGATGATGTGAGAGGTTGCCGACACACCCGGCCCCTTTGCCATAGGGTGGCAGAAGGGTTGATGTCGGGGTATTCTCGCGGAGTATGTCCGATTCCAAAATTGGGCGAATGAAGGAGGGAATTTTCTATGGCAAAGCAAAAAATCCGTATCCGTTTGAAAGCCTACGACCACCGCATTCTTGATCAATCCGCGGAGAAGATCGTAGAAACGGCGAAGCGCACGGGTGCCGGCGTATCCGGTCCGATCCCGCTGCCGACCGAGAAGCAGATCATCACGATCCTGCGCGCGGTCCACAAGTACAAGGATTCGCGTGAGCAGTTCGAAATGCGTACGCACAAGCGCCTGATCGACATCGTCAATCCGACGCCGCAAACGGTCGACGCGCTGATGCGTCTGGACCTGCCGTCCGGCGTTGACATCGAGATCAAGCTGTAATAAGCAAATGCAAGTTATCCAGATGTGAATAAGAAGTAGAAGAGAGGTGTCAACATGCCAGGAATCTTGGGACGTAAGCTCGGTATGACGCAAGTGTTCGCGGCTGACGGAAGCGTCGTGCCGGTCACCGTCATCGAAGCAACGCCAAACGTCGTGCTGCAGAAGAAAACTTCCGACAACGACGGATACGAAGCTGTGCAACTCGGCTTTGCCGACAAGCGCGAAAAGCTCGCAAACAAGCCGGAAACGGGCCATGCAAAGAAGGCCGGTACGGCGCCCAAGCGCTTCATCCGCGAAGTTAGCGGATCTTCGGAACTCGAAGTCGGCGCTGAAGTTAAGGTTGACGTATTTGCCGAAGGGCAGTTTGTTGACGTAACGGGTATCTCCAAGGGTAAAGGCACGGCCGGCGCCATCAAGCGTTGGGGCTTCCAACGCGGCAAGATGACCCACGGTTCCAAGTACCACCGCGGTAACGGCTCGCTCGCGACGATTCGCGACGCAAACCGCGTGCCGAAGGGCAAGAAAATGCACGGCCGTCTCGGCTCCGAGACGATCACGGTTCAAAACCTCGAAGTCGTCAAGATCGACGTTGAACGCAACGTCATCCTGATCAAGGGTTCCGTGCCGGGCGCTCGCAACAGCTACCTCAAACTCCGCTCGTCGGTGAAGAAATAATCGGATTTAACAGGAAAGGAGGACTACCACATGCCTAAAGTATCTGTATACAACGTGAGCGGCAGTGCGGTCGGCGAGATCGAGCTGTCGGACCTGATCTTCGGCATCAACCCGCATGCATCGGCCATGCACAGCGCAGTCGTGCTTCAACAAGCAGCCGTGCGCCAAGGCACTCACAAGACCAAAGGACGCTCCGAAGTACGCGGGGGCGGCCGCAAGCCATGGAAGCAAAAGGGTACAGGCCGCGCTCGTCAGGGCTCGATCCGTTCCCCGCAATGGAAGGGCGGCGGCATCGTTTTCGGACCGACTCCACGCAGCTACGGCTTCAAGCTTCCGCGGAAGGTTCGCCGTCTGGCGATCAAGTCCGCGCTGTCCAGCAAAGTCATCGCCAGCGACATCATCGTCCTGGACCAACTGAGCCTGGCATCGCCTAAGACGAAGGAATTCCAAGGTATTCTGAACAACCTCAAGGTCGGTCGCAAGGCGCTCGTCGTCACCGCCGACTATGAGAATAATGTGGCCCTGTCCGCACGCAATATTCCCGGCGTCAAGTTCGTCTCCGCCAACGGAATCAACGTGCTCGATGTTCTTGTCCATGACAAGCTGATCATCACGAAGGACGCGGTCGCTAAAGTCGAGGAGGTATTCGCGTAATGAAAGACCCTCGCGATATTATCAAGCGCCCCGTCATCACGGAACGCACGAGTGAATTCATCGATCAGCTGAAGTACGTCTTCGAAGTCGACCTTCGCACGAACAAGACGGAAATCAAGCAAGCGATCGAAGCGATCTTCAAGGTGAAGGTCGTCAGCGTCAACACGATGCGCGTACCGCCGAAGCCACGCCGCTACGGCCGTCACTCGGGCTACACTTCCGAATGGAAGAAGGCCATCGTGCAGCTGTCCGCAGACAGCAAGCCGCTCGAATTTTTCGAAGCATCGGTCTAACATCTTCGTAAAGTAAGGAGGGAAACCAAGTGCCAGTCAAAAAGTTTAATCCGACATCGCCTAGCCGTCGCGAAATGACGATGTCGACGTTCGAGGAAGTAACCACGAACGTACCGGAGAAATCCTTGCTTGCACCGCTGCCGAAGCGCGGCGGCCGTAACCACCAAGGTAAGATTACGGTTCGTCACCAAGGCGGCGGACACAAGCGCAAGTATCGTATCATCGACTTCAAGCGCAACAAGGACGGCGTGCCGGGCAAGGTCGCTCAGATCGAGTACGATCCGAACCGTACCTCCTACATCGCTCTGATCCACTATCTGGACGGCGCGAAGAGCTACATCGTCGCTCCTAAGGGTCTGAAGGTCGGCGACCAGATCGTCTCCGGTCCTGACGCCGACATCAAGGTGGGCAACACGCTGCCGCTGGAGAACATCCCGGTCGGTACGGTTATCCACAACATCGAGCTGAAGCCTGGCAAGGGCGGCCAACTGGTTCGCGCAGCAGGCACCGAAGCTCAACTGCTCGGCAAGGAAGAGACTTATGTCACCATCCGCCTGGCATCCGGCGAGATTCGCCGCATCCTGAAGCAGTGCCGCGCTACGATCGGTTCCGTGGGCAACCAAGACCACGAGCTGATCAACATCGGTAAAGCCGGCCGCTCCCGCAACCTCGGCAAACGCCCGGTCGTCCGCGGTGTCGTCATGAACCCGGTAGATCACCCGCACGGCGGTGGCGAAGGCCGCGCTCCAATCGGCCGCAAGTCTCCTCTGTCCCCTTGGGGCAAGCCGACGCTCGGTTACAAGACGCGCAAAAAGAAGAAGGCCTCGAGCCAATACATCGTACGCCGCCGCAAGTAAAGGCGAGTCCATTCCGGGCTGAAGGGAGGATTTACCCATGGGTCGCAGCTTAAAGAAAGGCCCGTTCATCGACGGCTATCTGCTGAAGAAAGTCGAAGTGTTGAACGAGTCCAGCAAGAAAGTCGTCATCAAGACGTGGTCGCGTCGCTCGACGATTTTCCCGCAATTCGTAGGTCACACGTTCGCCGTCTACGATGGCCGCAAGCATGTGCCGGTATACGTATCGGAAGACATGGTCGGTCACAAGCTTGGTGAATTCGCGCCTACGCGCACGTACAAAGGCCATACCGCCGACGACAAGAAAACCGGCAAACGATAAAATGTGATGCGCCGGCTTAGTCCGGCGAATGCAACACGGGAGGAGGTACATCGATGGCACAAGAAGCCAAGGCCGTAGCGCGATACATTCGTATCCCGGCCCGCAAAGTCCGTCTGGTCGCTGATCTGATTCGCGGCAAGAAGGTAGGCGACGCAATCGCCATTCTGCGCCACACGCCGCGTTCGGCTTCCCCGATCCTGGAGAAGCTGCTGAACTCCGCAGTGGCTAACGCAGAGCACAACTATCAGCTCGACGTCAACAAGCTGGTCATCAGCGAAGCTTTCGTCAACGAAGGCCCGACCCTCAAACGGTTCCAACCCCGTTCGCAGGGCCGCGCATTCAGTATCTTCAAGCGTTCCAGCCACATCACGCTGGTCGTATCCGAGAAATAAGGAGGGATAACGTGTGGGTCAGAAAGTAAATCCGGTCGGTCTTCGTATCGGCGTCATCCGCGATTGGGAATCCAAGTGGTACGCCGACAAGGACTTTGGCACCCTCCTGATGGAAGATGTCAAAATCCGCGAATTCCTCAAGGCCAAGCTTAAGGACGCATCCGTATCGCGCTTCGAGATCGAACGCGCAGCGAACCGCGTCAATGTCACGATTCATACTGCCAAGCCGGGTATGGTCATCGGCAAGGGCGGTTCCGAAGTAGAAGTAATCCGCGGTCAGCTGACGAAGCTGACGAACGGCAAGAAGGTACACATCAATATCTCCGAGATCAAGACGCCGGAGATGGATGCCATCCTCGTCGCCGAGAGCATCGCACAACAACTCGAACGCCGTATCTCCTTCCGCCGCGCCATGAAGCAATCGATGCAGCGCACGCTGCGCATGGGCGCGAAGGGCATCAAGACCCTCGTCAGCGGACGTCTGGGCGGCGCCGAGATCGCACGTACGGAAGGCTACAGCGAAGGAACGGTTCCGCTTCACACGCTGCGCGCCGACATCGACTACGGTACGGCTGAAGCGCACACGACCTACGGTCGCATCGGCGTTAAGGTCTGGATCTACCGCGGCGAAGTCCTTCCAGCCAAGAAGAAGAGAGTAGTAGCTGAGGAAGGAGGCAACTAAGCATGTTGGTCCCTAAACGCGTCAAACACCGCAAGCAGCACCGCGGGAAGATGAAAGGCCGTGCCAAGGGCGGCACGGAAGTGAGCTTCGGCGAATACGGCTTGCAAGCATTGGAGCCTTCGTGGGTGACGAACCGCCAGATCGAATCTGCGCGTATCGCGATGACCCGCTATATCAAGCGTGGCGGTAAGGTATGGATCAAGATCTTCCCGTCCAAGCCAATCACCCAAAAGCCTCTCGAGGTGCGGATGGGTAGCGGTAAAGGTAACGTCGAGAAGTGGGTAGCCGTCGTGAAGCCGGGCAAGATTCTGTTCGAGCTCGCAGGCGTCCCCGAGGAAATCGCACGCGAAGCGATGCGTCTGGCCGCGCACAAGTTGCCGATCAAGACGAAGTTCGTGAAACGCGAAGAACTGGGTGGTGAAGCAAATGAAGGCCAGTGAATTCCGCAACCTCACTTCGGTTGAAATCGAACAGAAGGTTTCCGGCTTCAAGGAAGAGCTGTTCAACCTTCGTTTCCAACTGGCTACCGGCCAACTGGACAACCCGCACCGCATCAGCGAGCTGCGGAAAGAGATTGCCCGGGCCAAAACCATTTTGCGCGAGCGTGAACTGGGCATCATCAGCTAATTGCTGATACGAACCCAAGACGCCTCCGGGAAGGAGTATTACCATGAGCGAACGCAACAACCGTAAGGTTCAGATCGGCAAAGTCGTAAGCGACAAGATGGACAAAACGATCGTGGTGGCTGTCGAAACGCACAAGAAGCACAGCCTGTACCATAAGCGGATCAAGTACACGAAGAAGTTCAAGGCGCACGACGAGAACAACGAAGCGCAAATCGGCGACACCGTAAAGATCATGGAGACCCGCAAGCTGTCCAAGGACAAGAACTGGCGCCTGGTCGAGATCACCGAGAAAGCCGTTATTCTGTAAGTTACGCCACCTTAGCTTTGAAAGGAGGACCTCACGATGATTCAACCTTTTACACGATTGCGCGTGGCCGATAACTCGGGCGCAAAGGAACTGATGTGCATCCGCGTGCTTGGCGGCACGGGACGTCGCGTCGGTCACATCGGCGATCTGATCGTCGCTTCCGTCAAACAAGCAACACCAGGCGGCGTTGTCAAGAAGGGCGACGTAGTCAAATGCGTTATCGTTCGCACGAAGCGTTCGGTACGCCGCAAGGACGGTTCCTACATCGCGTTCGACGAGAACGCAGCCGTCATCGTTAAGGAAGACAAGAGCCCGCGCGGTACCCGTATCTTTGGGCCAGTCGCACGCGAGCTTCGCGAACGTGATTTCATGAAAATCATTTCTCTGGCACCGGAAGTGCTCTAATCCGGCCGATGTCCATGGAGAAACACTCAAGGAGGTGTACCCATGCCCCGTTTGAAAAAAGTGCTGGAATCGCACAACAATAAGCTTCACGTCAAAAAAGACGACAACGTCATCGTCATCACCGGCAAGGACAAGGGCAAGAAGGGGCGCGTAATCGCCGCTTACCCGCGTCAAAACCGCGTACTGATCGAAGGCGTCAACCTGGTGAAGAAGCACACGCGTCCTTCCCAGACGAACCCGCAAGGCGGCATCATCGAGCAGGAAGCGCCGATTCACGTATCCAACGTCATGCACGTGGATCCGAAGAGCGGCAAGCCTACGCGTATCGGCTACAAGGTGCTGGACAACGGCACGAAAGTCCGCGTCGCAAAGAAGTCCGGCCAAGAAATCGACTAATACGATCCCCGAAAGAAAGGAGGTCACTGTGACACATGGCAGCAAGAATGAAAGAACGTTACAACGCTGAAATCGCGCCTGCGCTGGTGCAGAAGTTCAGCTACAAATCGGTCATGCAAGTACCGAAGATCGAGAAGATCGTCATCAACATGGGTGTCGGCGAAGCGGTCTCGAACTCCAAGGTTCTGGACGCAGCGGTCGAAGATCTGCAAAAGATCGCCGGTCAAAAGCCGGTCATCACCCGTGCGAAGAAGTCCATCGCAGGCTTCCGCCTCCGCGAGAACGCGCCGATCGGCGTGAAGGTCACGCTGCGCGGCGACCGCATGTACTACTTCCTCGACAAGCTGTTCAATATCTCGCTCCCTCGCGTTCGTGACTTCCGCGGCATCTCGAGCAAATCGTTCGACGGTCGCGGCAACTACACGCTCGGCTTGAAGGAACAACTGATCTTCCCCGAGATCGAGTACGACAAGATCGACAAGGTCCGCGGGATGGATATCGTCATCGTCACGACGGCCAATACGGACGAAGAAGCGCGCGAACTGCTGTCCCAACTGGGCGCACCATTCGTGAAGTAACTCCGCCGAAGCCTGGCCTAACCGGCCAAGGTACCCTACGGGAGGTGTGAAAGCAAAGTGGCAAAAACGTCGATGAAAATCAAGCAGCAACGTCCGCCGAAGTTCCAAGTTCGGGCTTACACGCGGTGCGAGCGCTGCGGACGTCCGCACTCCGTGCTGCAAAAGTTTAAAATTTGCCGGATTTGTTTCCGCGAATTGGCATACAAAGGCCAGATTCCTGGCGTTAAAAAAGCGAGCTGGTAATCAGCCTAGTTCGGGAAGGAGGTTTACCCATGGTTATGTCTGATCCCATTGCAGATATGCTGACGCGCATTCGCAACGCGAATCTCGTCCGCCACGAATCGGTGGAGCTGCCTGCGTCTACGGTCAAGAAGCAAATTGCTGAGATCCTGAAGCGCGAAGGCTTTATCCGCGACGCCGAATACGTCGAAGACAACAAGCAAGGTTTGATCCGCATCTTCTTGAAGTACGGACCGAACAACGAGCGCGTCATCACGGGCCTCAAGCGCATCAGTAAGCCCGGCCTGCGCGTATACACGAAGTCGAATGAAGTACCTCGCGTACTCGGCGGCCTCGGCATCGCGATCATCTCGACGTCCAAAGGCGTCGTCACCGACAAGGAAGCCCGTCAAGGGAAAGCCGGCGGCGAAGTTCTTTGCTACGTGTGGTAATTTAAAGCGACAAGTTAGGAGGTGTACCTATGTCCCGTATCGGACGCAAACCCATCCAGGTGCCAAACGGCGTGAACGTGAACCTGGACAACAACGTCATCACGGTTAAGGGCCCGAAGGGCACGCTGAGCCGCGAACTGCATAAAGACATGAAGCTGGTCGTCGAGGAAGGCGTCATCAACGTCGAGCGCCCAACCGACAACAAAGAACACCGCGCCCTGCACGGCACGACGCGCTCCGTCGTCGCCAACATGGTCAGCGGCGTTACCGAAGGCTTCGCCAAAAACCTGGAGCTTGTAGGCGTCGGTTACCGTGCCAGCAAGCAAGGCGAGAAGCTCGTGCTGAACGTCGGCAAATCGCATCCGGTCGAGTTCGTCGCCGCTAACGGCATCGAATTCGAAGTGCCTGCTCAGAACCGCATTACGGTTCGCGGCATCGACAAGGAAGCGGTCGGTTCGATCGCAGCCAAGATCCGTGAAGTCCGTCCGCCGGAGCCGTACAAGGGCAAAGGCATCAAGTACGAAGGCGAACGCATCATCCGCAAGGAAGGCAAAGCCGGCAAGAAAAAGTAATGCACGGCGGCTTCATGCCGCTTGAGATACGGTACACGGCCGGCACACGGCGATCCGTTGCCTGACCGGCTCGTTATAGCGAAGTGAGAAGGGAGTGAACCCCGGAATGATTACCAAAGGCGACAAGAACAAGGCCCGTCTGAAGCGTCACCTGCGCGTGCGCAAGAAGATCAGCGGCACGAACGAGCGTCCGCGTCTCTCCGTCTTCCGTTCTTCGAAGCATATTTATGCGCAGCTGATCGATGACGTCAAGGGCGTAACCCTGGCAGCGGCATCCACGCTCGACAAGGAAATCGGCGAAATCGGCAACGGCGGCAGCGTAGAAGCTGCAGCGAAGGTCGGCAAGCTGGTGGCAGAGCGCGCCAAGGCGAAAGGATACGAAAGCATCGTATTCGACCGCGGCGGATACCTGTACCACGGACGCATCCAAGCACTGGCAGACGCGGCTCGCGAAGCTGGTCTTCAGTTCTAATATTACGCAAACAAGGAGGTTAACGACTTGCGTGTAGATCCTAACACCCTGGAACTCACCGAAAAAATGGTCCAGATCAACCGCGTTTCCAAAGTCGTCAAGGGCGGCCGTCGCTTCAGCTTCAGCGCACTTGTCGTCGTAGGAGACGGCAAAGGTTGGGTTGGCGCAGGCATCGGCAAAGCCGGCGAAGTGCCGGACGCCATCCGCAAAGGCGTCGATGATGCCAAGAAAAATCTGATTTTCATTCCGCTTGTCGGCAAGACGATTCCGCACGCTGTTACGGGTCACTTCGGCGCCGGCAAAGTGCTGCTGAAGCCGGCATCCGAAGGTACGGGCGTCATCGCGGGCGGTCCTGTCCGTGCGGTCCTCGAACTGGCCGGCGTCGGCGATATTTTGACGAAATCGCTGGGTTCCTCCAACTCGATGAACATGATCAATGCGACGTTGGAAGGTTTGTCCCGCCTGAAGCGCGCCGAAGACGTAGCCAAGCTCCGCGGCAAAACCGTGGAAGAGCTGTTGGGTTAAGGAGGGGTTAAAATGGCGAAATTGCAGATCACCCTCAAGCGCAGCCTCATCGGCCGTCCTGAGAACCAACGCCAAACCGTCAAGTCGCTGGGCCTCGGCAAAGTGAACTCGACGGTCGTCAAAGAAGACAACGCGGCGATTCGCGGCATGGTTAACACCGTTAGCCATCTGATCTCCGTCGAAGAAGTATAAGAAGATATAGCCAAAAGCAAGGCAAATCAATCAAGGAGGTGCGACGAACGATGAAATTGCATGAACTTTCTCCTGCAACTGGATCCAAGTTCAGCCGCAAACGCGTCGGTCGCGGCATCGGTAGCGGCATGGGCAAGACGTCCACGCGCGGCCATAAGGGCCAAAACGCCCGTTCCGGCGGCGGCGTACGCCCCGGCTTCGAAGGCGGCCAAAACCCGTTGTACCGCAGACTCCCGAAGCGCGGTTTCAACAATGACCGGTTTGCTACGGAATACGCGATTGTTAACCTGGATCAACTGAGCGGATTCGCAGCCGGCACTGAAGTAACGCCGGAACTGCTGCTCTCCGAAGGGATTGTAAAGAACCCGAAGGACGGCATCAAGATTCTGGGCAACGGCGAGCTGACTGCAGCTCTCTCCGTCAAGGCCCACAAGTTCTCCAAATCCGCTGCTGAAAAAATCCAGGCCGCCGGCGGTAACTCCGAGGTGATCTAATGTTCGCTACCGTGAGCAACATCTGGAAGGTTGAGGACCTTCGTAGAAGGATCCTCTTCACGCTTTTCGTCCTGCTCGTCTATCGCGTCGGCTCGTTCATTCCGGTGCCGAACATCGACAAGGACGTTCTGACCATGGCGAACGAGCAGGGCAACGAATTGTTCGGCCTGCTCAACACGTTCTCCGGTGGCGCTCTGTTCCACTTCTCGATCTTCGCGCTCGGGATCATGCCGTATATCACGGCATCGATCATCGTGCAGCTTCTGTCCATGGACGTCATCCCGAAGTTGGCGGAATGGGCGAAGGAAGGCGAGATCGGCAAGCGCAAATCGGCTCAGCTGACCCGTTATCTGACGATCGTGCTCGGTTTGATCCAGGCGTTCGCAACTTCGATCGGCTTCAACCGCATCTACAGCGCGAAGATGGTCATCGACCCGTCGGCAGCGACCTATATCATGATCGCGATCGTGCTTACAGCCGGTACGGCCTTCCTGATGTGGCTCGGCGAGCAGATCAACGAGAAGGGCATCGGCAACGGCATCTCGATTCTGATGTTCGCGGCGATCGTCTCCCGGATCCCGACCTACATCCAAGAGATCTATCAGGACCAGTTCGTGAACGGCGACCAGATCTTCTGGGCCGTCCTGAAGATGGTCATCATCCTGATCGTGATCTTGCTGATCATCGTCGGCGTTATCTTCGTCCAGCAGGGCGTACGCAAGATCCCGGTCCAATACGCCAAGCGCGTAGTCGGACAGAAGATGTACGGCGGTCAATCGACGCACATCCCGCTCAAGGTTAACGGCGCGGGCGTCATCCCGGTCATCTTCGCTTCGTCGCTCCTGATGTTCCCGATCACGATCGCCCAATTCGCGGCCGGTCATGCTTGGGCCAACTGGATCATCAGAAACCTGTATTACGACAAGCCGCTCGGTATGGTATTCTATATCCTGCTGATTGTCGGATTCACATTCTTCTACACGTTCGTTCAGTTCAACCCGCAACAACTGGCTGACAACATGAAGAAGAACGGCGGCTACATCCCAGGCATTCGTCCTGGCAAGCCGACGGCAGGCTATCTGATGAGAGTCATCACCCGCATCACCCTGGCAGGCGCGCTGTTCCTGGCTGTCATCTCGATTCTGCCGGTCATTTTCGGCTCCGCCTTCGGTCTGCCGAAGTCGGTTCAACTGGGCGGCACATCGCTCCTCATCGTCATCGGCGTCGCGCTGGAGACGATGAAGCAAGTCGAGAGCAACCTGATCAAGCGTCACTACAAGGGGTTCATCAATAAGTAAGCTGCTTCAAAATGAGGGACATTCAGGAGGTACGGCAATGAACATCCTGTTTATGGGTCCTCCTGGGGCCGGCAAAGGCACGCAGGCGGAGCGCATCGTCGATTCGTTCGGCGTGCCGCATATCTCGACCGGCGACGCATTCCGTCTGGCGATGAAGGAAGGCACCGCGCTTGGCGTCGAAGCCAAGAAATACGTGGACCAAGGCCTCCTCGTCCCCGACGAAGTGACCAACGGCATCGTCAAGGACCGGCTGTCTCTGGCCGACTGCGACAAGGGGTTCCTGCTCGACGGATTCCCCCGCACGCTGGCACAGGCCGAAGCGCTTGACGAGATCCTCGCCGGACTCGGCAAGAAGATCGATCACGTCGTCAACCTGAAGGTGGACCGCGATCGTCTGCTCGCCCGCCTGACGGGTCGGCGGATCTGCCGGACTTGCGGCGCTACGTATCACGTTCTGTTCAATCCGCCGAAGGTAGAAGGCGTATGCGACAAGGATGGCGGAGAGCTGTACCAGCGCTCCGACGATACGGAGGAGAAGGTCGGCACCCGGCTGGATGAATATACGAGCAAGACGGCTCCGCTGCTTGCCTACTACGAAGGCCAAGGGCTGCTCCGAGAAGTGGACGGGGAGAAGGACATCGACGCGGTTACGGCCGATATATCCTCCCTCCTCAGAGGGTAACCGGCCATGATCGTGTGCAAGTCCGAATCGGAACTGAACTTGATGAGGCAAGCCGGGCGGATCGTCGCCGAGACGCATCGCCTGATGAAGCAGGCTGTGCAGCCCGGCGTGACGACCGCGGAGCTTGACCGGATCGCCGACGCGTACATCCGAAGCCAGGACGCGGTTCCTTCTTTCAAAGGCTATAACGGTTTTCCATCCAGCATATGCGCATCGGTCAATGAAGAGCTGGTGCACGGCTTCCCCGGTCCCCGGGTGCTTCAAGAGGGCGATATCATCAGCATCGACATCGGCGCGCAGTACAAAGGCTACCACGGCGATTCCGCGTGGACCTACGGCGTCGGCGCCATCTCGGCGGACGCGCAGCGTCTGCTGGAGGTAACCGAAGCTTCGCTGTACGCGGGCCTTGCGCTTGTGAAGCCGGATGTCAGGCTGTTCACGGTGTCACACGGCATCCAGAAGGTGATCGAAGAGGCGGGCATGTCGGTCGTGCGGGAATACGTCGGTCACGGCGTCGGACGCGAGCTCCACGAGGAGCCGCAGATCCCCAACTACGGCGTGCCTGACAGAGGGCCGCGGCTCAAGCCGGGCATGGTGCTCGCCATCGAGCCGATGGTGAATCTGGGCTCGCGCTACGTGCGCACCCTCTCGGACAACTGGACGGTCGTGACGGTGGACGGCTCGCTGTGCGCGCACTTTGAGCATACCATCGCCGTAACCGAGGACGGGTACGAGATACTGACCCGTACGGAAGACTAGGCGGCGGCTATGACGGAGACGTCAAGGCTGTCGCCCGGGGAAGTCGTGAGGAGCCGCCGCGGCAAAGACGAAGGTCAGCTGACGGTGGTCATCGCTCTCGCGGACGAACGATTCGCGATCGTAGCCGATGGCGCGGGGCGCCGGTTCGACCGGCCCAAGCGCAAAAACGTGCTGCATCTCGAACCGGTCGGGTTCGTAAGCGACGAAGTCGCAAGCAGCATTCGGGACACCGGACGCGTGACCAACGGCAAGCTGAGGCATGCCGTCGTCACTGCCTTGAGGCGGCTCGAAGCGCATGCTGAAGAGAAAGGAGAATGACGGTGGCCAAAGAGGACGTAATCGAAGTGGAAGGCGTGGTCGTCGAACCGCTGCCGAACGCGATGTTCAGGGTGAAGCTCGAGAACGGCCATGAGATTCTGGCTCACGTCTCCGGCAAGCTCCGGATGCACTTCATCCGGATTCTGACGGGAGACAAGGTCGTGATCCAGCTCTCGCCGTATGATCTGACGCGAGGCCGCATCACATACCGCAAATAGTTCTTCCGGTCTACCGAACCACACGTGACGGCAGTACGACGCGCAACCGCGTGTCAGCGCCGCCGCACACTTTAGGAGGCTATTACCATGAAGGTGAGACCATCGGTCAAACCCATCTGCGAAAAATGCAAAGTTATTCGCCGCAAGGGTAACGTAATGGTTATCTGCGAAAATCCGAAGCACAAACAAAAACAAGGCTAAGAGGAGGTGCTCCTAACATATGGCACGTATTAGTGGTGTTGACCTCCCGCGCGACAAGCGCGTGGAAATCGCCCTGACGTACATCTTCGGGATCGGCAAGACGACGTCCCAGAAGCTTCTTGCTACGGCAGAAATCAACCCCGACACTCGCGTCCGCGATCTGACCGAAGACGAGCTCGCTCGTCTGCGCGATGCAATCGACAAGACGCAAAAGGTCGAGGGCGACCTGCGCCGCGAGATCGCGCTGAACATCAAGCGTCTGATCGAAATCGGCTGCTACCGCGGTGTCCGTCACCGTCGCGGCCTGCCTGTCCGCGGCCAACGTACGAAAACGAACGCCCGCACGCGCAAAGGTCCGCGTCGTACGGTAGCGAACAAGAAGAAGTAAGAAGGGAGGATAAATCAGCATGGCACAAAAAGGCAAGAAGGTTGTCCGCACGAAACGCCGCGATCGGAAAAATATCGAGTCTGGCGTCGCGCACGTCCGCTCGACGTTCAACAACACGATCGTCACGATCACGGATCCGCACGGCAACGCGATCTCCTGGGCCAGCTCCGGCAACATGGGCTTCAAGGGTTCGCGCAAGAGCACGCCGTTCGCTGCGCAGATGGCAGCCGAGACTGCTGCTCGCGCCGCGATGGAACACGGCATGCGCGCCGTCGAAGTCATGGTCAAGGGACCTGGCGCCGGCCGCGAAGCCGCGATCCGTTCCCTGCAAGCTGCAGGTCTTGAAGTCAGCATGATCAAAGACGTAACGCCGATCCCTCACAACGGCTGCCGTCCTCCGAAGCGTCGCCGCGTATAATATGCGCCACTATGTGGTATCAAACAAAAACAACTTGTGAATAATGGTTGTAATGGTTAGGCATACTACATGGTTTGCCCAATTCGGTTATACTGGTTGAAGGACTGCAACGTCATCCCGGTTGACCGGAAGGGGCGAACAAACGGCAACGTCAGCAACGCAGCGACGTTTTGAAGGAGGGTTTGGTTGTGATTGTGATCGAGAAGCCAAAGATCGAATCGGTGGAAATTCAAGAAGACAAGAGGTACGGACGCTTCGTCGTAGAACCGCTCGAACGCGGCTATGGCATGACGCTCGGCAACTCCCTTCGCCGGATTCTGCTGTCGTCTCTGCCAGGCGCCGCCGTCATCTCGGTTCAGATCGATGGAGTGCTTCATGAGTTCTCCACCATTCCCGGCGTGATTGAGGACGTCACCGAGATCATCCTCAATCTCAAGCGCCTCTCCCTGAAGATTCATTCCGACGAGGAGAAGGTGCTGGAGATCGACGCTGAAGGCGAGGGCATCATCACGGCCGGAGATATTCGGGCAGACAGCGACGTGGAGATCCTGAATCCGGATCTGCATATCGCTACGCTGGCTTCCGGTGCGCGCCTGCATATGCGCATCTTCGCCAGACAGGGACGCGGCTACGTCCCGGCGGATCGCAACAAGAAGGAAGATCAGCCGATCGGGGTCATTCCGATCGATTCGATCTATACGCCGATTACCCGCGTCAACTACAAGGTCGAGAATACCCGCGTCGGTCAAGTTACCAACTACGACAAGCTCACGCTTGAAGTATGGACCGACGGCAGCATCCGGCCCGAAGAAGCGGTTAGTCTGGGCGCCAAGATCCTGACGGATCACTTGTCGCTGTTCGTCGGCCTTACGGACGAAGCCAAGGACACCGAGACGATGAAGGAGAAGGAAGAGGACAAGAAGGAGAAAGTGCTCGAGATGACCATCGAAGAGCTCGATCTCTCCGTTCGCTCTTACAACTGCCTGAAGCGCGCCGGTATCAATACGGTTCAAGAGCTGATCACCAAGACCGAAGAAGACATGATGAAGGTCCGCAACCTGGGCCGCAAGTCTTTGGAGGAAGTGCAGGAGAAGCTCGAAGAGCTGGGTCTCGGTCTTCGCTTCGAAGAGTAGGAGACCAGTCAAGACCGCATCAAGCGACAAGGAGGGAATAACAGATGGCTTACCAGAAACTGAGTCGCGACTCGAGCGCGCGGAAGGCTCTCTTCCGTGACTTGGTCACCGACCTGTTCCTCTACGAACGTATCCAAACGACGGAAGCGAAGGCGAAGGAAATTCGCTCGATCGCCGAGAAGCTGATCACGCTCGCCAAGCGCGGCGATCTGCATGCGCGTCGCCAAGTGGCGGCATTCGTGCGTCGCGAGACGCTGAACGGCGAACAGGACGCGATCCAAAAGCTGTTCTCCGATCTCGCACCGCGTTATGCGGAGCGCGCAGGCGGCTACACGCGCATTCTGAAGCTCGGTCCTCGCCGGGGCGATTCGGCTCCAATGGTGTACCTCGAGCTCGTAGACCGCGCTTAAGTCCCGCGGAAACAAGCGCGAACGGCTTCGCCGTCCTATGGAGGGCGAGGCGCCGGTTCGCGTAGAATTCCAAGCTTCTATATGGTCCTCGGCATATAATGCTTAGAATTCAAAAAAGGATGGACCGAAAGCACCCATTTCGGCACATCCTTTTTTTGTGCCACAAGGAGGAATGGCGCTTGCGCAACATCGCGCTGCTCGTCAGCTACGACGGCTCCGGATATTATGGCTTCCAGAGCCAGCCGGGCGGCAATACCGTTCAGGACAAGCTTGAGGAAGCGATATTTATGCTCTCCGGCGAGCGCGTCAAGCTGACGGGCTCCGGGCGTACCGATGCGGGCGTTCATGCGCTCGGGCAGGTCGCCAACTTTTATACGTCTTCCAGCATCCCGGCCGAGCGCTGGGCGATCGCGCTTAACTCGCGGCTGCCCGGCGACATCGTCGTGCATGCGGCGCTCGAAGTGGCCGAGGCGTTTCACGCCCGGCGCTGCGCCGTCCGCAAAACCTACCGCTACGCCATCAATTCGTTCCGTTTCCCGGATGTGTTCGCCAGGCAGCGTGTATTCCACCATCCGGCGCCGCTCAACTTCGCAGCGATGCGGGAGGGGCTGACGCATCTGCTCGGCGAGCACGACTTCACTTCCTTCACCTCGCCGCTGTCGACGAAGCCGCATCATGTGAGGACATTGTATGAGGCGTCTCTGACGGTGGACACGGGGAAGACAGGGAGCGAGGCGTCAGGACGCGGCATCGCCCATCTCACGGTGACCGGCAACGGATTTTTGTACAATATGGTACGGATCATCGCAGGCACCATTCTGCAGGTCGGCGAAGGCAAGCGGCCACCTTCGGCGATCGCCGATATATTGGCTGCCCGGAGCCGTGCGAGGAGCGGTCCTACGGCTGTGCCTTACGGTCTGACGATGTGCAGCGTCGCTTATGATCCGGCCTGGGGATTGGACTGGACGCCGCCATACGATTAATGCGATAAATGACCCAATTCGCTATTGCGGCGCCCGGCGATATCATGTACAATAGTCATTGTGTGTTCTTCATGGCTTCCCACGGCCCCGATGAAGAATACCGCAGCGGCCCGTTGCGCGCCGCGCCGGCTCTTTCCCGAAGATGGAGATCGGCGAAGCGGACGACTGATAGGACAGACATAGTACCGACTATACGTTAACGATGAGGCCTATAGGCCGATCACGGATAAGAGCAGGATTGAAGGAGGAAGTAACATGCGCACAACGTACATGGCGAAGACGAACGAAGTTGAACGCAAGTGGCATGTCATCGACGCTGAAGGCAAGACGCTTGGCCGTCTCGCAACTGAAGCAGCATCGCTGATCCGCGGCAAGCACAAGCCGGAGTTCACGCCGCATGTCGACACTGGCGACTTCGTCATCGTCATCAACGCGGAGAAGATCGTCCTCACGGGCAAGAAGCTCCAACAAAAGAAATACTACACGCACTCGCACTACCCGGGCGGCCTGAAGACGACGACGGCTGGCGAGATGATCGCCAAGAAGCCGGCTCGCATCATCGAGCTCGCAGTCTACGGCATGCTGCCGAAGAACAAGCTCGGTCACCAGCTTCAGACGAAGCTGAAAGTATACGCAGGCGCCGAGCACCCACACCAAGCACAACAACCTGAAGTTTACGAACTTCGCGGTTAATCGAGAGGGAGGACCTACCAATGGCTCAAGTGCAATATATCGGAACTGGCCGACGCAAGCATTCGGTAGCGCGCGTACGTCTCGTGCCCGGCGAAGGCCGCATCGTGATCAACAAGCGCGACATTAACGAATACTTCGGTCTGGAGACGCTCAAGCTGATCGTCAAGCAACCGCTGAACCTGACCGAGACCGCTGGCAAGTACGACATCATCGTACTGGCTAACGGCGGCGGTATCGCCGGCCAAGCCGGCGCGATTCGTCATGGCATTTCCCGCGCTCTTCTGAAGGCCGATCCCGAGCTTCGCGGCTCGCTCAAGAAGGCCGGTTTCCTGACGCGCGATCCGCGTATGAAGGAACGTAAGAAGTACGGACTCAAGGCTGCACGCCGTGCGCCTCAGTTCTCCAAGCGTTAATTTGTCATCAAGATCCTCTCTTTCCGCAATTGCGGGAGGAGAGGATTTTTTGATTGAATATTCCGATCAGAAAACGTATAATTCTTATATAAATGGTCTGAATTAAGCAGCCTACTTGTCCACAGGGGGTTATGAAAATGAATTTGTTGGAAAAAGAAGCGCTCATCCGCGAAAAGGCAGAGGAATTCGAGCACGCTTCTCCCGAAACGGTTATTCGCTGGGCGGTTGAAACATTTCCGAACATTACGTTCGCTTGCAGCTTCGGCGCAGAGGACGTCGTTCTCGTAGATATGCTTCAGAAGATCAGCCCGAAGACGGACATTTTTTACCTGGATACCGATTTTCATTTCAAGGAGACGTACGAGACCCGCGACAAGCTCGCGGCTTATTATAACCTGGAGTTCGTCCGTGTCAGCCCGGTCATCACGCCTGAAGAGCAGGCGGCGCAGCACGGCCCCGAGCTGTGGAAATCCGACGCCAACGCATGCTGCAACATCCGCAAGGTCGAGCCGCTCACGCGTATATTGGGCCAGTATGAGGCTTGGATCACCGGCATTCGCCGCGACCAGGCGCCTACGCGCGCCAACGCCAAGAAGGTCGAATACGATACGAAGTTCGGTCTCGTGAAGTTTAACCCGATCGCCTCATGGACGAATGACGACGTGTGGAATTATATCCGCTCCAACAACATTATTTACAACGCGCTTCATGACAATTACTACCCGAGCATCGGATGCGAATACTGCACCCGTCAGGTGATGCCGGGCGAGGATCCGCGCGCAGGACGCTGGGCAGGGCAGGAGAAGACCGAGTGCGGTCTGCATAAATAAACGACCTTTCGAGAGGAGCAGCTACATTTAATGAGTACGATTCAGCCGCATGGCGGCACTTTGATTAACCGTGTGCTTGAGGGGGCCGCCAGGGACGAACTGCTGGCTCAGGCAGGCAGCTTCAAGTCGATTCCCGTTAATGCATGGACGATCTCCGATCTTGATCTTATCGGCGTCGGCGCCTTCAGCCCGCTGACAGGCTTTATGAACGAGCAGGACTACAAGAGCGTCGTCGAGAGCATGCGCCTCACGAGCGGTCTCGTCTGGAGTATTCCGATCACGCTGACGGTCAGCGAGGAGCAGGCGGGCAATCTCGCCGTAGGCGACCGTGCCGCGCTCGTAGGCGAGCAGGACGGCGTCGTATACGGCGTCATCGACATCGATAGTATTTACACGCCGGACAAGAAGCATGAGGCCGTCCAGGTGTTCAAGACCGACGATCTGGAGCACCCGGGCGTCGTCAAGCTGCTTGAGCGTCCGAACGTATACGTAGGCGGTCCGATTCAAGTGCTGAACCGTCCGCAGCCGGAGAAGTTCGGCGAGTATTATTTCGATCCGGCGGAGACGCGCCGCATTTTCGCGGAGAAGGGCTGGCGCTCCGTCGTCGGCTTCCAGACGCGCAATCCGGTCCACCGCGCGCATGAGTACATCCAGAAGTGCGCGATGGAGATTGTAGACGCGCTCTTCCTGAACCCGCTTGTCGGCGAGACCAAGTCCGACGACGTGCCTGCGAACGTACGTATGCGCTCCTATGTCGCCCTGCTTGAGAATTATTATCCGCAGGACCGCGTATTCCTCGGCGTATTCCCGGCAGCGATGCGTTACGCGGGGCCGCGCGAGGCGATCTTCCACGCGATGGTCCGCAAGAACTATGGCTGCACCCACTTCATCGTGGGCCGCGACCACGCCGGCGTAGGCGACTATTACGGCACCTACGAGGCGCAGGACCTGCTCAAGACGTTCTCGGCTGACGAGCTTGGCATCACGCCGCTGTACTTCGAGCACAGCTTCTTCTGCAAGAAATGCGGCAACATGGCATCGAGCAAGACTTGCCCGCACGACAAGGAAGAGCATCTGACGCTCTCGGGTACGAAGGTCCGCGCGCTGCTGCGCGACGGCATCTGCCCGCCGCCCGAGTTCTCCCGTCCGGAGGTCGCCCAGATTCTGATCGAGGGCATGTCTCAATCGGCCGAACCGGCCGCGCGTTAACAACGATCATAATTAACCACCCTGTCCCATAAGATGTATCGTACATCATATGGACAGGGTGGTTTTTATTATGCGGAATTGGCTGCGGCACACATATTCGCGAGGCATGCGTCCGGGGAGGATGGTCGTCTGGATTACGCGCAGGGGGGCCGCCCGCATCGGGGCAGCCGCCGGCCTGATGCTGCTGGCTGCCCTGCTGATCTGGACGGAGATTCCCGCCCTGGAGACGGGGGGCGGGCATTATCTGAACACGCCGCTGACCGGCAAGTTCATCGTATTGGACGCGGGCCACGGCGGCGTGGACGGCGGCGCCGTCAGCCGGGACGGCGTGATCGAGAAGGACATCAACATGGCCCTCGTCCTGCAGCTGCGCGATTATCTGCAGCAGGCCGGCGCGGTCGTATATCTGACGCGCGAGGGCGATCACGATCTGGCGGGCTCCGACATCAAGGGCTATGCCAAGCGCAAGACGCAGGATCTGCTGCGGCGGGCTGAGGTCATCGCGCAGAAAAAGCCGGATCTCGTGCTGACCGTACATATGAACAGTGTTCCTTCGGCAAAATGGTCGGGCGCGCAGACGTTCTACTATCCCACGAACAAAGAGGGAGGGCGTCTGGCCGCACTCGTACAGTCCGAGATCCGCGACTCCGTCGGCCATACGAACCGCGTAGCGCTGTCCAAGGACAACGTGTACCTGCTCAAGACGCTGACGATGCCGACGGCGCTCGTCGAAGTCGGTTTCCTGTCGAACCCGGACGAGGCGAGGCTGCTGGCCGGAACGGGCTATCAGAACAAAGTGGCGGCGGCGTTGTACAGAGGCATACTCCGATATGCTGAAGGAGAGGGCAAAACCGCGCTTCCCAAGACCGCGGGATAGGACAGGCGCCCTCGCCAGGGTCCGGAGGCTTCGAGGCCAGGCACATTGGGCCCGGCCGGTTGTGCTATAATAAACAATCATGGAAACGTACAGCGAGTGGAGGTTGAAGGTCGCATGGCCACGAGAGAGGATGTAATCGAGGCGCTCCGAGCGGTCGCAGAGCCGACGCTGAAGCAGCCTTTAGCCCAATTGGGATTATTGCGGGATATCGTCGTCCGCGAGAGCGGCGTATCGCTGACCGTCGTGCTTCACCCGGACAGCATGCCGGAGTCGGTACGGCTGGAGTCGGAGATCACGGCGGCATTGGGCGCCCTGCAGGCCGGCAAGCCGCATATCAGAGTGCGCGCGATGACAGAGCATGAGCAGCAACAGGCCAAGGCCTCGGGCGAGACCGGACAAGCCGGCACTGCGGCCGAACCTAAAAAAGGCGCCGTCCCCGTCAAAGGGCACAGCGCGGGACTAGAGCAGAATCCGCTGCTGCGGCCCGACAGCGAAGTCGTCTCGATCGCAATCGCGAGCGGCAAGGGCGGCGTCGGCAAGTCCACCGTCACCGTCAATCTGGCCGTTGCGCTGGCGCGGCGCGGCAAGCGCGTCGGATTGATCGACGGCGACATCTATGGCTTCAGCGTCCCGGATATGATGGGGATCGAGGAGCGGCCGGAGCAGGTCGGAGACAAGATCAAGCCGATCGAGCGCTTCGGTGTCCAAGTTATCTCGATGGGCTTCTTCGTCGAGGACAACAGCCCGATCGTCTGGCGCGGTCCGATGCTCGGCCGGATGCTCCGCAATTTTTTTGCGGATATCGACTGGGGCGAGCTCGATTATCTGCTGCTGGACCTGCCCCCGGGCACCGGCGACATCGCGCTCGACGTTCACCAGATGCTGCCCCGCAGCAAGGAGATCATCGTTACTACGCCGCATGCGACGGCCGCGTTCGTCGCAGCGCGCGCAGGCGCGATGGCAATCAAGACGAACCATGAGATCCTCGGCGTGGTCGAGAATATGGCCTGGTATGAGAAAAACGGGGAACGCGACTATGTGTTCGGCAGAGGCGGGGGCGGCATGCTGGCAGATACGCTGCACACGTCCTTGCTGGCGCAGTTGCCGCTCGGCGCACCGGACAACCATCCGTCGGAGCCCGACTTTTCACCGTCCGTCTACAAGGCAGACCACCCGACCGGCCTGGAATATCTGGCGTTGGCGGACGAGGTCATCGCCCGCTGCGGCAAATAACGCCAACAAAAACCGCCGGAGCGCATTTTGCGCACCGGCGGTCTTTTTAATTCATGCCATAACTGTGCTACTGTCCGCCGTTGCCGTTGGATTGCCCGCCTTCGCCGCCTTCGCCGCCGCCCTCGCCCCCGCCGGATGAGCCTTCCTTGGATTGTTCACCCTTCGGCGTGAGCTCCTCTTTGACGACATCCTGCAAAATTTTCATCAGTTCAAGCTTGAATACCGGATTTTGTATCGCTTCGCTCACTGCGCTCATCATTTGCTTGCGGTATTCGGCCGTTTTGGTCGTCTCGAACAGCACGGTTTTCATATCGCCCGTCTTGAACACATTGACGAGTTCCTGCTGGTAAGTCGGATCCTTGAGCAGCTCCTTATGAATTTGCTTGTTGTCCTTGCTGACAGCCTTGGCGAATTCGCCCGCGAACTTGGTGTCTGTCATAATCTCGCGCAGCACCTTGGAGTAGTTAGCCGATGTCAACACGTCTTTGACTGCGGTTCGAATCTGCTCCTGATCGGACGGAGTCAACGATTGCATATGCAGCGAACTGGTGCCATACTTCTCGGTTGATGCCTTGTTCAGCGCCTCTTGGGCTTCTTGGGAGCCCAGAATGTCTATAACCATCGACTTGACATCTTTATAACTCATCTGCTCGCTGCCCGCGCTGGATTCGGGACCGCAGGAGGAGAGCAGCATGACGGCCGATAGGGCGAGGCCGGTCCACCACACGCGAAGCCGCATATCGCGATCATCACCCTTTCCGGGAATTTGATCGTAGTATGCGACTTCGGCGGGCCGATTATAAGGTAAGGATTCATGGCTTTTTGGGACGAACATGGTAAAATGTCTTTGTACTGATGGGGGAGGAATACAATTGAATTTGCGTAAATGGATGACCTTGTTCGGCACGACGATTCTGATCGGCGGCGGCGCTGCGCTGATCACCGGCGTCATTATGATGGTATGCGACCCGAACTTCCAGATCGGCGGCGCGCGCGGATGGACGTTTAATCTGATTATGATGGCGCTGGCCGGACTTTCCTTCGGCGCATTCGCGCATATGGGCTTTTTTGCCTATCTGATGCTTAACTACATTGCCCGCAGCATTATCAAGCGGCCTTACTTGTGGGTGGCGCTTCAAGGCTTCGTCGCGCTTTTTGTGCTGGCCGAGATCGTTTATTGGACACATGACAGCGCGTTTCCGCCGAACGCCTATTGGATCGTGCCGCTGCTGCTCCTGCTTGGTTCGCTGCTCGTCGCTTGGCGCAAGGTCCATGAGACGACATCCGGCGCCTGGATCCCGACCTTGTTTTACATGATTGCGGTGACGACGATCGAAGGTCTGCCCGGCTTCAGATCGGGCGGCTTGTGGACACAGCTGACCTTCACGCTCGTACCGATCTTCGTATGCAATGCCTACCAGATTCTTCGGCTGCATCATATATTGAGCGTGCCCCGCCCGGCCGCCGGCATGAAGACCGAAGCGGGTGCGCGCTGACCGCGGAGCCGCTAAGCAACTTGATTCCAGGTTTGCTTGTCTTCGACGGTCTTGCCTTTTGTCTCCGTCTGACTCATCAGTTGGGAGACGGTGACGAATTCGTAGCCCTGGGCGCGCAGCTGGTCGATGATCTGCGGCAGCGCGTCATGCGTCTGCTGGCATGAATCGCTCGCATGGAGGAGAATGATGTCGCCCGGGTGAGCTTTTGTGACGACGCGCTGTACGATATTGCCGACGCCGGGATTTTTCCAGTCGAGCGAGTCCGTATCCCATTGAATGACCTTATAGTTCAGATCTTCCGCGATACGCAGGACGCGCTTGTCGAAGTCGCCGTTCGGCATGCGGATCAGATTAGGAATCTTGCCCGTCTGATCAGAGAGCATGCTGTGCGCCGTCTGAATCTGCTTGCGGATCTCGTCGTCTGAGAGCTGGCTGTAATTGACATGCTTGTGACCATGGCTGCCGATCTCGTACCCGCCGTCCACAATTTTCTGGACGATCTCGGGATGCGTCTTGCTCCACGGAGAAGACAGGAAAAACGTGACATTCGTTACGTTTTTCTGTTTCAGTATATCCAATATCGGCTCCGCTCTTTTTTCTCCCCAGCTGATATCGAACGTTAGCGCGACGACTTTGCGATCGGTAGGCACGCTGTACACGGCTGCGGGCGGGTGGGGGGCGAAGACGCTGATGTTTTTCCTCTCAGTCCAGACGACGCCTACGGACAGAAGCAGGGCCAACGTGAGAAAAAAATACCGCTTGATGCGGCGGCCGCTCCATACGAAAAAATAGTTCATGATTGCAGATCCCCTCTCGATTAGAAAGTTTGAATGAAGCTTGGACGCTACAGCTTGTTCTAATTGCAATGTATGCTTGACCCAAGGCAAGATATGCGCGCGATGGGAGAGATGAATATGATCCTAAAAACGCTTGTGCAAGCCTGGCGCGATGTGCGGCCTTATTTTTGGGCGGCTGTCGTTATATTTATAGCGGGATTGTTCGTTGGAGGGATGGCGCACGGCGATATCGGGTGGCTCGACAAACAGCTTGAGAGCTTGAGCGCTCTGGCGCAGCGAGCCGACGATTCGGCTCATCCGAGCAGGACGATGTTCGTCTTGATTCTGTTGAATAATTTGCAGGCGACGGCGCTCGCCATGTACCTCGGTATCGCGGTATGCATCATGCCTCTATTTACGCTCGCTTTGAACGGGCTGATCATGGGATATTTGTTCGGCAATCTGGCCGGACAGGGTGAAGACATCTGGTCGATGATCGTCAGAGGGATATTGCCGCACGGCATTCTGGAGCTGCCTGCAGTTTTCCTGGCGGCGGCATACGGCATTCTGCTGGGGGCTAGAGTACTGCAAGGCTTGGGGCGGTCAATGACCGGCAAGCCGCAACCGTGGGCGGAGTTCGTGCGGGTTCTGCGCGGCTCGGTCGTCATCTACGCTGTCGTAGCGCTTCTACTGCTTGCTGCGGCGGCGATCGAGAGCACAATTACGCTGTATCTCGTAAGATCATAATTTTTTTGAGGAGCCCCCTGTCATAAATCCGCCGGAATTGGTGCATAACAGTAAAACGCTAAAAGGCGGATGGACGCCTGCGATGCTGGGATTGTACAGGGGGCCTGCGGTACGTATGCTGGGGATGATGTTCACGGACAAGGAATGCAGAGAGTTGGATTACATGCTCCGCAAAGAGCTTGACGAGATGCTGCTCGACCTCGGCGATCGGAGGATGGAAGGACCGGTCAAGGAAGCTATCTTCAAACGCTACAAGACCATCTTCAGAATGTATGCAAGAATAGCGGCTCCCAAGGAGCTGTCCAGGTACGCCTCCGGTCTGCGGAATCAGCGCTACAAATAATGCGAAGAGCAAACAGGCTTCGATAAAAAGTTGCAATAAAAGGGTTGACGACCCATCGAGGAATATGTTAAATTATCAATCGCCCCTCCTGAAGGGGAACGGACAAGCTGTTGCAAGTTGACGATGTGGAGAAATTACATATCTTACAAGTTGCAATGCATATGCCCGCTGTGATATATTATAAAAGTCGCCGTTACGAGGAAATATTACGTACGGATGGCAAAGATTGCTCCTTGAAAACTGAACATCGAGCGTTAAAACAAACGGACGCTGAAGCCTTTCGGGGCGGAAGCAAAAGTTATACCAGCATTATCATGAGCAAGTCGAACTACCCTGGTGCGTTTGACTGTCGTCGTTTCTAACGAAACGTCTTTCGTCAAAAGCACTTTTATGGAGAGTTTGATCCTGGCTCAG
>NZ_JAZDQE010000023.1:0-89024 GCF_037963805.1 Cohnella sp. 56 | reverse complement strand
CTGTCGCATAGCCGATGACAAGTGCAGCCTTGTCCGCTGCTACGGCTTCCGCATCCGTCTGCGCGGCGGCAAGCACTTCGATTGAGAATTCACGCGTATCGCTGACGCCGTTGCGTTCGATCGTCGCGGTGAGCTTGATCGACTGGTTGCCTTGAGTGAAGGTTGGACGGGTTACGGTGCCGTCGGCGGCAACAACCGCTAGGCGGTTCGACGCCCAAGTAACGGTCGTCCCGTTCGTTCCCGCAGTCGGCAGCGTGACGTCCTGCGTCACGCCGGTTGCGGAATCGCCTGTCGCATAGCCGATGGCAAGTGCGGCTTTGTCCGCTGCAACGGCTTCCGCATCCGTCTGCGCGGCGGCAAGCACTTCGATTGAGAATTCACGCGTATCGCTGACGCCGTTGCGTTCGATCGTCGCGGTGAGCTTGACCGACTGGTTGCCCTGAGTGAAGGTTGGGCGGGTTACGGTACCGTCAGCGGCAACAACCGCTAGGCGGTTCGACGCCCAAGTAACGGTTGTCCCATTCGTTCCCGCAGTCGGCAGCGTGACGTCCTGCGTCACGCCGGTTGCGGAGTCACCTGTCGCATAGCCGATGACAAGTGCGGCTTTGGCACTCGCTACAGCCTCCGCATCGGTTTCAGGCAATGCCTTCACATTGACGGTGAACGGTTTGGTCTGGGTTGCACTGCCCTTCTTGATCGTTGCCGTCAGCGTGACGGTTTGATCTCCCGCCGTAAAAGATGGGCGGATGACCGTGCCGTTGTTGGCAATAACCGACGAAGCGTTGGAGGACCAAGTGATGGTGGTGCCGCTTGCTCCCGCAGCCGCAAGGGTCAAGTTCTGCGTCACATTCGTTTCGCTGTCGCCGCTTGCATAGCCGATGGCCAGCGCGTTTTTGTCTTTGGCTACCGCGTCGTCGTCTGTCACCGGCGCTTGAAGAGTCGGATAATTTCCGCTACTTATCGCCCAGACTGTGTCAAAGTCCCATCCGGCACTGGTAAACGTAGCTTTTGTTTTCATGTCAGCGGTCGTTTTCGGATCGCCTTTTCCTGTATCCGTTCGTCCTGTGGTGGATTTGTCGTAAAAACTGGAGGTTACAGTGCCTCCACCATTATCTCCAATAATCCCCCCGAGCTTGGAAGAGCCACTCACCTTGCCTGTGGCATAACTGTTTACAACTTTCCCCTGAAAGTGTCTCCCGATGATGCCGCCAACGCTACCGATGCCCGTAACGTCTCCGGTAGCATAACTATTCTCAATAAGGGTATTATTATTGCCATACCCACTTATTCCGCCGATATAGGTGCCGACACCGGTACCCGTGACTTTAACGCTGGAGAAACAATTAGAAACTTTCCCATAGTTATCCCCCACGATTCCGCCGACATTACGAGTTCCCGCTACTTGCCCGCTGACAGAAATATAGCTGAGTGTGCCGTAAATTTTACCTACTAATCCGCCGACTCCACCAATGTCTGTATCGCCTGTAACGTTCACATTTACAAGCTTTAAATTTTCAATTTTCCCAGGTGAATCCAACAAGCCGAACAACCCGACATATTGCTCGCCTGGGCGATTAATAGTCAAACCTGTAATCGTATGACCAGCTCCGTCAAGCCGCCCTTTAAAAGAAGCATTCGTTGAATTTCCGATCGGCTCCCAATTGGAATAGCTGCTCAAGTCGATATCGTTAGCGAGTTTATAGGATGAACCAAGTTTTAGCCTGACGCTATCGAGTTGATCGGCGTCCGTAATGATGTACGGATCGTTAACGGTTCCCGCACCTGCCATTGCCGTCCCCGCTGCGTTGGCCGTGTGACCATACAAGAACGGCTGGACAACGTAAACCAGCATTAATAAAAACAACCCAGTTGAAAATCTACGTAACATGTAAGTCTTCCCTTCTTTCATCACTTCTGTATCCTACTTAATATCTTGTTGGAGCTGTCAATCTCTGCCCTGACATGGCAATTTCCTAGTTGACCCATATAACCACGTGACTTCTAAACGTCAATCGCTTAAATCCCCCTGCATATGTCCTACGATCGAACCTCATGAACTACTTTAATGCTCAAAAACGCCACCGACGCTAGCGTCGGGTAATCGCGCAAAAGGTCCCGATGACTCAAGTCCGCATCATCGGGACACTCTAGTAAAATTTCACTCCTCTCATCCTTACAAAAATCCATCCTTAGGCTCATCGGCTTCGAAGCCTAATACTTCTGATGCCTCCGATTTAAACCTTTCCAACCAACAATTCCATTCCAGCCGTGCATAAAACTTATTTGCATTTCTTAGATCAATCCTGCGGTTTGAAGCAATTTCCGAATCATCACCGCGACTTCCGCTCTTGAAACATTCGCTTTCGGGGCAAGCATCGTGCTGCTTCTGCCCGTAACGATGCCCGCCTGAATCACGTCCGCCACGCCAGCTCTGGCCCACTTGGCAGTTGTATTTCCATCTGCGAATGGTTGTAGCGCTTGTGCCGCTCCCTCTGAGGAGAGCTTGGATTTGAGATCGGTCAGCACCATCGCTTGAGCGATGATCTTCATGGCCTGTTCGCGAGTAATCGTATCCGCAGGTCTGAAGGTTCCGTCTTCGAACCCGTCGATCAGCTTGTACTGATACAAGGTTTGAACAGCCCCGCTGAACCAATCCGTCGCTTGCACATCGCTGAATGAAGTATTGCCGTCAGCCAGCTTCAAGCCCAAGCCACGAACGATAATAGCAGCGAACTCGGCCCGCGTAATCGCTTGATCGGGATTAAATAATCCATTGCCGGTGCCATTGACAACCATTCTTGAGCCCATGTCGTTGACTTCCGTCTTCGCCCAGTGCCGCTCCACATCGTCGAACGCGATCGGGTTGTAGACAATGGAATAGGTACTATTCGTCAAACTGTTTATTGTCGCAAAGTATTGGCCTCCGACAACAGCGACTTGGGTAGGCACATGACGAACCGTTCCATCCGGTTCCACGACGATACCCGTCGTTATTTTATTCGGGTCTATACCGTCCGGGATCGCGATCGTTCTTTCTACATAGGCTTCAAAACGGGTAACCTCGATCGTTCGATCCCCGGAGACGGCTCTGATGATGAAGTCAACGGGTGGAACGACAATGGAAAAATCGCCATTTTTAGCCGAGCTCTCCACTCGTTTCACGGTATCTTCATTTGGAGCCGCCACTTCGATTTGAATCGTAATATCCTTCAGATCGATTGTTTTGCCGAGTTGCTCGGAGATCGCGCCAATATTGATCTGTTGTGCCGGAATCGTGTAGGTTGCACGCTCCGTCTTGATCTCAATAACAGCTTGCTTCTGCTCCATGCTCTGGACCATTCGACCGCTAAGTTGTCCGATTACGACATCGGACTTATTGTTAACCGGAATCGTTAAGACGGCCTTTTGGCCTTCTGCCGCAAGCTTTTGTTCAAGCTTGCTCTCGTCCACGATTACGGTCGTTACGGTCTGGCTGCTTCTCGTTGACGTTGTGGCGGCGCCTATGCTTTCCGCCTTGCCGTTGACGAGGACGTCGACTCCCTGATTTTGCGGCGTCGATGGGGTGGACGTCGGCGGTACGTATATTGACGGCACCGTGAAGCTCAGCGTGGCTTCCGCCCCGGCGGGCGTTCCCGTTGCCGGATCGGCCGCGACTCGGACTTTGACCGTATGCGCGCCGGAGAGATCGGGCGCATTCGTGCCGTCGTATCTCACGTAAGTTCCGTCATCGACCTGGAACTCCATCGCCGTCGTGAGGCCGACGATCGTGTTGGCCGCGTCATCGGCGCTCACGCTCGGCGCTGCCGGGGCCGGCGGATTCGCCGTGAAGCTCAGCGTCGCTGCCGCACCCGCTGGCGTTCCCGTTGCCGGATCGGCCGCGACTCTGACCTTGACCGTATGCACGCCGGAGAGATCAGGCGCATTCGTGCCGTCGTACCTCACGTAAGTTCCGTCATCGACCTGGAACTCCATCGCTGTCGTGAGACCGACGATCGTGTTGGCCGCGTCATCGGCGCTCACGCTTGGCGCTGCCGGGGCCGGCGGATTCGCCGTGAAGCTCAACGTCGCTGCCGCACCCGCTGGCGTTCCCGTTACCGAATCGGCCGCGACTCTGACTTTGACCGTATGCGCGCCGGAGAGATCGGGCGCATTCGTGCCGTCGTATCTCACGTAAGCTCCGTCATCGACCTGGAACTCCATCGCTGTCGTGAGGCCAACGATCGCGTTGGCCGCATCGTCCGCGCTCACGCTTGGCGCTGCCGGGGCAGGCGGGTTCGCCGTAAAGCTCAGCGTCGCTGCCGCACCTGCTGGCGTTCCCGTTGCCGGATCGGCCGCGACTCGGACTTTGACCGTATGCGCGCCGGAGAGATCGGGCGCATTCGTGCCGTCGTACCTCACATAGACTCCGTCATCGACCTGGAACTCCATCGCTGTCGTGAGACCGACGATCGTATTGGCCGCATCGTCGGCGCTCACGCTTGGCGCTGCCGGGGCCGGCGGATTCGCCGTGAAGCTCAGCGTAGCTGCCGCCCCGGCGGGCGTGCCCGTTGCCGGATCGGCCGCGACTCGGACTTTGACCGTATGCGCGCCGGAGAGATCAGGCGCATTCGTGCCGTCGTATCTCACATAGACTCCGTCATCGACCTGGAACTCCATCGCTGTCGTGAGACCGACGATCGCGTTGGCCGCATCGTCGGCGCTCACGCTTGGCGCTGCCGGGGCCGGCGGATTCGCCGTGAAGCTCAGCGTCGCTTCCGCCCCGGCTGGCGTTCCCGTTGCCGGATCGGCCGCGACTCGGACTTTGACCGTATGCGCGCCGGAGAGATCGGGCGCATTCGTGCCGTCGTATCTCACGTAAGTTCCGTCATCGACCTGGAACTCCATCGCTGTCGTGAGACCGACGATCGCGTTGGCCGCATCGTCGGCGCTCACGCTTGGCGCTTCAGGAGGCGCCATCGCTACGACAGGCTTAATGTCCGACCAATAGGCGACTTTCCTGATGCCGACCGCGGTGCTGTCGTATTCGTCTTTCTCTTCGTACTCCGCCATGACATAGACATGCTGTCCCGCAGGGATAGTCAACTCGTCGCCGGTGTGAAGCTCCGTGTCGTAGCCGAGCTCGGCCGGATCTTCGCCGATATAAGGATGTCTGACGCTGCCGGGAGCGCCGATCCGATATTTCAGCGTCAGCTCGCCGTAGTTCTCGTCGATCAGACTCCCGGCTGCGATACTCGCCGTCGTCGTGCCGATCTCGCTGCCGGCCGACCAGGATAACCCGCTTACGGACGGCGCCGGCGTTACCGTCTCGCCACGTTGACTGATCCCCCATCCGACCAAGGTGCCGTCCGACTTCAGAGCGACGATATGCGAACTCCCCGCCGCGACGGCTACGACGCCGCTAAGCCCGGACGGCGGCTGCAATCGGTCGTCCCCCCATACGACGACAGACCCGTCAGCCGTAACCACCACAGAGTAGTTCTCGTTCGCGCCGATCGCCACTGCTTTAGGCAGGTCCTCCGGCGGGCGTTCCACGCCATAGTAACCCCATAGTCTGACACTGCCGTCCGCAAGGAGCGCCAGCGTATGATTGACGCCAGAAGCGATGGCTACCGTTTCCGGCAGGTCTTCGGGCACTGACGTCGCCCCCATCGAAGCTTGTCCCCAACTGACAACATCGCCATCCCATGTCAGTGCGGCCGCATGGCTATATCCTCCCGAGACGGACTTGAACGGTCCATAGATGGTTTCCCATTCCTCGGGCATCTTGTACTGTCCCGATCCCCAGCTGATCATCGTCCCGTCATTCTTCAAGACGGCAGGGGCATTCCCGTCAAGTACGAGTCCGACGACATTGCCGCCCGGGACATCGGCCGGAACCGTGCAGCCGTCGCCCAAGGCCACAATAGACCCGTCAGTCTTGATCGCATAGCCGCAGAGCCTGGACGCGTACACGGACTGCACGCCGGTCAGGCTCTCGGGCACCTCGATCTTGCGACCTTTAATCCAACCATACGCCTCGACCGTACCGTCATCCTGCAGCGACAGCGTAAATCCGTCCCCTGCCGCAATTCGCGAATGCGGGGCCGGCAGTTGAACAGGAGATGTCGTATAGGAGATATCCAGCTTTGGGCTATTCGCGCCGGACGATGTAAATTGGAAAATCCGCTGTCCCGCAGCATCCCACCTCATGTTCACCAATACGAGAACAAGTTCGGTTTCTCCTTTATTGATGCTGTCGCGCACCAGCGACGCAATATTGAATGTCATCCATGCGCCGTCTTTTTCAGTTACGGCAACCGCTCGCGCATGCAATCCGCTGCCGTAAGTAGGCCGATCCGCCACTGAGGTCGTCGGCTGCGTCCAGGTCCCGTCATGCTGATAGATCGTCAGCTCGGGACTGGCTTCTTGATCGGCATTATTAGCGGTTATATACAATTTGAGATCGGCCTCGAGCACCGTTCCGCCGAGACCGCTCAGATCGAACTTGAGTACGCCCGCAAACGAGTTGACCTCATTTGCGCCGATCGACATCGTGTCCGGACAAGAAGCGGTTGTGCTCCAGTCCAACATGCTGCTTTTGTACTCGCAGCTTGCCAGCAGCGTGCCGGAGAACGTACCCGTCGAACCCGTATCCGCGCTCGCGGTGCCGGCCACCGCGATGGACGGAATCGCCAGCGCTACGGCCAGCAGCAGTTGAAGCTTTATTCTGGACAACAAACGGAACATTGATCGTGCTTGCAAGGTATCTCTCCCTCTCTGCAATAAAATCGTAGGTTGCAATGGGAGAATAGTAACAATAAGGCACTAAACATTTTCCAAACAAAATCGATTAATCGCGGTTATTGTCGACGACATTCAGTCCCAGATCGGTCCGAAACGCCGTTTTTTTAACAAAAATCACCTTGTCCGCGGCCGCAGTATCCCCCAGGAACGTCAAATGCAGCGCCAGCCGGTCGTAATATTTTTCCTCGTACGGATTCAGTTCGATCAGCTTGCGCAGCATGCGTTCCTTCAACGAATCGTCGGCCGCATGCTCCGTCCATTGCTCCAGATGACGGATGACGGCCGCTCGCAGCTCGTATCGTCTGCTATTCGCCCAACCGTAATTTTCCGTCTCGCAATAATCGCCGCGATAGAGCGACAGCAGCTCCTCCGCATCGCTCGCCAGACTCCCCGTCCCGATCAATGCTTCCAGCCGCGTCACGTCGCAGGTCACTTCGTCCGTGCGCATCCAATAACGCTCGTCTCCGGAACCGATCATCTCGGGATAGCCCGCGGACTTCAGCATATGCCGCACGTAGTACATCGTCGTATGAAAAAGCGCTTGGGCGCGTTCGGCATCCAATTCCGGCCACAGATGCTCGAGGATGCGATACCGATACACGGGGGTTCCCCCATGGTGCCACAAATAACAGAACATCTCTTTCGTCTTTTTCGTCCGCCAGGTAATCAATCGGCCGTCGGCATCGTAAAGCTCCATGCTCTCGAGCAGCTTCAGAGACAGCGTCCGTCTGGAGGGCTCGGGAGACTGCGCGCCGGCCTGGCCGCTCGTCAAGCTTCCGGCCCGGACCCGTCGCGCCGCCTTTTCGCGAAGCTCCGCGTGCCTTTCCAAGGTGGCGACGAGCCGGTTCTTGGCTACGGGTTTCAGCAGATACCCGATCGCCTTCGTATCGAATGCGTCCACAGCATACTGACTGTGAGCGGTTACGTACACGATATCCGCGTCCGGAAACCTCCCGAGCAGCTTGGCCGCAGCGGCCAGCCCGTTCGTCTCCGGCATCTCGATATCGAGGAAGATCAGGTCCGGCAGCATCCCATCCGCCTGCGCGATCGCATCGGACACGAGGCTGAACTTGCCAAGCACCTCAACCCCGCCGATCTCCTGGAGCAAGATCTCCATCACGTCGAGCGCGATTTCCTCGTCGTCAATCAATATCGCCCTGACCATTGCTTTATCTCGCCTCCGGTATTTGCAGTTTGATCAGCGTGCCTGTACCGTCGCCGCTATGAATGTCCAATCCGCCGCCGCATACCAGCTGCAGGCGCCGGTTGACGTTGCCGACGCCGACCCCGGCGGCCCGTCCTTCTTGCAGCACGCGCAACAGCTCCTCGCCGATGCCGACGCCATCGTCTGCCACGGTTATTTCGGCACCGCCGCCGCGCCTGCATGCGGAGATCCGCAGCGTGCCTCCGAACGATCTCGGCCCGATGCCGTGCCGCACCGCGTTCTCTACGATGGGCTGCAGCGTCAGCGGCGGCAGCATGCATCGGAAATCCGCCTCGATCTCGATCTCGACGGTCAGCCTGCTGCCGAACCGCAGCTGTTCGATCGCCAAATACGCCTTGACCAACTCCATCTCGCGCTCGAACGGAACGAGCTCCTCCGAGAAAACAAAGGTAAACTTGGCCCGCAAGTAAGTCGTCAGGTGGTGAATCGTTTCCCTGAGCTTGTCTACGTTCTTATAACTAAGCCCGACGAGGGCATTCATGCTGTTGTACAGGAAGTGCGGCGTAATTTGGGCTTGCAGGAAATCCATCTCCCGCCGCACCGCACGCTCCGAGGAGCTCTTCATCGCCAGCAGAGATTGCACCCTCGCCCGCAATTCGGCCAGCTCGAACGGCTTCTGCACGATATCGTTCGCGCCGGCGGCGAACGAGGCCACGATATCGCCCGTCTGCCCGGAGGCGGTCATCATCAGAATCGGGAGCTCGGCAAGTCCTTGCAGCCGCCTTATCTCCCGGCATACGTCAAGGCCGGAGATGCCCGGCATCATCAGATCGAGCAGCAACAAGTCAGGCTTCATCTGGTGGCGCCGCAGTGCTTCGAGCGCCTCTTCTCCGCTTCCGACCGCCATATAACCATATCCCATGGAAGAGACTTCATCGATCAGCACCTTCAGATTGGACGGTTCGTCGTCTACGATCAAAAGGCGAAATTCAGCCGTCTGATTGTCCTGCATCGGCACGACTAACGGCAAATGCAATTCTTCTTCGGCAGCTGCGGCAGCCGCCTCCTCCGATGCCAGATCGATCGGCAGCGTGAACGTGAACCGCGAGCCGACGCCTACCGTGGATTCCGCCTCCAAACGGCCGCCTTGCAGCTCCGCCAGCTGCTTCGCGATACTCAGCCCCAAGCCCAATCCCTCGCCGGCCTGCTCGAATTCCTCCGATTGGACAAACGGTTGGAACAAGCCGGCGAGTTCATGCGCGGGAATCCCTCTCCCCGTATCGGTGACCGAGATGGCCAACGCTTCACCCCTCCGCTCCGCGGAGAGGGTCACCGTTCCTTGCTTCGTGAATTTCAGCCCGTTCTCCAGCAAGTTGTACAAAATTTGCTTCACCCGGTTCTCGTCCGCCAGGAGCAGCGGCAGCCTGGCCGGCAGCGCATTAATGAGCCGCACCTCTTTGTTGACCGGCGAGATGGACAGCGTCTCCATGACGAACCGGACCGATTGACCCAAATTGACCGATGTCGTACGGATCAGGAGCTGTCCGTGACGAATCCGGTTCAGATCGAGAATATCGTGCACGAGTCCCGCCAGTCGTCTGCCCAGCAGATGCAGCATGTGTATATTGTCTCGATGCTCCGCCTGAAGAGGAACCGTCCGGTTGTCCAGCAGCGCCTGCGACAGATTCACGATGCCGTGCAGCGGCGTTCGCAGCTCATGCGAAGTTTTCACCAGAAACTCGTCTTTCTGGCGGTCGTAACGCAGCAAGCGCTCGGATAACCGCTCGCTTCTTCGATAGCTCTGCTGAAGCTCGTCGGACATGAGCAGCGCCTGCGACAAGACGAGCAGCGCCGGCGTCACGACCATATAATAGGGATTGTCCAGCGCGAGCTGGTAACGCAGATGCGCATAGAGCCAACTGGCGAACAAAAAGAAGATGCCAAGCATAATATAGTGGCTGCTATGGCTGCCGCGGCCGCGGCTGCGGCTGCGAAAGACGGCATAGAGCATCGTCCCGAAGGCGGCCGCCCCGATCGCGATCCCGACGTCCAGGAAGCTGATCAAGTAGCGATTGGGAAGCAGCAGGATCGTTGCCAGATAAGCGTAAGTCACTCTGCGAAGCCAAATAAATACAACGTTATCCCTTTCCTTCAGGTAGCGGTACACATAATGCGTGAAGAAGTAAAAGGAGAAAAGCGGCAGCAGGAACAGCATCCGCTGAAGCCACGGGAACGTCAATTCGGGCAAGAAATCAAGCGCCAGTATTTCGTTATCGATGCTGAAAAACAGTCCGAGCGCCAGACAGAACAGGCAAAAATGCATCAGATGCGGTTCCCGGCGCCACTGTCTGAACATGCCTGCATAATACAGTCCGAACGCAAGCAGGATCGTCGTCTGAATCATATCGGCGAGCTTGGAATCGTCGCGCCGCTTCATCACATCGTCCGCCAGCCCGAATTCGGGCGGCTGAACCATCCCGCCCTCCAGGTAGTTAAAGCTGGCTACCTGAATGATAATCTCGACGGTGCCCGAATCGGCTTGGACGGTGCCGAAGAACGGCGCATTGCTCGCCACGAAGCCTTCCGCAGACAAGGAGGGACGGCCGTTGCCGCCCAGATCGACGCCGTTCATGAAGATGCGGCTGGACATGCGGATTTTTTTGGCCCGCATGCTGTACAATGCGGCTTCGTTCGTGCGGACGAGCAGCCGGTACGTACCGGCGCCATAGCCGTTCTTGTCCGCCGAAGCCAGCTTGTTTTTCCAGCCGCCGGGCACTTGAACGGGCCGGCCATCGATCCGGCCGGCTCGAAAGTCTTCCGGTCCCAGCAATTTCCCTTCGTAGAACGCCCACTCCCCGCGCAGCGAGAGGACGCCCTGCTTCGCAAAGTCCCAATGCGTCGCATCCAGCAATCCGCCGCTCGCCCTCACGGCCTGCGTCGCGGGACTAAGCCATTGAAATACGTTCACGATCGTAACGATAACGAACAACCCGATCATTCCGAGCAACAATGCATTTTTCCTAATCACAGCTTCACCATCTTTTCAAGCGATGCTAACAATATCGGCTGTTAACGGCCGTCAATGAATGAATGGCTGCGGAGAAAAATCTTTTTCCGGAAGCCCGCCTTCAGATTCGGCCTCGCGGCGGCACCCTTGACTGCGGCAGTCGCTCGCCAGACTACGTTCGGGACTGGCACCCTGGAGATGGCGCCCGTGCCGGGCGTACAAAAAAAGCCAAGCCAGCAAAGGGCTTAGCTTGGTCATTAGCTGCAGTCCGGCGGCCGGTTGCAGACCGCTTGTTCTTACCCGGTCTTCCAGTCGGCCTTCTCCATAATCGCCTTCAGCGAACGGGGTCTGCGACGTACCGAATACGGCCCAGCCGGCCAGAAAGATGACGGTAGGGCACTCGCAATCATGCGCCAACCGAAGGATGTCCTTGGAATGCTCGTCGACCCCAGCGCGCTCCTCCGCTACCGGCGAGCCCGGATTGTTGCCCGGTCCGCCCCCGACGCCGGAGCGCCATTGCCTTCAGCTCGTCTTCGCGGCGAGTCTCGTGCCGCGAACCGATGACGCGGCATATACGATAAGCGCCGTCCAGATGAGCGCGAAGCCGACGAGCAGCACCGGCGAGACCGACTCCTTGAACGCGAATACGCTCAGGAACAGCATGATCGTCGGCCCGATGTACTGGACGAAGCCGAGCGTGGACAGTGTCATCCGGGCAGCCGCCCTCGCGAAGAAGAGCAGCGGCAGCGCCGTCACCACGCCGGACAGAAGCAGCTCGACGAACGTGGACGCAGGCAGCGTCCATGCCGTCGTCTTGCCCGCGGCGGCCAGGTAGATCCAGTAGCCGAGCGCGATGGGCAGGACGACGGCCGTCTCCGACAGCAAGCCGACAGAAGCGTCCTGCATAATCTTCTTCTTCGCGAAGCCGTACAGCCCGAACGACGCGGCCAGCGAGATCGCGACCCACGGGAACCGGCCGTAGTCGATGGCGATGATGAGCACCGCCGCGCCAGCGATGGCTATCGCGAGCCATTGGCCGCGGTTGGGCTTCTCGCGAAGGAAGACGACCGCCAGCAGCACGTTCAGCAGCGGATTCAAATAATAGCCGAGGCTGGTCTCGACGACATGGCCGTTGTTGACCGCCCAGATGAAGATGAGCCAATTCGCGGCGATCAGCAGTCCGCTGGCGGCGAGCGACAGCATGAGCGTGCGGCTGGCCGCAATCCGCTTCATATCGCCCCAGCGGCGCTGGGCGGCGACGAGAATACCCATGAAGACGAACGACCAGACAACCCGGTGCGACAGAATCTCGCCTGCCGGCACCTCGTTGAACAGCTTCCAATATAGCGGGAGAATTCCCCACATGATATATGCGATAACCGCATTGACCAACCCGTTGTTCATAACCATTTCCCCGCTTCTAGGCTCCGATATCTGAACGGATTATACGCCTCGGGTCATGCTTAAGCAAAGGAAATTATTGTCAGGCGCATCCGTGCAGCCTCTCCGCGCGATATCGCTTGACCAGGAGACTTGGCGTATACGCCCCCCAACGGGCAGCGGCCGTTTGAGCTGTGCACCGCCCCTAATTGTCATGACAATCCGGGCGATTATGCTGCGGTCACGATGATGGGCCGATCCTTCGTGATGATGATGGTATGCTCGTGCTGTGCCGCATAGCCTTTGTCCGGCACGCATAAAGTCCACCCGTCGGCTTGCTCGAGGACATAGTCTGCACCGGTGGATAAAAAGGGCTCGATCGTAATGACCAAACCTTCGGTTAATACGCGCCTATCGTGCTTGTTATATACGGGGAGAATCTCTGTCGGCTTCTCGTGCAGCGATTTTCCGATACCGTGGCTGCACAGATTTTTAATAATGCGGTAGCCGCCTTTGGCGGCCTCCATTTCAATCAGCCTTCCGATTTCGTTCAGTTTAACGCCATGCTTTAGCGAGGAGATGACCTTCATCATCGTTTGATGCGTGTACTCGCACAGACGCAGCAAGGACGGATTGAACGGCGGCAGCACAAAAGAATGCCCTGCATCCGCATAATAACCGCCCATCTCCGCCGAAACATCGATGTTGATTAAATCGCCGGGGCGGAGAATGCGACTTCCCGGTATTCCGTGAGCGGCTTCATGGTTAACGCTGATGCATGTGTTGCCGGGAAAGTTGTATGTCGCTTTAGGCGCCGGTACGGCGCCATGCTTTTTCAAAAACTGACCGCCGATCTCATCGAGTTCCTTCGTTGTGATTCCGACACGCGTATGGCGCTTCATTTCTTGAATCGTCATGGCGACGATTTTGCCGATTTCCTTCAAGCGATCAATATCGTTCTGGGATCCTACTGTCATAAAACCCCTCCATTTTTCAATTGAAGTTATTGTATCACACATGAACACTACATATCGTTTCCAACGACGGTGCCTTCTGTGACTTCGTTGCACCCGTTAAAAGCCGCGAAACGATATATCCGCTCGCGCAGCATCCGGCGGAACGTCTCGTCCGGCTCTGCCCCGATCTCCGGCCAGAAGTGAACCAGCCTGAGCTGCTTCGCCTTCTTGTCTGCAACCAGCTCGATCCGTCCGACAAGCGCTTCTCCATACAAAACCGGAAGCACATAATACCCGTATTTCCGCGCGGCGATCGGGGTGTAGATCTCCCATTTGTAATCGAAATCAAATAACGCCTTTATCAGCTTGCGATCCCACAGGAAGTTATCGAGCGGAGCAAGAAATTCTACGCGACGTTCATATACAGCCGTTGAAGACAGCGCAGCCTGCAGGAGAGGCTCGTCCTCCAGGGCGATATAGAGCGGTTCCGCTATTCCTTCGACGGTGCACGGGACGATCGCCTCCTCGTTCAACAGGGCGGCAAATGCATCCTTGCGGGCTTGCGCCTTCATCGGCTCGATGCCGAGCCATGCGTCGGAAGGCTTGTTCCACAACATCCCGACGGACCGAATACGGCGCATTACCCTCCATTTCACAAAGTCCGCATCCGATTTGTTCGGGTCCTCTGCCCTTAAGATAGCAGGGACAATATGCGCCTCAGCCAATGCGTAGTATTTGATCGTTCCTTTTTTGTGGTGAACGATCAAATCCCCGCGAAAATAAAGCGACTCTAGCGCCGCTCTGGATAACGTCGTCGGACTCCAAGACCAGTCTACCGTCTCCTTCAGCGGGATATCCTTGGAACAAGCCGCCCCCCGCTCCCGTATGAACCGCTTGACCTCCTCGGCAACGGAATCGATCTTGTCCCGGCTTCTCCCGCGGAGACGGTACCGTTCGCGTGTTCTCTCAAAATACTTCCAATCCGCTATTGAGATGATTGCGAGCTGCTTGTCGAAATAATCGACCAGCTTGCGATCCTTATATAGAAGTTCCCCGAGCATCGTCTTCGTAAATCCCGCAACTCTGGATTGCAGCACAAGCTCGGCGTTTTTGCCGCACACGTCGATCGGGTCGAACTGGATGCAGCCGGCCTGGCTCACAAACTCGCAAATCCCTTCCTTGTCCTCGAACCTGTACGCTCCAAGCAGCCCTTGCTTTAACAAAAGGAACCTTCGCACCTGCTTCTTGGTCAATCGGTACTTGCTCATCTAGTCGCGCTGCCCTTCGATAACATTATTCAGAACCGTAGCAGCGGGATCCAACCCGCGGTTCAACCGGTTACCCGTCCGTTTGAACGTCTTCATCTTCATAGGTAGCCTCCACCGCCTTTAGTTTATCCCGATAAAAAATACCCAATTAATTCCAATTATACCGCACATACGTTCCTGTGTAAATGAATTGTGCTGCGAATTGTGAAAATACCGATTGCCTGGTCAAAGGCAGGCTGATCTCACGACTTCGCCCATGCCGGGCGCACCTAAAAAAGAACAGTCCGACTTGCGAACTGTTCTTGGTCATGGCGACAGGTTAAAAATACCGATGAGAGCAAGGTCAAAATCCAGGCAGCTCCCCAAGCAGACGATGCAGCGCCTCGACCTCCTCCGGCGGCAGGTCCAGCTGCGGCGCCCGCATATGGCCGGCATCCACGCCGCGCCAGCGGAGCGCCTCCTTGAAGTAGGCCATGTTGCTGCCGCTGCGAACGGCTTCGCAGCAAGCGACGGCCGTCCGCTGAAGCTGCCTGGCCTTGTCCAGATCCCCTGCCAGGTAGGCGTCGTACACGGCAACGAACGGCTCCGGGAACACGCAGGAGACGCCGGACACGACGCCGTCGCAGCCGAGCGCCAGGGCGGCGAGGAACAGGCGGTCCGCGCCCTGCATGACGGAGAAGTCGCCGGACCGGATGCCGATATATTCGTTGGTGCGGAGGAAGTCGGGATAGCTGTATTTGATGCCGACGACGTTCTGGCACCGGTCGGCGATCCGCTGCGCGGTGTCCGTCTTCAGGTCGTTGGCGGCGCATTGCGGGATATTGTACAGATATACCGGAAAATCGTCCGGCACGCACGAAGCGATGTCCACGAAATAGGCTTCCAGCTCCCGGTCGTTCGCGCCGAAGAAGACGGGCGTCACGACGCCGATCCCGTCCGCGCCGATCTCTTGGGCATGCCGCGCCAAGGCTCTCGTCTCCTCCTGCGTAGCCGCTCCGGCATGGATATAGACCGTCACCCGGCCCGCCGCCGTTCGCACGACCTCCTCCGCCACCGCCTTGCGCTCCTCCGGCGTCAGCCGCAGCATCTCGCCTGTCGTCCCGAGCGGGTACAGGCAGTGAACGCCTTTGCCGATGAGGAACTCGGTCAGCCGGGCCACGGATCCCGGATCCACCTTGCCCCGCTCGTCGAATGGGGTCACCATCGCCGTCGTCACACCGTACAGCTTTTTCATTTTCCCGCGACCTCCATCGTCAGCGCAGGCGAGCGCTCGAGCACCCACTGCAAATTAAAGGCATAGTGAATTCTGCTGCTCAGCAAATGGATGATCCCGTCTCGTCCTTGCACCATCGCCAGGTAACCTTTGGGCTCCGCGTGGCTCCGGTCCATCCGGAACTCCCCGGTCCAGGCGCCGCCGTCCCATACGCCGCCGTCCTCGTCGGTCGACACCAGCCGCTTGCAAGGCCAGGTCTCCCCGTCGTCGTACGAGACGGCCGCGAACAGGCCGGTGATCTTGCGCGTCTGTCCGGAGCGGTCCACGATCTCCATTCCGTCCGCAAAGGAAGCCAAAAATAACGGCCCCTCCTTCAATCTGCGAAGTACGGCGCGCTGCCCCATCCCGATCGGATCGAACTCGCTCTCTTCATAGCGCCACGTGCGTCCCATATCCGCCGAGATGCTTTGGGCCATGCGTCCATGCATCTCGTCTCCCCGCCCGAACGCCAGCAGACGTCCGTCGCTCAGCTCCTCGACCGGCGCGTGAATCCCGCGGATCAGCCCGCCGGCATCGTACCAGGAGTCGCCTTCGTCGTTGCTGATCCATACCGTGCTGCCGCCCGTGCTGCCCGTCTCGGCATCGCAGGACAGCACCAGCGCGCCCGATCGGGTCTTGAAAAGCGACGGAATCGGCATCGTGCGCACGCCGTGCTCCGGATACAGGATTGTGCCTTTGCTCCAGGTAACCCCGTTGTCCGTCGACGTCCGCAGCACCTGAACGAGCGTCCCCCACGTTCCCGCGGCGCCGAGTCCGCAGATATGGAACAGCTTGCCGGCTTCGTCCACCCAGAACGCGCCGCCGGTCATATTGCGGTCGGGCGCATCCCAGAAGAGCGAAGCGTCGTCCCATTCCTCCGCTCCATGCCGCAGCCGGCTCGCGACCAGCTTCATCTCCCGGCCGCTCTCCTCGTTCGTCGTAAACCAGGCGGCCAGCAGATCTCCGTTCGGCGTCTCTGCGACGTATGGCGAATGATTATGACGGTAAAAGGGTCCCCGCTCCGAGGGCGTCAGCTTCACGTATACCTTCGGCTTGGCAAAATACGGCGAGTCCGCCTTGGCGGCTTCATTCGGCAAGTCCGTCACATCCGGCACCGTCTGCGATACGCCGATCTGGTACGGATACGGCTCCGCCGGCGGCAGCGGCACGGCAGCCGGCAGCTCCCCGAGCACGACCCGGAAGCCGATCAGCCAGTGCTTGTCTTCCGGCAGCGTCGCCATCCGTTCGGCGGAACGCAGGTAGCGGACGTCCGTCGAGTGGCTGCCGCCCCGCGTGATCTTGAAGTCGCCGTCCGCCCGTCCGACCGGGTCCGACTGCTCGCCCTCCGCATAAGGGCCGTACCAGTCCAGCACCCACTCCTCCACGTTGCCGTGCATATCGTGCAGCCCCCAGGCGTTCGGCTCGAATTGTCCGACCGTCAGCGGCACCACCTCGAATTCCTTTTTCGTCTTGACCGGGTCCGGATACCAGCTGTGCTGCTGGTTCCTGTAGCGGCTTCTCGGAAAGGCGTCGCCCGTCGAATACTCCGACAGCGTGCCGGCTCTGCAGGCATACTCCCACTCCGCTTCCGTCGGCAGCCGGTACGGCCTGCCGTCCCGCTCCGACAGCCAGCGGCAATATGCCGCCGCCTCGTGCCAGCTGACGAACACCACCGCCTCGTCGTCCGCCAGCGAGAAGCCCAGCTTGCCTCGCAGCTCCCGGTGGCGCGGATCGAACCGCTCGTATTCGGCATTCGTCACCTGATGGACGCCCATATAGAAAGGTCTCGTGACCTCGACCCGATGTACGGGCAGCTCGTCCAGATCTCCGCGCTCGCTCCCCATCAGAAAATGCCCGGGTTCGATTCTTGCAAGCCGCATCCCGATCGCGTTTTTGTATTCGCGTTCTTCCGGCAGCCGGTTAAGCGCCATTTCATTCATCCTCCCCGCTCGCTTTGCGATAATCATTCGGCGATACGCCTTCTATCCGCTTGAACGTCCTTAGAAAGGTCGTACGGTTGAAAAATCCGACCCGCTCGGCGATCTCTCCCACCGACAGGCCGCTCTCCGCGAGCAGCGCCTTGGCTTTCTCGATGCGCAGCTGGCTGATATAGTCGGTCAGGTTCATCTCGAACTTGGCTTTGAATACGCGCGAGGCGTACTTCATCGACACGTTCATCTGCTCCGCGATCGACTCCAGGTACAAGTCGGATGCATAGTTTTCTTCGACGTACTGCCGGATCAGCAGCGCCAGCTCCGACGACTTGCCGGGCGGTCTGTGCTGCTCGGCCACGTGGTCGACGATCCCGTGCATAAAACGAACCAGCAAGCCCCGGTTGCGCTGAAGCTCTGCCGGCAGCTCGCAGGGGCCGGCCAGCTGCGCATGCTCGGCTTCCCCAAGAATGCCGCCGAGCTCGATGCCCCGCTCCTTGGCATAGCGAAGGGCCGTCCCGTACATCTCGCCGAGGAGCAGCGTGCGCACGCCGAACGATGCGCTCCGCTTCTCCGTCACGTCGAGCATTTCTTCCGCCAGCGCCGTCAAGCCGGGCTTGTCGCCGACCTTCAGCAGATTCAGCAGTCTGTTCTCGTCTGCAAACGTAAAATGCTTGCCCGGCTCCGCCTTCAGCTCGCCCGCGTGCGCGATCCGGAACGGATGCTGGCCGTCGATCGTCTGCAGGGCGGCGAGCGCCTCCCGGTACGACCGTGTAATGCCCGTCATCCCCTCGCGCCAATGGCCGATGCCGATATGGATTCGGCAGTACGCCCAGTCCTGGATAAACGTCTGGATGAGCCGGTCAAGCCCCCGATCGATGGAATCCGTCCCCTCGTGTTCGCCCAGATTCACCACGCAGAGATACGTATTTTTGCGCGCTTCCACGACATACAGCTTCATGAAGTCTTTGAGCAGGCCCGCGATCACCTTCTTCAGCTTGCTCTGGATGACGATCCGGTCGACGTCCTGCAGATCGCTGTAGAAGCCGCCCAGGAACTCGAACGACACGACGACGCAGACATAGCCCGGTTCTTGAAAGGACAGCCGCTCCCGCATCGTGCGCAGCAGCTCTTCGTTCTGGTCGCTGCGGCGCTCGCTGCCGTTCATGAGCTGGTACAGCGCATGGTCCAGATATTCCCGCGTCAACGTCTGCAGCTCATCCTGGTACCGGTGGCGGTAAGAGATCAGCTGGTGAATGCCGCTGCCGATCCGCTCCAGATCACCCACGCCCGCCGCTTTGCCCTCTTGCCAGTTCAAGCCGCTGCCCTTGTCGGCCAGCACCTCGCCCAGCTTGCGGATCGGGTTGTAGATCTTGAACGAGAAGATGAACGAGAACAGGCAGCCGATCACGCACAGCAGCAGGCAGATGCCCACGATCAGGTTCAGCATGCCGGACGCCTGGCGCCTGAACTCGTCGACCGGCGTGAAGGCGTAGAACTTCCAGTTGTACAGATCGCTTGAGATGGCAGAGACGGTGTAGGCGGCGCCCCCGACGTTCAGCTCCACGGCGCTTCCCCCGAACTCCGATCCGCCGCGCGCTTCGAGCCGACCGACAGACTCGCTGCCGGGGAACTCGGGATCAGACGAGAGGATGGTCCCGCCGCCGCCGTCGGTGACGACGACGCGGGTGACTCCCGGCTCGAGGATGACGTCCATGGTGCGCAGCAGCTCGCTCACCCGGATGGTGGCGACCATGGCGGCCGGGTATCTGCCGGACTGGTTGACGGCCAAGACGGAGACGACCCGCTTCTGCCCGAACGAATCCCGTACGGTCATCGGCTTCAGCACCTCGAAGTAGCCCCCTTCCCGAAGCTTGGCCTGCCAATCCGCCGCCCTCATCCCCTCGTACACATAAAACTTATCGAAAAAGGCGTCAAAGCCGTTGATGCCGCTGGCCGTGAACACGCTGTGGTCGTCGGCGTAAACGAACAGCTCGTCGATAAACCGGTTCAAGCCGAACCTCGTTCGCCCGACGCTCTGCGGCAGCAGGTACAGATCCGCCAGCTCCTCGTCCGTATACAGCTCCCTCGGCTTGAGCAGCCGGGCGACCGCGGGATCTCCGAAGAAGCTCACGCTCGACTCGTGGATCGTCTGCAGGTAGCTGTCCACCGTATTCGACGCGGACGCCAGGTTCATGGCGATCTTGTCGTTGTACTCCCGCTTCGCCTCGGTCACGAATTTCGTATAGGAAAAAACCCCGATGACGATGACGAGCGCCACCAGGGACAAAAAGTAGAGGAGGATCCGAATGAACAGTTTGTTCATGCGCAGCAGTTCAAGCCACTTGTTCATCTTCGGGACCCTCCTCATTGCCTATTATTTAGTGCGGTTATACGCTTCGTTGTAAATTTTCTCCAGGTTGTCCGCCCCGGCCTTCGTCAACTCGCCCGCCCAGGCGTCGAATTGAGACAGCGGCTTGGTACCCATGATGAACTTCACGACATCCTGCTCCAGCACGGACGTTTTCGTCGTGATTTCCTTGATCGACTCGTTCTCTTCGGACGTGAAGCCCGGCGCGAGCCCCGGTACGATCACCGCGCCCGGATCGGCGACCAGCTCTTCGCCCCAGCGCACCAGATCCGGATGCGTCACCTGCTTGGTCGGACCTTCGTCCACCCGCACAGCCAGGGCCAGCAGCCCCGCACCGATCTCGGACATCATCACGCGCGCCGGATCGGCCGCCGTCTTGTACTTCTCCAGCACATCCGCCTTGATCTGCGGCTTCCCGTCGACCAGCTCGTAGGTCTCGCCTTCCACGCCGTAATTGGTGACGGTCGTGCCTTCCGGTCCGTACATCCAATCGAACATCCCGATCAGCGCTTCCGGATTTTTGGTCTTCGCGCTGATGGCGTAATTGTCGACCAGCCAGCCCTTCGGGTACAGCCAGCCGCGCGTCTGGCCCTTGGCATTCCGGAGATACGGGATGCGGTCGAACTTGGCATTCGAATCCGTCTCCTGCAGCGTCGCATTGTAGTTGACCGCGAACTGGTTATTGTCATAGTAGAAAAACGACTTGCCCGTGCTCAGCTTCTCGTCCCAGTTCTGCTTGGTATTGACCGCGAAGTCCGGGTCCAGCAGCTTCTCGCTGTACAGCTTGTTGAGATAAGTCAGCACTTCCTTGAATTCCGGCTTGTTCGTGCCGTAGAAGTAATTGTCGGCGTCCGGGTCGTAGGTCATGCCGTAGCCGCTGCCCATGCCGAATGAGAGCGCATCCATAAACGACATGCCGCGCGCGGTCCAGGGATAGGAATCCGGATAAGCCTTCTTCATCGCCGCCAGCACCGTGTACAGCTCGTCGAACGTCTTCGGCGTCTCAAGCCCCAGCTCCTTGAGAATATCGGTCCGGATCAGCAGCGTCTTGCCGCCCTGAATCTTGAACTGCTCGGTAATCGGCAGCGAGTACAGCTTGCCGTCCACATACAGCTTCTTGATCTCCGGGTTCTCCTCGATGGCCTTGGTCAGGTTCGGCATCCGGTCCAGGTAATCCGAGATCGGGACGAACATGCCCGTGCCCGCGAACTCGGCCACTTCCTTGGACTCCAGGCCGATGATGTCGGGAATGTTGTTCGTCGCCAGCAGCGCCCGCTTCTTGTCCACGTAGTTGCTGCCCGGCACCGGCTCCAGATTGATGGTGACTCCGGTCTGCCTGGCGATCTCGCGCAGCACCGGCGTATCCGTCTTGATCGCCTGGGACGGATTCTCGCCCCGCATCCAGCGCACGGTTACTTTCTGCTGCGCGGCTGCCGTCCCGCCGGCCGCCGGCTTCGTGCTCGCATTTCCGGCGCCGCTCGAAGCGCCCGCGGACTCGCCCGCCGCGCCGTTCGAACCGCCGCCGCTGCACGCCGAGACGAGTGTCGCGAGCAGGGCGCTCACCGCCAGCAGCTGGAACCCTTTTCTTTTTGCCATTGTCCTGTCTCCCCTGTCTTGTTCATTTATTATTATTCGAACGCCGACCCGGGTCAACAACCAGTTCCCGGGCATGCGCGCGCAATAACCGCTTGTCAGCCTTTCAGCGATCCGACCATGACACCCTTGACGAAGTATTTCTGGATGAACGGATACACCAGCAAGATGGGCAGCACCGCAATAATGATGACGGCATATTTGATGTTCGTCGCGGTGACCGCCGCATAAGCCCCGCTGATCTCCTGCGATTGGTTCGACATCTCTCCCATGACGACCATGTTGCGCAGGATGATCTGGAGCGGGAACTTCGCCTTTTCGTTCAAATAGATCATCGCCGAGAAAAAGCTGTTCCAGTGCCCTACCGCGTAGAACATCGCCATCGTGGCCATGATCGGCTTGGACAGCGGCAGCGTGATCCGGATGAGCGAGGTCAGCTCGCTCGCGCCGTCCATGCCCGCCGATTCGTAGAGCTCGTTCGGAATCCCTTGAAAAAACGTCCGCATCACGATCATGTTCCAGACGCTGATCGCGCCGGGAATCACGATCGCCCACATCGTGTTCATCATCCCGAGCTTCTGCACGAGCAGATAAGAAGGAATCAGGCCGCCGCTGAAAAACATCGTGACGACGATCATCAGAGTAAAGAAACCTCTGCCGTAAAAGTCCCGTTTGGATAGCGGATAGGCGCACAGGGCGGTACAGAACAGATTGATCAGCGTCCCCACGACCGTGTACACGATCGTATTGAGATACGCCCGCCAGATCGAAGGATCCTGGAACACCAGCGAATACGTATTCAGATTAAAATCGATCGGATAAAACGACACGTCGCCGCGCATCACCGCGCTGCCGCCGCTGACCGACACGACGAAGATGTAATAGAGCGGGTAGAAGGTGACGAATACGAGCAGCAGCATGGCTGCGATGTTGATCGAGTCGAACAGACGGCTTCCGAAGCCTTTGTACATGACGCCTCTCTCCTTCCTTCCTTACCAGAGGCTCGTCTCGCTCGCCCTCCGGCTCAGATAGTTGCCGATCGTCAAGAAGACGAGCGCGATGACCGAGTTGAACAGGCCGACCGCGGTTGCGTAGCTGAAGTCGCTCGATACGAGCCCGCGCCGGTAGACGTAAGTCGAGATAATGTCCGACGTCGCAAAGTTGGAGCCGTTGGACAGCAGCAGCACCTTTTCGAACGAGACTGCCATGATCGCGCCGATGCTGAACAGCAGCATGATGATGATGGTCGGCATAATGCCGGGCAGCGTGACATGGAACATTTGCCGCCACCGGTTGGCGCCGTCGATCGTAGCCGCTTCGTACAGCTGCGAGTCGATCCCCGTCAGCGCCGCGAGAAAGATGATCGAGCCCCATCCGATCCCCTGCCAGATCTCGGAGGAGATATAGATTGTTCTGAACCATTCGGGCAGCATCAGAAAATGGATCGGCTCCAGTCCCAGGAAACCGAGAAACTGGTTGATCAGCCCGTCATAGGAAGCGAAATTCACGATGATGCCGCATACGACGACCGTTGACAGAAAGTGCGGCAGGTAGCTTACGGTCTGCACCAGTCGCTTGAACGCGGTGTGCCGCAGCTCGTTGAGCAGCAGCGCCAGAATGATCGGCGCAGGAAACGCGAACACAATCTGGTACAGTCCGATCAGCATCGTATTGCGGATCAGGGTGAAGAAATAAGGATCGGACAGAAACGCCCGGAAGTGCTTCAAGCCGACCCACGGACTCCCCGCGATCCCGTCGAATACGTTGTAGTTTTTGAACGCGATGAGAATGCCCGACATAGGTACATAAGAAAACAAAACAAAGTACAGGAACGGAATCGCAAACATCGCATAGTAATATTTGCTTTTCTTGATCCGGCCCCAGGCGTACCGCCGCCACGGCATCTCCGCCGTTCGCGCCGCGCCTTGCCGCCGGCTTTTATTTAAGGGAACATCCTGCACTTGCATGACCTCTCCTCCTTTCCGTCTGCCCTCATGATACCGGCCGCCATACCGCGTTCCAATTGGCAAAAAGGGACCGTATGATGCACCTCTCCGCCATGCCGGGCGTTGATGCATTTGTCTATCTGATGCACCTCTCCCACACAAAAACCGCGCACCGAAAAGGCGGACGCGATGCGCGTCCGCCCTTCCTGTCCGATTCCTGCCTGCACAGCCCTCAATCGTCTTGCCGCCGCCAGGTGTGCGTGCGGTTGCAGCTGCCATACGTTACAATCCTCGAACTTTAACATGGTCCGACCCAAAATACGGTTCAAAAAAGCGGGCCAGGCCCATGGGCCCGCCCGCTTCTCGCATCTCTATCCGTGCTTCCGGTCCGACGAATCCGGCAAACCTATCGTACGTCGCTCCCTGCTCGCGCGGATGACGGCGTCCAGCACCTCCTGATTGCGGTAGCCGTCCATGAAGTCCGGCAGGCCGTCCGGCGTACCGCCGTCCAGCAGCGACAGGAAGTCGCCGTACTGCGTCACCTTGCACTGCGCCGGCACATCGACGACCGCCCGGGCGAGCCGGCCCGGCGCCTCCTCGCGGGTCCAGACGACCCGCTCGGGATCAAGCGTCGATGCGTGCAGCGTGCCGTCATCGCCGTAGATCGTCACCTCGTGCTGATTGCCCGAGCCGACCGCATTGCGCGACGACTGGAATATGCCGGCCTCGTCTCCCGACATCAGCCCCTGAAAGCTCACAAAGTCGTCGACTTCAATCTTGACCATTCGGCCCGTGGCAGGATCGCGCCGCTCGGGAACGAGCGTGCGCAGCTGCGAAGACAGCTCCTTGAATTCGCCGAACAGAAACCGGGCCAGATCGATCATATGCGAGCCCAGATCGCCGAGCGTGCCCGTGCCGGTGATCTCCGGGTCGAACCGCCAAATATACGGCGTATCGTTCAGCACCGATCCCCAGCTCTGCAGGTATTGAATCGAGAAGCTGCGCACCGTGCCCAGCTTCCCCTCCCGAACCAGCTCTCTCGCATAGCGGAAGGCCGGCGTGTACCGGTAGCTGAAGCCGATCATGCCCGGCACCGGCCGCGGTTCATACTGCGCCAGAAGCGCGGTCGCTTCTTCAAAGACACGGGTGAACGGCTTCTCGGCGAGAAACGGCTTGCCTGCCTCAAGACAGGCGCGGATGATCGCCGCATGAATATGGTTGGGCGTCACGGAGACGACGGCATCGACGTCCGGGTCCGCGATCAGCTGCACAAAATCGGCGTATCGCTTGCCGGGGGCAATGCCGAGCGCATCGCCCTTTTCCGCCAGCGCCTTTTCATTTACGTCGCTGACCGCAGCAATCTCGTAGCGGCCCTCCTCTGCCATCCAGCGAATATGCGAATGCGCCATTCCGCCAAGACCGATCATACCGATTCGATAGGTTTTCATCGTATCGTCTTCACTCCCTGTTGCTCTGCTTTGCTTTGCATGGCAAGCTTTATTTAACGTTCTGATAGCGATCGTACGCATCGCTGTAGATCTTGATCAGCTTCTGCAGCCCCATGTCGTTCAGCTTCTTGACATAAGCGTCCCATTCCTGGTCGATGCCGCCCTTCGTGATCCACTTGGCGCGGTTGCTCTTGATATAGCTCTCGATATCCGTCGTCAGCGTAGGCATCTCCGCATATTCCTCGACCGTGTACATGACGTCGGGGAACGGCTGAGTCACATAATTTTTGCCCAGACTGTCAAGCTGCAGCTTCAGACCGTCGCCGGTAGCGGGATCGAGCTTGATTTTCTTTTCGAATTCGGGGCTGACATACTTCGGACCGAAGTCCCGCAGAGAGCTGTCCCAGTACCAGGCGTCGGCGCTTGTGCCTTCCGGCGGGTCCATCAGCGAATAAGTGCCGTCTTCGTTTTTGCTGATCGAAGTGCCGATGGCGCCCCAGAAGTTCTGAATGCTCGCTTCGCCGGTATAGAACTGGTCGGCCCAGCGTGCAGCCACCTCCGGATATTTGCAGGCGGTCGTGATCAGCAATTCGTTGCGGCGGAAGCTCAAGCCGTTCGGGTCGCCGACCTGATATTTTTTTCCGTCCGGTCCGCTGATCGGTGCGATCGTCTCATATTGCTTGCTCCAGGGGCCGAATACAGCATCCGGCGTCCACTGGTAGGAGAAGCCGACCAGCGCCGCGTCCGGATTTTGCCTTTTGGCCGTCAGCATCGTATTGTCCTGCGTGAACGTCTCCTTGTCGATCAAGCCTTCCGTGTACAGCTTGTTCGCCCAGACGATCCCTGCCTTGTAGGCATCCGAGGTCGGAATATATTCCAGCTTGCCGTCCTTGAGCATCATATGGTTGTTGCGAATGTCGGTAATGCCGAACGGCGCGAGCAGGTTCATATCCACATCCTTGGAATCGCTGTACGGAATCTCGTCCGGCTTGCCGTTTCCGTTGGGATCCTGCTCCTTGAACGCCTTGAGCACCTTGTACAGATCGTCGAGCGTCTCCGGCGCCTTCAATCCCAGCTTATCCAGCCAGGTCTTGTTGACAACCGGCTGTATGGAGGAGTACGGACGCGACGGCAGCCGTGCGGGCAGCGAGTAGATTTTGCCGTCCGGGAACGTGCTCAGCTTTTTCATATCCGGCATTTCGGCCATCGCCGCTTTGAGATTCGGCATATATTGGTCGATATAATCGTCAAGCGGGCGGAACAAGCCCAGATTATTCATAATATCGGCATCGCCGAACGCCATATCGCCGACGATGATATCCGGCATTTTGCCGCTCGCCAGCATGACGGATTTCTGTGTTTCCCAGTCGGTGTTGGAGATGACCTGCCAGTTGATCTTGACGTTCGAATTTTTTTCCAGCTCCTGCAGCCACGCGTTTTTGGCAAAGGAATCCCCCATGTTGCCCCAGCGGATCGTCAGCGCGTTCAGCGTCACGGTCTTGTCGACGATCGGCAGACCCTCCTGATGGAAGCTGCCGCTCGACTCGCCGGCCGGGCTCTTCCCCGCATTGCCGGATGCCGCCTGTTTTCCGCCGTTATCGCTGCTGCAGCCTGTCAGTACAGCCGTCCCCAATACGGAGACCAGTGCCAGGCCCGACATCCATTTTTTCGCCATGTATTTCGCCATGTATAACGCCCCTTTATACGAATGATTAGCATTCCATTGCCTAGCCTTCCCCGCCGCCTCGTCAGCTCTTCACGGCGCCGATCATCACCCCCTTATTGAAGTGCTTTTGCACGAACGGGTAGAGACACATGATCGGCAGCGTGGCGACGATAATGACGGAATAACGCAGCAGATTGGCCAGCCGCAGCGCGATCTGGGCCGCCTCGCCCGTGCCGAGCGCATTTTGCATCTGATTGGTCACCAGAATATCCCGCAGCACCAGCTGCAGCGGATAGAGATCGGGGTTCTGCAAATAAATGAGCCCGTTGAAATAGGAGTTCCACTGGCCGACCGCGAACCATAGCGCCAGTACGGAGATGATCGCCTTGGACAGCGGCAGCACCATCTGCACATAAAATCGGAGATTGCCGCAGCCGTCCATCTGGGCCGCCTCCCACAATTCCGGCGGGATGCCCGTCTGGAAAAACGTGCGCGCCACAATAATATCGAACACGGCGACAGAAAACGGCAGCACCATGACCCAGAACGTGTCGTACAGGTGAAAATCGCGAATCGTCAGAAACGTAGGCACCAGGCCGCCGTTGAAAAACATGGTGAAAATGAAGAACAAGGACAAAAACTTGCGGCCGACCAGATCCTTCCGCGACAGGGCGTAGGCCGCCGACAGATTGACTGCAAGCCCGATCGCCGTACCGACGGCCGTATAGAAAATCGTATTGCGATAGCCGATCCAGATGTTCGAATGCTTGAACAGCTCCTTGTAGCCGTCCAGCGTGAAGCCCTTGGGGAACAGCCATACATGGCCGCCGCCGACGGCCGACGGGTCGCTGAACGAAGCGATGACGATAAAATAAAGCGGATAAAGCACGGCAACAAGCACAATTGCGGCCCAGATGTACAACAAGGTTTCCAGCAGCCTGTCGCTGTTGCGCGTTTTTTGGATGCGCATCTCCATTTTTGCCGCAGTCCCGGTCTGCATCTCGATTGTTCGCCCTCCTTTCCGTTACCAGAGACTGTGCTCCGAATATTTCCTGGATATCTGGTTGACCAGAATCAGCAGCAAGAAGTTGATGACGGTATTGAACAGATTGATCGCCGCCGAGAAGCTGTACTGGGAGCTGAGCAGACCGATCTTGTATACATAGGTCGATAAAACTTCGCTGCCGGATATGTTCAGGTTGTTTTGCAAAAGGTACGCTTTCTCGAAGCCTACGCCGAGCAATCCGCCGACTCTCAGAATAAGCAGCGTCACGGCCGTCGGGATCAGCATCGGAATGTCGATGAACCTTATTTTCTGCCAGCGGCTCGCGCCGTCCACCGTCGCCGCCTCGTACAGGCTGGGGTCGACCGACGACAGGGCCGCGATATAAATGATGCTGTCCCAGCCCGCATGCTGCCACACATCGGACCACACGTACAGGCTGCTGAACAGGCTGGCAGAGCCGAGCAGATTCGGCGCTTCGGCCCCGAACAGCGAATAAATATGGCCGAGCAGGCCGTTGCCGGGCGACAGCACGATCATGAGGATGCCGACGATGACAATCGTGGATATAAAGTGCGGCATATAAGTGACCGTCTGGAACACGCGCTTGAACCGGTTAGCCCGCAGCTGATTCACGCATATCGCGAACAGAATGGGAATCGGGAATGTCGCGAAGCTGTACAGGCTGATATAAATCGTATTTTTGATCGTAATCGAGAACTGGTAGGAATTAAAAAACTTCTCGAAGTACTTGAGGCCTACCCATGGGCTCCCCATAATGCCCAGCGCCGGCTTGAAATCCTTAAAGGCAATAATAACGCCGTACATCGGCTTGTACGTGAAGCATAGCAGCAGCGTCACGGCGGGCAGCAAAAGCAAGTACAATCCCCAGTTTCTGCCGATCCCCGCCATCTTGCGCTGCAGACCGCCGCCCGATGAGCTGTTGATCAACGTTCAGTCCCCCTCTTCCTGTCTGCGCTGTTTCGTTTTTCTTCCCGCTTTGTCACGTCTTCAGTATACTTGCCGGACCGGAAGCGATTTGGACCATATGCCCCCGGTTATTCGGACTTTACGGAGCGGCGCAGACACGATCTCGCAGTCTGCCGGGTCCGGAGCGCCGCCGCATGCCGTACGATCCAGACTTTTTGCTGTCACTTTCCAGACATTCGTCGCCAACGCTCCGATCGCGGGTTGCAATTTCAAGTACCGGTATTATAATCATCAGACAACGCTATCCTTTTAATGAACAGAGGCTGACGCGAGGAGCTGCGGCATGGACAAGCAGATCGACAACAAGCTGTATCCGATCCAGCATTATGTGAGGATCATTCTCGTGATCTCTTTTTCCGCGCTCATTCTGGACTTCATCATCAGCTTCGCGTCGATCGCGATCGTCAAGCAGCAGTCCGCACGCGATTTGCGGGATACCGCCTACTTGTACATCAACCGGCTCAACGGCGACTTTTCCTATATTAATCACTACATGGGCTGGACGCTGGCCAACGACGACAATATCAAGATCATGAACAATCACGACACGGACGATCTCGCGTTCATCCAGGCCAACGAGTCGCTGTACCGCAGATTCGTCGAGCTGCAAAAAAGCTATGATCGAAACTATAATTTCTTCCTGTACCTCAGCAAAAAAAACGTCATGCTCAACAACGCGCCGATGGGGCTCTCATACAAGGAGTACCAGGAGCTGCTGCAGCAGATCAAAGCTTATATTGAAGACAAGGTGATCTACGAGCAGTTTTACTCCCGCTGGTCGACCATCCAGCTGGCAGGCAAATTTTATATCCTGAACGTCTTCCTGTATCAAGACAACTATATGATCTGCCTGATCGCGGCCGACGATCTGATCCGCCCGCTGCGTCAGATCAACCTGGGCGAGCATGGCTACGCGTCACTGTGGACAGAAGACGGCAGTCTCGCGACGAGTCCGCTCTCGAACAAAGGCAAGCCGCTGGCCGTCGGCCAGGAGCGCTACGCTTTTTGGAACGCGCTGCAGACCAAGACGACCGTCAAGGGCGAGTTCGACAACGCTTCCTTTTACGTCAAGCTTGTCATTCAGTTCGGCGCCTTCGAGAAGATCATGATTGCCCAGCTGCTCATTATGCTGCTGGCATTTATCGTAGCGTGCAGCCTGAGCTTTATCATGCTCTACTTCAGAAACAAGGTGCTGCAGCCGATCAAGAGCTTCTCCTACAATCTGGCCTTCTGGACGGAGGACGGCGAGCCGCTGGATATCGCCAGCAGCAAGATCGTGGAGCTGGAGAAGGCCAACAAGCAGTTCGCGCAGCTGGTCAGACAGATCAAAACGTATAAAATCGACATATACGAGCGCGAGATCGAAAAGCAGCGCATTCAGCTGGACTACAACAAGCTGCAGATCAAGCCGCATTTTTTTCTGAACTGCCTGACGACGATTCACAGCATGGCCCAGATGGATATGACCGAGGAGATTCAGCAGATGGCGCTGTCCACCTCCGTTTATTTCCGGTACATCTTCCAGAACGGCCGGGACTTCGTGCGGATGGCGGACGAGATCGAGCATGTCCGCGTATACCTCGATATTCAGCAAAACCGCTACCGCGACTCGTTCCAGTATCGGATAGAGGGAGCGGAGGCCGCGCAGGACACGCCAATCCCGCCGCTCGTGCTGCAGACCTTCGTAGAAAACGGCATCAAATACGCGGTGTCGCGCGACCGTCCGTCCCTCATCTTGCTCACCGTCGCACGCAGCGTCATTCAGGATGAGGAGACGACCGTCGTCACGATATCGGACACCGGCCCCGGCTTCCCGCCGGAGGTGCTGGAAAAGCTGCAGCGGGGAGAGCCGCTCGACCAGAGCGGCGGCACGCAGATCGGCATTATGAACACCGTGCAGCGGCTTCAATATTTGTATGGCCGGCGCGCGCGCATTGAATTTGCCAACAGCGGCGGAGCCTGCGTCACGCTTTATCTGCCGGAGCCGCCTGCCGATCCAATCTGAAAAGGAGGTTCGACTCATGCAAGCGCTGCTGGTGGATGACGATTATTTTGTCGTGACCGCGCTGGAGAAAAAGATCGACTGGGCTTCCCTTGGCATCGAGCGGGTGCATACCGCCCACAATGTCGCCCAGGCGCGCGATATTTTGATGAGCCATGCCATCCAGATTCTCATCTCCGATATCGAGATGCCGCAAGGAAGCGGTCTGGAATTGCTGGCGTGGATTCGGGAGGAGAGCTATGAGGTGCAGGCCATCTTGCTGACCAACTATGCCGACTTCAATTATGCGCAAAAAGCGATCGAGCTGCGCAGCTTCGAATATTTTCTGAAGCCGATCCAGTTCGACAAGCTGATGCTCATCATCCGGAAAGCCGTGGAGCGGGCCGGTGAGCAGCAGCGGCAAAAGCAGGCCATTCGCGAGGGCTACTACTGGCAGCGCAATCAGGCGAAGATTCTGGAGCACTTCTGGCGCAAGCTGATTCTGGACAGCGCCTCGTGCGAGCTGAAACCCGTGCAGATCGCGCGCGCTGTCGACGAGCAAAATCTGTCGTACGCCATGGACGATCTCGTACAGCCGCTGCTCCTCAATCTGTTCCCCTATGCCGGCAGCATGGGCGCAGAGGAGAAAGGTCTGTTCGACTTCGCGCTGCGCAATGTGGCGCATGAGCTGTTCCAATCCGCCGCATATACCGTGGAAACGATACTGGAATACAGCGCGCACAACTGGATCGCCGTCCTGCGATGGAGCCGGTCGCCCGATTCGTCCGAGCTTGAACAACTGTGCGGCTCCTTCATCCAGCAAGCCAATCATGCTCTGAAATGCGATGCCTGCTGTGTCGTCGGCAAGCCCGCCAGACTTGAAGCCGTCAGCGTCGCCATCCGCCAGCTGCTGCAGCTGAACGCGGGAATCGCCAAGCGGCGCAATCAGATATTCCTGGCCGAACGCGATCCCGGCCGCACCGACGAAGCCTATATTCCGCCGGACCTGGCCCTGCTCGAAAATCATCTGACACACAACCGGCCGGACGCCTTTCTCCAAGAGACGACGAGGTATCTCAATCATTATTCCGATGAAAATCATGTCGCCACATCCGCGCTCGCGCTGTTCAGGCTCGACATCATGCAGCTCGTGTACGCCTTCCTCAAAGCACAGGGCATTCAGGCGCATCAGCTGTACCAGGGCAAGTCGAACGAACGGCTGCTGGCGCAATCCCTGAACTCGATCGAGGATATGGAGGCGTATTTGCAATACCTGGTACAGACCGCGCTGTCGTACCGCGACTTCGCCGGACAGCCCACAACCGTGGCCGAGGAGATCAAGCAATATATTCATTCGCATTACGGAGAGGATCTGACCCGCCTCAGTCTGGCGGATGTCTTTTATCTGCATCCCGACTATCTGGCCCGGCTGTTCAAGCGGGAAACCGGCGTATCGCTCGGCGCCTATATTATCGGCGCCCGCATCGAAGCCGCCAAAAAGCTGCTCGCCACGACGCCGCTGTCGGTGTTCGCCGTAGCGAACAAAGTCGGATACGCCAACTACTCCTACTTCGCCAAGGTGTTCAAGCAAGAGGTCGGCCTGTCGCCGAACGAATACAAGCAGGCCGAGAAAACGGGACCGTCGTAACGATGCAGCGGCGCCTCGCCCGGGTTATGTTCAGCTTGGTCCGCACCAAACAGCCGCGCCCTCCGCAAGGATGGCGCGGCCCGCTCGTCAACGGCGCTTCAGCTTCCTACTGTCAGCAAACTTGCGATCGCCTGTGGGGCCGATCCAATACCCGTTCACGCCGGCGTCGTTCGGCTTTTTAACGACCAGCCGTTGTACGCGCCGTATGCTCATATTGCCGCTAAAAACAACGTCAGGGACGGCTGTCCCTGACGTTGTCCCTGACGTTGTCCCGCGATTCGGGCGTCGCATGCCCTCGCCGGCCGCACCGCCCTAAGCCAGCTCGACCGCGAACGCCTCGTACGGCTGAAGCGCCAACTGCGCGAAGTCGACTTCGGCGCGGTCGTAGTTGGCGATGATGACCGACGCGCTGCGGCCGAGCTGCGGTACGGTCGCCGAGATCGCCGTGCCTCCGAAGTTGGCCGCGACCGCCCATGTACGGCCCTCATGACGGCGCAGGTACAGGAACAGCTGCTCCGGCACGTCCCCGATCAGCTCGTAGTCGCCCCATACGACGATCGGATGGGCCTTGCGGATCGCGATCAGCCGCTTGTACGTATGGAAGACCGAGTCCGGATTGGCCAGCTCGGCGGCGGCGTTGATCGTCGTGTAGTTGGGGTTCGCCCGCAGCCATGGCGTGCCCGTCGTGAACCCGCCATGAGGCGTATCGTCCCATTGAATCGGCGTGCGCGCATTGTCGCGTCCCTTGGCATTGATGGAGGCGATGATATCCTCGCGCGAATATCCCCAGCCAAGACGCTCATTGTACATGTTGATCGTCTCGATATCCTGCGCCTCGGAGATGTCCGTGATCGGGCAGTTGGTCATGCCCAGCTCCTCGCCCTGATAAATGTACGGCGTCCCCTTCATCAGATGAAGCAGGATCGCGAACATCTTGGCGCTCGGCACGCGCAGCGCGCCGTCGTCTCCCCAGCGGGATACGATGCGCGGCAGATCGTGATTGTTCCAGAACAGGCTGTTCCAGCCCTGGTCCCCGAGCTCCGTCTGCCACTTGCTGAGCACGCGCTTCAGCTCGCCGACCGACAGCGGCTTCAAGTCCCATTTATCCTTGCCTTCCTGCTGATCGAGCCCGATATGCTCGAACTGGAATACCATCGACAGCTCCTTGCGCGCGGGGTCGGAGTACAGCTTCGCGATCTCGGGCGTCGCGCCCCATGTCTCTCCGACCGTCATCACATCATAGCGGCCGAACGTCTCGCGGTGCATATCCTGCAAGTATTCGTGCAGCTTCGGGCCGTTGCCGGTAATTTCTTGATCCGGAATTTTGCCGACGAGATCGATGACGTCCATCCGGAAGCCGCCTACGCCCTTTTCCAGCCAGAAGTTCATCAGATTCCATACTTCCTGCCGCACCTTCGGATTTTCCCAGTTCAGATCGGGCTGCCGCTTGCTGAACAGGTGCAAAAAATATTGGCCGGTCTGCTCGTCATACTTCCAGGCGGGGCCGCTGAAGGTCGACCGCAGGCCGTTCGGCTCGCCGCCGCCCGGCGCAGGGTCGCGCCAGATATAGTAGTCGCGGTATTCATTGTCTTTGCTTTTGCGCGATTCGATGAACCATGGATGCTCGTCGGACGTGTGATTGACGACCAGATCCATCACGATCTTGATGCCGCGCGCGTCCGCCTCGCGGATCAGCTCGTCCATGTCGGCCATCGTGCCGAACTCGTCCATAATGTCGCAGTAGTCGCTGATGTCGTAGCCGTTGTCGTCATTCGGCGACTTGTAGACGGGGCTCAGCCAGATCGCGCCGATGCCCAGCTCCTGCAGGTAGTCCAGACGTTGGATAATGCCTTGCAGATCGCCGATGCCGTCTCCGTTAGAATCCTGGAAGCTCCGCGGATAGACTTGATAGACGACTGTCGTTTTCCACCATTTGTCGGACATGAGAATCGCTCCTTCAATCGTTAATATTAAGATTCGGGCCGCTCGGCGGCTCTCCGGCGCTGTCCCGCTTCACGAGCGTATGCGCAACGATGATGCTGCCGTCCGAATACGGCTCGCCTTTGATCCGGGCGATCAGCCTCTCCGTGGCGAGACGCCCCATCTCCGAGAGCGGCTGCCGGATCGTCGTGAGCGGCGGATGCACCATCCGGGCAAAGATCAGATCGTCATAGCCTACGATCGACAGATCGTCAGGAACGCGAAGCCCGCGCTCCAGCGCAGCGGCCAGCGCGCCGGCCGCCATCTCGTCGCTCGCGGCGAATACGGCCGTGAGCGACGGCGCGTCAGCCAGCAACCGCTCCATCGCGCGCCGGCCGCCGTCCAGACAGAAGCCGCCGCAAGCGACCAGCGCCTCCCGATAGGCAATGCCGCCTGCCTCCAGTGCGTCGCGGTAGCCGTCGACGCGGGGCTGTCCTGCGACCGGATCGTCCGGCGTACCCGCGATCATCGCAATCTCCCGATGACCTAACCGGACGAGATGCTCGGTCGCCTCCCTGGACGCCTCGCGGTCGTCCACCTTGATATAAGACAGATCCGAGCGTTCCGGCAGCGTATTGACCAGCATGACCGGCACGCGCATGGCGGCCAGCTCTTGCTCATAGGCTGCGAGGACGAACTGGCTCGCGAACACGATTCCGTCGACCTGTTTTTCCCGCAGCACACGCAAGTACTTCATGGTGCGCTCGCCCTCGCGCGCGGTATTGCACACGATAATGCTGAAGCCGCGTTCGTTGGCCGCTTCCTCGATGCCGTGCAGCAGCTCCGCCGAGTAGCTGCCCGACACCTGGGGGAACAGCACGCCGATCGTCTGCGTGCGCCGCGATACGAGTCCGCGCGCGATCGCGTTGGGCCTGTAGCCCAGCTCCTCGGCCGCCTTCATCACCAGCTCCCGCGTCTTGTCCGAGTATCCCGTCAGGCCGTGAATCACCCGGGATACGGTCGCGATCGATACGCCCGTTTTTTGGGCAATATCCTTGATGGTCGGTTCTCGTTTCTCCAGCTCCATCCCTCTGTTCTTATAGAGAGTAAACGTTTAACCTAATCTAGCTTAACTGCCCTCCCTCCGCCTGTCAATGTGCCGATTTGCTGCGTCACGAAGTCCCCTTTCTCGTCCAATAGCGGCTTGCCGCCGCTGTCCCCCGGCACCGTTGATCCATGCCTTCACCAGATAACCCGTAAAATCGCGCGCAGGTGTCTTCCATTTCACCTATGGCAAAGGGCATAACCGGAATCGTTATGCCCCTGCCGTTCATGACTTGCCGTTCGCCTGACGCCAAGCGTCCAGCTGCTTTTGCGCTTCCGCAATGACTTTGTCGGCACCCGCCAGCTTCTGCTTTTCGAGCATTTTCGGAATATTTTCCTCCGGGTCCAATTGACCGGACTTGATGCCGTCCGCGAACGCCTTCTGCGCCGTATCGATCGCGATGATCTCGTTTTTGACCGGCTCCGGATCGAATATGAATCCGAACATGCGGGACGGGTTGCTCGATACCATCGCATTGAACTTCTCATAGTTCTCGTACTTGTTCGGATCTTCTCCGACCCGGGTGTAGTTCAGCATCTGGTTGCCGATCTGCCACATAATATCGTGATAGAAGCCGACGTTGTCGATCGTCTTGCCTTCCGGCAGCGCGATCTGGCCGTCCTTGAGCACATAATGCTTGCCCTCGACGCCGAAGTTGAACAAGGTCAGCAGGTTTTTATCCTTGAAAAACAGGTTCAGCAGCATCATGGCGCGCTCGGGGTCTTTGCTCGTCTTGGAGATCGCCTGCATCGTCGCCGTCATCTTGCCGGTTTGCAGCCGGTCGATATTGAGCGGTATTTGCAGCACCTCGCGGCCCGCCTTCAAGGAACCGTTCGGGGAGATGGCCGCGGAGCCGATCGTCATATCGGCGAGAATATCCATGTCGCCGACGAGCGCGAACGCTTTGCCGGCCTGGAATTTTTTCCACGCGTCAAGCCCCGGCGTCAACGCATCTTTGTTGATATAGCCGGCCTGGAACCACTTGCGCGTCAGCTTGGCCAATTCCATATAACGCGGCGTGGAGAACAGATTGACGACGGTGTAGTCATCCGGCGCGGTGCCCAGCACGTTCAGCGCGGCCAGGCTGCCGATCGAGTCCGTCGTGCCGGAGGAGTAGTACGCCTCCAGCGGGAAGCTCGGCGCCACGAGCGGCGTGACGCCCGGCTCCTTCTCCTTGATCGTGGCGAGCATGGATTCCAGGTCCTCCACCTTGCCCGACTTGAACACGCTCAGGTCGAACTTGTACTTGTCCGCCAGCTCCTTGTTCAGATATACGCCCTGCGAGCCGCCCAGCTCCTGATGCGTATGGATGCCGTACAGCTTGCCGCCGCGCTTGGCCGGATCGTGATAGTCCTTCTCGACCGCTTCGATATCCTGGCCGTACTTGGCCAGCAGATCGTCCAGCGGGAGCAGACCGCCCTTGGCGACCTGCTGGTTGAAGCCGAGCCAGTCCGCGGTGAAGAACAGGTCGAACTTGTCTCCCGAAGCCATCATCAGATTCGTCTTGTCGCTCCACGCGCCCCAGTCGATCGGATTCAGTTTTACCGTCATGTTCATCTCGGGATAGGTCTGCTTCAAGTAATCGTTGATCCCGCTCTGCACGCTCGTCAGGTCGCTTTGCGGCCCGTCGGGATACACCATGACGACCTCGTACGGGGCGAGCGCCTTCTGGCCGTCTCCGCCTGAAGCGGACGGCGTCGCCGCCGCACTCGAAGCGCTGTCGCCGCCGGCATTGCTGTTGCCGCAGCCTGTCGCCGCGAGGGCGACCGACAGCATCAGTCCGGACAGTACTGTCGTCCCTTTCTTCCATCTTTTCATGTGAATGAATCCTCCCCATTGATTGCATCGTCGATTTGCGGATCTATACTAAACCGATGACTTCACCGGGCTTAGCCTTTGACTGCGCCTACCGTCAGTCCTTTAATGAAGTACTTCTGCAGGAAAGGGAACACCAGCACGAGCGGCCCGATCGCCACCATCGCCATCGCCATCCGGATCGATTCGAGCGGCTGCGACACATTGGCCGTGCTGCTGTAGGCTTTGTTGGCGATAGACTGCAGGAACGATGCGTTCATCAGCGTCTTGTTCAGCAGGTACTGCAGCGAATACAGCTTCTCCTTGTTGATGAACACCAGGCTCGTGAACCAGTCGTTCCAGTACGAGACGATGGTGAACAGTCCGATCGTCGCGAGCACCGGCAGCGACAAGGGCAATATGATGCTGAAGTAGGTTCTGTATTCGCTCGCTCCGTCGATCTGGGCGGAGTCGATCAGCGAAGGCGGTATGCTGTTCGTAAAAAACGTCCGCATAATAAACACGTTGAAGCCGCCGATCAGTCCCGGTACGATAAGCGCGAGCAGCGTATCCTGCACGTGGAGGAAGCGGGTGTACACCAGGTACCACGGGAGCAGCCCGCCCGAGAACAGCATGGTGAAAAAAACGTAGAAGCCGAGCGCATTGCGGTAAGGAAAATCGCTTCGCGACAACGTGTAAGCCATCGCTGAAGTAATAAACAGGCTGACGGCTACGCCTATGATCGTGACGAGTATCGTCACCCCGTACGCCCTGATAATATTGCCGGAATCGTGCATCAGATATTGATAAGCCACCCAGTCGATATGTTTGGGCCAGAAGCTGTATCCGTGCAGCGTGACCTCGTTTTCGTTGGACAGCGATACCATCAGGACGAGCCAGAACGGCAAAATGCAGGCCAGACTCAACAGACTCAAAATGATGACGATAAACGGATTCGTTCGCTTTTTGATTGCCACGCCTCACCCCTCCTTAGAACAGCGCGTTTTCTTTGCTGATTCTTTTGACGATGAAATTGACCGTGATGACGAGGATGAAGCCGACGACGGATTGCACCAGGCCCGCGGACGACGCAAGACCCGTATCGCCCGTCACGAGCAAGGCGTTGTATACGTAAGTGTCGATGACCTCGGTCGTCTCCTTCAGCATGGAAGAAGCCATCGTCGCCTGGTAGAACAGTCCGAAATCCGCGTTGAAAATTCGGCCGATCGCCAGCAGCGTCAAAATGATGATGACCGGGGCGATCAGCGGAATCGTAATTTTCGTCATCTGCTTCCATTTGCCGGCGCCGTCGATCAATGCGGCTTCGTAGTATTCCTGATCGATGCCGACGATGGCGGCCAGATAGACGATGGCGGAATAGCCGACCGTTTTCCAGGTGTTGACGATGACGAGGATATACGGCCAGTATTCCGGCGACGCATACCAGGCGACCGGGTCCTTGCCCAGCGGTTCGAGGATCGACTTGTTCACGAAGCCAAGCTCCGGGTTGAGGAATCCGAATACGACGTAGCCGACGATAACCATCGACACGAAGTTCGGGAGGATGACCGAGCTCTGGAAAAACTTCGACAGAACGCGATTTTTCACTTCGTTCAGCAAAATGGCCAGCAGCACGGCGAGACTGGTGTTGAGGACGAGGAATACGAGATTATACAGCAGCGTGTGCTTGATGATTTTCCAGGCGTCGTTGGAGGCGAACAAAAACTCGAAGTTTTTGAAGCCGACCCACTGACTGCCCCAGATTCCCTGCGTATAATTCAAGTCTTTGAAGGCCAGGAAAATTCCGAACATCGGGAGATAGTTGTTGATGAACAGCATGACGATGCCCGGCAATGCCAGAATGAGGAGCGCCCGATACTTCCACAATGTGCCCAGGACGCTTCTGGGGCGGTTGACCGCCCGCGCTTGCAGTGTTGCCGCCCGATCTGCTGCGGCCATGCGCTCCACCTACTTCTCAAGTTTGTATACACTCAGTATAGGGTGGACGCATGAGCCGCTCCGCCGTTTTTGTCACCTCAGTCTAGTCTTTTTGTGACATTGCGATATTGCTGCGGGTTGACGCCGAATTGCTTCTTGAACATTTTCGTAAAATGGGAAAAGTTGCTGTATCCGACCTGCTGCGCGATCGCGCCGACCGTCATGGACGAGCCGTCGAGCAGCTGCTTGGCCCGATTCATTTTGATCTCGATCATATAATCGATGAGATTGGCGCCGGTTTCTTTTTTGAACAGCCGGGACAGGTAGGCCGGGTTGAGGTTGACGTGGGCGGCCACATCGTCCCGCGATATGTTTTCTTCCACTTGCTCCTTCATATATTGAATCGATTTATGGACGACGCCGCCGGCCTCCTGCTCCGAGTAAGCCGTCTCCATGACGGCGCAGATCAGATTTTCGGCCCAGTGCTTGTACTGGGACAAGCTTCTGATCTGCGCCGTCGCCCATACCGTGAACTGCGGAACTTCGCTTGCCGCGATTCTTTTGACATGCAGGAAGTCGTAGACGATCCGGAGCGTCATGTGGCAGAGCGTCTCGATCCGCTTTTCAGGCATACTTCTGTCCGACTCCAGCTGTTCTACGCTGCGCTCGATCAGCCCGACGATCTTGTCCTGTTCTCCGCCGAGCATGCAGGACAGCCATACGGAATCGTCGATACATTCGATGCCGGTTGCGGCAGCGGGCGCTGCGGCTTGCGGCGTGTACATAATGACCGATTGCTTCCGGCTAACGTTGTTGCGCTCGAGGCTTTTGAGGGCGTCGCAGAGCCTGGACACATCCTGCAGCTGCACATGATGGCCTACGTAGCAGGCAACCTGGCAGTAAAAGTAAGTTTGGCAAATCTCGATAAACTTCGTTCCTGCATTCGTCCATCGCTCGGCGTCGCGCGCGGCCTCGTCCGCGTATATCATCGCAAACAGAACGCCGCTGCGGTCGACAATGACGTCTCCCGGCATGCCGGACAGAAACACTTCATCGGCCGCCTTTTTGACGGCATATTCCATAATATCCTGATCCCGCTCGTCCAGCGGCTTTTTCCATTCCTCGATGCTGATCAAGATCGGCAGCACCCGGTCCGACGGAGCCAGCGCCAGCCGGGAATCGTCTATCGCCCGCTCCAGAAAATTGCCGAAGGAGAGAATCCGCCGCGACAGCAGATCCTGCCAGAACTTCTCCGCCAGCAGCGGCTGCTGTCTTCTCCACATTTCTTCGGCTTTTTGATACTGCTCGCTGCGCTGCTGGCTTTCTTGTCTTTCTTTAATTTTTTGCAGCATGCGGACGACGACCTGAACCAGCTCCCCGCCGTCGACCGGCTTCAACAAATAATCGTAGCTGCCGAGTTGAATGGCCTGCTTGGCATAGGAGAATTCGGAATGACAGGTCAGAAACAACGACTCGATATGCGGGAATCGCTCCTTCACCCAGCGGACGACGGACAGTCCGTCCTCGTCAGGCATCTCGATATCGCAGATCAGTATGTCGATCGGATGCGCCTGCATTATTTTTTTGGCTTCATCCGCATGATGGGCCGTATGTACGATGCGGATGCCGAGCGCTTCCCAGTCGGCGCATTGCCGAATGCCGTCCACCGCGAACGGCTCGTCGTCGACGATCAGCATTTGAGTCATTTTGCGTCAAGCTCCTTTCCAATTTCGATAGGCAGGCAGAGCCGTACCCCGAATCCTTTCGGTTCATTGTGAAAAAAAGAGATCGTCGCCCGGTATCCGTAGCGCATCGCCAATCGTCTTTTCACATTCCAGATGCCGATATGATTGTCTTCCGAAGCGGGCGCATAATTCTCCGAGGACAGGTCTGCGAGCATCTCGGGCGTCGTACCCTTGCCGCTGTCCCTCACCTCGATACACATCTGTCCTTCGGGAACGCCCGACCGCGACGCCGTGACGCTCAGCGTGAACGGCTCCCCTCTGACGCTCATGCCGTGCAGCATCGCATTCTCGACGAACGGCTGCACGATCAGCGAAGGGACCTGCGCTGCCGGCAGCTCCTGCTCGACGTCGATGTCGAACTCGAACGACTCCTGATAGCGCAGCTTCTGTATCTCCAGGTAATTGCGAATGTGGGCAAGCTCGTCCCCCAGTGTGATCGTATCCCTGCTCGCGCCCAGTATGAACCGGAAATACTGCACCATATGGCGGACGGTTTTCTTGACGAGTTCATATCGCTTCATGTCGGCCAGCTGAAAAATGATGTTCATCGTGTTCAAGAAAAAATGAGGATTGATCTGCGTTTGAAGATGCTTAAATTCCGCTTTCTGCACGTTCAGCCGTTCTTCGTACACATCTATTTTTAAATCTTTGATTTCTTCGACCATGTCGTTAAACGTATGATTAATAATATCAAATTCTAATACGGGAGAACCCGGAAGCTTGATGTCCCTATCGCCGTCCTTCGTTCTGCGGATGGCCACCAGCAGCTGCAAAATCGGCCGGTAAATGATTTTTCGAAACACGAACAAATAGACGAGCAAAATCAGAAATACGAATATCGGCAGCACGTTGATCGCCGTCTGAAAGTTTTTCAAGCTGCGCAGCAGCTCCGAGTAGGGCAGGACGACAGCCATGCTGATGCCGTTCTCCACGGACCGGCTTGTAATGATAAACAGCTTGCTCGCATGATCGGTATAGGAAAACGACGTATTCGTCGTCAGCTTGTCGGCGGGAAGCCGGAAATCATCGTGAAACTTCGGGGAAAGCTCCGACAGCACGGTACCGTCCTCGCCGGCAAAAAGAACGTCTCCGCCTTCGCGCAGATTAAGATCGCCGAGTGCCGTCTTTAATGTATTGACATTAATGAGCGCACCGATAAACGTATCGTTGTTCGAATCGTCGCTGACGACCCGATGCAGGAAATTTTGACCGCCGATCCGAACGATCGACCACTTGTACAGCAGCGGCACACGCGCTTCGGCGGACTGAAGAGAACCGGTAATCCAGGCTTTGACCTCGTCGTGATCCGAGCCCGGAATGACGTTCGTCGCGGCGAACAAGTCGTTGTTCCTGGCATAAATGTAGAACATATCGACCGTATGGTAGTACGAGCGATATGCCGAATTGCGCTGAAGCAGCTCCGTCTTCGCAAAAAAATAATCGGAGTCGGACAGTCCCGACCTGCCGAACTTCTGAAAATTATCGTCATGGTCTACGATATAGACCATATTGGTCGTGATGTCGTCCAGACTTCTGTCGATCATATGAAGATTGGAATTGACGAGATTCTGATAAGAATTCGCCACCTGCGTGAGCACGACTTGTCGGGCATAATGGCCCGCGACGAACAGCAGCAGCAGCAGCGGCAGCGTGACCGCAGTGAATAGCACGATGAAGCGCGAGCGCAGCCCTCTTGTTTTGTTCAATGTCATAGCGCGACGCAACCCTCCGCAAAAGAAGAAAATGCGCGAACGGGTCTATTGAATAGACCCTTCGCGCTTAAGTCATTTATTGCCCGCCGTTCAGGCTGCCGGAGGCGATCCGTCCGTAGGAGACGGTCGCCCCTCTCGTCGGTGCGGCCCACTTGACCGCATTATGGATAACCTGCAGCACTTGCGGATGATGATACACGGGGAATGTCTCGTGTCCGGGGCGGAAGTAGAACAGCTTTCCTTTGCCGCGCCGATAGCAGCAGCCGCTGCGGAACACCTCTCCGCCCTCGAACCAGGAGATCAGCACCAGCTCGTCCGGCGCCGGTATCTCGAATCGCTCCCCGTACATCTCTTCCTTCGGAATATCGATATAGTCGCCCAGACCGTCGACGATCGGATGGCCGTGCTCGATGACCCACAGCCGCTCCCGCTCCCCGTCGTCTCTCCACTTCAATGCGCCGGTGCGCGTGCCGAGCAGCCGCTCGAACACTTTGGAGCCGTGTCCGGAATGCAATACGATCAGCCCCATCCCCTGCAGCACGCGCTCCCTCACCTTGTCCGCGATATCGTCGCGGACATCGCCGTGCGCGAGATGCCCCCACCAGATCAGCACATCCGTACGGTCCAGCACTTCGTCCGTCAATCCGTGCTCCGGCTCGTCCAGCGTCGCCGTCGATACGTCAAGCTCGCCCGCAGTCCGCAAATGTCCCGCGATCGCGCCGTGAATGCCTTCCGGATAAATCTCCGCCACCTGCGGATTCGTTTTCTCGTGCCGGTATTCGTTCCATACGGTTACTTTGATTGTCGTCATTTTTTGAAGCGCCTCCTATTCGACGGATATCCATTTCTGTTCGGTAAAAGATTGTATAATTGCATCCACGGCCAGCTGATTCGCATAACCGTCCTCAATCGTTGCATTATTCCCATCGCCGCGCCCGTTTACCAGATCGAAAAATGCCTGCATCTGCCCCATCCGGCATTCATCCGGCATGTCGACTTCACGGAACTGCATGTCGCCCTCGTCCGCGAATTTAACCTTGAGCGTGTCTTGCGCCTCCAGATTGTAGATCAGTGCGCCCTGGGTGCCGTAAATCTCGATCTGCTGATCGTTGCCGCGTCCGTAGGCAAATCTGGAGATCGTCATCGTCGCAGAGACGCCGCCTTCGAGCCGGGAGAGCACATGGCAGTAATCGTCCACGTCGACCTCGCCTTTGCCCGACCCGTCGGGAAGATCGCGCTCTGCAACGATCGTGCCGGCATCCGCCATAACCCGCCGGGTATCGCCGACCAGAAAACGGGTCAAATCGAGCATATGGCTGCCCAAATCTCCGAGTGCGCCCGAGCCGGTCAACGCCTTGCGGAACCGCCAGACGAGCGGGATCTCCTCGTCGATCGCCCAGCCCTGCAAGTATTGGCCGTACACGTGAAGGATTTTTCCGAGCCTGCCCGATTCGATCAATTGCTTCGCATATCGCACCGCGCTCTTGTAGCGATAGGAGAAACAGATCATGTGGGGTATCGGGTTGCGAGCCAGCATGTCCTTCAGAACAGCCGCTTCTCCTGCATTCAGCGCGACCGGCTTCTCGAGCGCAAATGGTTTGCCGTACGCGATGGCCAGCTTCGCGATCTCGAAATGATTGAAGTTCGGCGTGCCGATCGTGACCGCATCCAGCTCCGGGTCCTGCAGCATCAGCTCGTAGTCGAGATGCATGCGGGAAGCAGGAATATTCCATTCCTTGCCTCTTTTTTCAAGCAAGGCGGCGTTGCAATCGCTGATCGACCAGATCTCCGCGTCGGCACTGTCCAAAATGCCCTTGCTATGAAAATCCGCGATCCCTCCTAGTCCGATGATACCGACTTTTAATTTCCCCATTCACACCATCATCCTCATTGGCAGGTTCGTTAAACTTCATGTACATCATAGTTTATGGTAGGATGAATGAAAATGGCGGATCGAGACACGTTTTGTACATTAGCGACTTTTAAATAAAAAAAGCATGAGGAGGAGCCGCTTTGCTGGCTGTAAATTTGGATTGGAATCCGCGCATCGCGTTGATGGGCTTCGTATCGTATAAAAATCCATGGATCCACTTCAAGCGGACTTCGGACGAGTATATTCTGTACGTCATTCTTAGCGGCGCGCTGTATATTGAAGAAAATGGGCACCGGTACAACCTGCAGCAGGGAGACGTGTTCATGCTTGAGCCCGGTCTCGAGCATGAAGGCTTCGAGATGCATGCCTGCGACTATTACTTCATTCACTTCAAGCATCCGGATATTTCATCGATCGTTGTGGACGATCTGCAGGCTATCGCCCACGCTTTCTTCCGGGAGGACCACGAGCCGGATGCAAAAAACAGATGCTGCTTCTCCAAGTACTTCAGCCTGCCGAACAAATCCGCCATGTCGCAAATTCTGGGCATATTAAACGAGATGCAGCAGCTTTACAGACGGAAAACCTACAACCAAGGCATGACCGCTCTCAAGCTGTCGGAGCTGTTCATCCGTCTGTCGCGCGAGAACATGTTGGCCGTGCTGCAGAAAAGTCGAAAACGACCGACGAAGTCGATCGTGATCGCTTATGAATTGCTGGATTATATTCATCAGCACTATCCGAGCAAATTGACCAGCGAACGAATCGAACGCGAATTCAAATGCAACTTTGACTATTTGAATCGAACGTTTAACAAGCTCGCCGGCTACTCCATCGCCTATTATATTAACAAAGTACGCATCGATCATTCCCGCGAGCTGCTTGAGACTACAAGGCTGAGCATCGGCGAGATTGCCCGGCTGGTCGGGTTCGCGGACGTCTATCATTTCAGTAAAGTATTCAAGAAATTCGCCGGCGTCGCGCCTACAGCTTATGGCAAAGAGCCGCAGGATGCCGATTTGAAATAAACCAATCGAACGCCTCGAATTTCACACCACTCCCGCAGTGTGCATATCGGGCCTCTTTTAGTCTTCTAGCATATTCAATCTTGTGATAGACCTCCGCATAGGAACTCTTAAGTTGTGCTCGCAACTTTTATTTTCTTCCTCGCTTCCTCAAGCTTCTTCATCTTCCGTTTTTACCGATGCCATGTCGGAGAACTACAGCCAAGTGCTTGAATTAATAGCTTTCGCTTCTGTACTTTCAATATCCCCTATGTTTATCATATTAGCTCCTTTAAATAAAATGAGGCCGTCCATATTCTGCCGGACGGCCCATGATGTATATAGAACTAATCTTTTTTAATTTTTCCGATCAGGACAACACTTTAATGTAATGAATCAACTTCCCCCACTCGCCTACCGCTTACTCCACCGTCACGCTCTTCGCCAAATTCCGCGGCTTATCCACGTCATGGCCGAGCGCCAGCGAGGCGTAGTACGACAGCAGCTGCAGCGGGATGACCGACAGAGCCGGCGTCAGCAGCGGCAGCGTGCGCGGGATGGCGAATTGGCGGTCGACGGACTTCGCCGACTCTGCCTCATGGCCCTCGTTCACGAGGCCGAGCACCTCGGCGCCGCGCGCCTTCACTTCCTTAATGTTGCTAACGGTCTTCTCGAACAGGTCCTCCTGCGTGAGCAGTGCGATGACGGGAACGCCGTCCTCGATCAGCGCCAGCGTGCCGTGCTTGAGCTCGCCTGCGGCATATGCTTCGGAGTGAATGTACGAGATCTCCTTGAGCTTGAGCGAGCCTTCGAGCGCGACGGCGTAGTCGATGCCGCGGCCGATGAAGAACAGGCTGCTCGACTTGGCGATCGACTCGGCGATGCCCTTGATCGTCTCGGCCTGGCCGAGGATACGCTCGACCTGCTCCGGCAGCGAATCCATCGCAGCCAGCACCCCCGCGATCTCGGACGCATCCTGCGTACCCAGCGTCTGGGCCATATACAAGCCGAGCAGGTAGAACGCGATCAGCATCGTCGAGTAAGCCTTGGTCGATGCAACGGCGATTTCTGGGCCTGCCAGCGTGATGATGACATCATCCGCCTCGCGCGCGACCGAGCTGCCGACGACGTTGGTGATCGCGAGCACGCGTGCGCCGCAGCGCTTGGCTTCGCGGAGCGCGGCCAGCGTATCGGCCGTCTCGCCGGACTGGCTCACGACGATGACGAGCGTGTCCTTGGTGATGATCGGCGAGCGGTAGCGATACTCGGACGCGACGTCCACCTCGACCGGAATGCGCGCCAGCCGCTCGATGACCGTCTTGCCGACCATGCCGGCATGCATCGCCGTACCGCATGCGACGATGTGCACGCGGCTCACCGCACGCAGCTGTTCGGCCGTGATCGACAGCTCGGGCAGCACGACCGAGCGTCCGTCCTCGCTGATGCGTCCGCGCATCGTGTCGCGGTACGCGCGCGGCTGCTCGTAGATCTCCTTCAGCATGAAGTGATCGTAGCCGCCCTTTTCCGCCGTCATCAGATCCCAGTTCACGCGGAAGACTTCCTTCGCGACCGGATTCCCTTCGACCGTCAGCAGCTCCACGCCATCGCGCGTGAGCACGGCCATCTCGCCGTCCTCGAGGATATAGATGTCCCGCGTATACTCGAGGATCGCCGGAATGTCCGAAGCGATGAACTTCTCGCCCTCGCCGACGCCGATGATGAGGGGGCTCGCATAGCGCACCGCCACCAGGCGGTCCGGCTCATGCTCCGTCAGCACGCCCAGCGCGAACGCGCCGCGCATCTTGCGGACGGCCTTCTGCACGGCCTTCACGATGTCGCCTTCGTACTCGACGGCGATAAGATGCGAGATGACCTCCGTATCCGTCTCCGACAGGAAGCGATGCCCCGCGAGCATCAACTCTTCCTTCAGCTCCAGGTAGTTCTCGATGATGCCGTTGTGCACGACCGAAAATTTGAGCGAGTTGTCCGTATGCGGATGCGAGTTCGCATCCGACGGCTTGCCGTGCGTCGCCCAGCGCGTATGCCCGATGCCGATCGTGCCGCACAACGGGTCGCCTGTCAGACGATTTTCCAGATTGACCAGACGTCCGACCGCCTTGGTCACTTCCAGACCGCGCTCCGTATGCACGGCGATGCCCGCCGAGTCGTAGCCACGGTATTCCAGCTTCTTGAGCCCTTCGATCAGGATCGGCTGGGACTCTCTGAATCCGATATAACCAACAATTCCGCACATATAATATATCCTCCGCTTCGGCCATCGTCCGACGATGTACCGGAGCCGGTCAGGCTGCCGCATGCCTATAGCAGACCGCGGACAACCAGAGGGTATGCCTGCATCGACCCGCAGCCGTCGCATTCGGCCCGAGACTCCCCGCAGGAGTCCGGACAGCCTGATGCGATCGGCCGGAGCCGCAGCACCCTATATCCACGACATGTCGAGGTCCCCGTGCTCCGGTTCGCCGGACATTCCGCTATAGTATGATTCCGTGTGATTCGCTTTATCGTGCCGGAATATTGTGCGCCCGGTTGCCCTGAGCGATTTGTCTTCCGGCTGACGGCCTCGATTGGGCCGGGAGGTCCCCGCCGATCATCCGAACACCTCCACCTCGTCAACTTGCCGCACGACCGCAGACAAGTTCTGGCGCTTGTGAAGCCCGATTAACCTCGACCCTGCCTTTCCTTCTTGAATGGCAATTCTCTCCGTTCGGCCTACGACAATCTACCCCATCATATTCGTTTTGAAAATACGGTGCAACCCCATTTGCGACATTTCCGCAAAAAGACGGTATTGCCCAGGAAATGACAACACCCGGCATCGTCGACACCGGGCGTCACTCATGCTGTCAATTAAACGAGCTCCGTGCGGATCACGGACGCGATCGACTCGACATGAGCCTCGATCTCCGCCTTGTCCGGCCCCTCGGCCATGACGCGAATAAGCGATTCCGTGCCGGATGGACGCACGAGAATGCGGCCATTGTCGCCCAGTGCCGACTCCGCCGCTTCGACGGCAGCCGCGATCGCAGCGTTGCCCTCATACTTCGACTTGTCGGCGACGCGTACATTGACGAGCACTTGCGGATATTTGCGCATCACCTGCTTGAGCTCACCGAGCTTCTTGCCCGAAGCGACAATCGTGTCGACCAGCTGCAGGCCCGTGAGGATGCCGTCTCCCGTCGTATTGTGGTCGAGGAAAATAACGTGGCCGGACTGCTCGCCGCCGAGGTTGTACCCGCCGCGCACCATCTCCTCCATGACGTAGCGGTCGCCCACGGCTGTCTTCGCCGTCGTCAGACCGAGCTTATCCGCCGCCTTGAAGAAGCCGATGTTCGCCATGACCGTCGTCACGACCGTGTCGTGCTTGAGCCGCCCGCGCCCGCGCAGCGCTTCGCCGCAGATGAGCAGCACATAATCGCCGTCGACCTCATCGCCGGACTCGTCGATGGCGATGAGGCGATCCGCATCGCCGTCGAAGGCAAGACCCAGGTCCGCGCCCAGCTCCCGCACCTTCGCCGCCAGCTTATCCGGATGCGTCGATCCGACGCCGTCGTTGATGTTGAGGCCGTTGGGCTCCGCGCCCATCGTGACGACCTCTGCGCCCAGCTCGCGGAAGATCGTCGGCGCCAGCTCGTAGGCCGCCCCGTGCGCGCAGTCCAGCACGACCTTGAGCCCTGCGAACGAATGCTTCACCGTCAGCTTCAGGTAATCGACATACATCCGCTTGAGCGCCAGATCCGTCGTCACCGTGCCCAGATCCTTGCCGACCGGGCGCGGCAGCGTATCCTCCTCGGCGTCCAGCAGCCGCTCGATCTCCGCTTCCTTCTCATCCAGCAGCTTGAACCCGTCGCCGCCAAAAAATTTAATGCCGTTATCCTGCACCGGATTGTGCGACGCCGAGATCATGACGCCCGCGTCGGCGCCCAGCGTACGCGTCAGATAAGCGACCGCCGGCGTGCTCACGACGCCGAGGCGGATGACGTCCGCGCCGATCGACAGCAGCCCCGCCGCCAGCGCATTTTCCAGCATCGCGCCCGATACGCGCGTGTCCATACCGATGATGACCTTCGGGCGCTGCGCGCCCCCTGCCAGCACATAGCCGCCGCAGCGGCCGATCTTATAAGCAAGCTCTGCGGTGAGCTCCAGGTTGGCTACGCCCCGCACGCCGTCCGTTCCGAAATATTTCCCCATAATGTCCGATTTGCTCCTTCATTTCTCGTTTCGTTGCCGTCGCGTACCGCCGCAGCGGTCCATAAGGCCGCCGTCACACAGGCCAGCAGCATGCCGGCCATCCACACGCAGCCCGCCGCAAGCCCGGCAGCGAGGCTCGGACCGCACTAACCGCCGTCCGCCTGCGGCGTAGCTGACCCGCTTGGCGTCGGCGAAGGCGACGGACTGCCCGTGCCCGTCGTGCCCTCAGCGTCCGGCGGCTCGCTGCCGCTCGGCTCGATCGCGCTGCCTGATGCCGCCTCGTCCGGCGTAGCGCCCGGCGGCGGCTCTGCCGCGATCGCGGTGATCTCCACCATGATCGCCGTCCGCCCGCCGCTCTGATCGACGAAGCGCGGCGAATTCACGTTGAGCGGGATCGAATACACGCCCGGGCCGCGCCCCGTCACATCCGCTTCGACGCTCACGTCTCCCGGCTGGAGCTTGTCGAGCACAGCCGGCGCACCCTTGAACGTAATATCCACTTGCCCGCTCGCCGGATCGGTGATCTTCATCTCCAATCCGCCGCCCAGTCCGCTCACCGTTACCGGCAGTCCCTGGATCGTCCGCGTCTGCGTGAGCACCACCTGCACGTCGACCGTGATCGTCGCCGGCGACACCTCGGTGATCTGCGATGCCTTGTTCAGCGGGATCTCCACCTTGCCCGACTTCGTCAGCGACGTCATATCGACATCGGCTTCGACGAAGTCGATCTTGTCGAGCTCCGCCTGCGGCCCGTAGATCGTCGCCTGCTCCACGCTCGGACTGAGTCCCGCGATGCTGAGCCCCGCAGGCAGCCGCCCGGTCAGCTTGAGCTGGATCGGCACCAGCTTGAACGGATTCGTGATCGGCACCTCGACCTCGAGCACGGCCGGATCGACTACGGCCTTCTCGATCGGCTTGTTGGAGCCGTCGTAGGCGACGAGCTTCACGCTCTTGTCCTTGAGCGTCTTGTCGGCGCCGTCGACGGAGATCGAAGCGCCGACATGATCGACGCGGTCCATCTCGCTGGCCGGCAGCGTCACATGGACGCGGTTCGTCGGACGCAGGATCGGCGTGCCCGCCTTGTAGCCTTCCTTGGGCGTGCCCGTAGGCGTGACCTGGACCTCGAATTCCTTGGTCTGCAGCTCCTCCACGACAACATTAACCGTCGCGGGTTCGATTCGAATCGTCTGAATGCTCCTCGGCAGATCCGTCCTCAGCGTTATCGTATGCGATCCGGCCCGGACGTTGCTCAGGTCCGCCTGGACGAGATAGCCGTCCCCCATCTTGGCGGCCAGCAGATCACTGGGCGTTCCCCGTACGATCAGCTTGACCTTGGCCGGGTCCACGCTTTTGAGTACATAGTTGTGCTCGTCCAGCCCTAGCACCTGAACCTTCACGTCGTTAAACGTGCGCGTCTCTTCGCCCGAAGCGACCGTATTCGGCGTGGAGTCCGGATCGAAGTGCACGATCGTCCACAGCAGGATGCCGAGCGCGAGCGACAGGATGCGCACGACATTGGGGCGGCTCAGCCACTTATCCATGACCGTCACCGTCCTTCCGCGTCCAGAACGGCCACTTGCGGCTCCAGCTCCGGCGCGCCTTTTTCGGCTTCGTCTGGCGCAGCTCGTCGAACAGCTTGGAGATCAACGATTCCTCCTTGATGTCCCGCACGATCTGCCCGTTCAGCGCGAGCGACACATGTCCCGTCTCCTCGGAGACGACGACGGAGATCGCGTCGCACACCTCGCTGATGCCGATCGCGGCGCGGTGCCGCGTGCCCAGCTCCTTGGAGATGAACGGATTCTCCGACAGCGGCAGATAGCAGCCAGCGGCCATAATCTCGCTCTCCCGCAGGATGACTGCGCCGTCGTGGAGCGGCGTGTTCGGGATGAAGATATTGATGAGCAGCTCGGAGCTGATGGCCGACTTCATCTTGATGCCGGTCTCGATATAATCGCCGAGTCCCGTCCTGCGTTCGAACACGATGAGCGCGCCGATCTTGCGCCGGGCCAGATACTGCACGGCCTTGATGACCTCGTTGATCGGATGGCTGATATCCTGCTCCTCCAGCGAGGAACGGCTGAACAGGGTGCCCCGTCCCAACTGCTCGAGCGCCCTGCGCAGCTCCGGCTGGAAGATGATCAGAATCGTCACGACTCCGAAAGGAAACAGCTGGTTCATCACCCATTTGAGCGTATAAAGGTTAAGCCAGGTGCTGAGCGCCCACGTGATGACGAGCAGCAGGATGCCCTTGAGCAGCTGCACCGCCTTCGTGCCGCGGACGAGCAGGATCATTCTGTATATCAGATAGCTGACGATGAGGATGTCGGCTGCGTCCTTGACCGCGCCCCACACCGTTATATTCTCGAAGTAATCCAAGACGCACCCCCCGTCTGGCGTCTCGATCGGTTTTCCCGAATCTTGTCAGATTGCGCTTAGGATATGTATATATTGTTTTCTATAAACGAACTTCTAAATCCTGTTTAGAATACAAAAAAACCTCCCCGATGTCCAGAGAGGCTATGCGTTCGCGCGGCCCGGGCCGGCCCGCGTCATGTCCCGTAGGCCACCGTGTCGAACCACGTCGTCAGCTTGTACCAGGCCCAATCGAGCGCCCGGTCTACCGTCTTCACCTTGCCTGCGATGTGCGCGGTCGACGCCAGCGTCACATTGCCGTCGATCACCGTCAGATTGCCCTCGACTTCGCCGAGCACCTCGGCTTCGCCGTTTTTGATCGTCAGGTCGCCCTCGACCTTCTGTCCGGCGGGCACGATGACCTTGTTGCCTTCGATCACGACATGCGACAGGTCGCCGCTCAGACTCAGCTGGTCGTCCTGATTCCACATCGCGACGAAGCTCGTCAGCATGACGACGAGGAAGATCGCCGCAGCCGAGGCCGCCGGATGCCGCTGTACCCAGGACGTCCAGGCCCGGGGACTGCGCTTCTTGGGCAGCGCGCTCATGATGGCGTCGGTCAGGTGGGACGGCGCAGCCGGCACCGGCTGGGCATATATCAGAGCTTCGGTCCGCTCGAGCGCCGAATAGCGCGCCTCGCAGGCCGAACATTCGCGGAGATGTTGCTGCAGCTGCACGGCTTCGTCCCGGGCCAGATCCCCGTCGAGATACGCATGCATCAACTTTGCGGCATCGTTGCACTTCATGATAGCCATCCCTTTCTGCACAGGAGAACATAGCGCCTCCATAGCGAATGCTTCTATACTGTACGCGTCCGCTTCGGGGCGGTTTCATAATTCGCTTAAAAATAGGCCGCGTCACTCGGGACACGCTCCGACCGCTCATATACGGCCCCCGGCTGTCCGTTACAGCTTGTGCTCGAGCTTCTTGCGCAGAAACTCCCGGCCCCGGTGGACCCGCGTCTTGATCGTCGTCACCGGCATGTCCATCACGTCCGAGATCTCCTGCAGCGACATATCCTGAAGATAACGCAGCACCATCACCGACTTGTACTTCACGGGCAGCGTATCGATCGCATCGCGAATGATCCGCTGCGTCTCCGACAGCAGCAACTCGCTCTCCGGCGTACGGTCGTCGCTCGGCAGCATCGCGTAGCCGTCGAGTCCCTCGTGCTCCGACGACTCCGCGTCCAGCGAGTAGATCGGGCGCCGCTTGCGCAGCCGGTCGATGCACAGATTGGTCGCGATCCGGTAGATCCACGTCGAGAACTTCTGATTCTCGTCGTACCGGTCCAGATTGCGGTAGACGCGCAGGAAGCACTCCTGTACGACGTCCTCCGCCTCCTGGCGGTTATTCATCATCCGGTAAGCCAGATGATACAGCTTGTCCTTGTACAACTCCACAATCTCCGCGAACGCGCGCTGATCCCCCTTGCGGGCGAGCTTCGCAAGTCGCGTCTCCATTGGCTTCAACGTGTCAACCCCACCTTCTTCGCCGGTCGCCCGGCCGTCCGCGCAGCGCTTGCCCGCGTACACGACAGCCCGCTGGCCGCCGCCTGGACTCGGCCGGGTCGGGAAGACCCTTCGCTTGAATGCGATCAAGAAAATGGTAATGCACATGTATCAAAAAAGCAAGAAGCACTCGCTGCCGGCCAGATTCGCAAAAAGAGCCCGGGCATCGCGCCCGGACTCTTCGCATGGTTATGGCAGCGTCTTCGATCAGCCCGTATTGCGCAGGCCGGCGGCAATGCCGTTGATCGTGAGGAGCACCTCGCGCAGCAGCTCCGTGTCGTCCTCGCCGCTCTCCCGGTGCTGTCTGAGCTCGGCCAGCAGCTGCACCTGCAAATAGCTGAGGGGATCGACGTACGGATTGCGCAGACGAATCGACTCCTGGATGACCGGCACATTGTCGAGGATCTCGTCCTGGCCGGTAATCTCCAGCAGCATCCGCTTGGTGCGGTCGTACTCTTCTTCGACGAGCGTGAAGATCCGCGTGCGGATCTCCTCGTCCTTGATCATGCCGGCATACTGCCGCGCGATCAGCAGATCCGCCTTGGCCAGCGCCATCTGCAGATTGTCGACGAGCGTCGCGAAGAACGAGTATTCCTTGTACATCCGGCGCAGCGTATCCAGCTTCATCGGATCGCCTGCGACGTACTGCTCGAACGCGGTGCCTGCGGCGTACCAGGCCGGCAGCAGATAGCGGCTCTGCGTCCAGGCGAACACCCACGGGATCGCGCGCAGGTCCTCGAAGCGCTCGCTGTTCTTGCGCTTGGACGGGCGGGAGCCGATGTTCAGCTCGCCGACCTCGGACAGCGGCGTCGATTCCTTGAAGAAGGTCATGAAGCCCGGATCGCGGAAGATCAGATCCTGATACTTGGTCTGCGCCGTCTCCGAGATGGACGGGAGAATCTCCTGCCACTGCGCGTCGTCTCCCGACTTATCCTTGGACGGATGCCGCGCCAGGTACGCCGCCTTGACGAGCGCGCTCGTCGCCTGCTCGAGGCTGCGGTAAGCGATGCCCTCCATCGAATAGCGGGACGTCAGCACCTCGCCCTGCTCGGTGATCTTGATGCCGGCGCCGATCGTATGCGGCGGCTGCGCGAGTATGCTGCGGTTCAGCGGCATGCCGCCGCGTCCGAGCGCTCCGCCCCGGCCATGGAAAAACTTGAGCTTCACGCCGTACTCGCTCGCCGTCTCGGTAATGCCGTTGAGCGCGAGGCGCAGCTCCCAGTTCGCCGTCACCATGCCGCCGTCCTTGTTGCTGTCGGAGTAGCCGAGCATGATCTCGTGCATATCTCCGCGCGCCCTGACCGCTTCGCGGTATACCGGCAGCTCGAACAGCGTCTTCATGATGGACGGCGCCGCATGCAGGTCGTCGATCGTCTCGAACAACGGCGCGGACTGCAGCGTACAGACGACGTTGCCGTCCGGCGTACGGCGGAACAATCCCGCTTCCTTGGCGAACACCATGACCTCGAGCAGGTCGCTCGCGCCCCGCGTCATGCTGATGAGGTACGTCGTGATGCAGCCTTCGCCGAATTCCTCCTGCGCGCGATAGATCGTGCGGTACACGTTGAGGCATTCCTTCGTGCCCTCGCTCAGCGCAGCATTCTCGTGGAGCAGCGGACGGGAGTCGGACAGCAAGCGGTGCAGCAGCTCGATCTTCTCTTCCTCGCTCAGCGCGGCGTAGCGATCGGTGACGCCGGCCTGGGCCAGCACCTCGGACATCGCGTTCTCGTGCTCCTGGGAGTGCTGGCGCACGTCCAGCGCAGCCAGATAGAAGCCGAACAGCTCGACTTGCCGAATCAGCTTCTTCACGTACGTATCGGCCACGAAGTCGGCATAATGATGCCGCAGGCTGCGGTCGATCAGCTGCAGGTCGGCGATGAACTCCGACACCTGGTGGTAGCGCTGCGCAGTTCCCTTGTACTTGTCCTCGCGCATGTTCTGCAGCTTCTGGATCATATAGGTAATCTTGATGCGGTAAGGCTCGTGATCGTTGGTCCAGCGGTCGACGGAGTGCAGCTCGACGGTATCGCGCTCCTCGGCGATCGACTCGAGCAGCTCCGGCTTCACCTCGACGATCGTCGTGCTGAAGCTCATCTTGCGCATGAGCCCCTTCAGCAGCGTCTCGTACTTGTGGATGACCAGGTTGCGCTGCATATTGAGCGTGCGCCAGGTCACGTCCGCGGTCACGGACGGGTTGCCGTCGCGGTCGCCGCCGATCCAGGTGCCGAAGCGCAGGTAGGTCGGCACATGCCACTTTTGCTCGGGATAGTACTTCGCCAGACAGCGCTCCAGTTCGTCGTAGACGTCCGGCAGCACATTGAACAGCGTCTCGTGGAAAAAGTACATGCCGTTGCGCACTTCGTCGATGACGGTGGGCTTGCGGTCGCGCAGCTCGTCGGTCTGCCAGAGGGTGAGCACCTCGTTGCGAAGCTGCTCCCGCAGACGCTCGCGCTCGCGGTAGGTGAGAGACGGGTTGTCGAGCTCCATCATCTCATTGGCGATGCGCTTGTGCACATCCAGGACGGCCCGGCGCATCGCCTCCGTCGGGTGTGCGGTCATGACCAGCTCGAGGGAGATGCCGGACAGCAGCTCCTGCACCTCGTCCAGCGGCAGGTTCTTGTCCTTGAGCTCCACAATCGCGCTCTCGATGGAGCCCGGCTGGACCGCCTCGCCCGCGGAGCGCTCGTAGTCGCGCTTGCGGCGGATGCGGTGGTTCTGTTCGGCGATATTCACGAGCTGGAAGTAAATCGCGAACGCGCGGATTACCTGGTGGCGCACGCCCGGCTCCAGTCCGGTAATCGTATTGACGAATTCCTCGTACAGCTCGGGCACGAATTCGGCGCGCAGCGCCTTGCTCGTCTCCCGGATCTTCTCAACGTGGTCGAGCAGCTCGCGGCCGCCCTGATGCACCAGCACTTCGCCCAAGATGTTGCCCAGGAATCGCACGTCCCGGCGCAGCAAATGGTTGGTCGAGGAGCGGCTGGCCGTAGCCATTTCTGTCATCCCATTCACCTCAAAATCATGACTTGCAACGCTAAACAATCTTCAAACATCATACTACAAATGACTTATAAAATCTGCCCCTCCATATCCGCCCCGCTAAAAATAGTTGTACACAGATCGGGTTGCACGGAAACAGGGCGCCGGACGTCCACGAAGCGAATGATGCCTCCTGCCGCACAACCGGACAGGCTTCGCGCTATCCCCATCACTCAGGGCCGTGTACAATATGGATATATGAACCAAAGGAGCGAACCGAATGTCCACTTCTCCCTCATCGCCTTCATCCGAGCGGCACCCCTCCGAGCCGAATCACGACGAGATCTACCGCAGCGAGGCCGCGCGCTACGACAGGCTGATCGCCGCCCAGCCGGAGCTCGGCGCGCGCATGAATTCGGTCCGCCCGCTTGCCGGGCTCGACGTCGTCGATCTCGGCGCCGGCAGCGGCCGCCTGACGGTGCCGCTCGCAGCGGCGGCGCGCAGCGTGCTCGCGGTCGACCGTTCGCCCGCCATGCTGGAGATCGCGGCAGGCAGACTGACGGCCGACGGCCGCAGCAACTGGCGGACCGCCGTCGGCACCCACCTGTGCATCCCCGCCGCGGATGCCAGCGCCGACCTGCTCGTCTCCGGCTGGAGCATCGCCTACTCGGCCGGCGCGGAGACCGATCCCGACGGCTCGGCGCTCGCCGCCATCCTGGCCGAGATTCGCCGCGTGCTGCGTCCTGGCGGCACAGCCATTATATTCGAGACGATGGGCACCGGGTTCGCCCGGCCGAATCCGCCCGCTTTTTTGCTTCCATATTATAGTGCGCTCGAGCAGGTCCACGGCTTCGCCCATGAGTGCTTCCCGTTCGACTACACGTTCGCGGACGCCGCCGAGGCGGAGAGCCTGTCCCGTTTCTTCTTCGGCGACGAGACGGGGGACAAGGTCGCCGCGAGCGGTTCGCGGACCATCCCGGAGTTTGCCGGCATGTGGCACCGCGTCTACGAATAAAGCCGGACCTGCGCGATTAACCGAATAGAACACAAAAACGGGATGCGGCAGATCAAGAATCTGCCACATCCCGTTTGACATGCTGTGCGCTACTTCGCTTCCTTGATGATGCCGAAGTACCGGCCCATCCAATAAGGAAGCGTGAATACGGCGGACGTGTCCATGCTGCCGCGATAATAATCGTAGTTCGGGTTCGCGGCATACGGCGCATCGAACTGGGCGAACGGATTGTTGTTGTTCTTGATGATCTTCCGTTCGTCCGGCGCGAGCGCATAGTTCGTCTGCTTGAACTTGTCGCGGTCGCCCGGCTCGATGTAGAGGACGTCCTGACGGTCGTACTGGGCGGCGAATTCGATCCGGTACAGCGGCATGCGGTACAGGAAGCGGACAGCCGACGTCAGATCGACGGTCGTATCCTCCGGATGCGCCATCTGGTACAGGAACGTGTAGAACGGATTTTCCTCGCGCTTCTCGTTCTCGTACCACTGGTCATAGGCCGCTACGATCTGCGCCTTCCGCGCCGGGTCCTCTTCTTGCAGAATCAATTCGTAGACCGGGAACCAGCCGAGCTCTTCGTCCGAGTAGTTGATATACTGCGTCCAGTCGCCGTGCAGGGTTGCGTTGATGTTGGAGTCGTCCTCGCGGTCGCCCGTGTAGCCCGGCGCTTCATACGTAACGGGACTGTTGTTGTTGATGCCGTAGGCGTTGTTCGCCTGGCGCACGAGCCTGCGCTCCTGATAGTCCAGCGCCATATTGATGTAGCCCTTGCCGTTGACGAACGGCTCTTCCTTGCTGTAATCGCCGTCGTACACGAGATCGTAGGCCGCCTTGAACTTGGCCTGATCCTGCGGGTACGCCTCTGCGGTCACCGTGATCGCCGTCTTGAGCATGGACATGATCTCGAGCGCGTTCAGCGGACCGTCCTCATAGCCATAGGACAGTGCGTCGTCGCCGTTCTCGTCCACGCCGATATGCTGCGTCCACAGCGCCTGCTTTTCCATGACGGACAGACTGTCGTTGAAGTACTTGGACAGCCATCTCGACCATTGGGTCGACTTGCCCGTCGCGTCCTCGATGTAATAATGATCGTCCTTCAGAATGAGATTCGTCATCCGGTCGGCCGCCTCGGCGGTCAGACGCTTGAACTCGGCCAGCTCCGGATCGGACGTATCGTCGCACAGATATCGGTAGGCGGTGAAAAAGAGTGCGTAATGTCCGTCGACTTCATCCGAGGAGGTATCGGCTTTGTACACAATTTGATTCTGGTCGATATAACCGTCGCTGCCGATGGCGCTGGCCGGGAACAGATCGTTGAAGAAGGTCGGGATCCGCTCGTAGACCGGCACGGTCAGCTGGAACAGCGGCTTGTTCGAAGCCGTCGTCGTCTTGTCTTCCGCAGCGTTCGCATTGTTCGTCTTGGCGGTGATGACGGGCAGCACCTGATAGACGTTTTTGGCGACGGAGGTCTTGATATCGATGCCGAGCTTCTGCCCGTCCGGACGGGTCGCATTCAGCGCGTCGATCGCCTCCTGGCTCAGACCGAAGCCATTGTAGTTCATGACGTCCGAGCCGCCGGACGGGAACAATGTGTCGCCCTTCTTGCTCTCGGCGTCCTTGGTGACACGCACGAGGCCGTAGCCGATCGGCGTCTTGCCTGCCTGCCGCATGCTCGGTATGATCGGATTCGGGTTAACGGCATTGTCGCCGACCATCGTATGGAACCAGAGGCCGTTCTGGCTCTGGAAGCCGTAGTCGGTGCCGTCCGTCGTCTTGGCGAGACCCTCGCTGGTCAGCATGTAGGAGCGGGCGGGGAAACCGTTGCCGCGGCCGGACACGTAGTCCAGCAGGAGCACCGCCTTGGAAGCGCGGAGCGCGTCCGCCTTCGCGGCTGCGATATCCGCTTGCTGCTGCGCCGTCGGGCTCGAACCCGCTTCGTCCTTCAGCGTGCGGTAGCGGAAAATCTCGCCGATCGCGTACATCGTCGTCCACAGGCCGTCATTGTCGCTCGTCGCCGGCGAACCCGTGAAGGTGCCTGTCGGAGAGCTGTAGTCCACGCTCGTATTGGCGCTGTCCGAGAAAGTGAACGAGGCGCCCGAAGCCATGCCGCGGCGGTCGTTGACGGCCTTGACGAGCTTCTCGTAGACGGAAGTCCGCTCGAGCATCGTCATTTTGGGCATTGCGATATGCGTGACGCCGCTTGCATTTCTAACCCATACGCCGCCCGCTCCGTCGGAAGCGAGCGCCTGCACGCGATCGTCGCCGCCGTAGAGATACCGTGGACCCGCGAAGTATTGAACGATGTCCCGCGCGTCGGATTCCGTGAAGTCCACGCGCTGCAAGCCCGTCTCCGTGCCGATCCAGTAGACGTTGTCCTTGTCCTTGAACGCCGCGGTGACATCGCCTGTCACGGCGCCGGGCAGGAACGGAATGTCCGTGGCGGTCGTCCATTCGATCGAAGCGGGAATGGAAGCATCGTCTTTCTTAAAATAGGTGACGTTTTTCGTCGCTGCGGACTGGAGCTGAACCGGTGCGAACTTCGCTCCCGGGAGCGCGACGTTCGCGCTTGCGGACGGGACGGCGATCGCGGCGGCCAGCGTCGCGGTCAGCGCGCCCGTCATCCATTTGCTAAGCTGTTTATTCGCCATGGGGCACCTTCCTTATTTTTGAATGTGGGACACGCCGGTCCCGGTGATTGCATAGACGCCCGTCTTGCCGTCCGAGATCAGGAGAAGCACCTTGTCGTCCTTCAGATCGCCGCTTGCCAGCGTATAAGACGTCATCTCGTTGTCCGTGAGGCGGACGCGCGTCACACCGGCATTCGTCCCGAGCCATAGGAACTTACGGGACGCATCCAGCACAGAAGTATTGACGCCGCGGAGCGAAGCGAAGATCGAAGGCTTCACGTTAAAGGAAGAATTAACGAAGGTCGTTGCGTTCGTGAAGTTCGGCATCGCGGTCGCCTTGTTGGCTACGCTCGGCTTGTAGCTCGGGTCCTGCAAGAACGCGATATACTGCTTCACCTGCACCTCGGCCGTCGTGCTGCCCAGCTTGGCGGACGCTTCCGCGTAGCTGTACAGCTTCGTGCTCAGATCCGTTTCGCCGCCGTTGTTGCCGCCATTGTTGCCACCGTTCTCGCCGCCGTTGTTGCCACCATTGTTGCCGCCATTCTCACCGCCGTTGTTGCCACCGTTGTTGCCGCCATTCTCACCGCCGTTATTGCCACCGTTATTGCCACCATTGTTGCCGCCGTTCTCACCGCCGTTATTGCCGCCATTCTCACCACCGTTGTTGCCACCATTGTTGCCGCCGTTCTCACCGCCGTTGTTGCCACCATTGTTGCCGCCATTCTCACCACCGTTGTTGCCACCATTGTTGCCGCCATTCTCACCGCCGTTATTGCCACTGTTGTTGCCATTGTTATTGCCGTTGTTATTGCCGTTGCTTCCCGTCGTATTGCCCGTGCCGCCGCCCGATTTGGTCTCGCCGGCGACTTGGGCGCTCGACGCATTCAGCGTCAGCAGCAGCGGCGCCTTGGCCAGCACGACGCCTTCCGCATTGATGACCGCCGTCGTGATCTGCCCGTCGCCAGTCACCTGTACAGGGCCGTTAGCCGTGAACGTATCCAGTTGGAAACCCGACGCGAGCTCGATCTTCGCGTTCTTCAAGCCGGAGACTGCCGTAAACTTCGAGATATGACCCGCCCCGCCCTGGAACGACTGGCCCGAAGCGAATGTCAGCTCCGTCGCGTCGCCCTTCCAGTGCACCGTGTCCGATGGCTTCGCCTTGATCGTGACGAGGCCGATCGGCTGCTTGGACCCGTTGTCCAGCTCGCCGCCCGATGCGAACTCGACGCTCGCGATGTTCGTATCGCCCTCGAGCTTGACCCGGATCTCGCCGCTTGCCTTGTCCACGACAAGACGCGCCGCCTTCGTATTCTTCAGCACGACCGTATGCGCGCCGCCGCCAAGCACGTAGACCGTGCCGCCGACGTTCGAGCCTTCGATCGCCACTTCGCCGTCGCCGACGCCCGGTGCGATGTACAGGCTGCCCGTCAGGTTCAAGCCCGACAGCTTCGCTCCCGGCTTGTTCACGGTCAGGTTGCCGCCGGACACGCCCTCGTGCGCGGCGCCGTCGGCGATCAGCGTCCCCATCGCCCCATTCAGCATTTTGACCGCTTCGGCGCGGGTCAGACTTTTCTTGGGCTGGAACTCGCCCGCAGGCGTCCCCGTTATGTAGCCCGCTTCCTGCAGCGCATGTACCGCATCCTTCGCCCAGGCGGCGATCTGGCCTTCGTCGGAGAATGCGCCGGCCGACGAAGCCGCGCCCAGATGCAGCGCCCGGCCCAGCATGACGGCCGCCTGCTCGCGGGTCACGTTGGCCAGCGGCGTCGCGTTGCCCGCCGCATCGCCCTGCATGATACCCGCCGCCGCGACCTTCGCGATATCCGCCGCATACCAGGCCTGCGCCGGCACGTCAGCGAATGACGCCGCACCGCCGGCTTCGTATCCGTATATGCGGTTCAGCATCGCGGCCAGCTCGGCCCGCGTCACGGCTCCGTTCGGCCGGATGAGCCCGTTCTGATCGCCTTTCAGCAGCCCAAGTCCCTGCCATGTCTGAATCTCGGCCGATGCCCAGGCCGGTATCGTCTCCGCCGACGTCGCGGCATACGCGCCCGCGCCTTGTCCGAGCGCCATCAGCGCCGACGCCGACAGCAGCGCTGTGCCTTGCTTCCACCTTTTGCCCATTTGAGAGCCTCCTCGGTTGATTGTTTGAACTACGCTGATGCTTCTAGATCCCTTCGCCTTGCTCCCCCGCCCGCTCCGACGCCGCGCCGCCGGCCGATCAGCCCCTCTCGGGCGCCAGCTCGCCGGCGGCCTCACGATCGAGGACAACCGTCGCATCCGGATGCAGCTGCAGCAGCGACGCCGGACAGTCCGTGCCGATCGGCCCCTCGAGCGCCCGGGCGACGATCGCCGCCTTGGCCGCGCCCGTGGCCAGCAGCACGATGGACCTGGCTTGCATAATCCGCCCCGCGCTCATCGTCAGCGCGTATTCGGGCACCGTCTCTCCTGCGCCGAAAAACCTGGCGTTGGCCTGACGGGTCGATTCGTCCAGCCGCACGACATGCGTGCCGCCCGGAGCGGGAGCGAAGCCCGGCTCGTTGAAGCCGATATGGCCGTTCAGCCCGATGCCGAGCAGCTGCAGGTCCGCCGGTCCGTAATGGCGGTAGAGCGCATCGTACAATCTGCAGGCGACTGCGGCATCCGCCACGCCCCCGTCGGGCAGATGCGTCCGCTCCGGCGGCAGGTTAACGTGGTCGAACAGATGCTGCCTCATATAAGCGGCATAGCTCTGCGGATGGTCGGGCGCCAGTCCCGCATACTCGTCCAGATTGAACGTCCGCGCCCGGCCGAGATCCGCTTCCCCCGCCCGATGCGCCGCGACCAGCGCCCGGTAGACGCCGACCGGCGTCCCGCCGGTCGCCAGCCCCAGCACACTGTCCGGTTTGCGCCGCAGCTGCTCTGCGAATAGCGCCGCGACATGCCGCTCCGCCGCTGCGGCAGACGGCAGCACCTTGACGCACACCCCCTGCACGAACCGTCCTTCGGCCACGTCCGCCGCATTCGCCGCCGCCCTCACGGCACCAGGGCCGCGAATTGCGGCAGGTAGGCTGCGTTCGCCTCCAGAATATCGGCGAGCACCGCCTTCGCCAGCGCGGCGTCGCCGACGAGCGGGTGCACCGTGAGCGCCTGCAGCGCGGCATGGCGGTCGCCGCGCACGGCTGCTTCGATCGTCAATTCCTCGTACGACTTGACGAGCTGCAGCAGCCCGCGAATTTGCGGAGACAGCGGCGCGGCGAGCTGCAGCGGATGTGCGCCGTCCGCCTTGATCACGCAGTTGACCTCGATCGAGGCGTCGTCGGGCAGGCAGGAGATGATGCCGCCGTTTCTCACATTGACGACCTGGATGTCGCCCTTGTCCGTGTAGATCGACTTCATGAGCCGCACCGCAGCCTCGGAGTAGTAGGCGCCGCCTCTTTTCTCCAGCTGCTTCGGCTTCTCCGTCACCTCGGGACGGCGATAGATGTCGAACAGCTCGGCCTCGACCGCCTTGACCTCGTCCGCGCGGGTTCTGCCCGTGCGCTCGAAGTCGGCCGCCAGCTCGGCCAGCATTTCGTTTTTCATATAGTAGTAGCGGTGATACGAGCACGGCAGCGCGCCGAGCGAGGTGATGAATGCCGCGTCCCACTCCAGATCGGGGACGTTTTTGACCGTCAGCCCTTTGCCCGAGCCGAGCGTCTTCAAGAACGCATCCGTGATATCCTCGCCGTCCAGCAGCACCCGTGTCGTCCAGTGCAGATGATTGATGCCCGCCATCTCGATGAACACCCGCTCCGGCTCCACGCCGTACAGCGCCGCGATCTGCATCTTGGTGTCGATCGGGAGATTGCACAGCCCGACGGTCCTGATGCGCGAGTGCTTGAGCACCGCCTCCGTGACGAGCCCCGCCGGATTGGTGAAGTTGACGAGGAAGGCGTCCGGCGCCAGCTCCTCCATGTCCCGGCAGATGTCCAGGATGACCGGCACGGTCCGCAGCGCCTTGGCGAAGCCGCCCGCGCCCGTCGTCTCCTGCCCGATCAGGCCATGCGACAGCGGGATTTTCTCGTCGAGCGATCTCGCCTCGAGCATGCCGACCCTCAGCTGCGTCGTGACGAAGTCCGCTCCGGCGATCGCCTCCCGGCGGTCCAGCGTCGTGCGCAGCGCGATCTCCTTGCCGCTGCGATCGATCATGCGGCGGGCCAGATCGGCTACGATCGCCAGCTTTTCCGCACCCGCCTCGATGTCCGCCAGCACGAGCTCCCGAACCGGGAATTCGTCGTGGTACCGCAAAATGCCGTCGATCAGTTCAGGTGTATAGGAGGAGCCGCCTCCGATGACGGCCACCTTCAGATGTTGTCTGGTCATACAATTACGCTCCTTCATGTTGCTGACTTGCTTCCCGCGGCCGCTGCCGCTGCCGGCTTATTCCTTGACGCCGCCGGCCGACAGGCCGCTCACGATATAACGGTAGAGCACGAGCGAGATGATGACCGGCGGCAGCGAGGCGACGACGCCTCCGGCCGTCATGAGGCCCCAGTCGATGCTGTGCTTGCCGATGAACTCCCGCACGACGATCGGCAGCGTCTTCGAAGCGACGGTCTGGGTGAATGCATTGGCGTATATGAATTCGTCCCAGCAGTTGAGGAACGTGAAGATCGCGGTCGCCGCGATGCCGGGCATCGCCAGCGGTACGAGGATGCGCACCATCGTGCCGAGCCTGCCGCAGCCGTCGATGTATGCGGCCTCCTCCAGCTCCCGCGACACGCTCTGCAGATAGCCCGACAGCAGCCAGGCCGCATACGGCAGGGAAAAGGAAAGATTGGCGGCGATCAGCGCCGCATTCGTATCGAGCAGCGGCGGCGTATGCCAGCCGATGCCGGTGAACGGGATGCTGAAGTCGATGCCGTCCCGCATCATGACGTACAGCGGGACGATGATGCTGATCGACGGCAGCAGCTGCATCGCCAGAATGATGAACAGCAGCGTGACGCGCAGCGGGAACTTGAGTCTGGCCAGCGCATAGCCGCCCAGCGTGCCGACGACGATCGTCAGCACCGTCGTGAGCGCGCTCACAGTGAAGCTGTTGCGGAGCGCGTGGAAGAAATCGCTGCCGACCGTACCTGCCAGCAGATGCCTGTAGTTGAGCCAGGTCGGCGCATGCGGCAGCAGATGTCCGGACAGCAGATCGCGGGTCAAGCTGAGCGAGCTGGTCAGCAGGTAGACGAACGGTCCCATCGTGAACAGCGTCAGCAAGGCGATGCCCAGCCACAGGTAGAACGGCGGCATCAGATCGCCGTCGAGGGGCCTGGTGAACCAGCGCCGGATGCCGGCGCCGCGGTTAGTCGATTCCATACGTTGCTCGGCTCCTTAAAGGTGAGAATCTTGGTTGCGCTTCAGCAGCACCATGTAGACGATGACGAGGATCAGGATGAGCAGCGTGGATACCCAGGCCATCGCCGACGCCTTGCCGAGATAGAAGTAGCGGAAGGCATAGTTGTACGTCAGATACGAGGTCGAAGTCTTCGCGTCGCCCGTGAATACCGTGAGGATGTCGTACACCCGGTATGCCCCGATGATGCGCAGGATGACCGCGACGATCGCCGTAGGCAGCAGCTGCGGCACGGTAATATGCCGAAGCTTTTTCCAGAAGCCCGCCCCGTCGATCACGGCCGCCTCGTACAGCGAATGCGGAATGTGCTGCAAGCCTGCCAGCAGCAGCAGCGTCATGAACGGCGTCATCTTCCAGATGTCCGCGATCGCCGAGAACGTGACGACCTTGGTCGAGCTGGACAGCCAGAGCGGGTTGGACGAATCCGGCAGCAGATGCAGATTGTGCAGCACGACTGTCAGCGCGCCGTAGCCCGGCTGGTAGATCCAGTTCCACAGCAGGCCGCTGACGAGCGTCAGCATCGCCCACGGGATCATGATCATCCCTCTGAATAGCAGCCGGCCCTTGAACGCGTGGTTCAGCAGCAGCGCCGCGAAAAACCCGATCGCCAGCTCGGCCGCGACGGAGAATACCGTGAAGTACACGGTGTTCCCCATCGACGTCCAGAAGTCTTGCAGCTTGAAGATGTCGGCATAGTTGCCAAGGCCCACGGGCTTCGGGTCCGAGCCGTCCATCAGGTTGTACTTGTAGAGACTCCACACGGAGGATTGGAAGATCGGCACGATAAAGATGCGGAACAAAATGTAAATGGTCGGCACCAGCAGCACATAGGCCAGCAGCGCATCGTGTCGCATGGCGGGCGTGAATTTCGCTCGTTTTCTCTTGGGTGCCGCGTTCGGCTCAGCCACTCCTGCTCCCCCTTGCTATTTGGCCGCGCGCTGTATCGCCTGGTCGATCTTGGCGGCCGCGTCGTCCAGCGCCTGCTGCGGCGTTTTGTTTTTCACGAGCGCATTGTAGATCTCGTTGGATTGAATGTCGGCCCACTCGACATAGCCCGGCGCATTCGGACGATTGGAGCCGTACTGGAACTGCTCGACGATCTTGCCCAGCGTCTCCGTCGTATCCGCGGCGATCATGTCAGGGTCCTCGTACAGGCTCTTCAGCGACGGATAGATGCCCATTTCCTTGAAGTTATCCAGCTGGAAGCCCTTCTCTCCGATCCACTTGACGAACTCCAGCGCGGCCTGCTTGTTTTTGCTGCTCTGCATGATGCCGATGCCTTCCGAGCCGGAGACGGCGGTCGACTTGACAGCTCCCTGTCCCGGAATCAGGCCGACATCGGTCTGTCCGACCACCTGCGACATTTCCGCATTGTTCAGGTCCGGATACATGCCCTCCCAGTTGATCATCATCGCGATCTTGCCTGCGGAGAAGGCGTTCTTCACGTCGTCCTCCGTCCATTGCAGGCTGGAGGGATCGACCGTCTTGTCGGTATGCAGCAGATCCGTCATATAGGTGAGCGCCTGTACGGCTTCGGACGAATTGACGTGCAGCTTGCCTTGGTCGTCCAGCAGCTCGCCGCCGAACGCCGCGACGATCGTATCGAAGTCGATGTTGAGCGACTCCGCCTGCTTCCAGGACCAAGCCGATCCGTAGACGCCGTTTTTGGTCAGCTTCTTGGACATCTCGCGGAATTCGTCCCATGTCTTCGGCGGTGCATTGTAGCCCGCGTCGGCGAGCAGTTTTTTGTTCCAGTACAGATGCTTGCTGCTCGAGTAATAAGGAATGGCGAGCACGTGGCCGTTGTAGATGACCGAATCGACCGAGGATTGCGTGTAGTTCGCGAGCGTCTCCTTGGGCATGACGTTCGTCAAGTCCGCCGCGATCTTGCCTTCGTAGAACTGACCGCCCCAGATCGTATCCATCTCGATAATGTCAATGTCGGAGGAGCTGGACAGCGAGGCCGTCGTGATCTTGCCGAACAGCGAGTTGTAATCGACGCCCATGAAGTTCACTTCAATGCCCGTTTCTTCAGTAAACTTTTTCGCCATTTGAGCGACGCGTCCGTCGGTATCGACCATCAGCACCGTAATTTTCTTGCCCTTCTGCGAGCCGTCTCCGAGCTTGGACCAATCCATCTCTGCCTGAGCGCCGGCGGAGGCCGACGAAGTGGACGGCGACGCGTCCGATTTGGCGGACGGCGTCACGCCGCAGGCCGACAGCATCGCTGCGGATAAGAGAACCGGTGCGGCCCATTTGGGCCAGGAATGTTTGTTTAGCAAAACGTATGACCTCCCTGTCTGAAATTCGTTGCGGATAATACGATGACATGCCTGTTTTTGGCAACGCTTTCTTTTGTTCGTAGCTCTACTGTCAGCGGAAGCGCCCTCCCGATCTTGCTTGCTGCGGCATCCGCCGCGCGCTGCGCAAACAATCATCGGATGTTCTTCCAACCTTTGCACCGCCAGTTAATTCGTACCTTCGTTATCCCCTCGTCTCTAAATGGTAATAATGAATTAAGTACATGTTATTATTTGTTATTACCTTTGTCAATCACCTAAAAAATTTTTGTGTGCATTGGACAGTTATCAAAGATAGCAAGCGTTGTCTTTATAATAAAATCGAGAAAAACATAGCGAAAATACACGGATAACAGGATTCGATTCACAAATATGACGAATACATTTATAATGATGAATGTTGGCAGTTGCACTTAGTGGAGGTAATTTGTAATGACAAAGAAACAACATAATCCCCTTTACGCGATGCTGAAGGAGAAGCTGCTGCTTCAAATTCAATCCGAGGAGTACAAGGTGGGGGATCGATTGCCAACGGAGTCGGAGCTGTGCGATCAGTACCAAGTGAGCCGCACGACCGTACGATACGCGCTTCAGGAGCTGGAGAGGGAAGGCATCCTCGAGCGAATCCAGGGGAGCGGGACCTTCGTCAAACGCAAGGAGCTGCAGCTGCTCGCGACGCGAAGCTTTTCCGAGGATATCAGCGCCCAGGGCAAAAAGCCGAGCAACAAGGTGCTCGAGGCGGTCGTCGTACCCGCGGACTCGCCGCTGGCCGGCGTGCTCGGCATCCCGCTCGAATCGCCTGTCACCAAGCTCGTGCGCCTGCGGTACGCCGACAGCGAACCGCTCATCTACGAGACCTCCTATATTCCCTGGAGCCTCGCTCCCGGTCTGGCGCTCAATCACGACGAGGGCTCCCTGTTCTCGCTCATCCAGACCCGCTACCAGCTGCACATTCATCGTTCCGTCGAGAAGCTGAAGCCCGTGCTCGCGGACAAGCAGGCCGCCAAGCTGCTGAACATCCCCGAGGGCTCGCCCTGCTTCGAGGTACAGACCATCACCTATCTGACGGACAACACGCCGCTCGAATACAACTACGGCATCTTCCGCGGGGACTTCCCCAACTTCACAATCGAGCGGTTCTACTGAAGCCGGGCGGCCGGAGCCATATAGAGACGCAGTTCAGGTAGCGCTGCGTTCCCCTGGACGCGGCATTTCTCCTCTCGCGAGGAGCAGCCGCGCCCGGTCCGGTAACGGCCGGGCATGGAAAAACAAAAAAATCCGCCATGCGGCGGATATCGGATTCGTTATGGAGCGGAAAACGGGATTCGAACCCGCGACCTTCTCGTTGGCAACGAGATGCTCTACCACTGAGCTATTTCCGCATATGTAGTCAAAATAAAAAGCCTTGATGGCAAGGCTGATGCTTGCAGGTGATGTTGGAGCGGGTGATGGGAATCGAACCCACGCCATCAGCTTGGAAGGCTGAGGTTCTACCATTGAACTACACCCGCGCAACAAATGGTCGGGACGACACGATTCGAACATGCGACCCCCTGGTCCCAAACCAGGTGCTCTACCAAGCTGAGCTACGTCCCGTTATGAATAAAAAGTGGCGCGCCCTGAGAGATTCGAACTCCCGGCCTTCAGATTCGTAGTCTGACGCTCTATCCAGCTGAGCTAAGGGCGCATATCATGGAGCGGAAAACGGGATTCGAACCCGCGACCTTCTCGTTGGCAACGAGATGCTCTACCACTGAGCTATTTCCGCGTAAGTACGGTGTGCTTGGGGAATTTGCTGCGGTCACTCGCAACCCTTACCTCCAAAAGCGACTTTTTTATAATAGCAATTTTCGGGACAGATTGCAAGCTGTTTTTTGATTTTTTTTAAATTGTCGTTGCGGCACGCCATAAGTAGGCTTAAAGCGTCGTTCCGACGGGCTCCATCCCTCCCTGCGTCCTCCAATCCGTCGCCTGCGATATCGCGGACCACCAGCTTGGAAGGCTGATGGTCCGCGCCGCAATATCAAGCTGCATCGTGCCGCTCAGGCCTCAAGCGCATAGCGGATCGTCAGGCTGCCGGAAGGCAATGCCCGCACGAAGGCGAGCGTCTGCTTGCCGGCCTTCAGGCTGATGTTGCCGCCGCCGATCGCGGCGATGGCGTCGTCGAAGCGCTGGCGGGGCAAGGTCACGCCTGCGGAGCGCAGCAAGGCGTAGCCCGCGCCGACCAGTGAGGCATCGGCCGCATCGACGATCAGCACCTCCCCCGACACCGCGTCCGTGCGCGTCAGCACCGCTCCGGTCCCTTTGCCGTCCGGATGCGGCACCTTGTACCCGTTGTCCGTCGATTCCAGGGTCAGACCGAGCGAGGAGATTTGCGCGGCCAGCTCCTGCTTCAATATGGCGGCCGTATCCGCGGCGGTTCCCGGATCGGCCGGACGTTCGTCGTTATTGTTGCCGGTTCCGTTGCCGTTGCCTCCGTTGTTGTTGCCTCCGTTGTTGTTGCCTCCGTTGCCATTGCCGCCGGTATTACCGTTGCCACCGGTATTGCTATTACCGCCTGTATTGCTGTTGCCGCCGGTATTACCTGTGCCCGAGCTGGTATCGCCAGTGCCGGTACCCGTGCCGCCAGTGCCGGTACCCGTGCCGCCAGTGCCGGTACCCGTGCCGCCAGTGCCGGTGCCGGTTGCTCCGCCCTGCGAGCTGCCGCCGTTCTGCGCTGGATCGAGCGACTCGGCGTAGAGCACGACCTGGCGGACGAACGAGACCGCCTCCGCCCGCGTCAGCGTATCGCCGGCCGCATAGCCCTTCACAGTCGGAGCCGTCTTGCCCTTGGAGATGCCGCTGTCCAGCAAAAATTGAATGGCGGCCGTCTCGCCGCCCGACTGCTTGCCCGCATACGCCGCGATCAGCATCGCGGCGCGCCCCCGCTTGAGCGGGATCGTCCGCTCCCGCTCCGCCTGCGCGACCGGCATGCCGTACTCGGCCGCTTTGACATAATAGGGCGCGTACCACTTGTCGCCCGCGGCAGGCGTGCCGACCTTGGCCTCGGACGCGCGCAGCAGCATCGCCACGAATTCGGCTTCGGATACACGGGCCGCGGGCTTGAAGGTGCCGTCGCCATACCCCTTCACGATGCCCGAGGCGACCGCCCAGCGGATCGTCGTGTCGTACCAGGCGCCCGCCTTCACGTCGCTGAACTGGCTGCCGCCGTCTGCGGCCGCCTGTCCCGGCGCAGCAGCGCCCGCACTCCCGCTCGCGGACGCGCTCGCCGCGCCGCCAGCCGCCAGCGCCTGCCCGGCCGGCCACAGCAGCCCGCCGCCGGCCGCGCCCAGCGCCAGCGCGGCCGCGAGCGCCAGCGGCGCGAGCCGCCCGGCATAGCGACGGCCGCCCCGCACACCTGCCCCCTGCGCGCCGCCGTCACCTATCTGCGTGCCTTTGCTCTCTCCCCGCATGCCCATCTCCCTCTCTCTCTCTCGCCACGCCGATCACGGCTTCGATACGATCAACGTCGCGGAGCGTCCCGGCAGCTCGAGCGAATACTCCGCACCGAGCGCCGTCTCGCCGACCTTCGCGAGCCGCTGCGCCGCGTCGAACCGGTACACCGTACCCGTCGCCCCCGCGCCGCCAGCCACGGTCACGTTCGCCTGCTTGGCGGCCGTGTCCTTGTTGAACAGCAGCGTGTACAACGTACCGTCCGCATCCTGCACCGCATAGCTGCCGACCAGGTCCACGTTGCCGCTCGCCGCCTTCACACTGTCGCCCGCGATCCGGCTGCCTTGCCCGTCATAGTTCAAATACAGCTTGAACGCGTCCTCGACCGGCGTATTCGCCAGCGGCTGCCCCCAGCGCGTCGCCAGATCGACGCCCTCGCGTCCGAAGATCGCCAGCGCCTCCGCCTGCGCCAGTCCGCTGCTGATGCCGCGGCCGTTGCCGAAGTTGTACTCGGAGATCGCCAGCTTCGTGCCCGGCGCAGTCTGCTCGATCAGCGTCTTCATGCGCGGGATCAGATTAACCGCCTCGCCGATCCACGACGAGCTGTCCTTGAACGTCGGATCGTACAGCGCCTTCAGCGACTTGAGCCGCCGCGCCGCAATATTGTTCGTCTCGTTCGCGGACAGCGCTACGCCCGCCTCGGTCGGATAATAGTGGATGTCCAGATAGTCGATCAGCCGCGTACCTGTCTCTTCCTTGTACGTCTGCACCTGCTTCATATACCATTCGAGCAGCGGCTTGCCGTCATGGCTCTGCCGGTCCGCGCCCGGCGAGCAGCCGTCCGCCGCCGAGTAGAAGTACGCGCACCAGCCCCAGACGACCGGGCCGAAAATCTGCCCGTCGGGATCGACATCCTTGATCGCCTGCCCGTAATCCTTCGTATACTGCCACAGCTCGTCGTACGTCGTCATCTGCGGATGCACGTCGCGATGCGTGTAAGGCCACAGCATCGGCTCATTGTCGAGCGCATAGTAGTTGACCTTGTCCCCGACGCGGCTCTGGATATGCTGAATCCAGCGGGCGACGAACGCCGGTCCGATCTCCTTGGACGTATCATGCGGGTCGTTGCCGGTCACATAGCTGCCGTCCTTTTTGATCCCGTTGCCCGCGTCCGCATTGCACCACCAGTCGCCCCAAGAGCACTCGGTCTGCTCCTGCGCGCCGTACTTTTTAACCGAGAACCCGACATGCACCTTGTCGTCCTTCGGCGTCCAGCCGATCGTCGGCACCGTGAGCAGCACCTTGCCCCCGTTAGCCAGCGTATCGTCGATCAGTTGGTCGGTGCGCGAGCCGTTCGGCAGCGTCTGCCCCTTCGCCGTATCCTTCGGCAGATTCATAAAAAACCAGTCCGAAGCATGATTTTGCACATTCGTCTCCCAGTTGTAGCGCGTCGTCGAGTTGCCGCCCCAGCGCACGACCGGATATTCCTTCATTTGCGACATGCCCTGCGGCTCGATCTCCTCGAAGTTAACGCCATAAATATCGGGATTGATCGCCCGCCGATTCGCCCCCGGATCGATGCTGACGCTCACCTCGGTCGCCACCGGCTTCGGATTGTTCACCCGCCCCTTGTACTTGAGCAGCGTGATATCGTCGATAGAGACGGCCTCCTGCTCCTTCCAGTCCCACGCCTGAATGACGAAGGAATCGAAGAACCCCTCGGTAATCCCCAGATCCGCGAGCCGCACCGTCACCTTTTGCCACACACCCGGCTTCACGCCGTCCGGCAGCAGCTCGTCCAGCACGACAGAGCCGAGAATCGCGTTCATATCCTGCACGACGAAGCGCAGCTTCTGCCCGCCCAGCTCGCCCCCGTGAATATAAAACTCAAAGCCATAATAGTCCGACGCCTGATACCCCTCGTCATGATCGATATAGACGCCCTGCCACCAGCGCGGGACGAAGCGAATCGCCCGCTGGCCGCCGTGGACCGTCGTCTCGCTGTTCAGATTGACCGTGCCCCAGCTCCAGTTGTCGTAGCCTTCGGCCAGATTGTCCCCATATACCGGCTCCGCCTCCGTCTGCACGACCTGCACATTCAGCGACGCGCTGAACGCGCCATAGGTCGCCGTGAGCACCGAGCTGCCCGGCTGCATCGCCCTGATCCGCCCCTCCGCCACATCCGCCACACCCGGGTTGCCGCTCGTCCACTGGACGCCCGCTTCCTTCGATTCAACATAGCCATTGTCGAAAAAAGCTTTTAGCAGCGGCGCTTCGTCGCCGCCCGCGGGCAGCACGAGAGACTGCGACGGAAATCCGATCGATTCAATCTTCGGCTGCTCGTACGTCTCACGCACGATCACGATATCGTCGATGTACACGCGCGGCTGCGCAGTCTCGCCCCTACCCGTGAACAGCAGACCGTCGAACAGGCCGTCCGGCAGGTCCAGCCCTTCGAGCGACAAAGTCGCCTGCCGCCATTCGCCCGCGCCGATCTGTCCCATCGCGAGCAGCGACTCCACCGGCACCGTCGCCACCGGCTCTCCACCGGCCTGGACCGTCAGATCGAGCTGCTGACCGCCAGCCGCGCCGCCGTCAATCCAGAACGACAGCGTCTTGTACTCCTCCGTGCTGACGATCCGGTCCTTGTACAGATAGACCCCATCGTCCCCGCCCGGCGTGAAGCCGATCGAGTAGACGCCCTGGTGCACCGAAGCCGTCTCCTTGAGCGAACTTGCAGCCGAGCCGAAGTATTGGAAGCCCGCATTCATCGCGTCATCGTAGACGTCGATCTGCTCCTCGACCGGCTGCGGCGGCTTGTTCGACACCGGATAGCGCTCGCGCACGAGCCGAACGTCGTCGACATACACGGTCCCCTGCTTGCCGTGGCTCTGATCGCGCAGCATGATGCCGTCGTAGAGACCGTTCGGCATTTTCAGCGTCGTCAGATCGAGCTGCACCTTCTGCCATTCGCCCGCCGTGAGCCGTCCGGCCGGCAAGTAGTCGGCCAGATCCAGCTTCGCGACCTGCACGCCGCCCGCCTGCAGGATCAGGTTCAGCTTCTGCCCGCCCGCGGCGCCGCCGTTAATATAGAACTCCAGCGTATTATAAGAAGAAACGAGAAACGGCTCCGAGCTGTACAAATAAAGCGCGCCGTCCTGACTCGGTTCGAACGAGATCGCGCGCTGTCCGCTATGTACGGTGCCGGACTGCGTCAGCGAGCGCGCGGCCCAGCTATAATCTGTGAAGCCCTCCCCCAGCCGGTCCTCGTATACGCTGCGCGCATCCAGCTCCTCCGCCTTCGCCTGTGTCGGCGGCAGCGCCGGCAGCACCGCCGCGAGCAGCAGCAGCCAGACGATCGCCTGTGTTATTCTTTTCCGCCCATATAGTCGCATTCGCATGGGTTTATGTCTCCTTTTGTCGTCATCTGCCCCCATTATATAGGAGCCCGGCCCCACAAAAGGGCGTCCGCACGCAAATGGTGACGAAGACGATGACCGCGGCGGTCATAAAATGACAAGTCATATGACCGCGACCGCCGGGCAAAAAAATAAGCCATGGCGATACAAGGAACTTGCTCCTTGCATCGCCATGGCTTGCTCTCCGCCGCTAACAACTGCCGCGAGCCCGGCAGCCCGGCAGCCCCGGCCGGCCCGACGCTCTTCCGCTTCGTGCACATTATATGTGCACCTTCGCTCCCGGCAGCCCGGCCAATCCGTCGCTGCCCCGCTTCATGCACATTATATGTGCATCTCCGCTCCCGACAACCCCGCCGGCTCGACGCTGCCCCGCTTCATGCACCATATATGTGCACCTTCGCTCCCGACAACCCTGCCGCCCCGACGCTGTCCCGCTTCATGCACATTATATGTGCACCTTCGCACCTGCAGCCCGTCCGGCTCGCCGCTGTCCCGCTTCATGCACATTATATGTGCACCTTCGCTCCCGCCAGCCCGTCCGGCTCGCCGCTGCCCCGCTTCATGCACATTATATGTGCACCTTCGCTCCCGACAACCCGGCCGCCCCGACACTGTCCCGCTTCATGCACCATATATGTGCACCTTCGCTCCCGACAACCCTGCCGCCCCGACGCTGTCCCGCTTCATGCACCATATATGTGCACATTCGCCCTCGGCAGCCCGGCCAATCCGTCGCTGCCCCGCTTCATGCACATTATATGTGCACCTCCGCCCCTGGCAGCCCGGCCAGCCCGACGCTGCCCCGCTTCGTGCACAATATATGTGCACCTTCGCTCCCGGCAATCCTGCCGCCCCGACGCTGTCCCGCTTCATGCACCATATATGTGCACCTCCGCTCCCGACAGCCCGTCCGGCTCGCCGCTATCCCGCTTCGTGCACATTATATGTGCATCTTCGCCTCTGGCAGCCCTGCCGGCCCGACGCTCTTCCGCTTCATGCACCATATATGTGCACCTTCGCCCCAGACAACTTCGCCGCCCCGACGCCATCCCGCTTCATGCACCATATATGTGCACCTTCGCTCCCGGAAGCCCGACCAGCCCAACGCTGTCCCGCTTCATGCACCATATATGTGCACCTTCGCTCCCGACAACCCGGCCGCCCCGACACTGTCCCGCTTCGTGCACATTATATGTGCACCTTCGCTCCCGGCAATCCTGCCGCCCCGACGCTGTCCCGCTTCATGCACCATATATGTGCACCTTCGCCCCAGACAACTTCGCCGCCCCGACGCCATCCCGCTTCATGCACCATATATGTGCACCTTCGCTCCCGACAGCCCGGCCGCCCCGACGCTGTCCCGCTTCATGCACCATATATGTGCACCTTCGCCCCCGGCAGCCCAACCAGCCAGCCTGCCGGCTCGCCGTTCCCCTACGCCCCTTACACCTCGCCCCAGTAAATCTCCGTCTCGTAGTCGAACGAGACCTGGCCGTCCTGCTGGTAGCGGTCGAAGATCGCGCGCAGCTCGGCCAGCATCGGCTCGTAGTTCGGATGCCCCGGCACCGGCGTATAGGAGGACGACCGCAGCCTCCCGCTCAGACCGTCGAAGTCGAATAGCTGGCGGTTCGGGAACCGCGCCTCGCGCTTGGTGCCGGACGCGAAGAAGGCCGCCAACTGCTCCTGCGTAATATTCGTATGGTTGACGCGCGCATAGTCCGTCCCGAGGTCCAGCAGCAGCCGCTCGTACGCCTCCAGGAACGGCGTCCCGCTCCGCAGCCGCGTGTTCCACACCAGCGCCGCCCTGCCGCCCGGCCGCAGCAGCCGGTGCCATTCCCGCTTCGCCGCAGGCTGGTCGAACCAGTGAAACGCCTGCGCGCACACGATAAAATCGAGCGACGCGTCCGCAAGCCCCGTCTCCTCCGCCGCGCCGTCCATCGCGCGGAAGCCCGGGTAGCCGCCGAGCGCCCGCTCCGCCGCCTCGCGCATCGCCCGGTTCGGCTCGACCGCCGTGACGGACGTCCCCCGCTCCAGCAGCAGCCGCGAGAATATGCCGGTGCCCGCGCCGATATCCGCGACCTCGCCCGCCGCCTCCAGCCCGGCTTCGCCGTACAAATAGTCGATCGCCGCCGCAGGATAGCTCGGCCTGTACTTCACGTACGTGTCCACGCGATCGGTGAACCGCTCCTTGTTCGCCTGCTCCGGTCCGGTCATCTCAATATCCTCCTCGTCGTCTCAGTCGTCATCAGGAAGCGCGAACTCGAACTCTGCAAATCCATCGAAGTCATCTTCGCCTTCGTCCTCGTCCTCATCCTCGTAGGCGTCATCGTAAAAATTCGGCGCTTCCCTTTGCAGACTGCTGTAAGCCATCTCCCCGACAACCAGCCCGCCCGCGGTCTGACGCGGCGCAAAAGCTTCCAGATTGGCAATCTCGATCTGCTTCGTCCCATCGTCGCCCTGCCGCTGCCGCTGCACGCGCTTGCCGCCGGACAAGCCCGCCCTGTCCGGATTTTTGTGACGGACGGGAATGTTATAGCCGAGCTTGGCGACCAGCTTGCGCACTTCCTGCTCGTCGTGTCTGCGGATGACGAATGTATCCGGGGAAAAAGTATGCACGATCAATGCGGCCAGCTTCTTGTCTCTGGCGATCAACTGGGCCGCTGCCGGATCGGCGACCTGCAGCACCATCGCATCCCACAGCACGGCGCTGCCGTAGCTCGCCGTCCAGTCGCGCAGCGTCCGCAGCACGCTCGGCGCGACCGGCGTCTGGCTGAACTCCGTCAGGAACGCCTCGATCTCGTCTATCGTCCAGCCGCCCTCCAGCGCCTGAATGGCGCGCTCCCGGGTCAGCTTGTAAGTCAGTGCGCTATCCGAACGAACCAGCTCGGCGATCGCCTCGACCCGCCAGCGGATCGCGGGCAGCGCCGTCTCCGGCATGACGATCTCCAGATTCGGCTGCACGTAGAAGCGATCGGCCAGCATATGCTCCAGCCTGCTCTCTTCCAGCGACTGGCCGAGCAAACCGCGCCATACAAACTCCCGGCCCCAATCCGTCCATCTCCACACCGGACGATCGCTTGCATCTCGTCCGCACTCAATTAAGCCGACGGCGATATGCGGCATGTAGAACGCCTCATCCAGCATTTCGTCGTCGAGCCGCGCCTCCCACGGTTCCATCAGGCGAGCCAGCTCGTCCCGCACAGCATCGGCGGATATCCAGTCGTCCAGTCCGAAGCGGTACACGATGCTGCGCACCAGCAACATCGGCAGCCGCCCCGCCGGGGGGAGAACGCTCTCATAATGATAGATAAACAGCCGCTGCCATTCCGAATAGGGCGTATTCAGGAACGGCTCTATGCCTGCAGGGTTCAGACAAGCCACTTCCCGAAAATTTGCCATGTTGTACCGATGAATGAAGCTCTCTAAAAAAACAAAAACAGCCGGCCGGGCCTCGTCTATCCCGATATCGGGAAAATAGTCGTCGGATGACCTCAGCTTCGGCAATATACGATTCATCGCCCGCTTGTAAATTAGCCCCTTCTGCGATACTTCGACCCGTTCGTGGCCGATCGCAGACAGCAAGGTCAGCAGATCGTGGGCAAGCGCGAGCCCGCATTGCTCTTCAATCCGCACCTCTCCTTCGACGGCGCCGTTCTTCAAGATCCGCTCGGCGCTGGACTCGGTGAGTTCTCTGTACAGCAGCAGCACCAGTTCAAGCGGCACGACCGCGAACTCATGCCAATACTCCTTAACCGTGAACACAAACCCGCTCTTTTTCAGCGTCTCGATCACTTTGGATCCGTTGCCGCTGCCGCCCGTGAGCCGATCGATCGAGCGGGCCGCATCGACCGTCCGCGATGGCCGCCCCCCATTCATCTCCGCAACGGCCGCCAGCATGTCCAGACTCTGACGCTCCGGCGCATCGAGCTTCCTTAATTGCTCCAATATCCGCTCTTCGGTGAAATAAGCCTTTACGAGCTTCTCTCTCATTTCTTCTACGGGGGTCGAGGCGCGCATGGCGATCTGCCAATGGCGAGCCAGCTTCTCCGTCTGCTTCTTGTCCAGCATCGACAGTAAAAATGCGATGTTTATCTTAAGTCACTCCTCCCGGTCCGCCCGCTTCTGAATGCTTCCATGTCGAGCACCTTGCCGGCCGTTGCGGCAGATGGCGCAGTCTTGCGGTCTGATCTGGACGGAGCGTTCTGTCCGTGCGCACGCTCCCCGGCTCCCTGGGATTGCGGCAGCAGCGGCTCCGTCTCGCTCACGCCAGGCACGATCTCGTCGGCGTCCACAATCGTATACTGATAGCCCTGCTCGGTCAGGAAACGCTGACGATTCAGGGCAAACTGCTGATCCTTCGTATCCCGGGTCACGAGCGAGTAGAATCGCGCCTGCACGCCGTCCGCCTTGGGCCGCAATATCCGGCCGAGCCGCTGCGCCTCCTCCTGCCGCGAGCCGAACTGCCCGGATAGCTGGATCGCCACGCTCGCGTCGGGCAGATCGATGGCAAAGTTGGCGACCTTGGATACGACGAGCACGCGCACCTGTCCCTCGCGGAAGCTGGCATAGAGCGCATCCCGCTCGCGGGTAGGCGTCTTGCCGGTGATGATCGGCGCCTGAAGCGCGGCTGCGACCCGTTCGAGCTGGTCCAGATACTGCCCGATGACGAGCACTCCTTCGCCGGGATGCGCCCGGACCAGCTCCAGAGCGACCGTCAGCTTGGCGGACGCTTCGGAGGCGATACGCGCCTGGGCGCGCGCATCGGCCTCGGCGTACGTCATCCGCTCCGCACCGCTCAGCCGGACGCGCACCTCCGTGCAGAGCGCGGTCGCGATCCAGCCGGCACGCTCCAACTCCTTCCAGGGCACATCGTACTTCTTAGGCCCGATCAGCGCGAACACATCCGCCTCCAGCCCGTCCTCGCGGACGAGCGTCGCCGTCAACCCGAGCCTGCGCCGGGCCTGAATGTCCGCCGTGATCCTGAATACGGGAGCGGGCAGCAGATGCACCTCGTCATAAATAATCAGGCCCCAGTCGCGCTCGCCGAACAGCGCCAGGTGGGCGAACTCGTCTTCTCTGTCCTTGCGGTGGCTGACGATCTGATAGGTGGCGACCGTGACCGGACGAATCACCTTCGCGTCCCCGGAATATTCGCCGATCTGTTCGGGCGCGAGTGTCGTCTTGTCCAGAAATTCCCCGATCCACTGCCGCGCGGCCGTCACGCTCGATGTCAGCACGAGCACCTCCGCCTGCACGCTGATCGCCGCAGCCATACCGATGACCGTCTTGCCCGCCCCGCAGGGCAATGCCAGCACGCCGCTGCCGCCGTACGCCGAGCCCTCCGCGTAGAAGCTGTCCGCCGCCTGCCGCTGGTAGTCGCGCAGCACGAACGCACGGCCGCCGAGCGTCGTCTGCCGGAAGTCCAGCGCCAGCGGCGTCCCCGCCGTATAGCCGGCCAAGTCGCGGACCGGATAGCCGAGCTTCATCAGCTCCCGCTTCATCGCCCCCCGCTGCTGCGGAGCGACTCGCACCGCGCCTGTGCCCGCGCGGCCGAGCAGCAGCGATTGCAGCGACGAATAGCGGAGCAGCTCCTGCAGCAAGCTGGGATCGCTGCTGCTCAGCAGCAGTTCGTCTCCCTCCCGCTCCAGTTGCAGCAGTTCGAACTTGCGATAGACGTCCTCGATCTCGCGCAGCACGTTGGGCGCCGTATCGAACTTGCTGTACCGCTCGATGACTGCCATGATCCGCTCCAGCTCCATGCCGGCGGAGGCGGCATTCCACAGCGAGAGCGGCGTGATGCGATACGTATGGATATGGTCGGGGCTCTTCTCCAGCTCCGCGAAGGCGCTGAGCGCATCGCGGACGACGGCATAGTCCGGATGATTGACCTCCAGCAGCACGGACATGTCGGACTGAATCATCAACGGATTCTCAGGTCGATAGGCCATTGGGCAACAATCCCGTTCTCTCATAAAATGTGCAAAACCTGTGTCTATCAGTATAGCATAAGGTCGAATCTCGCAAAAAAAGCGGGCCGCCCCATGAGCGCCTGAGCGCATGAGCAACCCGCTTCAAAGCCGAACCGCGCCGAGCTTGCCTGTCACAGTCACAGCGCGCGCTCCGCCTCCTGCTCCTCCCCGTGCCACAGCCGCCGGAAGCTCGCGCTCGTCGCCAGCAGCTCCGCCGCCGTACCCTGCGCTTCGATCCGGCCGTCCTGCAGCAGCACGATCCGATCCGCGCGAGCCAGCGCCGCCTTGCGGTGCGAGACGACGAGACAGGTCGCCCCGCCCTTCGCCGCGAACAGCCGCTCCCACAGCCGCCGCTCGGTCTCCACGTCGAGCGCGGACGACAGATCGTCGAACACGTACAGCTGCGCATCCCGCGCGAGCATGCGGGCCGCAGCCGTACGCTGCGCCTGCCCGCCCGACAGCTTCACGCCGCGCGGCCCGACCATCGTCTCGAGGCCTTCCCGCAGGCCGGCAATATCCTCCTCGAGCACCGCGGCATGGATCGCGCGGGCCAGCTCCGCAGGAGAGGCTGCCGCGCCGAGCAGGATGTTGTCCCGCAGCGAGGCGCTGTACAGCCGCGGGATCTGCGCGGTGTACGCGCTCTGCGGCGGCACGAAAAAGTCGGCGGGCGCCGCGACCGGCTCGCCGTTCCACCGGATCGTGCCGCGCTTCGCCGGCAGCAGGCCGAGCAGCGCGCGCAGCAGGGTCGTCTTGCCGGAGCCGACCATCCCCGTGACGACGGTGAAGGAACCGCCGGGCAGCGTCAGGTCGATATTGTCGATGCCCCGGCCCGTCTCCGGATAGCGATAGGTGAGACCCGTCGCGGCGAGCTCGCGAAGCGGTGCGGCCCGCACTGGGAGCTTGAGCGATCCGTCATCGATCTCCGGTTCCCGCCCGCCGCTTCGTTCCTCCTCTGCGACCGCCGTCTTGCGCGTTCCCTTTTTCCCGAGCCCGATATAAGCCTTCTGCACGAGCAGCGCCGGCGACGCGCCGCGCAGCATATCCTTGAGCCGGCCGAAGCTGACGGCCATCTGCTTGTAGTAGGTCATGAAGTTGCCCACGTTGGAGATGAGCTGCGTCACGAACGTCAGGTAATAGACGAACAGGGAGAAATCGCCGATCGTGAAGCTGCCGTCGCGCATCTTGATGCCGGCCAGCAGCAGAATGATGCCCGTGCCCAGGTTGACGGAGTTGTTGAATACCGAGGAGAGCGTCTCGGTCAGCAGCTTGTCCTTGATCATCGACTGCCGCCTGCTCTCGCCCAGCTTCGCGAACCGTCCGACGACCCGCTGCTCCGCACCCGCCACCTGGATGGCGAGCACGCTGCCGAACATCTCGCTGATCGCCCCCGTCACCTGGGCCGTCGCCTCGCGGCTTGCCGCGCGGTACTTGCGGATGCGGGCCGTAGCGATCTGGGCCGCCGTGACGACGAGGATGAGCGGCACGAACACGAGCACCGTCAGCTGCGCATCGATCGCCAGCAGAATCCAGCTCGCCGCAACCACGAAGCCGACGAGTCCGAGCGTGTCCACCGACCAGCTCGTCGCCTCCTCCGCCTGCTCCACGTCATCCCTGAAGTTGCTGATCGCCTCGCCCGGCGATCCGGGCAGCGCCCTGGCGCCGGGCGCCCGCAGCACATGTGCCAGCAGATTGCGCCGCAGCAGCGAGCTGAGACGGAACCTGAACGCCACGTCCGTCAGGAAGCCGCAGTAGATAAGCGCGATCCGCCCGAGCGCAGCCGCGACGAGCAGCGCCGCAATCGCGACCGCCCCGTGCGGGAACGTATGCGTCCCCTCCAGATGATCGAAGAATGCCTTCGTGAGCAGACCCGGCACCAGCGGCGCCATATGGATGAGCGTCCACGCGAGCAGATTAAGCACGTAAAGTCCCGGACGATAAGCCAGCATGCGCCAGAAAAAAACGCTTGTCTTCATACGAGCACCTCCTCCAGGCCGACGGCCAGCATGCGGCTGAAGCGGGAAGCCGGGTCGCCTGCCAGCGCCTCGCGTCTGCCATGCTCCACGATCTGTCCCTGCTCGAGGATGGCGATATCGTCCGCCCGCTGAATCGTCGCCAGCCGGTGGGCGATGATGATGCAGGTCCGGTTATGCAGCAGACGGTCGATCGCCGCCTCGATCCGGCTCTCGGTGAGCGGATCCAGCCTGGAGGACGCTTCGTCCAGGATGACGAGCCGCGGATTCGTCAGGAAGACGCGGGCGAAGGCGAGGAGCTGTCCTTCTCCAGCGGACAATCCCGCGCCGCCGGCTGACAGACTCGTATCCAGCCCGTCGGGCAGTCCCGCGAACCAGCCCTCAAGGCCGAGCTCGGCGAGTACGTCCATTATCCGGGCGTCCGGTATGCGCTCGTCGAACAGCGTCAGATTGTCGCGCACGGTGCCTGCCAGAATCTCGATATTTTGCGTGACCATCGCGACATGGGCGCGCAGCTCGCCGAGCTTGAAGCGCCGCAGATCGATCCCCGTCAACGTGATCTCACCCTGCTGTGGATCATAGAAGCGGAGCAGCAGCCGCGCGAACGTCGTCTTGCCGCTGCCCGTGCGGCCGAGCAGCCCTAGCGTGCGGCCTCGCTCGAGCCTGAGCGTCACCCCGCGCAGCGTCGGCGGCTCCTCATCCTCATACGCGAAGGTCACCTCGTGCAGCTCGACTTCCGCCGGTCCCGCAGGCAGCTCGGCGCCCGGCCCGTCGGCGATGGCCGACTTCGTCGCGAGCAGCTCTCCGATGCGCACGAGGCTGGCATCCGCCTTCTGCAGATCCTCGAGCTGCGTGCGGATTTTCTCGATCGGCTTGGCGAGCAGCTCGGTATAGTAGAACACGAGATAGGCGGAGCCGATCGTCAGCTCGCCGCGCTTCCACAGAATTGCGCATACGATGAAGGCCGCGGCATTGCCGAGCGCGAACACCAGTATCGTCGTGCTCCACATGAGGAAGTAGCCCATAAAAGCCCGCACGCGCAGCGGGAGCATGCGCCGGGTCAAATCATAGAAGCGGTTCATGGCGTAGCCGACGGCGCCGTTGGCCCGCGTATCCTCGGTGCCTTCGAGCTGCTCGCCGATGAAGCCGTAATATTCGGCATTGATCTGCCGCCAGCGTGTCCACACGGGCACGGCAAACTGCCGGATTCGCTTGATCGCCCAGAAGCTGCCCGCGACGAATACGCTCATCGCCACGCCGACCCATATATTTTCCCGGAACAGCAGCACCAGAATGCCGAGCGTCAGCAGCCCATTGCCCGCGAGATTGATCATGAAGCTTGAGAAAAACTGCGCCAGCGCGTTCACATCACCGTCCACCCGCTCGATCAGCGAGCCGGACGTATGCTTCTTGTGGAACGACATGTCCAGCGACAGACAATGCGCAGCCAGATCGACGCGCAGTTTGTTGGTCGTCTTCCAGCCCAGATTCTCGCTGAAGTAAGCCGCCACCACGGACACCCCCTGCTGCAGCAGAGAAAAACCGATAAAGAGCGCTCCGGCATAATAAAGAGGAGTCAAGCTGCCTTCCCCTTGCGCCGTATCGATAAAATAGCGGATGATCTGCGGATTGACGAGTTGCAGCGCGATCGACGAGAACAGCAGCGCGCCGAGCCAGCTGAGCGCCCGCCATTCGGGCAGCAAGTATCTTCTAATCATCGTACGGTAACCGCGCTCCGACTTCTTATTGCTGTCTTCTGGATTCATTTGTCACCTCTAGTATGTCGGTCCCTGATTATACCATGCCGTCTATTATACAGGCTGACGGTCATTTTAGGCGATAGGCTGGAAGAATCTCGCACGATTCGACATTGAACGGCAGGGTGGACCAAGGTACACTTGGAAGAGTTAGGTTGCGGTCGAAAAAGGAAAGCGAGGCGCTGAGGCGATGGGCAACAGTTATAACGTCACATACAGCACGAAGGAACTGCGCGGGGAAGCGTGGGCGAAGGTCGCTCCGATTCGTCTCGCCCATTATTTATGGGAGCACGACGAGGCGCCTTACCGTCCTGAGACGGAGGTCCGCGTATACTTCACGGACGAGGCGATCCATGCCCGGTTCCGCGTTTACGAGGCCGATCCGGTCGCGGTGCACAGTGAAGGCTTGAACCCGCCTGTATATAGGGACAGCTGCGTTGAGTTTTTCCTGCAGCCTATGCCGGAGCAGGATACCCGCTATGTGAACTTCGAGTTCAACTCGGCGGGCGCGATGCTGGCCGGCATCGGCTCTGACCGGCACGACCGAGATCCCGCGCCCGGGCTCCGGCCCGCCCTGTACGAGGCGCGGGCGGAGCGCGGGCTCGTCGACGCCCAGGGACAAGTCTGCTGGCAGCTTGAATGCCGAATCCCGTTTGCGGCGCTCGCCGAATGGTTCCCCGGATTTGCCCCCGGAGCCCCTATGACAATGAAGGGCAATTTCTACAAATGCGGCGATCTGACGCCCCATCCGCACTATGCAGCTTGGAACGACATCCCCGAAGACGTACCGAACTTCCATCTGCGCGAATACTTCGGCACCCTCGTTTTTGAACGCTGACTTCGACTTCTCCGAGAACACAAAACCCTTCGACCAATTCACAGTCGAAGGGTCTTGTCAGTTGACGCCCGGTCCCTTAATCCACCGGATTATCAATACGCATGATGTCCAGGAAAGGGATTTTGACGAGGCTGTCATATCCCTGCACATGAACCAGCCTCGTCCTCGCGTCCAGCACCACGATCCGGCCGCGAACCGGCTCCGCATCCCATACCGTGAGCACTACCTCGGTTTCTTCCTGCTTCGCCTCGACCAACCGTTCGCCGAGCTCTTCCAATTCGAACTCATCTCTCGTCGGCCTTTTTACTTTATACTTTTTTCCGGGCTTTTTTACTTCCGGCATCACGCGTGCACTCCTTCATTGAAGCTATGTCTTGTAAAAACGAAATAAAACAAAAAAACCCTTATTGATTAAGGGGCTTCGGCGAATTTATAAAGTTGGTGCGCGTAGAGGGACTTGAACCCCCACTGTTGCCCGCCAGATCCTAAGTCTGGGAAGTCCTTATATATAATAGTATATATTTTTTCTATAAGCCCGTCAAAACGGGCTTTTTCTTTTTCATCGAACTACTATTACATAGTTTTATATGCTGAAAGATGGCGTTTTCTCCCGCCTCGCTTCCACGCACTCCCGCAAAACAAAGAACCCCGGAATATCCCGGAGCCCGCTTTATTTGATACGCTATCGATCCTTACGATGTCCAAGAAAGGAACCTTCATCAGCTCGCCGTATTTCTGCACATGAACCAGCTTCGTGCGCGCATCCATCTCCCCCATCAGGCCGCGCCCGGCTCCGCGTCCCAGTATGACTTCATTCACTTCTTCCTTCACCTCAACTAAGCGTTCACTGATTTCTTCGAGCTCTTATCATGCGTTATCGACCACGGCGCCTCGCTGCCGTGGTCAATAAGTCTCCCTGAAGCAATCATATTGTCAACTCGACATTGTGTCTTTTTGCAATTGCGGTTCTTGTATATCATTTCTACCGCTCGGCCAATGTGCTTATTTAGATTCATTACTATCACCTCAATAACGAGTTGTATGTTGCGCGATTGGTTTGGAAATTCGCTTACAATTTCTCGTTTCCGCAACCGCTCCAAGCGACCATATGCCATGCTCAGCGAGATGAAGGATACACCTGCAATCTCCTGACTGTAGTGGATATCACAACTTGTCTATTAATGCCTTAATCGCCCATACCACATTCTCTTTTGTCTAAGCTATGATCGCCTCAAAAAACCATTTGTTCACGATAATCACATTGAGAAAAAATGCTCCTTATCAAATCTGTATCTTATCCCTTGCTTAATCATAAAAAATAAAATATTTGAACGACATCATTCGTCAGTAACCAACATATTTAGCTATATACAATTATCATCTAAATTGGTATATTAATTATCTAAATGGTAAATGTCGTAAAATATGATTGTTATGAACAGCTGGCCAGCTTTCATATAAATTCACCTTAATTGGGGGTTAAGTAATTGAATAGACTGATAAAATCAGTTGTGAGTGTATTAACTTTAGTATCTTTTGCACTTCCAGGCTTGGCATCTGCAACAACTTTTTCCTCTACACAACATGAGTATGTCTCGATTTCAGGAACGCCAATTCATTTAAGTTCTAACTACTCACCTGAGGAAATAAATGATATCATTAAAAGTATTAATCAAAAGGAAATAGAACTTAGCAATACACCAGACGGAAAAGCAATGATTGATAATGCTACGCAACAAAGAATAACAAATCAAAAGAACGGCTTAGCCGCTTGCTCTGAAGCTAAGGTCAGCGGCGGTGTCACCACCCAAGACACCGACGGAGTACCTCCTTTATATTGTCCATATATCTACTCATATACGGAAGAAGCACTAGGAACAACATATGCTTATCCGTACTTTAAAGAAATTCTAAAAACGTATCAAATAAATCAAACTAATACAGCTCAAGGACTCAACTTTACTGCAACTACGACAAACACCATTACCTACTCGGGAAGTGTTTCACTAAGTAAACTTGCAACTCTTGGTCTTTCTTTCACAGAACAACAATCCAATTCTTATTCAAATGTCGTAAGTGTCCCCGCCCATTCACGTATTAATCTTTACGAACAAAGCAATTGGACACATAAAGAAGGTTGGGTAAAGACAATTTTCCATTCTTACACTGTATGTGGATGGTATGTTTATGATTCTGCTGCAGGACCTCAAAATTGGTCTATGGAAACACCCGGGGCAATTGGTTATCGGTTAGGCACCCCCACTGCCGCTTAAGTTGCAAGAAGAAGGGAAGCATTCTTCCCTTCTTTTTAATTCTATAAAATAGGGGACTACATCTATGAAACATATTCTTCTTAAATACTTTTTACTTTTTTTCTCTTTTTCAAACTTGTATACCTTATTATCTTATTCTAGCTCGATAATAATCTGGAACTGGAGATTAAAGAACCTAGGAGCTTTAAATGATACTGCCCATGATGTGTACCCGCCTCTAGTTTGGAACTTAATATACATAAATTATACAATCTCAGTAGCCATTCTTATTGTCTATTTGTTTAGTTTTTTATCCGCAAAAGAGAACTCGAGTAAAGCGAACAATTCTAAATTTGACCGAATAGTATAAAAATTATTGGGTTATTTCGCGTCTGTTGATTATCAAAAAAAATAGTAGCCAAAAGACCGCTCATTTCTGTAAAGTGTTTGTACCCCTACAAACCCTACGGAAGGTGAGACGGTCTCATGAATCATCGTTAAAGGTTAGTCCCCATTCTTCAATCCCTTGTTCCTAACGAGGAGATCCAACCTTAGTTGCAGCAAGTAAGCTATGTCGATACAGCAAGAAAGTTTACAGTCTACGAGCTCTTTATCTTTCTTGCTGAAGCGGTGCTTGGGCAGCGGGACGGTTACCGGGACGGCGAAAGCGAATGATCGCCTGTGGACTGCGCCTTTGGCCATCGGCTTGGAATGCGCGGTTGAAGTTCGCTCCCACGACCCAAAGACAGGAACAAACAATCCCCCCATGTTAACATTTTCAACTATCCAAAAAGACAAAAAAACCCTTATAGATTAAGGGGTTTCGGAACATTTTATTAAGTTGGTGCGCGTAGAGGGACTTGAACCCCCACGGTTGCCCGCCAGATCCTAAGTCTGGTGCGTCTGCCAATTCCGCCATACGCGCATATGGCCAGTGATTATTCGGCTGTAGAAAAACCAAATGGCTGGGGATCTAGGGATCGAACCTAGGAATGACGGAGTCAAAGTCCGTTGCCTTACCGCTTGGCTAATCCCCAACGGATAAGATAAAGGATGGTGGAGGCTGAGGGGATCGAACCCCCGACCCTCTGCTTGTAAGGCAGATGCTCTCCCGGCTGAGCTAAGCCTCCATATGTATGGTGACCCGTGGGGGAATCGAACCCCCGTTACCTCCGTGAAAGGGAGGTGTCTTAACCGCTTGACCAACGGGCCGCAAAGCTGGAGCTCTCAACCGGGATCGAACCGGTGACCTCATCCTTACCATGGATGCACTCTACCTACTGAGCTATGAGAGCTTATGGCTTTACAGAGCTTGCGCCCTGAAAACCGGATGCGAAACGAATTTGCGCTTTAGAAATTCTCATGCCTGTGCGGCTTGCCGTCTGTCCGTCAATTGAACGGACAAGTTAGGATAAGCCCTCGACCGATTAGTACTCGTCAGCTACACACATTGCTGTGCTTACACCCCGAGCCTATCAACCTCGTGTTCT
>NZ_JAZDQE010000022.1:0-99827 GCF_037963805.1 Cohnella sp. 56 | reverse complement strand
GTGATGCCTGAAGCCACCTGATCTGCACCAAAATCTCATACATCCTTTCAAAAAAGTCGTGTTTTTCACGTCTTATTTGTCATGCTCTTTTTCCTTACTGCCTGCTTTCACTCTTGATTTCAGACTTTGTCACCTCGTTACCGGAATTATACCGCATTTCCCCATGTCTGTCCCGTGCGATCCCCATCTCTTGTCTCCTAGATTTATTTCATTGTTCGCGCTACAATAGGTTTTGATTTCATAGGACGGGCCCGGGCAATGACGGGTGCCGCAGACGGAGGGGAGTATAGCCATGCTGAAGATCGGTTCCCATGTGTCTTTCTCGGACAAGGGGTTGCTGACGGCGACGGACGAGGCCAAGTCCTACGGCTCTAGCTCGTTCATGATTTATACGGGGGCACCGCAGAATACGAGGCGCAAGCCTATCGAGAGCTTGTATATTCCCGAGGGCAAGGAAGCGATGGCGGAGGCGGGAATCGGCGAGATTGTCGTGCATGCGCCGTACATTGTCAATCTCGGTTCTTATAAGGAAGATACGTTCGAGCTGGCGGTGAACTTCCTGCAGGAGGAAGTGCGACGGACGGACGCGATCGGCGTGAACAACATCGTGCTTCACCCGGGCGCGTACACGGAGAAGGATCCGGAGTACGGCATCGCGCGTATCGCGGAAGGACTCAACGAGGTGCTGGAAGCGACCAAGCATACGAACGTGAACATTGCGCTTGAGACGATGGCGGGCAAAGGCACGGAGATCGGCCGCAGCTTCGAGGAGCTGGCCGCCATCATCGAGCGCGTTCGCGACAACGACAGGCTCACGATCTGTCTCGATACATGCCACATTCATGATGCGGGCTACGATATCGTGGACGATCTGGACGGCGTGCTGAAGTCGTTCGACGAGACGGTCGGCCTCGATCGCATCGCGGTCATCCATCTGAACGACAGCAAGAACCCGCGCGGAGCGGGCAAGGACCGCCATACGCCGATCGGCTCGGGCTGGATCGGTTACGATGCGATCAACAATTTAGTCGGCCATCCTGCGCTGTCCGGCAAGCCTTTTATTCTCGAGACGCCTTGGATCGGCAAAAAAGCCGGCAAGGAACGTCCGATGTACGAGGCGGAGATCGCGCTGCTGCGCGGCGACGTCGACCTGCGCTTCGGCGGAGAGTTCCTCGAAGACGTCGAGCGCCTGCACCACTTCTTCGGCAAGCAGGACATCGATCACAGAGCCTTCGTCCTGAACACCTGGGAAGTGCTGAAGTCGGACGCCAAGGCACGCAAGGCAGACCCGCGCGAGCCGCTGGAGCGTCTGTACGATCTGGCGATGGAGCATCGCGTGCTGTCTGCCGACTATAGCGAGGAAGCCGTCAACCAACGCCTGACGGCTTATCTGGCGGGCAGGGAATGGCTGGCTAAAGTATAAGGAAGAGAAGTATCCGATAGAGAGGCAGAGGAAACCGTCATGACCCAGAACGTCTACCAACCGCAGGACAGCAAAGGCCGCGAAGAAAACGCGAACCGCGCCAGAATGCTGATCTCCTGCCCCGACCGGCCGGGAATCGTCGCCGCCGTATCGCAATTTTTGTATGAGCAAGGCGCGAACATCTTGCAGTCGGATCAATATACGACCGATCCGGAGAGCGGCATGTTTTTCATGCGCATCGCCTTCGATCTCGCCAATCTGGAGCACAACCTGCCCGTCCTGCAGGAGGACTTCGCGCGCATCGCCGACCGCTTCGAGATGCGGTGGAGCGTCTACCGCGCCGTCCGGCGCAAGCGCCTCGCGATCTTCGTGTCCCGCGAGGACCATTGCCTGCTCGAGCTGCTCTGGCAATGGCAGGCCGGCGATCTCGACGCCGAGATCAGCATGGTCATCAGCAATCACAACGATATGCGCGGGCTCGTCGAGTCGTTCGGCATACCGTTCCACCACATCCCGGTCACGCCGGAGACGAAGGCCGATGCCGAGAAGCGCCAGTTGGAGCTGACCGCCGGCAAGGTGGACCTGGTGATCCTCGCCAGATACATGCAGATCATCACGCCGAAGTTCATCGAGCACTTCACGAACCGGATCATCAACATCCACCATTCCTTCCTGCCCGCCTTCGTCGGGGGCAAGCCGTACCACCAGGCGTACGACCGCGGCGTCAAGCTGATCGGCGCGACGGCGCATTATGTGACCGCCGAGCTGGACGCGGGCCCGATCATCGAGCAGGACGTGCAGCGGGTCAGCCATCGCAACAATGTGGACGAGCTGCGGCGCATGGGCCGCCATATCGAACGCATCGTATTGGCGAGAGCCGTGAAGTGGCATATCGAGGACCGTCTCGTCGTGTACCAGAACAAGACGGTTGCTTTTATCTAATGCTGAGCAGGGCCGGGCGATCGGCCCTCCTCACCATGGATAAAGCGGCAGAGCGATGAGGACGATAACCGGGGAGACTTTGGGATCAGAGGCGGAGCCGGACTTGTCCGTACAAGCGTTATGGAAAACGGACAACCCCCATGGTACAATAGGCAAGGTCGAACTGCGCCGGTTTAACGGACTAATGCACCATAACAACGCAATGCAGATAAAGGAGGTCGTTTCCATATGACAGCAAACGCCAAGACGATTGAACAGCTATCCGTGACGACGATCCGTACGCTCGCGATCGACGCGATCGAAAAAGCAAAATCCGGACATCCCGGCATGCCGATGGGCGCGGCGCCGATGGGGTACCAGCTGTTCGCGAAAACGATGAAGCACAATCCTTCGCAGCCGAGCTGGATCGATCGCGACCGCTTCGTGCTGTCCGCCGGTCACGGCTCCATGCTCCTATACTCGCTGCTGCATCTCTCCGGCTACGATCTGCCGATCGAAGAGCTGCAGAACTTCCGCCAGTGGGGCTCCAAAACGCCGGGTCACCCGGAATTCGGCCACACTGCAGGCGTCGACGCGACGACAGGACCGCTCGGCCAAGGCATCGCGATGGCCGTCGGCATGGCGATGGCGGAGGCGCAGCTGTCGGCTACATACAACCGCGAAGGGTATGAGCTGATCAACCACTTCACCTATTCGATCTGCGGCGACGGCGACCTGTCCGAAGGCATCTCCTCGGAGTCCGCGTCGCTGGCCGGCCACCTGCAGCTTGGCAAGCTGGTCGTGCTGTACGATTCGAACGACATCTCGCTGGACGGCGAGCTGTCCCTGTCCTTCTCCGAATCGGTCGCGAAGCGCTTCGACGGCTACGGCTGGCAAGTGCTGCGCGTCGAGGACGGCAACGATCTGGCGGCGCTCGCCAAGGCGCTCGCCGAGGCGCAGGCCGAGACGAGCAAGCCGACGCTGATCGAAGTGAAGACGGTCATCGGCTACGGCTCGCCGAACAAGGGCGGCAAGGGCGGCCACGCTGGCCCGCACGGCTCGCCGCTCGGCACGGAAGAATCCAAGCTGACGAAGGCGTTCTACGAATGGGATCACCCCGATTTCTTCGTGCCTGACGAGGTGCGCGCGCACTTCGCCGAGGTCAAGAGCCGCGGCGAGCAGGCGTATGCCGCCTGGGAAGAGCAGTTCGCCAAGTACAAGGCGGCTCACCCCGAGCTGGCGCAGCAGTTCGAGGACGCGCTGGCGCGCAAGCTGCCGCAAGGCTGGGACGCCGACCTGCCGAAGTACACGACGGAGGACAAGCCGCTCTCGACGCGTGTCGCATCGGGCAACGCCTTGAACGGCCTCGCCAAAAACGTGCCGAACCTCGTCGGCGGCTCCGCCGACCTGGAAAGCTCCACGATGACGCATCTGAAGGGCCTGCCGGTCTACAGCGCCAAGGACTACAGCGGCCGCAATATCTACTTCGGCGTGCGCGAGTTCGGCATGGCTGCGGCGATGAACGGCATCTCGCTGCATGGCGGCCTGCGCGTGTACGGCGGCACGTTCTTCGTGTTCACGGACTACCTGCGTCCGGCCGTCCGCCTGGCCTCGATCATGGGCCAGCCCGTCGTCTACGTGCTGACCCACGATTCCATCGCCGTCGGCGAAGACGGACCGACGCACGAGCCGATCGAGCAGCTCGCGTCGATTCGCGTCATTCCCGGCCTGACCGTGCTGCGCCCCGGCGACGGCAACGAGACATCCGCAGCATGGGCCTATGCGCTTGAGAATACCGGCAACCCGGTCGCGCTCGTGCTGACGCGCCAGAACCTGCCGATTCTCGAAGGCACGGCCGAGCACGCCCGCGAAGGCATCAAGAAGGGCGGCTACGTGCTGTCCGAGGCAGCCGGCGAAGCGCAGGGCATCCTGATCGCGACCGGCTCCGAAGTCCAGCTCGCCGTCGCCTCCCAGAAGGCGCTCGCCGAGCAGGGCGTTCATGTCCGCGTCGTCAGCCTGCCGAGCTGGGATCTGTTCGAAGCCCAGTCCGCCGAGTATCGCGAGAGCGTGCTGCCGAAGGGCCTCAAGGCGCGCCTGGCGATCGAGATGGCTTCGCCTTTCGGCTGGGAGCGCTATGTCGGAGACGGCGGCGCCGTGCTCGGCATCAGCACCTTCGGCGCTTCCGCACCGGGCGACCGCGTCATCAAGGAATACGGCTTCACGGTCGACAACGTCGTGGCGCAGTTCCGCAAGCTGATCTAAAGCACACCGCGCGCTTGCGATTGCTGTTGTGCAGCGGCTGCGACGATTCAAGGCGTCTAACCGCCGCCGAGATGCCGGCCCCCCTTTGCGGGCGGCCGGCTCTCTTTCGGCCGGCGCGCGTTAGCGCATTGCAAAGGCAATGCAGCTCCGCGCCGCAACGAGATACAAGTTTTTTCATATTAGGAGGCTCTCATTCATGTCCCAATTCGATCAAGTCAGCGTCGTCAAGCAAGCGAACATCTACTTTGACGGCAAGGTCACGAGCCGTACCGTCAAGTTCGCCGACGGCACCCGCAAGACGCTCGGCATCATGCTGCCGGGCGAATACGAGTTCGGCACGGACCAGAAGGAAGTCATGGAGATTCTGGCCGGCGAGCTGACCGTACAGCTGCCGGGCAGCGAAGAGTGGATCTCGATCTCCGGCACCGGCGAATTCACCGTGCCTGCCAACGCCAAGTTCAAGCTGAAGGTGACGCAGGTCGCGGACTACGTCTGCTCGTACCTGGACGCCTGATTTACGAATGCGCCACAAAAAGCCTTCGCCGTCATGAAAATGGCTGCGAAGGCTTTTATTTACATTAAAGAAAGTATATCGCTTTCGGTTTTTAGGCTGAATGGGTAAAATAGCGATATGGAAGCGAATATCTTAAAGCGGATCTTTTTCGATGAGAACCGACATTGGGAACGATTTGTGGAAAAGAACAGATCTCGAGTCCGTACCTGCGTGTTAAAAGAAGTGGAGAAGTTCCGGAAATGCGGAGACCCGCGGAACGGCTTCAAGCTGATGGTGTACGAGGGCTGTCACGATCTGAAAATGGTGCCGTATCGTTGCAAGGGGCGATTCTGCACGACCTGCTCCTGCGGAGAGACGGAGGAATGGAGCCGACTATTGTTAGATGACGTGCTGCAGGTCCATCATCGTCACGTGGTATTTACGATTGACGAGGGGCTGTGGGATGTCTTTTTGGTACACCGTGATTTGCTGAAGAGCTACATGGATGAAGCGGTGCGAGTGGTGCAGGCGTATTTTCAGAAGAAGCGGAAGGTGACGCCGGGAATCATCGCGGGTTTACATACGTTTGGGTCAAGACTGAACTTTAATCCGCATGTACACATGCTGGTGACGATGGGAGGGATGAAGAAGAACGGAGAGTGGGTGACGTACGACTACATCCCGTTTGAGATGCTGCGCAAACAGTGGCAGACGGTGGTACTCAAGCTCATTCGGCGTCAGTTGTCGGAGGAAGAGAAGAAACGAGTACAAGGTCGCTTGCAGAAAGCTTACACGGCCAACGGCGAGGGCTTCTATGTGCATGCGCCGAAACAGCGTGGAGCCGTTCGGCAGCAGTTAGGCTATATCGGTCGGTATATCCGGCGATCGGCTATCGCGGTACACCGAATCAAGGAGTACGACGGGGAATATGTGGAGTTTAGCTACCATGACAAGACGAGCGGAGAAGAGAAGAACGAGCGAATCACGGTGGAAGAATTCATTACGCGGCTGATCCGGCATATCCCGGACGAGCAATTTAAAACGATCCGCTATTATGGGATCTATTCGCGGCGAACGAAAGGGTATAGCAAGAAGAGGATGAAGGCGTGGCAGCAAGTGAGCCGAAAATGGGCAGTAAGGATACAGCGTGCGCTCAAGCGAAGAAATTGGCGGGAGAGAGTGAAGCAAACGACGGGGAAAGACCCGCTGATCTGCCAGCGATGCGAGTGCTACTATGAATATAAGGGAGAAGTGTGTCTACAAGAAGGGGAGCTACGGGTGAAGTATGCCCGTTGCCGGACGACGCATGCCTGTTTGGAGAGGATGATTAACCATCTCACCGATATCGAAGAAACGAAAGCCAGACAAAAAGAAAAAGCCCAATCCGCTTACGAACGGGCAAGTTAAATACCTATGCCTAAGCTGTCGGGAAGCGGAACTCATTCCGTTAAAGGTGGTACGTAACTTTGACCGAATGGAAGGGGGGGATCCGTCGGTACCGCCCCAATTCACGTGTGAATCCTGTGGGGGAACGATGTACCCAGAGCATTATAAAAGCGTTCACGGATATGAATACCACATTTCGGATATTTTCCAAACCTAAAAGGACCGTCAGGGCGATCTTCCCTGACGGTTTTTCTTATTGCAATTCGGGGTTCAGTGCGTCCAGTTAAAGCCTGCATTTTTTGCAGTTTTTCTGGTTGTTGTCTGGGGCTAGGCCGGTCAGCTCCGGCGCCTGGAGATCGGGTTCATCGCGTCCGTCAACTTAAAGCCTGCATCCATACATCTTTTTCGGCCGAATCGCACGATTTTGGAGCAAAAACCTGCAATCGTGCATCCTTTTAGGCGCGCAGCGCGGATAACAGTAGCCTGTCGGACCTAAAGCCTGCATAATTGCAGGTTTTGGGGTGTATGGATCGGCGGCGTGTCTAAAGCCTGCATATTTGCAGGCTTTGGGGTGTATGAATTGGCGGCGTGTCTAAAGCCTGCATATTTGCAGGTTTTTCCGTTGACTTGTGCTGCCGAATACCGATCCCTAACCGTGCGACTCGATGTACTCCTTCAGCTGCAGGCGCTGATACAGGGCAAGTCCGGACAGCAGGCAGCCGTAGTGGAACAGCCCGTCCTTGCGTTCGATCCGGATGATGCGCGCCGTCATCGGCGGCAGGCTCGTCTCCTGCTGGAAATGGATGACGATGAACATGTCCTTCTCGAGCGGGATGGACGTCGCTACCTGAAGGCCGTCCTCGGACACGTCGCTCAGCACGGCGTCCACGCTCTGTCCGGCGAACGATCCCGCCTGCTCCCATTGATAAATGGAGATCATGAGCGGGATGTTCAGGGCGACGCGCTTCTGCCTGCGCCGGTCCGACTCCGCAGCCTCGTCGGCCGTCTCGACTGATTCGGCCGTCGCCGATGTCTGTTCGGCCGCGCCAGGTTCCCGCCCGATCCGCCCGCCGATCCATTGCTCGTACAGCTTGGCCAGCGCCGCCAGATCCTCTTCTCCGTAGCCCGCAGACGCTCCCGCCTGGAACAGGCTCTTGGACGCCTCAAGCATCGGCGTCGGCACGCCGAGCCCGTCGCTCAGCACGGACGAGAGCTTCAGATCCTTGAGCATGAGCGCCAGCGAGAATTGCACGCCGAAGTCGTGCTCGATAATTTTGCGGCCTTTGAGCTCGGCCTGCTTGCTCGCAGCGCCGCCGCCCTGCACGACCTGCAGGAAAGCGGAGGCGTCGATCCCCGCCTTGGCCGCGAGCGCCATGCCCTCGACAAGTCCGGCTGCGTTGATGCCGACGATCGTATTGTGGGCGAGCTTGGCTGCCGCGCCGCTGCCGCTCGGTCCCATGTACAGCACCTCGCGCCCCATCGCCAGCAGCAAAGGCTGCTGCTCGCGCACGATCTGCGCGTCGCCGCCGACCATGAACAGCAGCGTGCCGTCGATGGCCGCCGGCTTGCTGCCCGTCACGGGCGCGTCGAGGAAGTCGCAGAATGCGTCGGCGGCATCTCTCGCGAGCCTGCGCGCAAGCGCGGGTGACACGGTACTGCTGTCGATCAGCACCGTGCCCGGCTTCAGTCCCGCGAACACGCCTTCGGTGCCGTAATACACTTCTTCGACGGCGGCGTCGTTGCTGATCATTGTGATGACGACGTCCGCGCCGCGCGCGGCGGCCAGCGGCGTGGCCGCTTCCTCCGCGCCGAGCTCGAGCAGCTCGCCCGCCTTGCCGGGCGTCCGGTTGTATACGGTGACGGCGTAGGACTTGCGAAGCAGGTTGGCGGCCATCGGCCCGCCCATCGTACCCAGTCCGATAAATGCGATCGTTGGCATGTTTGGTTTCCCTCCACAGTCGAATAACCAGATTCTTTCATTATAGGCAAAGCGCAGGCCCGTGAAAAGCGCCGCCGGGCAGAAATCGACAGAAGCCGCCGCCCCCCACATAAAAACATATATAAGCGTCTTTATTCCATGTATCCGAGTGTTCGATTCCGGTATGCTAACGGGATAGCAATTATCATTCCGAGGAGGCTCATATGACGATTACATTCGACAACGAGCGTCAGACCTTTCATCTGCGGACGCCGAATACGAGCTACATATTGACGATAGTCGAGGGGCAGTATCCCGCGCATGTGTACTGGGGGTCTGGGCTCAGGAGCGCTTCCTGGCCGGGCGGCCTGACGCTGCGCGAGCGCGCAAGCTTCTCTCCGACACCCGATCCGGACAAGTCGCGCCTGTCGCTGGATGCGCTGCCTCAGGAATATCCGGGCTACGGCTCGGGAGACTTCCGCAACCCGGCCTATCAATTCACGCTCGCGGACGGCACGACGGTCGCCGAGCTGGTATATCGCGATCACCGGATATTTGCGGGCAAGCCCAAGCTTGAAGGCTTGCCGTCGACTTACACCGAGTCCGACGACGAGACACAGACGCTGGAGCTGACGCTGCACGACGCGCATTCCGGCATGCTCGCCGTGCTGAGCTATACGACGTTCCGCGATTCTGACGCGATCGCCCGCTCGGTGCGGTACGTCAACGAGAGCGGACAGCCGGTGCGCATCCGGCGGGCGCTCAGCGCCAGCGTGGACTTCAATCGCGACGGCTTCGAGCTGGTGCATCTGAACGGCGCCTGGGCGAACGAGCGGCATATCTCGCGCCGGGCGCTCGTGCAGGGCCAGCAGGGCATCGAGAGCCGCCGCGGCTCCAGCTCGCACCAGCACAACCCGTTCGTGGCGCTCGTATCGCCGGGTGCCGGCGAAGAGCAGGGCGACGCCTACGGCTTCAGCCTCGTATACAGCGGCAGCTTCGCCGCGTCCGCCGAGGTGGATCAATTCCATACGACGCGTGTATCGATCGGCCTCAATCCGTTCGACTTCGAATGGCAGCTTGATCCGGGCCAGTCGTTCCAGGCGCCCGAAGCGGTGCTCGTATATTCGAATGAGGGTCTCGGCGGCATGAGCCGCACGTATCACCGCTTGTATCGCACCCGCCTGTGCCGCGGCGAATTCCGGGACCGCACGCGTCCGGTGCTCGTGAACAATTGGGAGGCGACCTACTTCGACTTCAACGCGGACAAGATCGCGGCGATCGCGGAGGCGGGCAGCCGGCTCGGCATCGAGCTGTTCGTGCTGGACGACGGCTGGTTCGGCCGCCGCAACGACGACACGACATCGCTGGGCGACTGGAAGGTCGACCTGAACAAGCTGCCGCAGGGGCTGGACGATCTGGCGAAAAGGGTGAACGCTCACGGTCTCCAGTTCGGGCTCTGGTTCGAACCGGAGATGATCTCCCCGGACAGCGATCTGTACCGCGCGCATCCGGACTGGTGTCTGCACGTCGAGGGCCGCCGCAGGACGCAGGGCCGCCGTCAGCTTATCCTCGATCTGTCGCGCCAGGACGTGTGCGACTATATTATCGACACGGTCGGCGGGGTGCTGGCGTCCGCGCCGATCGCCTACGTCAAGTGGGACATGAACCGCAACATGACGGAGATCGGCTCCGCGCTGCTGCCGCCGGAGCGTCAGCGCGAGACGGCGCATCGCTACATGCTCGGCCTGTACCGGGTGCTCGAGACGATCACCTCGCGTTTCCCGCATATTTTGTTCGAGAGCTGCTCCGGCGGGGGCGGACGGTTCGATCCGGGCATGCTCCACTATATGCCGCAGACGTGGACAAGCGACAACTCGGACGCCGTCTGCCGGCTCAAGATTCAATACGGCACGAGCCTTGTCTACCCGATCAGCTCGATGGGCGCGCATGTATCGGCGGTGCCGAACCATCAGGTGCACCGGATGGCCTCGCTCAAGATGCGCGGCGACGTGGCGATGTCGGGCAACTTCGGCTACGAGCTGGATCTGACCAAGTTTACGGACGAGGAGCAGGTTGAGGTGGCCGCGCAGGTTGCCGCCTACAAGGAACTGCGCGAGTTGGTGCAATTCGGGGACCTGTATCGTCTGAAAAGTCCGTTCGAGGGCAACGATACGGCGTGGATGATCGTGTCCGCGGACAAGTCCGAGGCGTTCGTCGCATATTTCCGCGTATTGGCGCAGCCTAATGCGCCGATCGAATGGCTGCGCTTGGCCGGACTCGACCCGAAGGCGGACTACGAGGTCGACGGCGTCGAGGGCGTATTCGGCGGCGACCAGCTCATGTTCGCGGGCCTTGTGATCGACGATCTGCACGGCGACTTCCAGAGTGCGACGTGGCGGTTGAAGCGCGTCTGATCGTTGGACTGCCGCCAGTTATCTAACCGCTTAACGCAAGGCCGCTTGGGCAAAGGGATAATCCTTTGCTCAAGCGGCCTTTGATGCACGCAGATGCGAGCAGCGTTTCGATTTGCTCGCCGCGGGGTAAGCTTGGCGCAGCGGGGATGCTCTTAGCGGAGCTTCCCCGACTGCGTCATTTTAACTAGGAAGGGAAGCCTGATGATGAGCAAACGCGAACTGCTTCTGCACAGTTACGATGTCGGATACGATCAGGATGACTGGTATCCGCCGCTCAAAAACGCCCTCAGCGGCGTAAGCGAGGGCCAGGCGGATTGGAAGCCGGCCGGCGAGGCGGTCAATTCGATCCGGCAGACCGTGCATCACCTGCTGTATTACAAGCAACGCCTGCTGCGCGAGCTGCGGGGCGAACCGCAGCCTGCCGGTTCGGACGAACTGACCAACGACGACACCTTCGAGGCGGCGGCGCTCGGCAGCCCGTCCTGGGAGGAGGCGGTCCGCCTGCTCGAGGATACGCATCTTGCCGTACGCGAAGCGCTGGCCGAACGGAGCGACGAGGCGCTGGAGCAGCCCATTCCGAAGACGAGGGCATGGATGTACGCGGACAGCATCATCCGGCATGAAGCCTACCATGTCGGCCAGATCATCCAGCTGCGCAAGCTGCAAGGCTCATGGCCTGCGCACCGGTCGTTCTCATAGGCGCTGAGCGCCCGCTTCGTTGCTTTTAGCCCCGGGTCCGGTTGCTTGTACCGAAGGCGAATTTTGGTTATTCTAAAGCTACGTGCCTACCGGACGCGAACGATCGAATCTGAAAGGGGCTATACGCAATGTCAAAGAGTATTTCTCTCGATTATTCCAAAGCGCTGCAGTTCATCGGGCAGCATGAGATCGACTATCTGGCACCGGCCGTGAAGCTGGCGCATGAGCAGCTGCACAACGGTACGGGGACGGGCTCGGACTATCTGGGCTGGATCAACCTGCCCTTCGATTACGACAAGGAGGAGTTCGCACGCATCCAGGCTGCGGCCAAGCAGATCCAGTCCGATTCGGAGGCGCTCGTCGTTATCGGCATCGGCGGCTCGTACCTGGGCGCCCGCGCGGCCATCGAGATGCTGTCGCACTCCTTTTACAATACCTTGTCCAAGGAACAGCGCAAGACGCCGCAGATTTTCTTTGCCGGCAACAATATCAGCTCGACGTACGTGACGCATCTGCTGCAGGCGCTCGAGGGCAAGGACTGGTCGATCAACGTCATCTCCAAGTCGGGCACGACGACCGAGCCTGCGATCGCCTTCCGCATCTTCCGCGAAGCGCTCGAGGCGAAGTACGGCAAGGAAGCGGCCAAGAAGCGCATCTACGCGACGACGGACAAGGCGCGCGGCGCGCTCAAGACGCTGGCGAACGCCGAGGGCTACGAGTCGTTCGTCATTCCCGATGACGTGGGCGGACGCTACTCGGTGCTGACGGCGGTCGGCCTGCTGCCGATCGCGACGGCCGGCATCGACATCGAGGCGATCATGAAGGGCGCGCAGGATGCGGCCACGGCGCTGAACAATCCGAATCTCGCGGAGAACCCGGCCTACCAGTACGCCGCCATCCGCAACGCGCTGTACCGCAAGGGCAAGACGGTCGAGATTCTCGTCAATTACGAGCCGAGCCTGCATTTCGTATCCGAATGGTGGAAGCAGCTGTACGGCGAGAGCGAAGGCAAGGATTACAAAGGCATCTATCCGGCTTCCGTCGACTTCTCCACGGATCTGCACTCGATGGGGCAGTTCATCCAAGAGGGCAACCGCATCATCTTCGAGACGGTGCTGCAGGTCGGCGAGGTGGCCGAGCAGATCGAGATCAAGAGCGACGCGGACAACCTGGACGGCCTCAACTTCCTGACCGGCAAGACGCTCGACTTCGTCAACAAAAAGGCGTTCGAGGGTACGATTCTGGCGCATACGGACGGCAATGTGCCGAACCTGGTCGTGCAGCTGCCCGACATGACGCCGCACAGCTTCGGCCAGCTCGTCTACTTCTTCGAGATCGCCTGCGGCGTCAGCGGCTATCTGCTGGGCGTCAACCCGTTCGATCAGCCCGGCGTCGAGGCCTACAAAGTCAACATGTTCGCGCTGCTCGGCAAGCCCGGCTTCGAGGAGAAGAAAAAGGAGCTTGAAGCGCGTCTGTAATTGCCATCGCCAATCTGCAAGCGAGAGCCGCCACCGGACCAAGCGTCCAGGGCGGTTTTTCGTTTGCGGCGGTCATGGTAAACTGAGAGGACAAAAATAGCGGCGAGTTGAAGGGAAGTATTAGCATGCTGGCGCGATACGCCACCGTAGCGGGGTACGGAGAGCAAGAGATCGTCATCAAAAAATCGCGCTTCATCGGACATGCGAAGCCTGCGGAGTCGGAGGAAGAGGCGGTCGCTTTCATCGAGGAGATCAAAAAGCGGCATTGGAACGCCACGCACAACTGCTCGGCCTACTCGATCGGAGAGCGCGACCAGTGGCAGAAGGCGCTCGACGACGGGGAGCCGAGCGGCACGGCCGGCAGGCCGATCCTCGAGGTCATTAAAAACCGCGGCTTGAAAAATACGGTTGTCGTCGTGACGCGATACTTCGGCGGCATCATGCTCGGCGCGGGCGGGCTCGTGCGCGCCTACACGGACGGGGCCGTGGCCGGCATCGACGCGGCGGCGCCGATCGTGCGCGTGCTGCATCGGGAGATCGCGGTCGATGTGGACTATACGTGGTACGGCAAGCTGGAAAACGAGCTTCGCGGAAGAGGCGTAAAGGTGGGCGACGTTGCCTTCACGGATCGGGTGCGCGTGCTGTGCCTGCCGGAGGAGCCGGACGCCGACCGCTTCGAAGCCTGGATGATCGATCTGACGCAGGGCCAGGGCATCGTGACGCGAGGCGAGACGCAATATTATACGGAGGGCTAGAGAGCTGCCGAAGCGGTGCGGCATGTTCCGCATAGTGCGTACCAGGACACAGCGAAGCAGCCCGTCTGCGAGCAGGCGGGCTGCTTCGCTGCGCTGTTTTCGTTAGCCTTGAATGACCTTGACGACATACTCGCGGTCGCGCGGTCCGTCGAATTCGCAGAAGTAGATGCCCTGCCAGCGGCCGAGCAGCAGCTTGCCGCCGCTCACGATGACCGTCTGCGAGGTGCCGGTCGTGATCGCCTTCAGGTGGGACGCCGTGTTGCCCTCGCCGTGCCGGTACTTCGGATGCGTCCACGGGTATACCTCGTCCAGCCGCATCAGCACATCGCGCTTCACGTCCGGGTCCGCGTTCTCGTTGATCGCGATACCCGCGGTCGTATGCGGACAATAGATGACGGCGAGGCCCTCCTGCACGCCCGAGCGGCCGACGAGCGAGGCGACCTGACGGGTGATATCTACAATCTCGTCGCGCGTGCCCGTGCGCAGCTTTTCTTTGTACAGCATCTATCTTCCTCCTCCCGGGCGGCGATTAAGCGCCGTCCTTCTATCTGACAAAATACCGAATTGCCGTTGACGAATCAAGGGGCGATCTGCTACATTAGCAATACCAACTAACTTAATAGGAATTGTGGAGAGGCAACAATGCCCATCCTGGAGGTTCGCATACGTGACTAACATGCTGCAGAGCCGATGGTGGAGCTGGGGATTCCGCAGCACCGTCATGCTTTATTTTATTCTTTTGATTGTTTGCCCGATTGCCGGCATCTACGGCCAGTCGCTGTCGGGCGGCGTCCAGGCCTTCCTGGACAATGTGGGCGAGACGCTGGCTTGGAGGTCCGTGCTGCTCACCGTGAAGCTCGCGCTGATCTCCACGCTGATCAACGCCGCGATCGGTACGCTGTCGGCCTGGGTGCTCGTGCGCTATCGCTTTCCGGGCCGCAGCCTGCTGAACAGCCTGGTCGATCTGCCGTTCGCACTGCCGACGGCCGTCATCGGCCTGATGATTCTGCTGCTGCTCGGTCCGCGCAGCTGGATCGGCAGCGGGGCGGAGGCGCTCGGCACGACGATACTGTTCCACGAGCCGGCGATCGTCGTGGCGATGATCTTCGTCACGTTCCCGTTCGTCATCCGCGCGGTCCAGCCGCTGCTCGAGGAGCTGGACGCCTCCGAGGAGGAGGCGGCGTACACGATGGGCGCCTCGAAGACGCGGACGTTCCTCCGCGTCATCCTGCCCTGCATGGCGCCCGGCATCGTGAGCGGCGCCATGCTCGCCTTTTCCCGCGCGCTCGCGGAGTTCGGCGCGGTCGTGCTGGTCGCGGGCAACATCCCGGGCCGCACGCTGGTCGCATCGGTCTACATCTTCGGCGAGATCGAGAGCGACAACCCGGCAGGCGCGGCCGCCGTATCGGTGCTGCTGCTCACCCTGTCGCTGCTGATCCTGTGGACGGTCAATCTCGTCCGAAGGAGGCGGGCACGATGACGATCAGGAGACTGTGGATCGGACTTACCGTACTCATTTTTGCCGTACTGCTGGTCGTGCCTTTGCTGCGGATCGTGCAGGGCGCCTTCGACGAAGGCTGGGGCGGCTTCTCGGCCGGCATCTCGCGGCCGGAGGCGCAGCACGCGCTGCTGATGACAGGCATCATCGCCGTCTCGGTCACGGCGATTAACACGATTTTCGGCGTCATGCTCTCGCTGTACCTGGTCCGCGCGAACTGGCTCGGCAAGCGTCTCAAAGCCGTCATGAACGGCATCGTGGACCTGCCGTTCGCCGTCTCGCCCGTCATCGGAGGCCTGATGATCGTACTGCTCCTCGGCCCCGACAGCGCCGTCGGCGCGCTGCTCGGCAGAGCGGGCGTCGACATCGTCTACGCGCTTCCCGGCATGATCCTCGCCACGCTGTTCGTCACGTTTCCGATCGTGATCCGCGAGGTGATGCCCGTGCTTCAGGAGGTCGGCAGCCAGCAGGAGGAGGCGGCCCATATGATGGGAGCCTATGCCTGGACGACATTCTGGCGCGTCACCTGGCCGCTTATCCGCTGGAGCGTCGTCTACGGCGTGATTCTGACCGTCGCCCGATGTCTCGGCGAGTTCGGTGCCGTGCTCGTCGTATCCGGCAATATCATCAACAAGACGCAGACCGCGACGACGCTCGTCTACCAGGACGTGGAGAACTTCGACCTGACGGCGGCCAACGCCGTCGCGCTCGTGCTCGCGTCCGCATCCGTCCTTTTGCTGCTTATTATGGAATGGTCCAAATCCCGAAGGGAAGTGCATTGAAATGCATGTCGAGGTACGGGGACTTCATAAATCGTTCGGCTCGTTCCAGGCGGTCAAGGATGTCAACTTCAGCGTGGAAAAGGGGCAGCTCATCGGCTTGCTCGGACCGAGCGGCGGCGGCAAAACTTCGATCCTGCGCATGCTCGCCGGACTAGAGACGCCCGATTCGGGCGACATCGTCTTCCATGGCCAGCGGGTCAACGAGCTGCCGCCGCAGGAGCGGGGCATCGGCTTCGTCTTCCAGAACTACGCGCTGTTCAAGCATATGACGGTAAGCGAGAATATCGCATTCGGACTTGAAGTCAAAAAGTGGAACAAGGCGAAGATCAAGGAGCGCGTCGCCCATCTGACGGAGCTGACCGGACTCAAGGGCTTCGAGTCCCGCTATCCGCACCAGCTGTCCGGCGGCCAGCGGCAGCGCGTCGCATTCGCACGCGCCCTCGCCCCGGAGCCGCAGCTGCTGCTGCTCGACGAGCCGTTCGCCGCGATCGACGCCAAGATCCGGCACGAGCTGCGCTCCTGGCTGCGCGAGATGATCGACCGGCTCGGCATCACGTCGATCTTTGTCACTCACGACCAGGACGAGGCGATCGAGGTTGCGGACGAGATCATGATCATCAACAAAGGCAATCTGGAGCAGAAGGGCTCGCCCTGGGAGATCTACAAGGACCCGAAGACGCCGTTCGTGGCGGGTTTCATCGGGGAATCGCGGATCGTGGACAATGTCGCGTCGCTGCGCGGCTTCGGCGATGCGGCTGCATCGGCGGGCACCAGGGGGCTGATCCGTCCGGAATATATCGAGATCGGGCGCAGGGAGGAGTTCACGCAGCTGCTCTCGGCGACGGAGGCCGGGCGCGTCAGCCATATCCACTTCCGCGGCAGCGAGTGGCTCGTCGAGGTTGAGGTGGGCGGCATCAAGCTGGTGACATACCGCTCGCTTGAAAAGGAAGTGCTGCATCCGGGCGACGAGGTGCAGGTGCTCGTTCACCGCGCCTACTTGTTCAACGACAGCGACAGCTGGGTGATGGAGAACAAGCTGAAGGCGGATCAGAATTTCGTGTACATTTAATTCATGCGATTCAAACGCGGCGCCGGCAGTCCGAGAGGACTGCCTTCCGCTTGCATATACGGGAGCCTGCGGAGGCGCCGTCGGGAGGTTGACGATTTTTCATGAACAACAGGACGAGCAGACGCCGCGGCGCCGGGAGGCTGCTGCGCGCAGGGCTGCTGGCAGCGATCTTCGGCTGGTCGCTGGCCGGATGCGGCGGAGCGGGGAGTGCGGACGCGCCTGGGCCGGATGCGGTCAGCGAGTCTCAGGACAGCGGGACGGCTACGCTCGTCATCGGCGCCTATTCGGTCGCGAAGGACGCGCTGCAGCAGATTCTGCCCGCCTTCGGCAAGGAATGGGAAGCCAATACAGGGCAGAAGCTGAAGTTCCAGCAATCGTACGAAGCGTCCGGCACACAGGCGAGATCGATCGTCGGCGGCTTCAAGGCCGATGTCGCCGTGCTCTCGCTTGAAGGCGACATGGACAAGATCGTCAAGGCGGGGCTGATGAGCGACAATTGGAAAAAGACGGATACGGGCGGCATGATTACCCGCTCGCTCGTCGTTATGGGGACGCGCGAGGGAAACCCACTCGGGATCGCGGACTTCTCCGATCTGGCGAGGCCGGGCGTCAAGGTGCTGTTCCCCAATCCGAAGGTGTCGGGGGGCGCGCAGTGGGATATCAACGCCATCTACGGCGCCGGATTGAAGCAGGCGGAGCGGAAGACAGGGCGCAAGGACAAGGAGGCGGCCAAAGCCTTCCTGTCCGCCGTCTACGACAACGTCGAGTCGATGGACAAGAGCGGGCGCGCATCGATGGCGGCCTTCGAGTACGGGGTCGGCGACGTGATCGTCACCTATGAGAACGAGCTGCTCGCCCGTGTGGCGCAGGGGGTTCACTACGATATCGTGACGCCCGGGGATACGATACTGATCGAGAATCCCGCGGGTGTCGTCGATGCCAATGCCGACGAGCACGGCGTGCGGGAGGCGGCTGAAGCGCTCGTGGCCTACCTGCGCGGCGAGGCGGCGCAGGAAGTATTCGCCGAGAAGGGCTTCAGACCCGTGAATGCAGAGGTTGCGGCGCGCCACAAGGACAAGTACAAGACGCCGGAAGGCCTGTTCGATATTGGCTATCTCGGCGGCTGGAGCCAGGTCCGCGCCAATCTGTACGCCAAGCGGGGCGTATGGTATCAGGTGCTGGCAGGTCAGTAGCACGGCATAAGCGGGCCGCAAGCGATTGAAAGGACGAGAGCGACGTTCAGCCCTCGTCCTTTTTTGCGTTCTTTCCTTTATGTCTCTTTTTGTATTCGCTGTACACGAGGCCCCCCAATAGGATAAGCACGATCGTCAGACTGGCCACCCAGTAATACAAAGGATAAGGCTGTTCGCTGATAAAAATGAAATTCCCCTCCAATTGACGTTACTTCATGTATTTATTTTATATTATATAAAAATTGTAAAAAATGCAAGTAACCACTTGAATTATATGCAAGTGTGTTCGTAGCCGAATTCAAATCTCTTATACTGAATCAAAAAGCGCGGGGTGCAACCGTTGACATTCGGCAAACGCTTGAAGCAAGCCAGACAAGAAAAGCATATGACGCAAAACGAAGTCGCCGGCGCGCTGGGCGTCGACTTCACGACGATATCCAAATACGAGAACAACCGGTCGCAGCCCGACAATGAAATCTTGCGGGAATTGGCGAGCATCTATGAAGTATCGCTGGACTGGCTGCTGACGGGCATCAACAAGGAGCAGCCGACGCCCGAGCCCAACCGGTTCGTACGGCGGGGCGTCGAAGAAGTGCTGACGGAAGCGGAGGCGGATCATCTGCAGGACAGTCTCGAGATGTACCGGCTGCTGCAGGAAAAGCGCAAAAAAGAAAAGAACGCCGAGCGGCGTAAAACATAAAAGGCTTCCGGCTTGCTCTGAAGAAGAGCGCGCGGGAAGCCTTTGTTAGTTTGAAAATACGGTTAAGCAACAAACGAAGGTTAGAGCTTCAAAATAAACTTGTCGACGACATGCTTGACGCCGTCCTCGTTGTTGCTGAGCGTGACGAAGTCCGCGATCTCCCGCAATGCCGGCACCGCATTCGCCATCGCCACACCCAGTCCCGCGGCTTCGATCATCTCACGGTCGTTCCAGGAATCCCCGATGGCGATCGTCTCGTCGATGGAGATGCCGAAGTGCTCGGCCAGAAACTTCAGCGCATGGCCCTTGGTGCCTTCGCGGTGCGTAAATTCCAGATAGTGCGGCTTGGACTTGGTGATGTGAACCTCCGGACCGAGGAGCGCGTGCAGCTCGGGCGCGATCTGATCCAGCAAGGCGGGTTCGTCGATGATGATCAGCTTCGTATGGCGGCCGATCGGCAGCGCGTCCAGCTCGGGCTCGACGATATAGGGAATATTCGATTGCTTGGCATAGGCGGCCAGCCTGTCGCCGTCGTCGAAGGAATAAAGCTTGTCGTCGATATACGTCTGCAAGTGCAGCTGCCGGTCGCGCGTATAGGCGTACAGCTTGCGGACCGCTTCGAGGTCGACGGAGCGCTCGTACAGCGTACGCTCGTCCAGCAGGTTGCGGACGAGGGAGCCTTGATACGTAATGAGCGGTACATTCAGGCCGACCTGTGCGGCCGTCTGCTTGGCCGAAGCGAACATGCGACCGGTCGCGAGGGTCACATGTACGCCTCGGGACAGCGCCTCGGCAAGCGCGCCGCGCGTCGCTTCGGTGACCTCGAGTTCGTCGTTCAGCAGCGTATCGTCGAGATCGATGGCAATGAGCTTGTACGAAGGCATAGCGGTTTCTCTCCTTTTATATGGGCGGACATGACTTCTCGATTGTAACGCATTTGACCGAACGGCGACAATCAGGGCCGCTGCCGGTCGCTGGCCGGGCCAGTGTTCGACGTGGTCAATTTTTCCAAGGTGGAACCATTTTCGGGTTCGAGGCGTCTACAAGTTGAAAGGCGGCCGAAGCCTTTGGAGGCAACCGGTCATCAACAGAGGCAAGGAAAGGATGAATCCGATGAACGATTCGACGAAAAACATAACGCTGAAAGCAGGAAGGCGGCTGCCCGCCTTGGGCGCCGTACTGCTGCTCGCCGCGGGGCTGACGGCTTGCGGCGGCGGCAAGGACAATGCCGGTCCTGGCGCCTCGGGGTCTGCCCCCGCATCCTCGCCGGTGCAGTCGGAGAGCGCCTCGGCGTCCGCGACGCCCGCTGCCAGCCCTACATCCGATGCCAATAACGATGCCGCGCTGCTGGAATCCTTCAAGAAGCTCGCCCAATCCGACGTATCCGCGGCCGAGCTGAGCAAAGCGCTTGACGACAAGCTGGCGCAGGCGTCGCCGGAGACGGGCGACGCGCTGATGCGCGAGATGCTCGCTTATTACGAGCGGCGTATTTCTGACGTGCAGGAGAAGTTCAACCCGCAGAACGTTCAGCAGGCGCTGCAGAAGCTCGAATGGCCGCCGACGGACGATCAGATCGCCAAGCTCGAGGATGAAAAGGTCCGCGCGCTCGTACAGGAGACGACGGACGGCGGATACAAGCTGGAGACGGCCGAGGGCATGTACTTTCCGGTCGTGGACTTCGCCAAGCTGAAGCGGGCCGATACGCATGTCACCGCCGCGATGAAGGATTATATCGCGCTGCTGGCCGTCGAATCGGACCATAAGTCGGCTTCGGACGGGGGACTCGTCATCGATTGGGCCGAGGTCGCCGCGCGCGCCGCGCAGGCGGAGGCGTATGTGGCGGCGTATCCGACATCGCCCGAGCGCGACCAGGCCGAGTCATTGTTTGCGACGCGTTACATTCCCTTTTTGCTGATGGGACTGAGCAATACGCCCGTATTCGACCACGAGACGTTCAAGCTCGATCCGAAGGTCAAGGCGGCACAGCAGCAGGCGATCGCAGATTATCCCGGCACCGTCACGGCGAAGCTGACCCGGCAATTCCTGGACGTGATGGAGAAGACGGGCGGTGCGGTATACAAGAAAGGCAAAAACGGGCAGCAGGTCGATATTCCCGAAGTCAAGGCGTTCTACGACAGTCTCGAGAGCCATGCCCGCGAGCTGCTGGACGAAGCCAATCCGAATAAATAAGCGCCAATATCGCACAGCATATCGTATGGTCGTTCGCTGCGTTTTTCGTATAAAATAGAGATGGAAAACGTTTTACATGAGCGAACGAATGCAGGACGATTATGAAGTGCGGAGGGGTAAGCAATGGCTTCGATCCAATTTCCGAAAGACTTCGTGTGGGGAACGGCTACAGCATCCTATCAAATCGAAGGTGCTTACAACGAGGACGGACGGGGAATGTCGATCTGGGATACGTTCTCCCGTACGCCGGGCAAAGTCGTCGGCGGCGACACGGGCGATGTGGCCTGCGACAGCTATCATCGGTACGAGGAAGATATCGAGCTGCTTAAAAACCTGGGCGTCAAGGCTTACCGCTTTTCGATCGCATGGCCGCGCATCTACCCGGACGGCGACGGCGAACTGAACCAGAAGGGACTTGACTACTACGCGAAGGTGATCGATGGCTTGCTGGCGGCGGGCATCGAGCCTTGCGTGACGCTGTATCACTGGGATCTGCCGCAGGCGCTCCAGGACAAGGGCGGCTGGGACAACCGCGATACGATCCGCGCGTTCGTACGCTACGCGGAGACGGCGTTCAAGGCGTTCGGCGGCAAGGTCAAGCAGTGGATCACCTTCAACGAGACCTGGTGCGTGTCGTTCCTGTCCAACTATATCGGCGCGCATGCGCCGGGCAACACCGACCTGCAGCTCGCCGTCAACGTCGCGCACAACTGCATGGTCGCGCACGGCGAAGCCGTCAAGGCATTCCGCGCGCTCGGCATCTCGGGCGAGATCGGCACGACGCACAATCTGTACTGGTTCGAGCCGTACACGACCAAGCCGGAGGACGTCGCCGCCGCGCACCGCAACCGCGCCTTCAACAACGAATGGTTCATGGACCCGACCTTCAAGGGCGAATATCCGCAGTTCATGGTCGACTGGTTCAAGGGCAAGGGCGTCGAGGTGCCGGTCCAGCCGGGCGACATGGAGACGATCGCGCAGCCGATCGACTTCATCGGCGTGAACTTCTACAGCGGCGGCTTCGGCCGGTACAAGGCAGGCGAGGGCCTGTTCGACTGCGAGGAAGTGCAGGTCGGCTTCGACAAGACGTTCATGAACTGGAACGTCTATTCCGAGGGACTGTACAAGGTGCTGTCCTGGGTGCACGAAGCATACGGCGACGTGCCGATCTACATTACCGAGAACGGCGCATGCTACGAGGACGTGCTGACACCGGAGGGCCGGGTGCACGATGCGGGACGCGCCGATTACTTCAAGAAGCACTTCATCCAATGCCATCGTCTGATCGAGTCCGGCGTGCCGCTCAAGGGCTACTTCGCCTGGTCGCTGCTCGACAACTTCGAGTGGGCGGAAGGCTACGCCAAGCGCTTCGGCATCGTATACACCGACTATGAGACGCTGAAGCGTTATCCGAAGGACAGCTACCGCTTCATCCAGGAAGTTATTGCGGAGAGCGGATTCGAAGCTTGATCTTCAATAAGAACGAACAAGCGGCAGCCGGATTCGTCCGGTCTGCCGCTTGATTTTTACACTTCTGTATTCGATGTGGCGATGTCCTCCGGCGGCAGGCCGAGGAGGTCCGCGATTTCCGCATCGGAAAAGCCTCTCGACCGCATGCGTCCGATGGTGGCTGACTGCAAGGCTTTTTTTCCTAGTTCAATGCCTTGCTCAATGCCTTGCTCAATGCCTTGTTCAATACCTTGTTCGATGCCCTCTTTCATGCCTCTCTCGTAGCCCCAGCGTTCCCATGCCGGCATCAATTCCATGATTGTTTCCTCCTCCTCGGGATGCAAGTCGACGAATTCCCGCCATATCGATTTCTCTTCGCGCGCTTCGGGTACGAAATACAGGTCGGCGACGGACCTCACGAGCGCCAGCCTGGCGCCGTCAAGCTTGTCTCTCATACGAAGCAGCATGGTCAAATAGGCAAGACGCAGGCTTCGCCTGTCCTTTTGATTATAGCCCATTTTGGCCAGCAGCGCAGCGGCTACGGGATTGTCCGAGCCGATAAATCTGCGCCAGTCCTGCCGGCCAAGCTCGAGCTTCAGCATCTGGAACCGGAGGATCTCATGCCACGGCAGCGCCATCGACACCGTGTCGGGCTCGTCCTTCAGATCGGCTCTTGTGAAAATGGCGATCGGCACGATGAGCTTGTGCTCGGCCCGGTATTTCTCGTAGAGACGGCTGAAGTAAATGTACATGCGTTCGGCGAACTTCGGATCGCGGTAAGATTGCGGCTCCAGATGAATCAGGATGTAAGCGTTTTGTCCTTTGAGCTTGGTCTCGATGAGCAAGTCGAGCTGCCGCGCCTCGGCGCCTACGATATCGACGAGCAGCTCCTGCATGAGCAGGCGGGTGTGCGAATAGTCGATCCATTCGTCCAGCTCGGGAAAAAACAGTTCGATGAATTCGTTGAAAAAGGTTTGCAGCAGCTTTTTGAACGCTTCGTCATGCGGTGCCATTTAGCCCCTCCTTTTTCCGCTCCGGACGCAAAAAAACCGCAAGCTCTCCTGGGAGAGGCCTGCGGCGCATGCTTTGCTGCCGTGAACGGGATATTCATTGCATCGATCATAACACGCGAATCCCGGCTCGGGCAATCTTAAATTGCCTCGCGCGAGCTGGGGTTCCCGCTGCCCGCTTTTACACGGCAACCGCAATCCCGTACAATAGAAAGAGTAGAAGTCTGATTTAAAAAGAGAGGGACAAGCATGAAGGTCGTCCTCGCGACGCTGAACGCCAAGTACATCCATACGTCGCTTGCCCTGCGCTGCCTGAAGGCGTACAGCCAGGACGAGTTCCCGATGGAGATCGCCGAATACACAATCAAGGACCCACCGATGTCCGTCGTCTCCGACCTGTTCGCCAAGCGGCCGGATGTCATCGGATTCTCCTGCTACATATGGAACATTGAAGAGACGATCACGATTATCGACATGCTGCGCAAGGTACTGCCGGAGACGACGATCGTCCTCGGCGGTCCGGAGGTGTCGTACGATACGGCACATTGGATGGAGCGTCTGCCCGCCGTCGACCATATTATTATGGGCGAGGGAGAGGAGACGCTGCGCGATCTGCTGCGGGAGCTGTCCGGCAGCCGCAAGTTCCACTTCGTGTTCGGTCTCGCCTACCGCAAAGGGGAGGAGATCGTCGTCAATCCCGGCCGTCCGAAGCTGGATCTGGCGACGCTGCCTTCGCCGTACAGATTCGCTGAGGACGTGCCGAGCCTCGCCAATCGCGTCGTCTATTTCGAGACGAGCCGCGGCTGTCCGTTCAGCTGCCAGTTCTGTCTGTCGAGCATCGAGGTCGGCGTCCGCTACTTCGACATGGACCGGGTGAAGGCCGACATTCTGTATCTGATCGACAGCGGGGCCAAGCTGATCAAGTTCGTGGATCGCACATTCAACATCAAGCGGGATTACGCGCTTGAGATGTTCCGGTTTCTCATAGAGAATCATCGGAGCTGCGTCTTCCAGTTCGAGATCACGGCCGACATCATGCGCCCGGAGGTGTTGGATTATCTGGCGGAGCATGCGCCGCCCGGGGTGTTCCGCTTCGAGATCGGCGTGCAGTCGACCAACGATGTCACCAACCTGGCGGTACAGCGGCGGCAGAACTGGAGCAAGCTCGTGCGCACGGTCACGAAGGTCAAGGACAGCGGCAAGATCGCCCAGCATCTCGACCTGATCGCCGGCCTGCCGCATGAGGACTACGACACGTTCCGGCGGACGTTCAACGACGTATTCGCTCTGCGGCCGGAGGAGCTTCAGCTCGGCTTCCTGAAGATGCTGCGGGGAACGGGGCTGAGGCAGGACGCGGACAAGTTCGGCTATATTTATATGGACAGGGCGCCCTACGAGATGCTCGGCAACGACCTGATGCCGTTCGCGGACATCGTTCGCATCAAACGCGTCGAGGACGTGCTGGAAAAGTACTGGAACGCGCATCGCATGGACCGCACGATCGAATATTTGGTGCATACCGCGTACCCGTCGCCGTTCGACTTTTTCCAGCGGTTCGGCGATTACTGGGAAGCGCGCGGCTGGCAGCGGATCGGACATCAGCTGGAGGATCTGTTCGTCCGGCTGATGGCATTCCTCCAGGACGACCGTCATCCTGCGCTTGATCCGGACGTGACGCTCGGTCTGCTCAAGATCGATTATTACCTCCAGCACAAGTACAAGCCCCGCAAGCTCTGGTGGGAGGAACGGCTGGACAAGGACGACTGGTCGGCGCGGATGAAGCAGGCGGCCGGCGAGCTTGGCACTACCGAGCGCGAGCTGGCCAAGATGGCGACGATCGACCGGCTGCCGTTCGATTATGCGATATGGGAGCGCGAGGGACGTGTCGATCGCTCGCGCGAGTCGACGCTCGTCTTCCTGTACGGCGGCGAAGAGGCGCCGGCGCGTATGGTCCCGCTGGCAGGGCCGGTACGGGTCGCCTCGGGCGGCTGAACAGACGATGCGACAAGGTGGCGCTACACATAAAGACGGCTTCGCGCGATGGCGGAGCCGTCTTTATGTGTGCGCACGGTGAGGCCAATTACGTGGACTGGCGGTTAAAGATCGCCGGATTCAGCAGTTCGCCGATATAACGGTCCATCGTCTCCGCAGAGATATCCGTGCCATGCTGCACCCACCAGGCGCCGAGCCCCGTTAGGCCGCCCGCGTAAAACTCGGCGATAATCTCGGCGGGGACCGGAAAAGGACCCTCCCTGCGCTCAAGCTCCATAAAATCGTTTCTCATGAACCCGGCGCCGATGCGCTGTATGAAGCTTTTGACCGAGGGCGAATCCTGTTCGGACTTCATGATCGTGCGGAACTGATGCTGATGGCCGACACGCTCAAGCAGCTGCATCGGACGCCGCATCCGTTCTTCCAGGTCCATGGCGGCCAGATCCTTGTTCAGATCTTCGAGAGCCGCGCCCAGCAAATGATACTTATCTTCAAAATGTTTGTAAAACGTCGTCCGGTGAACCATGGCCCGTTCGCAAATCTCGCCTACCGTCAGCGATTCGAACGTCCTGCCGTTCTCGCCGAGCAGCGCCATGAGCGCATTCGCAAGCAGCTTTCTCGTACGCCTTACCCGCAGATCGGTAGATGCGTCGCTTTTCATATACATTAATGCCCCCGTTGTAGATTAAACTACATTTTGCGCGAATTGATGCTTGACCATAGACGGCGAATGCATTGTATAGTAAAGACTAACACTTGTACAAATAAACATACAAGTGTAGAAAAAGAGAACGGGATAGGAGGCTTCACCAATGAACGCGGCAACACCGTCGTCCGGAGGGGCGGCAATCGATTTAAGCAAAATCCGCAGGGGACCGATCGTCTTCTCGCTCATCATCGGGGCGTTTGTGGCTATTCTGAACGAGACGCTGCTTGGTAATGCGCTGCCTGACCTCATGCGAGAGTTTGAGGTCGGCGCGACGACGATCCAGTGGCTCAGCACCGCGTATATGCTCGTCATCGGCGTGCTGGTGCCGATCACGGCGCTGCTGCAGCAATGGTTTACGACACGGCAAATGTTCCTGTCCGCGATGTCGCTGTTCTTCGTCGGCACGGCGATCTCGGCCTTCGCGCCAGAGTTCGGCGTACTGCTTGCGGGTCGGGTCGTGCAGGCGATGGGGACGGGCTTGATGCTGCCCGTGCTGATGAACACGATTCTCGTTATTTTTCCGGTCGAGAAGCGGGGGGCCGCGATGGGCCTGATCGGCCTCGTCATCATGTTCGCGCCCGCGATCGGGCCGACATTGTCCGGAGTCATTATCGACTCGCTCAACTGGCGCTGGCTGTTTTACCTCGTGCTGCCGCTGGCCGCCTTCTCCATCGTTTTTGCGGCGGCATTCCTGCGCAATGTCACCGATCTGACGAAGCCGAAGGTGGATATCGTCTCAATCCTGCTGTCGACGCTCGGCTTCGGCGGCATCGTATACGGCTTCAGCAAGGCCGGGGAGAGCGGCTGGGGCGACACGGAAGTCGTCTGGTCGCTGGCCGTGGGCGGCCTCGCCCTGCTGCTGTTCATCTGGCGGCAGCTGGTCGTGAAGGAGCCGATCCTCGATCTGCGCGCCTTCAAGTATCCGATGTTCAGTCTCGTGACGGTGCTGTTGTTCGTCGTCATGATGACGATGTTCTCCACGATGACCATTCTGCCGATGTTCCTCCAGGGCGCGCTGCTGCTGACCGCCTTCAAGTCGGGCCTGCTCATGCTGCCCGGCAGCATTATCAACGGGATCATGGCGCCGGTGTCGGGCAAGCTGTTCGACAAGTTCGGCCCGCGCGTGCTCGTCATTCCCGGCCTGGCGCTGACCGCGCTATCGGTCTGGATGTTCACCGGCATCGATACGGATGTGTCCAAGGGCTACGTCATCTTCATCCACATCATCATGCTGATCGGCATCTCGATGGTGATGATGCCCGCGCAGACGACGGGTCTGAACCAGCTGCCGCGCCACCTGTATCCGCACGGCACGGCGATTCTGAACACGCTGCAGCAGGTGTCCGGCGCTATCGGCACGGCGCTGTTCATCAGCATCATGTCGAGCGGGAGCAAGGAATATCTGGCCGGCTCGAGCGATCCGGAAGCGCCGACGGAGGTCGTCGCCGGCTTGATGGCGGGCCTGCACGACGCCTTCTGGATCGGCTTCATCGTCGCCCTCGTCGCGCTGGTCGTCGGCCTGTTCATCCGCCGGACGAAGGCGCCGGAGGAGCAGAATTCCAAGCAGGCGGCTTGACTCGACTGATACAAAAAAAGCATGGCAGGATCCGCATTTGGCGGGCCGGCCATGCTTTTTTAATTGAATGAACGCAGCTGCATGCCGCGAAAGTAGTCCTAGCCAGGACTACTTAGGGGGAGGCCGGGTGCGTCGACGCGAAAGTAGTCCTAGCCAGGACTACTTCGGGGGAGGCCGGATGCGTCGGCACGAAAGTAGTCCTAGCCAGGACTACTTCGGTGGAGGCCGGGTGCGTCGGCGCGAAAGTAGTCTCAATCAGGACTAATTCGGGGGAGGCCGAGTGTGTCGACGCAAAAGTAGTCCTAGCCAGGACTACTTCGGGGGAGGCCGGATGCGTCGGCACGAAAGTAGTCTCAACCAGGACTACTTAGGGGGAGGCCGGGTGCGTCGACGCGAAAGTAGTCCTAGCAGGACTACTTAGGGGGAGGCCGGGTGCGTCGGCGCGAAAGTAGTCCTAGCCAGGACTACTTCGGAGGAGGCCGGATGCGTCGGCGCGAAAGTAGTCTCAACCGAACTACTTCGTCATGCGCGTCACTTCGGATTGTCCTTGTAAATCTCCCGCATGACATGGCCAAGCTCCGGCAGGATAAGCCTGGTCATCGCCAGGCGGACGGCGCCGGTCGAGCCCGGCATGGAGAAAACCGCCGTGCGGTCGATCGTGCCGGCGATCGCGCGTGACAGAATGGCTGCAGAGCCGATGTCCTCGGTGAAGCTGAGCATGCGAAAAATCTCGCCGAAGCCGGGCATTTCCTTGCTCAGCATGCCTGCGACGGCTTCGCAGGTCGTGTCGCGCGCGGCAATGCCGGTGCCTCCGTTCAGGAGCACCGCCTCGATCGCAGGATCGTCAGCGGCTTCCCGCAGCAGATTCCGGATGCGGTCATATTCGTCCGCAACGATGAGCGCCGATCGGACTTCATGACCGTGCGCTTCGAGCAGCTCGCGAATGAGCCGGCCGCTCTTGTCTGTCTCGATGGTGCGCGTATCCGAGACGGTGATAATCATGCAGGCGACGGAAGCAGGGGCCTCGCGCCGGTGCTGCTCGGTCGAAGTCAGGGAATTGATGAGCGCCTACCTCCTTGTCAGCAGATAAAAAAACGAACCCGCCAGGCGGACTGTCGATCCGCCGATATCGGGTTCGCCATGTGTAGCCGAACTGGCGGTCAGACTGTGAGCAGCGCCGTCAATCGGGCTGTCGGCGGAACAGGCAACTGAACCGGCAGCCGGACGGGGAATCGTTATTCTGGGCGGTAGGTATCCGGCTCTTCCTGCGCATGCAGGATGTCGTCGCCAGCACGGTCGTGCATGGCGCGGCCGGAGCCCGTCCGGATAAGCCGATCCGCGATGGCGGGCAGAAGTAAGAAAAGGGCATAGGCGAGTGTCATCCATATTGTAAACGTATGATACTGCCCTTCATCAAGATCGTACAGCACTTTATCTCTGTAGAGCAGTACGAACGTGTCGAGCAGCAGGCCGATCGTCGCGCCGATGAAGCCGAAGCGGGTCGCGGAGCCCGCTTCGGGGAACAGGCGCAGTCGCACGACGAGCGCCACGCCGAGAATTACGAGCGCCGTCAGCGCCTCCAGCAGGAAAAGCGAAGCGCCGAACTGCCGGTCTTCCGCGGCGACGAGCACCCAGTCGCCGAAAAGCATGAAAAAGAGCGTCCCGAGCGCCCACATCGCGACGCCCAGCCCGGATAAAATCAGCATTTGTCTCAGCATGCCACGGATCTTTCCTTTCGCGTCCGCTCAAGGGACGCGGGAGTGGTCTGGCAAAATGCAGCGCCAAGCGCAGCACGGCATCAGGCAGGCGCAGCGCCATCCGCCATAGGCAGCGCCGAGCGCAGCACGGCATCAGGTGCAGCGCCATCCGCCATAGGCAGCGCCAAGCGCAGCACGGCATCAGGCGCAGCGCCATCCGCCATAGGCAGCGCCAGGCGCAGCACGGCATCCAGGCGCAGCGCCATCCGCCATAGGCCGCGCCAAGCGCAGCACGGCATCAGGCGCAGCGCCAAGCGCCATAGGCAGCGCCGAGCGCAGCACAGCATCAGGCGCAGCGCCATCCGCCATAGACAGCGCCAAGCGCAGCACGGCATCAGGCGCAGCGCCATCCGCCATAGGCAGCGCCGAGCGCAGCACGGCATCAGGCATCAGGCGTAGCGCCATCCGCCATAGGCAGCGCCAGGCGCGCTTAAGGCAGCTGGCTGCGCAGCACGGTCATGTCGCCGCCGAGCCGGTAGGCGCCGAGATTGGCGGGCAGGAGCAGGCAGTCGCCCGCCTTCACGTCCAGGCTGCCGCCGTCCCAGGCAAGCGAGCCCTGGCCTTGCACGGCGATCAGGATGACGAAGCTGTCGGACGGGGTCGCCAGCTCCCAGTCGCCATGCACGACGCCCTTGTCGGTCTCGAAGTATGGCGACGAGGCGAGGCGCAGCCATTCTCCGGCCGGCGTGCCTGCGGTGGACATGCGGCTCGCGCCTGCGCCCTCGTAGTCGGTCACGTTCAGCGAGTCTTCGATATGGAGCTCGCGTGGTTTGCCGTCGAGTCCGGGACGGTCGTAGTCGTACAGCCGGTAGGTCGTGTCCGAGTTCTGCTGAATCTCGGCGACCAGCACACCCGCGCACAGGGCGTGAACCGTGCCCGCAGGAATGTAGAACGTATCTCCTGCCTTGACGGATACCTCCTGCAGCGTGTCCATGATCTTGCCTTCCTCGATGGCCGCCGCCAGCTTGTCGCGGGTCGTGCCCGGCTTCAGGCCGTAGATGATCTTGGCGTCCGGCGCGGCGTCGATGACGTACCACATCTCGGTCTTGCCCAGCTCGCCTTTGGGCAGGCCGGCATAATGATCGTTCGGATGAACCTGGACGGACAGATCGTCATTGCAGTCGAGCAGCTTGATGAGCAGCGGGAAGCGGCCGAGGCCCGCGACGGCTCCCTTCGCGCCGAACCACTGCGCGCCGAAGCGCTCGCGAATCTCGTCTAGGCCGAGCCCTGCCAGCTCGCCGTTCTGCACATGCGATACGCCGTTCGGATGGTCGGCGATCATCCAGCCTTCGCCGATATGTCCCGGCGGCACGTCGAAGCCGAACTGCTCGAGCGCGCGGCCGCCCCATACGCGTTCCTTGAATTCGGGCTTGAAGTGCAGCGGGTAAGGTCTGATCGATTGGGTCATGCTTGGTTGCCTCCTCTGGTCGATTGGAAAAATTCAAGCGATTCGCCGTCCGGTCCGCGGAAGAAGAAGTAGCGGCTCCCGTTCGGCAGCGTCGTAATCTCGGCGTCGAGCCCGTCGACGTCCAGCATCGAGATGCGCGAGTATTCGGCTTCGATGTCGTCGACGTTAAAGGCGACGTGATGCACGCGCCCTTCAGGGGCGAGCGTCACGTCGTAGCCTTCGATGAGCTCGAGCTCCGTCTCGTCGGCGCCAGGGAAGGACAGGAATGCGAGGCGGATGACGCCGTTCGTATGCGGCAGCGTCTCCGTATGTGCGAGTCCGACGGTCTGGGCGTAGAAGGCGATGGAGCGCTCCAGATCGCTTGTCATAATGCCGACATGCTCGATTTTTCTGACAGCCATGAATAACAGCCTCCTTTATTTTTTCTCCAGGGCATACAAATAGGGCGAGGCGGGCCGCTTCGGGAAGCGGTACAGCAGCGCCTGCGCAGTCTCGTCCGGCAGCAGTGCGATCCAAGCATCCACGGCCGCCGCCTCGTCCCGACCGCCCTCGTGGCCGGGGTAGACGACGACCGTCGCGATCCCGCCCGGCGCGAGCAGCCGGAGGGCGGCATCGAGCGCGGCCAGCGTCGTGTCAGGCTTTGTGATGACCGGGCCCGGGACATCGCCGGGCGAAGCGCCGCCGGGTCCGCCCGGCAGGTAGCCGAGGTTGAACATGACGGCGCCGATCCGCCCGTGCAGCTCCGCGGGAATCAGCGCCGCCATCTCCTCGTGGCCGGCGTGCAGCAGCGTCGCCTCGCCCAGCGCGCCGGCCACGCTCCCGCGGGCGGCGGCCTCCTGCAGTCTGGCGCGCGTGCGCGCCAGCGCCTCCTCCTGCACGTCGAAGGCGTACACCCGGCCGCCCGGCCCGACGGTCCGGGCGAGAAACAACGTGTCCACGCCGCCGCCCGCCGTGGCGTCGATGACCGTCGAGCCCGGCGGCGTACGCTCGGCTACGAGCCGCTGAGCCGTCGTCAGCACGGAGTGGAAGCCCATGCGCTCAGCGTCCCTCCCAGTGCTTACCCTGCCAGCTGTCGCGGCGCACCAGCTCGGCATCGATGGCGTTCAGCACTTCCCACTTGTTGAGGCTCCACATCGGCCCGATCAACAGATCTCGCGGCGCGTCGCCCGTCAGACGGTGGACGATCATGTCCGGCGGCAGCAGCTCCAGTGAATCGACGATCAGCTTGATATACTCGTCCATCTCCAGGAACCGCAGCAGGCCTTCCCGCCACTGCCGCACCATCGGCGTCTTGCGCATCAGGTGCAGCAGATGGATCTTGACGCCCTGGACGTCCATTGCGGCCGTCTGGCGCAGCGTCTCCATCATCATAGATTCATCCTCGCCCGGGAGCCCGTAGATGATGTGCGTGCACACCCGGATTCCTCGGGCGCGCAGGCGCGCGACGGCATCGAGATAGCAGGCCGTGTCGTGAGCGCGGTTGATGAGCTGCGAGGTGCTCTCGTGCACCGTCTGAAGGCCCATTTCGACCCACAGATAAGTCCGCTCGTTCAGCTCCGCCAGATAGTCGACGACATCGTCGGGCAGACAATCCGGCCGCGTGGCGATCGAGAGGCCGACCAGACCCGGCTGCTCCAGAATGACTTCGTAGTACTCCTTCAGCGTCACCAGCGGCGCGTATGTGTTCGTGTACGCCTGGAAGTAACCGATGTACTTCGCTTCGGGCCACTTGAGATGCTGACGGTCGCGGATCGTGTTGAACTGGGTGACCAGATCCTGCCTGCGGCTGCCGGCGAAGTCGCCGGAGCCCCGGGCGCTGCAGAACGTGCAGCCGCCGGCCGCGATCGACCCGTCGCGGTTCGGGCAGGTGAAGCCCGCGTCCAGCATCACCTTGAACACCTTCGTGCCGAATTGCTCCCGCATTTCGTGGTTCCACGTGTGGAATCGCTTGCCGCTCCATTCGCGCGACCCAAGCGGTGCGAGCCCGGGGCCGGAGGCGGCCGTATTTTCAATGATCGGCATGATTGGATCGCCGCTCCTTGTGCGTTTAAAATTTAAGCTTCTTCTATTGTAGCTGAAAATAGTCCCGCGCACCATTTTCATCGATTCATTTTGTATAGAGGGGCGATTTCAATAAAGAACTTTTGTGGCCGAAAAGGCTTGAAAGAGGCGTTCGCCTCCTTGCTAAACCTGACATGACCTGTTATATTAAAAGTACGTCAGATCAATAAAAATATCTGACATGAAACGATACTAAGCCGTCTGTCGGTTACGGTCGCATAAGCTCGGATAAGCTAGTCACAATCAACCTTATTTTCAGAAAGCGAGTGAACAATATGAACACTTCCGTACGCATCCCGCAAGGCGACGACACGATGAAGGTCGAACTCACGGTCAAGGAAATGATGGCGCTTGCAGGCATCAAGTTCAACAACAATCACGGCGTAGGCACTTCCGCGAAGAAGAAGCTTCAGGAGGCGCTCGAGCACCACTATCATATCGAAGATTCGCGTCCGCTCAACTAATCCGAATAATCCGCACCACAGCCGCAGACCTTTCATGAACCGCCTGTCCCATTTTAACGGGAGGGCGGTTTTATTTGTGTCGGGACGATCGGCAGTTTCGCCGCAGTCTTCTTTTCTCGAGGACCAGGTTGTCCTATACTGTTGCAAGGCGCATACATAAAGGAGGCGGACGGATGCTGTGGATCGATGACGGTGCCGTGAAGGTGTTCATGAGCGAGCTGTACCGGACGACGTCGACTGTCGTCGTGACCGATTCGCATATCGTCGTCGCCGACCCCTGCTGGCTGCCGCGCGAGGTGGACGAGATTCGCGCACATGTCGAGCGGGAGCGGGGAGACAGGCAGATCGTGCTGCTGTTCACGCATTCGGACTTCGACCATATCATCGGGCAGGGCGCGTTCCCGGAAGCCATCGTCGTCGCAAGCGGCAGCTTCGCCCGTAATTCCCAGGAGGAGCGCGAGCTGCAGGTGGCGCAAATTCGGGAATTCGACGACAAGTACTATTTGAAAAGGGGATACGACGTCGGCTACCCCGAGACGGATCATGCGATGGACGGGGACGGCGCCGTGCTGGAGCTGGGAGCTGCAAGGCTCGTCTGCTATCAGGCGCCCGGCCACAAAGCGGACAGCATGATGACGGTCGTCGAGCCGCACGGCATCCTGATCATGGGGGACTACTTGTCGGATGCCGAATTTCCCTTTATCTACGACGACAGCCGCGCGTACGAGCGGACGCTGCTTAAGCTCGATGCGATGCTGGAGCGGCACGAGATCAAGCTGTTTGTGCCCGGGCACGGCTCGCCGTCGACGGACGCGGGAGAGATGCGGTCGCGCCGCGACGCGGATCTGCGTTATATTCGCGAGCTGCGCCAGGCCGTGGCGGCGGGCGACGGCGCAGGCATCGAGCGGCTCATGGCGGATGCTCCGTTTCCGATCGGGCAGCGCGGGTCCCATGAAGATAACGCCAAAAAGATTGCGCTGGAGCTGGCGGAAGACTGAGGTTGAAGGGGACGCTTTACAAAGGCGGCCGGAGCCTGCACAATGGATGCGGCACGGTTTTAATATGGGCGATACGGGAGGATATACATGCGATTGCGCGGCAGGAAGTTTAAGCAAGGGCTGGAAGAGCAAGCCGATCTGGTAGTGCTCGAGCCGCAGAAGCTGAAGGGGCGTTGGCACACGTTCTTCGGCAACGACCGTCCGATCATGATCGAGATCGGGATGGGCAAGGGCCGGTTCATCACGCAGATGAGCGCGAGAAACCCGGACATCAACTTCATCGGCATGGATATGTTCGACGAGCTGCTGCAGCGAGGCAGCGAGAAGGCGCGGGCGGTCTGGCGGGAAAAAGGCGAGGAGCGCGTGCCCAATCTTGCGCTCGTGCGCGGCAATGCCGAATTTCTCGAGGAGATGTTCGAGCCGGGCGAGCTGACGCGGATCTATCTGAACTTCAGCGATCCCTGGCCCAAGAGCAAGCACGGCAAGCGGCGCCTGACCCATCCGCTGTTTCTGATGCGGTACAAGCGGCTGCTGTCGGATATCGGCGAGATTCACTTCAAGACCGACTCGCTCAGCCTGTTTGAATTTTCCTTGAACAGCTTCGCGGATGCGGGGCTCCAGCTGCGCAATATCTCGCTGCATCTGCACCGGGACGAGCTGCGCGAGGACCTCGTCATGACGGAGTACGAGACGAAGTTCGTGGGTCTGGGCCAGCCGATCTACAGGCTCGAGGCCGTTATCGGCGCGCGTGCGCTCGCCGCGTATCGCGAGCAGCTTGACGCCGGGCACGCGGAGCAGGAGCGCCGCGCCGAGGAGGCGCTCGCGCGCCGCAGGTCCGGACAGGCCGCCGTGCCGGACGAGGATGAGGACGAGGAGCGGGAAGCGGACGAATAGCGGATCGGCCGACAGCCGACGGACGCAAAAATGGATGTCTCTGGGTCCTAACGGACCAAAGACATCCATTTTTTTGATTCTTGCAAGTTATTCCCGCAATGCCCTGACCGGGGCCGGAAATCGCATGGAAATCCCGTCACGACACGGCCCCCGGACTCGCCTACAGCTTGAACTTGTGCGCCATGAGCTGCAGATCCGATGCCAGTGCGCGCAGCGAATCGGCGGACGCGCTCAGCTCCTCCATCTCCGCCAGCTGTTCTTCGGTAGCCGAGGAGATGACCTGCGACAGCTCGTTGGCGTGACCGGCGACGCGATCCATCTCCTGCATCGAGGCGGCCAGTTCCTCGGAGCTCGCCGCCATCTGCTGCGCGGAGGAGGACGATTCCTGGATCTGCATCGCCACGCTCTGCGTAGCTTTGACGATGGCGGCGAACGAATCGCCCGTGAGCGAGAGTGCCTGCACCCCCGCTTCGACCGCCCGATGGCTCAGCTCCATCTTATCACCGGCCTCGGACACATCCTTTTGCACGGTCTGAATGAGATGGGCGACCTCGGCCGCGGAGTCGCTGGAGCGCTGCGCCAGCTTTTTGACCTCGGCGGCGACGACGGCGAAGCCCCCGCCTTCTTCGCCCGCGCGGGCGGCTTCGATCGAAGCGTTGAGCGCGAGCAGGTTCGTCTGGCTCGCCAGCTCCGCGATGGCCTCGGCGACGCCGCCGATCTGCGAAGAACGCTCTGTCAGGCGGGCGAGGATGCCGGCCAGCTGTTCGGTCGCCTCGCTGATCGCGCGCATCCTGGCATCGGTAGACTGCAGGAGCCGATTGCCCTCGACCGCTTCGAACAAAGTCGACTCCGACGAATCGAACGCTTCGGAGGACGTGTCCGCGATGCGCTGGACCCCCTGCGTCATCTCCTCCATCGCCTGCGAGCTCTCTGCGGCGGCGCGCGCCTGTGTCTCGTTGCCGGTGGCGATCTCCTGAGCAGCGACGGCCATCTGTCTGCTGGCCTGCGTCGTCTCCGCGACGGCGAGGCTCATCGTGCCCGATGCCGCGTTCAGCCGGTCGGCGTTCGTCAGCAGCAGCTTGACGATATCCCGCAGGTTGTCGTGCATACGGATGAATGAGCTCGCCAGGTCTCCGATCTCGTCACGGTTGCGGACGGAGAGACGCAGCTGGCTCAGATCGCCGGACGCCATGCGCCCGGCTTCGGCTGTGATCCGCTTGATGGGATTGACGATTGAGCGGATCAGCATCCATAGGAAGGGTGCAAAAACGAGCCAGCAGATCGCGATCGTGATCCAGATGGCGTTCAGAATACGGCCTTCGCCCGAATTGTAATCCTTCATATAGGAGCCGGCCGCGATGATCCAGCCCCATTCGCCGGGGGCCTTAAGCGCATAGGTGATCTTCTGGGCTTCCTTCGTCGATTTGGGGAGCGGCCAGTCGTACAGGGTGAAGCCGCCGCCCTGCGTGCTTTTGGCGATGATGTCCTTTATGTAATAGAAGCCGGAGCTCGTTTTCTTGTCGATAATGTTCTGGCCCTCGAGCTGCGGATGTCCGACCAGGTCGCCTTGCTCGTTCAAAATGAAAAAGTAGCCGTTCTTGCCCAAGTCGAATGACTTCGTAATGGCTCGCGTTTCTCCCGTCTTGTCGCCGATAAGCTGCTTTTTGACGTATTCTTGGGCTTCGGCGGCTTTCATGCGGCCGCTGGCCGTCTCCGCCTCGAAGCTTTCCGTGATGCTTACGGCCATGTTGACGAGATTTTGCAGATTTTTCTCGATGAGGCGGCTGGATTCGTCGTCGTAAATCCGGTAACTGACTACGCCCAGCGCGGACACCGGAATAACCAGCGTCAGCAGAAACAATGGAATAAGCTTGAGTCTGATCGAGCGTCGCCACGAACTTGCAATACTCACTTTCTTTTCCCTCCCTATGACTATTAAACTAGGACTTAAGACATATCTATCGCTATTATATTCGAAATTGGACAGAGATTCCAATCGTTTCGCCAGTCGTCGTCAATTTTAATGTCGGGCCAGGTTTTCCAAAATAGTGCCGACGACCCGGAAACCCGCGCGCCCCGGATTTCGTCTTATCAAAGGACGACTTTTCATGGACTTGCAGGCTTGCGCCGATGAAAGGCCGTATCGGCAAACAGATCGGGGAGGGATGCCTGACTCCGCGAATGCCTCGCGGTCGGCCCGGGCTGGCAAGGGCCGTTTAACATGACCGGACGTATGGGTACACTTCTATGGAGATATTTTGCGCGCATCCGGAAAATACCGCCAAAACCATTTGCCGCGGTTGCCGTCGAATGGAGAATCAGGTGAGTCTGCAGTCGCTTAAACGGAGAATTCGGGTGCAAGAGGAGGATATAAACAAGCATTCGGGAACACGCCAACAATGATTGCGGTTAAATCCGCATATCCGGTCCGAGAGCGCCGGATACGGCGGCCTGCCGGTTTTGACAAAGCGAACCGAAGGTAAGACAATCAAGCGTATGCTTTCGGACTCTCCGAGCTTGGTTGCACAAAGAGAGAAATCATGAAAAATAGGGGTCCAGGGGGTAATACCGCATATGTTAAACAACCTGCTGCTCATCGTTCAGGTGTTCTTTTTCCTGATCGGAGCCTACCAAGTGATCTTGTCCTTCTTCGGCTGGTACCGCAAAAAGGAGACGATCACGCACAAGCCGACCAAATCGTTCGCCCTTCTTGTGGCCGCTCACAACGAAGAGACCGTCGTCGGCGCTCTTATCGAGAACTTGCTGAAAATGAAATATCCGCGCGAACTGTTCGATATTTTTGTGATCTGCGACAACTGCACGGACGGCACGGCCAATATCGTCCGCGGCTACGAAGGCGTCTACGCCTGCGAGCGCAACAATCCGGCACAGCGCGGCAAGGGCTTCGCCATCGAATGGATGCTGAAGGAGCTGTGGAAGCGGCCGCGCCAGTACGATGCCGTCGTCATGTTCGACGCCGACAACCTGGTCGCCACCGATTTCCTCCAGTACATGAACGAGGATCTGTGCAACGGTCACCGCGTCATCCAGGGGTATCTCGATACGAAGAACCCGCATGACAGCTGGGTCAGTGCGGCCAACGGGATCAACTACTGGTTCTGCAACCGCCTGTGGCAGCTCCCGCGCTACAATCTCGGCCTGTCCAACTTCCTGGGCGGCACGGGCATGACGTTCGAGACGAAGCTGCTCAAGGAGATGGGTTGGGGCGCGACGAGTCTCGTCGAGGATCTGGAGTTCACGGTTCGCTGTATCCAACGCGGCATCAAACCGAAGTTCAACTTCGAAGCCCGCGTGTACGACGAGAAGCCGATTACGTTCCGCGCGTCCTCGCGTCAGCGTCTGCGCTGGATGCAGGGGCACTTCGACATTACCCGCCGCTACATGCTGTCCACGCTGTGGCAGGGCATCCGCGAGCGCAGCTGGGTGAAGATCGACGCAGCCATCTATATTTTTAACGCGTACAACTTCCTGATCGGCTTCCTGCTGACGTTCACGCTCTGGTTCGACCTGCTGCTGCCGGGCGCGCCGCACTTCGATTCGATCTACTCGGTCGCGCCTGCCTGGATCGCGGTGCCGATCTCGCTGTACATCTACGCGCAGCTGCCGCTGTCGATGCTGCTCGAGAAGGTCAACTGGAAGCTGTACTTCAGGCTGATCACGTTCCCGATCTTCTTCTTCTCCTGGTGGCCGGTGACGTTCTGGGCGTTCTTCACGCAGAACAACAAGCAGTGGAGCCACACGGAGCACACGCGCGTGCTGCGGCTGGAAGAAGTGCAAGGCAAGCAGATGTAGTCGTGCGTCAATTATAATTGACATCTTCGGCCGAGCGTGATACAGTAGTTCGGTAGCTGTTGAATAACAGTGCTATCAAGAAGAAGCTCCCGCTTCTCACCTGTTCGGCGGACGCCGGCTGGTCAGCGTAGCCTACGTACCCGGTCCGACCGGGCGAGCTTGCTCGCCGCCGGCGGCCAACTAACGTTAGCGAGCGGAATGCGGGCGATGATGCCCGCATTTTTTATTTGCTTCTTCAAGCTTCGAATTTGGTTGCCCAGGTTGCAACGACGACCTTTTTCCATTAATGGAGGTGGAACGTTATTAGCAAGGATCATCAAATCAATGAGGAAATCCGGGCGAAGGAAGTCCGTCTGGTAGGCGCTGAAGGCGAACAGATCGGCATCAAGCCGTTCAGGGAAGCGATGCAGATGGCGATCGACGCCAATCTCGATCTCGTCAATGTAGCTCCGCAAGCGAAGCCGCCGGTATGCCGCATCATGGACTACGGCAAATTCCGCTACGAGCAGCAGAAGAAAGAGAAGGAAGCCCGGAAGAATCAGAAGATCGTCGATCTGAAGGAAGTCTGGTTCCGTGCGAACATCGATGAGCATGATTATCAGACCAAGATGCGCAACGTGATCAAGTTTCTCAAGGAAGGCGACAAGGTCAAGTGCTCCGTGCGGTTCCGCGGTCGTGAGATTGCCCACGCCAACATCGGCCAGAAAATTCTCGAGCGCGTCGCGCAGGAGGCCACGGGCGAAGACCTGTGCGTCATCGAACGCGTGCCGAAGCTCGAAGGCCGCAGCATGATTATGATTCTGGCCCCCAAGGCCGTCCATTGACGACAGGAGGAAATACAGATGCCTAAGATGAAAACACACAGCAGCCTGAAGGACCGCTTCAAGATCACCGGCACCGGCAAGGTCAAGCGTTTCAAGGCTTACAAGAATCACTTGCTGTCCCACAAGTCCGGCCGCCAAAAGCGCGTTCTGGGCACGCAGCCTCTGCTGGCCGACGGCGACGTCCGCCGCATGAAGCAGCAGCTGGCTAACCTGAAGTAAACGATACGATTCGCTGCGCCGCGCAGCGGACTTACACATTCACCGGGAGGTAATCTCAAATGGCAAGAGTCAAAGGCGGGTTCGTAACGCGCCGCCGTCGCAATAGAGTCCTGAAACTGGCTAAAGGTTACTGGGGCGCCAAGCACCGCCTCTTCAAGAAAGCCAACGAGCAAGTTCTGAAGTCCCTGACGTACGCATACCGCGACCGTCGCCAGACCAAGCGCAACTTCCGCAAGCTGTGGATCGTGCGTATCAACGCAGCCGCTCGCCAGAACGGCCTGTCCTACAGCAAGCTGATGTACGGCCTGAAGCTGGCCGGCATCGAAGTAAACCGCAAGATCCTCGCCGACCTGGCCGTGAACGACATCACCGCGTTCAACTCGCTGGCCGGCACCGCCAAGGAAAAAATCAACGCGTAATCAATCGCGTTTAAGACGCCGTCCCTTCGCCGGGGCGGCGTTTTTTGCGTTTCGTGCGACTCTCGGCCGCCGATGCGGATCGCACGACCCGACTAGGCTGCGCGCAAGGCTCGCAACTCCGCGATTCGCCGCGTACAAGCGTACAGCCAGAGCGGCCTCTGCCGCCATATAATGAACGGACCAACGGTGAAGGGAGGAGTTCGCATGGCACGCGTGACCAAATCGCAAGCGCAAAAGCTCGTCGGACACCATATCTATGCCGTACGCAAGGATCGTTCCGTCGTCTACGGCAAGCTGGTGGCGATCAAGGGCGATTCGCTCATCCTGGAGCGGAGAAAAGGCAAGCAGGTGCAGACCAAAGCCATTATCCCGCTGGTTCTGTTCGATCTGCTCGCCATCGGCACGGCCCCTTACGCTTTCGGCGGTTGGGGAGGTTGGGGCGGAGGCTTCGGAGGCTGGGGCGGCGGTTTAGGCGGCTGGTGGTAAGCCGGTCGTCCGTCGATGACGCGCGCTGCAGCAGCCATTCGTTCAATCGCGTATGACGTTCCTATAGCGAATTCTGATGGGGGGAAGCGGCGTGATGCCCGCTTCTTCCCGTTTTTATGGAGATGTCGTGCCTTTTCTGGATTCTCCGGCATTATGCACCACATAGGCGAGGCAGCATGCAACGGATACGCGCGCAGAGAAAAGGGAGCCGTTTTTTCCGGCTCCCCATCTGCTTAACGCTTGACGGTCACATTGTCGAAGTAGGCTTTGGTGTTGGCGTACACCCGCGCCCCGATGCGTCCGGAGGCGAGCGCGCCGTCCGTGACGGCGAACTGGAGGACGTCGTTCTGATACACCGAGAGGCTCGAACCGTTCGCCACGATTTTGTAAGTGTAAAACGTATCGGCGGCGACGCTCGGATTTGCGTACCCGAGCGTCGTTTTTACGCCGCCGACCGACTTGACGAGCTCCAGCTTCCGTCCGGTGCGATCGTTGTTTTTCAGGTACAGCACGTAGTAGTTGTCGCTGTCGACGTAGCGGAACAGCAGACCCGCATCCTTGTTGCCGTTCGTATTATTCGTGACGCTGACATCTGCCTGCAAAGTATAGTCGGTCCAGGCCGCATCGCCCGCCACGGAGAAGCTGTTGCCGCTGCCCGCCTGGCCGGCGTACCGGCCGGATTGCACCGACCACGTGCCGCTCGTGGGCGTCCAGCCGTCCGCATTGCCGTCCTCGAAGTCGTCGGCCAGCAGCGTCGCGCTCACGGCGGGACCCGATTGAACCGCGCTGCTCACTGCATCCCTCGTCGTATCCGTCGTATGGAAATAATACGAATGAACGCCGAGCGGCAGCTTCGTCGTATAAGCGTACACTTTGCCGTCCGTATACGTCGTATCGCCGGCATCGACCGCCGTCATCGCGTGGACGACGCCGTCCAGGACGAGTTCCATCGCGAACGGCTTCTCGTTGTCCGCGTCCGTATACGTCACGCTGAACGTATAGTCCGTATCCGCGTCACCGGATGCATGGTTCACGCCGCCGGCGGTCAAGGTAGGCGCGGTGCCGCTCGCGACGTTGGTCGCTTTGATCTCGTCGACGAGCAGCTCGCCGTAGCCGACGGCCGTCTGGTTCAGCCAGATCGCCATCGTCGTCTTTTTCTTGTTCACGGCTGGGGACAGCGCGTCGAGATTGATCTGCAGGTCGGTCCAAGTCGTGGGCACCGTCGCCCAGCCGCCTGTCAGGTTATAGGTGCGCGTGCCGTCGTTCAGCTCGATTTTCATGCGCAAGTTCGCATAGCCCGGGTTTTTCACCGTGAAGTTCAAGTAGCGATAGCCCGACAGGTCGACGTAATCGTGCCATGGCTGGAACTTGGCGTAGGAGTTGGTCGCAGTCGGCGTCTGCGTGAACAGGCCGACCGAGCGGCCGTCCGCAGTCGTCTTGGCGAAGGTCGCCGTGCCGCCGTTCTGCGTATACCAGTTCACCCACTCGTTGTTGCCGCCGGCCGAGCCCCAGAGCCCTCCGCCGCCGAAGTCGTCGTACAGCAGCGGGTGAGACGGGTCGGGCAGCGGCGCCGCGACCGTGTAATGCGTCGAGCTGTACGTGTAGTTGCCTGCGCTGTCGGTGCCTCTGACGTCGACCCGTTTGTTCGCGTACGGTACCGATGCGCTCTCGTCGATCGAGGCGGCATAGACGGCGCCGGATACCGACATCGGGACGTAGGGGCCGCTCTGGCCCGCCGTCGAGTAGGACACGTCGGTCAACCCGTTCGCGGGTCCCGCGAACACGGTGACGTTGCCGCGCACGTAGTCGCCGATGACGGGCGAGAGCGTCGGCAGCTGCCGGGGCGCCACTGCGCCTGCGGAGCTGGCCGTCGGATTCGAGCCGAGACCCATGATCGTATACAGCAGCCCCGCCTGGATGCTGATGCTGAACTCGTTGTAGCGCCATTGGTTCGTATCGTCCGCATAGAGCGAGCGGTCCTCGTACCATGGACTGACGCTGGTCTTATCCTTCGTGTCCTTCATATTCGGTCCGCTCACCATGGCGCCGGGGAAGACGATGCCGGAATTGTTTGCGTTGCCGTTCGCCCCTTCGTCGTACCGCGTATGCGGGTAGGTGACGAAGTCGGCGCCGATGCCCGACACCCAGCTGATGTTCCAAGGGTTCTCGCCGAAGATCCAGTACATCCCCTTCTCAACGGCGCGCAGCGCGGCCGGATCGCCGAACAGCTCGTAGTAGCGCATCATGTCGCCCAGATAGGAGGCATGCGGCTCGTTGACGCCGAAGTTTTTGAACTGGTTCAGCACGCCGTACGGCGTATCGTCCGCGGAGGACAGGAAGAAGTCGACCTGCTGCTTAAGCAGCTGCTGGATATGCGTCTTCGTGGCGGTATCGGCGACGGGATAGAACTCCGCCAGAGACATCGGCCGCATATCCCAGTAGTTGGTGGACGCCAGATCGGCGATCGTCAGCGTCCCGATATTGGCCGTCGCGGCGTCCTTGTAGTCGGCATCGCCGGTCAGCAGGTACAGCTCCACGTCCGCTAGCAGCTTCGAGTTCGGGATGCCGCCGCGCGTCGAGTAGGACCCGATGGGGCCGTCCGGATGCGCGACGACATAGTCGTAAAATACGATCGCCGCCGCGAGACAATCGTCGGCGAAGTCTTCGAGCGACGCGATCTTCGCGGTGTCGACGTCGCCCTGCGCGATCGCCTCCCGGATCGCGCGTGCCGTCGCTGCCAGCGCGCCGGCCGCCTTGGCCGAGCCGCCGACGCCGAGTCCGCTGATCCGCCGGTCGTCTGTATTGCCGCTGACGTTGTCCGTCGACTTTTCCGGATGCACGAAGGACGCATTATTTTTAATATCGTACAGCTCTCCGCCGAACTGGTCGGCCCACTTGATCAAGTATTCGCTGCCGAAGACGGCTTCGTCGACGAGATCGGGAATGCCGTTGGCGTCGTTGTCGTACTTGACGGCGGCGGCGTCCGCATGGCGGACATAGGCGAGCGCGATCTCGGCCGCGACCCATTGGTTGCCCGCATATTTGCCGTAGTCGCCGGCGTCGTACCAGCCGCCCTTCAGATCGTAATGCGTCGTGCCGTCGGTCGACGCGGCGTCGTCCAGATGGCCGGCTCCGTGATACAGCTTGGCCGACGGCGCGGCGGTGCTGTAGCCCGCCGGATACGCGTCCTCCGTCGCCACCCCCGCCCGCAGCAGCCGGTAGAACGCCGTCATCTCGTCCTTGTAGTCGGACCAGACGTTGGCTTTGATGGGGAAAGGATAGGACGTTATGCCGTTCGAGACGATCGTGTAGCCGCCGCCCGCTGCGGTTACCGTCGAAAAGTCGATCGTATATACATGACGATTCCAAAAAAAGCCCTTGTAGGTCATCGTGCCGGAGGCCGCCACGGTTCCGCCGTCGTCCTTCACCTGATAGGACAGATCGGTCAGCGGGCTCGTGGACACGACCTGGGCGTCCTTGAACCCGCCGGCATTGTAGCCGGCCTGGCTGACGACGACGTCGAGCGCTTCGCTGGATGACGTGACGACCGGCGTCGCCTGCACCGGCGTCCGCACCTCGTCCGAGGTGAGATCCCCGGCGCGGAAAAAGTGCGTGTGCGCCCCGGCGGAAAGCTTCGTGATGTAATAATAATCTTTGCCGTCCGAATAGGTCGTATCGGCGCTGTCGGTCTCGAGCATATCGTAGGCGGTGTCGTCGACGACGAGCTGCATGGCGAACGGCTTTTCGTTGTCGGCGTCCGTATACGTGGCGCGGAAGGTAAACGCCGTATTCTGGGTGTACGCGGACGAATTGGCGCTCATGCTGCCGGTCAGCGTCGGCGCGGTGCCGCCGGCGTCCGTCGAGGCGAAGATGTCGTCGATGAGCGTCTCGCCGTAGGCGCCGCCCGACTGACGCAGCCAGATTTCCAGCTTGGCCGTCTTCTTCTTGAGCGCTGGCGCGAGCGTATTCAGGTCGTATTGACGCGTCGTCCAACTCGTGGGGACGGATACCCATCCGCCCGTCAGATTGTAGTTGGTCGTTCCGTCGTTTACCGCGACGCGGATGAGCGAGTCCGCGTAGCCCGGATTTTTCATCGTGACGTTCAGATAGCGGTAGCCCGTCAGGTCGACGGTTTCGTTCATCGGCTGGAACTTCGCCCACGAGGAGCCGGAGCTCGGCGTCTGCGCGAATTTGCCGACCTGCCGCGAATCGACGGTGGTTTTGGAGAAGGTGCCGGTGCCGCCGTTCTGGTTGTACCAGTTGGTCCAGTTCTGCTTGAACAGTCCGCCCCCGCCGAAATCGTCGTACACAAGCGGATTGCCCGGACCCGGCAGCGGCGCGACGGCTGCGGAGACGGCACCGAGCGGCGCGAGCAGGCCGAGCAGCAGCGTCAGTCCCAGCAAGCCGGCGAACGATTTCCTGACAGTTCCTTTCTTTTTCTTAAAACCAATCATTAACGAAGCCTCCATTCATTTTATGGAATCGCTTACATAGCTATCGTAATCATGCAGCCTGCCGCGCACGAGGATGTAATCTCGCCCGCTTGTGATTTATTCACGCATGATTATATATCACATGTTGTACGGAAAAAGATCATCGACAGACGCCGCTTCCTGGCTTAGGCTAGACCTGACGGGAGTATCGCCCGATCGGGACGAGACGGCGCGGACAGCGAGGAGGCAGCGGACATGCACAAAATACTGGTCGTCGACGACGAGCCGAGAGTGAGCACGGGCATCAAAAACTTCCTGCTCGGCTCGGATCTGAACATCGCGCACGTAGAGACGGCGCTGAACGGCTTTGAGGCGATCGATTATTTGCGGATGGAGACGTTCGACCTGGTCCTGACGGACATTCAGATGAGCCGCATGAGCGGCATCGAGCTGATGGAGACGATCTATATGGAGCAGCCTCATCTGCCCGTAATCGTCATCTCGGCCCACGAGAAGTTCGATTTTGCGAAAAAATCGCTGCGGCTCGGCGCGCGGGACTATCTCGTCAAGCCGGTCGAGCGCGACGATCTGCTGCGCATCGTAGGCAGCGTGCTGCGCGAGAACGAGGCGATCGGCCGCAAGTCGCTGGCGCTGTCCGAGGCGCAGCGCGCAGGCAGCGGCAAGACGGGCCAGCCGGGCATGGGCGAGCTGCTCGCGGCGCTCGTGACGGAAGGCGATCTGCCGGCCAAGGACGGCGAGGCGCTCGCGATGCTGCTCGGCGATCAGGCTGCGGACGGGCTGTTCGGCGTCGTCTCGATCCGGCTGGATCTCACCCGCGGCGGCTTCAGCGACCGGGAGATCGCGCTGCAAGACCGCAAGCTGCTGAAGTACGCCTCCATTAATATATTGAACGAGTGCCTGGGAGAATGGCGCGGGCTCTCGCTGAGCGGGTACGGCAACGAGATCGTCGCCATCCTCCGGTTCGGCGAGCCGGGTGCGCACGGGCGCGGCGCGGGCATCGAGTCGCAGCTCCATCTGATCGGACAGATGATCCATATGAATCTCAAGAGTTACCTGAACATCGAGACGACGGTAGGCATCAGCTCGGTTCATGCGAACGTGTTCATGCTGCCGAAGCTGATGGACGAAGCGAACGCTGCCGCCGAATGGCGTCATACGAATCCGGGACAGCGGGTGTTCTACTTTGAGGACCGCAAGGCGCGGGAAAATCTCGACATTGCCGCCTGGATCGCGCAGGTGGATGAATTCGTGCAGACGCTGAAGGCCGGTGCCGGCAATGCCGGGCCGGACGAGAACGGCGGGATGCTGCTGCAGACGCTTCGCCGGCTGCAGGACGAAGCGGAGATTTTCAACAGCTACTTCGGCATGCTGGCGTACCGGCTGTACGGTCTGCTGCTGGAGCAAGGCCGGGCGAACGGGATGTCGCTGCAAAGGTTCGATCCGGACGCGTACTTTCGCGGCTCGGATGCGGCAGGCAAGCTGGCGGCGCTGGCGTCCTACATCCCCGACGTGTCGGCGATGCTCGGGCAGTTGACGCAAGACCGCGACCGTTCCATTCTCGCGCGCATCACCGGCTTTATCCGGGAGCGTTTCCGCGATCCGGCGCTCAAGATTCAGGATGTCGCAAGCGAGGTGCATTTCAGCACGGCTTACCTGAGCTACCTGTTCAAGCGGGAGACGGGTAAAAACATGTGGGACTTCGTTACGGAGCTGCGGATCGAAGAGGCGAAGCATTTGCTGGAGACGACCGACAAAAAGCGTTACGAGATCGCGTATGCCGTCGGCTACGAATCGCCGGAGCATTTCGGAAGAATGTTCAAGCGGTACGCGGGCCTGAGTCCGGCTGAATATCGCAAGGAAAGGCAGGGGAACGACGGCTGAAGCTCAAATACAAAGTTGCGATCGCCTTCGCGCTGTTCATCGTCTGTCCGTTCCTCGTCGTCGGCTGGATCTCCGCGTACAAGGCGTCCGATTCGATGCGCGGCGAGGTCGGCATGACGACGCTTCAACTCGTCAAGCAGAACCACATGACGCTGGAGAAGACGCTGTCCGCCGTCAGCGACAAGACCGTCACTCTGCTGGATACGCACTTTTTCAGCGATGAGGGCCAGTACCGCTTCTGGACCAACATCGAGACGCTGGGCCAGATGCGGGAGGCGGACGCCATCCTGGAGCGGTGGTCGTCCGACGGCACGGAGTATTCCCTGTATATGACGAACAAGGAAGGAAAAAGCGCGCCGTTCGACCTGTCCAACAAAACCCGCGGCTTCAGATATATAACATGGGATGCGGCCATGCTGCCGGATTGGGCCGCCCGGGCGCTGAAGGAGAAGGGAGGGGCGACCCTGCTCCCGCTGTCGACCGACGGCGGTCCGCCGACCGTCAGCCTTGTCCGCGCAGTCCTGAACCCCAAGGCATACGACGATACACTCGGCTACCTCGTCGTCTCGAGACTCGAGGCGCTGATGAAGCGCGACCTCGTCTCGGTCGGGCTCGCGGACGATGCGGGCATTTATTTGTTCAACGATTCGGGCGAACAGCTCATTCAGGTCGGAGACGAGCCGCTCGATATGAGCGGCATGCCCGATCGGCTGAAGGGCGAGACGGAAGGTTACTTTTACAAGAGCCGCGGCGGCGAGGAGCTGCTGTACGCTTTTTCCAGACGGACTGCGTTCGGCACCCGGCTCGTCTATCAGATCCCGCTCGGCGCCGTCGCCGACAGACGGACCGCCTTCCAATGGATCATTATGGCCGCCTCGGCGATTTACTTGCTGTGCGTGTTCGCCTTCGTACTGTACCTGCTGCGGATCGTCGTGCGCCCGCTCGTCCGGCTGACGAAGATCACGCGAATTTACGAGCCGGGCAAACGGCTTGACGTCGACGACGGCCTGCTGCGCGGCGACGAGTTCGGCATCCTCTACGGCGCCTTCCTGAAGATGACGGACAGGCTGGACCGGTCCATCGAGGAGAACTACGTCATCAAGATCCAGCAGCGGGAAAACGAGCTCGCCGCCCTCCACTCGCAAATAACGCCGCATCTGCTATACAACACGCTGGATTCGATCTATTGGTACGCGCTCGACAGCGGCAATCCGGGCGTCGGCGACATGGTCAAGGATCTGTCCAAGCTGCTGCGGATCGGCCTCAGCAAAGGGAAGACGGAAATCCCGATCGGCGAGGAGCTCGAGCATGCGCAGGCGTATTGCCGGCTGCAGATGAAGCGGTATCCCGATACGTTCGAGGCACGCTGGGAGGTGGACGAGGGGCTGGTGTCGTTTATGACGCCGAAGGTTATATTGCAGCCGCTCGTGGAAAATGCGATCTTCCACAGCGTGAGCAGCATGGACGGAGAGGGGTTGATCGTCATCCGCGCGCGGAAGGTCGGAGACGACATCCGGCTGGAGGTGGAGGACAACGGCTTCCTGCCGGTCGACATGGAGCGGCTGACGCGTATTGTGAGCGGCGAGGAACCGGGCAAGGGCTACGGCATCCGCAACGTGCACGAGCGCGTGCGGCTGCACTTCGGCGAAGCGTACGGGCTGAGCTACGAGCGTCCCGAGGGGAGCGGGCTGCGGGCGGTCATCACGATTCCGGCGCGGACGGGCGGCGAATAGCGGGAGCAGCAGAATATCACGCAATGAGCCGCCCAGAATCGGAAGCCAACTCCCCCACCTCCGCCAAACTAGTCTCATCCAGAAACAACGAGCGCGCGCTGGCCCCCATCCCCGCCAAACTAGTCTCAGCCAGGAACAACGAGTGCGCGCTGTCCCCCATCCCCGCCAAACTAGTCTCATCCAGGAACAACGAGCGCGCGCTGTCCCCCATCCCCGCCAAACTAGTCTCATCCAGGAACAACGAGCATCTCCCCCGCAGCTACCTCATTTTAGATCACACTCTGACAGGAATACATCATCGTCGCGCATGGGACCGCCAATCTATACTGAAGTCACAGAAAGGATGTGGCGCCCTTGCACGCAAGATGGAAGCTCTTTTGGAAGTACAGGTATCTGACCTTGATGATCGTCCCCGCCTTGGCCGTGCTCGTCCTGAACAACTACCTGCCGATGTTCGGCGTGTTCATCGCCTTCAAGAACATCAATTATATCGACGGCATCTGGAAAAGCCCATGGGTCGGCTTCGACAACTTCGAGTTCCTGTTCACCTCGGGCTCGATCTGGCGGATCGCCCGCAATACGGTGTCGTACAGCATCGTGTTCATGATCGTCAACCTGCTGCTGTCCGTGGCGATCGCCGTCGCGATCAACGAGATCCGCAACCGCTTGCTGGCCAAAACCTATCAGACCTTTCTCATCATGCCCTACTTTCTGTCGATGGTCGTCGTGAGCTATCTCGTATACGGCTTCCTCAACCCGGAGAAGGGCTTCCTCAATCACACGATCGTGGAGTGGCTGGGCAAATCGCATGTGTTCTGGTACTCCGAGACATCGTACTGGCCCTACATTCTGACGATCGTCAGCGCCTGGAAGGGCGTCGGCATCGGCGCCGTCATCTACATCGCGGCGATCGCGGGTATCGATCCCGAGTACTACGAGGCCGCCGTCATCGACGGCGCGTCGAAGTGGCGGCAGATCTTCCACATCACGCTGCCCACGATCCGGCCGGTCATCATCATCATCACGATTCTGAACATGGGTCATGTGTTCAACTCCGACTTCGGCTTGTTCTACCAGGTGCCGATGAATTCCGGCCCGCTCTATCCTGTCACCGACACGGTCGACACCTACGTCTATCGCGCGCTGAAGGAGCTCAACGATATCGGCATGTCGTCCGCGGCGGCGCTCGTCCAGTCCGTGCTCGGCTTTGCGCTCGTGCTGCTGACCAATGCGTCGGTGCGCAGGATCGACAAGGATCAAGCGCTGTTCTAGTCAAAAAAACGAGGTGAAATTTAGCTATGCTGAGAATCGCGAGCCGCCGCGAGAATTCCATCTCGCCGCTCACCAACTTCGTCCTGAACGGCGGCTTCATCGTCTTGGCGCTGGCCTGCGTGCTGCCCGTCGTGCTCGTCATCGTCGTCTCGTTCACGCACAACGACTCCTTGCTGAGCCGGGGCTACAGCTTTTTCCCCGCCAAGTGGTCGCTCATCGCCTACGAGAGCCTGTTCAAGGATTACGGCACGATCCTGCGCGCCTACGACGTCAGCATCGGCATTACCGCCGTCGGCACCCTGCTTAGCGTGCTGCTGATGGCGTTGTACGCCTACCCGATCTCCCGCCAGGACTACCCGCTGCGCCCGTTTTTCACCTTCTTCCTGTTTTTCACGATGCTGTTCAGCGGCGGCATCGTCAGCAAGTACATCGTGTTCACGCAGGGGCTCGGGCTGCTGGACAACTATGCGGCGCTCCTGCTGCCGCTGCTCATCGTGCCGTTTAACGTCATCATCATGCGCACCTTTTTCCAGACGACGATTCACCCCGCACTCATCGAGTCGGCCCGGATCGACGGCGCGGGGGAGCTGCGGATTTTCGTCCGCATCGTCCTGCCGCTCTCGCTCCCCGTCATGGCGACGATGGCGCTGTTCAGCACGATTCTGTTCTGGAACGACTGGTTCAACGCACTGCTGTTCATCCGGGCGGAAGACAAGTATCCGGTCCAGTTCCTCATGATCCGCGTGCTGAACGACATCCAGTATTTGCGGGAAAACGTGCAGTTGGCGGCGCAAAATCCGGAGCTGATGCGGAATTTGCCGAACGAGTCGCTGCAGATGGCGATGGCGGTCGTCGGCATGGGGCCGATCCTGCTCGTCTATCCGTTTTTCCAAAAGTACTTCGTCAAAGGTCTCACCATCGGCGCAGTCAAAGGCTGATCCGATTGCGCTTCGCATACCGGTAGTTCCGGCCGCAGGCACGCTCGCTATGCCGATTCCCGGCCGATCTATATAATCTAATTAAATACCAGGAGGGTTACACGCAATGAAAATGAAAATGAATAAAACGAAACGGCATATCCCGGCATTGGCGCTTGTGTTCGCCTTCGCCACGGTGCTGCAGGCTTGCGCCGGCGGCGGCAACAACAAAGCGGCATCCTCGCCTCCGGCAAGCTCCGCCGCGCCCAGCGCATCCGCTTCGGCGAGCGCGGCGCCGTCCGAGAGTGCTGCGCCGAGCGAGCTCGCTCCGTACGAGGTGTCGATCGTCTACTTCGGCAAGCCGCAGGCGGACGACGCGCTCGTCGAAGCGAAGCTGAACGAGTTTTTCAAGGAAAAAATCAACGCGACGGTCAAGCTGCAGCCGATCGCCTCGAGCGACTACAAAAACCGCACCGAACTGATGATGAATACCGGCGAAAAGATGGACCTCGTGTTCACGGCTTCCTGGCTGAACTTTTTCGGCAACGTTTCCAAGGGCGCCTTTATCGAGCTCGACGACTTGCTGGCGAAGTACGGGCAGGGCATCAAGGACCGCCTGAACCCGCTCTATCTCGAAGCGCCGCGCCTCAAGGGCAAGCTGTATGCGATCCCGACGAACAAGGAGATCACGCAGGGCAAGGCGATCACGTACCGCAAGGACATCGTCGACAAGTATCAGATTCCGGTCGACAGCATCAATAACATGGCCGACCTTGAGCCTTGGATGGAAAAGGTCAAGGCGGGCGAGCCAGGCATCATTCCTTACTATGTAGCCGGCGGCTCCGGCAACTTCGGCGGCGGCTTCATGATGTACGAGACGAGCGGCAACTACCGCCCGATCGGCCCGGCGCCGGCGAAGACGCCGATGTTCCTGCTCGATTACAAATCGTCCGACGAGATGAAGGTCAAGTCGGTGCTCGATCCCGAGATCGTAGACATCAACAAGAAGGAGCTCGGCCTGTTCCGCAGCTTCTACGAGAAGGGCTACATCAACGCCGACGCCGCGACGAGCACGACGACGATCAACGATCTGCAGAAGGAAGGCAAGATCTGGGTGCAGGCCGCCACGTGGAAGCCGGGCGCAGACATCGAGATGAAGCTCGTCACCGACAGCAAGTACGACTACGTATCCCATGTCGTCGAGGAGCCGATCGTCACGACGGACTTGGCCGCAGGCTCGATGTTCGCAATCTCCCGTACGTCCAAGGACCCGGACCGCGCGATGATGGTGCTCAACTACCTGCATACCGATCCGTACGTCATCAATCTGTTCGTCAACGGCATCGAAGACAAGCATTATAAAAAGGTCGGCGACAACCGCATCGAGCCGATCGCCGACAGCGGCTACAACCCCGGCACGTCGTGGGTCGTCGGCAACCAGTTGCTGAACTACCTGAAGCCCGGCCAGCCGGACGATCTGTACACGAGCTGGGAGAAGTTCAACAACGACGCCAAGCGCTTCCCGCTCATGGGCTTCGTATTCGACGATACGAACGTGAAGAACGAGATCACGCAGATGACCGCCGTCGTCACCGAGTACCAGTCGATCTTCACCGGCGCCGTCAAAAATCCGGATAAGCTGCTCGAAGAGCGCAACGCCAAGCTGAAGAGCGCGGGCATCGAGAAGGTGCAGGCCGAGCTGCAGCAGCAAATCGATACGTGGCGGGCGGAGAACAAAAAGTAAGCGCGGCAATTCGCGCCGCTTCACACAGGCTTGCGGCAGAGCGTCCGGGTTTCGGGCGCTCTGTCGGGCGTTTACGGACATTTTCAGCTACCGCAGGGAGGGAACTTTTTTGAAGCCGAAAAATTTGATTTATACGTTCGTCAGCTATGCGGCGCATTACGATACGCCCTGGGGCAAAGGGGTAGCCGTAGAAGGAATCGACCGCACCGCCGCCATCGCGCACAAGCACGGCATCCCCGTCACCTGGATCGTCAACGGCGGCTCCGTGCCCGTCCTGCGCGAACGCATCGTCGATTGGCATGCGCGCTACGGGGACGACGTCATCCTCCAGAGCCCTTTTTTTATCGAGGATACGGGCGCCTCCAAGGAACGCTTCAAGGCGGCGCTGGCGCGGGACTGGCGTATCGTCGAGGAGGCGTTCCCCTGGGTGTCGACGAAGGTGGCGGCGCGCGGGAAAATTTACAGCGAGGTCATCGAAACGCTCGAGGAGCTGGGCTTCGAGGGCATGTGGGGCTATTGCTGGGAGCAGGTATGGTGGGACGGCATCACGCACAAGGGAATTCCGTGGGGCGCCTGGTACGCGGACCCGAGCCGGTACAAGGCGCCGCATCCGGACGGGGGCAGCGTCGTCGCCTTCGAGTGGACGGCCCGCGATTTGCATGCGACCTATCATTCGGGCAGCCCCGTCGTGTATTCGACCGATCCGAACGACGTGCTCCGCGCGGGATTGTGCACGGGGGACGATATCGAATATTGGCGACGCGTGTTCGACGATTATTTGGCCAACACGGCGCACAACGATCAGGTGTTTTTCCTCCAGCAGCAGGAGGCGCACGAGATGGAGTTCACGGAGCGATTCGCCGTCTTTCCGGCCGATCATGTCGAAGCTTGCGCGGGCATGCTCGATCTTTTTTTTGCCTATGTCGCGCAGCATCCGGTGACGCTGACGACGGTGCCGGAGGCGGTGCGGCTGTATCGGACCCGCAATGCGGACACCGCGCCCGTCTACATGCTCACGCAAGATACCGGCATCCGGCCGCAGACGAACGATTATACCGTCGCGCTGGGCGGTACGGGGGGCGGCCCGTGGCCCAAAACATTTCTGTACTATGACAAGGAGTGCCAGATGGCGTTCGTCGAAGGAAGCTGCGTCCCGCACCGGCTGCGCAGCTATGTCGGCAAGGGGAACATGAACGATACATTCGAGGAGGACGTGCCCCAGGTGTTCGTGCGCGACTATGCGAGGGAGGACGGCCGCATCTCCATGACGTTCGAGATCGGACACCATAGCCCCGTGCCGTTCGGACTCGTCTACTGGGACGACCTCGCCGGATACGAGATTGCGGAGTGCGCCGGAGGAGCGGACGCGCGCATCGTCGGAGACGAGCTGGCATTTGTGCGGTTCGCGCTGACGGGCGGTCCTGCGGCGATCGCGCTGTCGCTCGTCAAGAAGACGACCTGACCTGCTCGGGCGAAGGCAGTGTGCGTGCGGTTTAAATTCGGGTATAATCAGCGTTAAACGGTTATGTGCAGCATAGTCTGCGGAATTCGCGGGTCTCGTTCGATCGGATTGACGGATCGGCTGCGCATGGCTTGGCGAGGAGCGACCATGCTTTATTATCTCACGTTGCTGTCGGCGGCGGCGATCGTCCTGCTCGCGGCGAACTTCCGGAGCGCGAGCAACCGCTGGGCGGCTTTTTTCCTGCTCTGCGCTTCGCTCGGCGGCGTCGCGGAGCAATGGCTGTCGGCGCCCGGGCTCGGCACCGCCTACAAGATCGCCCAACTGCTGAACCATACCCTGACGCCGTACGGCGTACTATTGTTCAGCCTGGTCTATGCGGGCGGCCGGGCCGAGGCCGCGGCTCGCGCATATCGCCTCAAAGGCTGGCTGCTGCTCCCGCCGCTCGCGACCGTACTCGAGAGTCTGCTGCTGGAGCGGCTCGCGCCCAATTTTCCGCTGCTGCTGACGTGGACGGCGCCGTATTACTTGATCGCCTGCTGGCTGCTCGTATCGTCCTGTGCGCGCGAGCAGGACCGGCTGCGCCGGAGGAGCCGCATCGTCACCGCGCTGATCACCGTCCCTACGCTGCTCGGCGTTCTCGTCTTCATTAATATCGCGAAGGCGGTGTGGCCTTCGTTCGATTTTTTTCGCTACGTCTCCGTATTTATCGTCTACTCGTTCGCCATCGCGCTGCTGTGCGTGTTCGTGTACGGCGTACTGGGCGTGAAGGTCAAGGTGGAGAATGACTCGCTGGCCGGCGCGATGAAGGCCGCCGGGATGGGGACGAGCCTGCTCAGTCATACGATCAAGAACGAGGCCGGCAAGATCGCGATCAGCGTGGAAAATTTGCGAGGCACGGCCGTCGGCGGCGACACCGCCGCGGAGGAGCATCTGGCGGTCATCGAGCGCGCCGCGTCCCACCTGACGGAGATGGCGGGACGAATTCACAGCCGGACCCGCGACTTCGCCTGGAATCCGGCGCGCTGCGATGCCGGCGTCCTGATGCGCGAGGCGCTCGAGCCGCTCCGGGAGCGCTTCGCCGGGCAAGGCGTGGCGGTCGACGAAGCGTGCGCCGAGCGACTGTATGTGCTCGCGGACCCGGTCCATCTGCGGGAAGCGCTCGGCAATGTGCTGGCCAACGCGGCCGAAGCGATGGAGAGCGGCGGCGCGCTGGAGGCCGGGGTGCGGCTCTCGCGGCGGGACGTCGTGCTGAGCGTGAGGGACACCGGGCCCGGCATGCCGCCCGGACTGCTCGAGCGGGTATGGGAGCCATTCTACAGCACGAAGCCGGGCAAGGACAATTATGGCCTCGGCTTGTCCTACGTCCATCAGGTGATGCGCAAATGCGGCGGCAAGGCCGAGATCGACAGCGAGCCGGGGCAGGGCACGGTCGTCCGGCTGCGGCTGCCGAGCCTGCGCGGTTGACAAGGAGGGATGTCCGTGAAGCCGATCCGGCTGCTGCTCGTCGAGGACGATCCGGACTGGGTCAAAGCGATGAGCGTATATTTGAACCAGCAGGCCGATCTGCTGGTCGTCGGGACGGCCGGCTCGGCCGAAGCGGCGCTGGGACTGGCCACATCGATTGACTTCGACGTGGCGCTGCTGGACGTCCACTTGTCCGATGCGGGCCGCGACGGGATCTACACCGCCCTCGCCCTGACGGAGCTGCGCCCGGTCAGAATCATCATGCTGACGTCGGACGCGTCCGAGCGCACGATAACGGACGCCTTCACGGCGGGCGCGATCCACTATCTGGACAAGTCCCGCTTCAGGGAGCTGCCGCAAGTCATCCGCGGCGCCCATCATCATCCCGAGCCTATGGACGCGCTGCTCAAGGAGCTGCGGCGGCTGAAGCGCGAGGAGCAGCTCCGGTCGCTGACCGCGGCGGAGCGGGAGGTGTTCGAGCTGCTCGAGGAGGGCTATACGCATCCGCAGATCGAACGAAAGCTGTTCAAGGCGGAGAGCACGCTGAAAAACCAGGTCAACCGAATCTTGAAGAAGCTGGGCGTGCGCAGCGGACGAGAAGCGGTGGACAAGGTGCGCAAGGGCGGGCTGGACCACACCGGGGATGCCGATCCCAAGTAGGATGATGCGGCGGAAAAGGATAGAGGAGCGGTAGAGATGGAGATCAAACTGGACGATCTGTCCGGCCCGGAAGTGAGGGCGTTGCTCGAGGCGCATCTGCGGGGCATGGCGGAGGACACGCCGCCCGAGAGCATTCATGCGCTCGATCTCGACGGACTGAGGCAGCCGGACATCACGTTCTGGAGCGTATGGGACGGCGGCGAGCTGATGGGCTGCGGAGCGCTCAAGGACCTGGGCGAAGGGCACGGGGAACTCAAGTCCATGCGGACGGCGTCCGCGCATCTGCGCAAGGGCGTGGCTGCACGCATGCTCGGCCATATTATAGAAGAGGCGAAAGTACGGGGCTACAAGCGTCTGAGCCTCGAGACGGGCTCGCCGGATTCGTTCTTGCCCGCGCGCAGACTCTACGAGAAGTTCGGATTCGTCTACTGCGGACCGTTCGCGGATTACGAGGACGATCCGTACAGCGTGTTCATGACGTTGGCGCTGTGATGGCGTCGTGAGTCGCGATGAGTCGTGATGAGTCGTGGTGAATCGTGATGAGTCGTGATGAGTCGTGATGAGTCGTGATGAGTCGTGATGAGTCGTGATGAGTCGTGATGAGTCGTGATGAGTCGTGATGAATCGTGATGAATAAGCTCATGCAATAGCGATGATGCGATAGGCCTTAGGCTAACTGCCGGGGGCCTATTTTTTATAGTCCCCTCCGGCGGCCGGCTCCTATCGAAGTTGGAACTGACCCGAATCGCCGCGCGCATTTACAATGAGAGACAAGAGGAGGCGGGGATATGGAAAAGCGGGGAGATCGCAAGCGGGCAGCGGGAGATGCGCCGCCTGACAAGCTGCTTCTATTGGTGGACGGGGATTGCGCGATGTGCCGCGGCATTACGCGCTTTGCGGCGAAGCGTGACCGCAGAGACCGGCTTCGCTTCGCCGCGCTGGATTCGCCGATCGGACGGGAGCGGGTGTCCCGGCTGGGCCTGTCGCTGCCGCCCGCAGGCAGCTTCGTCTTGATCTGCGGGGCTGCGGCATGGACTCGCTCCGAGGCTGCGATGCGCACGCTCGCGGCGCTCGACCCGCCTTGGCCGGCCGTCGCGGCGGCGCTCCGGCTCGTCCCGGCGAAGCTGAGGGATGCGGCGTACGACGCGGTTGCGGCGCGGCGCCACCGACTCGCGGGGCTCACCCGCGCATCGCAGTGCCCGGCTGTGCCCGACGAGCGGGTACGTCGAAGGCTGCTGGATGCTGCGGGCTGGCACGAGCAAGAAGCCGGAGTGGAGGGCGATGTCCATCGAGGGGAGGAGCGGACATGGTGAGCGGGACAAGGGACAAGCGCCCGGCTGCGGGCCGTCCGATCTACGTCGAGATCGACGTCGGATCGGATATCGAGGCGCTGTGGCGCCACACGCAAGATCCGCAGCTGCACGAGCAGTGGGATCTGCGCTTCACGGAGATCGACTATTTGCCGAAGGCGTCGCCGGAGGACGATCAATCCTTCCTGTACCGGACCCGGCTCGGCTTCGGTCTCTCCATTCGTGGCACCGGCAAGTCCCGGGCGCCCGCCAGCGCGCCGGACGGCGTCCGGACATCCGTCCTCGCCTTCGGCACGGCCGATCCGCTGTCGCTGATCGGGCATGGCGGCGGCTATTGGCGGTATACGCCGCTGCCGGGAGGCGGCGTGCGGTTCGCCACGAGATTCGACTACAGTACGCGCTTCGGCCGCGCCGGCGGCTGGTTAGACAAGCTTCTGTTCAGGCCGCTGTTCGGATGGGCGACCGCCTGGAGCTTCGATGCGCTGCGTCTGTGGCTCGAGCGGGGCATACCGCCGGCAGCCAGTCTGCTGCTCGCCAAGGTGCATGCGCTGGCGATCGGCCTGCTGACGTTCTGCTGGGCGTACGAGGGTCTGGTGCCGAAGCTGCTGTATCCCGATTCCGGCGAAGCGGAGCTGCTGCGGGCGCTCGGCTGGTTTCCCGGCTTCGAGCGGATCGCGACGGGCGCGCTCGGCATCGGCGAGCTGCTGCTTGCCGCATGGCTGCCGTTTCGGCGCCGTCCATGGCTGCTCAAGACGCAAGCGATCTTGATGTGCGCGCTGACGGCGGCTGCGATCGCGGCCGCGCCCGATAGCCTGCAGTCTCCGTTTAACCCGCTCGTCCTGACCATTCCCATGCTCGGAGCGACGGCGGCCGCGCTCTGGGCCAGAGAAGGGCTGCCATCCGCCCAGTCATGCCGCAGGCGCCCGATGCACGCCGCCGATCAACCTGTCAAGGAGGAAACGAGATGACATCGATATTTGCACAAGCGCTCGGGGAACGTGAATTCGCAAGGCTGCATCCGAAAATCCGCGAGCGCTTCGGCTTCTCGAGCGCGGACGGAATCGCCTCCGTCGGACGCGGCACGATGGAGGAAGTCCGCTACGCGAAGTGGGCTGCGCTGCCGCTCGCGGTAGGCGCTTCCCGGCATATTATGTTCCCGGACGCCGGCCGGCACATCCCTTTTACGATCGAGAATTACGCCTACAGGGACGCGCTCGGCAGAGAGACGCTGACCATTAACCGTACTTTCCGGTTTGCAAAGAGACTGCGGCGCTTCGACGCGACGATGATTTATAGCGCCGGCAGAGGACGTATCGTCGATTTCCTGGGAAATCGCCAGCATCTCGCAGTCGATCTGGACGTCTGGGCCGCGCCGAACGGCGGCATTCAGATCCGCTCGGGCGAGCAGCGCTTTTACGAGGGGCCGCTGGGCTTCCGGTTCCCCGCGCCGCTCACCGGATTCGCGGATGTATGCGAGTGGTACGACGATGTGGACGCGTGCTACAGAATCTCGGTATCGGTGCGCAATCCGCTCCTGGGCGTGATTTTTGCCTACAAGGGTGCGTTCCAGGCGGAGACGGCCCGTACAGGCAGGGACGCAATTCCGCTTCAGGCGATGCCGCTGCGGCTGGAGCGGCGGGATTAAACGTCGGGTTAAGCGGCAGATTAAGCAGCAGATTAAGCGGGAAGCCATTTCAGCATTTCGTAGCATTGCAGCGATTCGTGGTAGGCGACGACCGAATAGCCCAGCCGCTCGTAGAACCGCAAGCCGCGATCGTTGCCCCGGTCCACGTAGAGCACGGCGCGGCGGCAGCCGACGCCGACGGCATGGTTTTCCGCCCGCATCATGAGCTTCGAGCCGAAGCCCTTGCTCTGACGCGAGCTGTCTACGGCCAGCAGATCGACGAACAGCGTCTGCTGCTGTATGATGAGGTGGAGAAAGGCGCAGACGCGGCCCGCTTCCTCCGCCACGAGCGTCGAGCCCTGCTTCAGCCGCGCCTCGATCTCCTTGTGCAGCTTCCGTCCTGTGGGATGTGAATGCGGGGAGAGCGGGATCAGCTCCAGCCGGACGATCCGGACGATTGCCGACCGGTCGCCGCGCTTCAACCAGCGTATCATGAGGCCTCACCTTCCGGTTCGTCCGCGCGCCGCGCGTATGATGAATCATCATATGAAGGAAGGAAGCGCCTCGTCCTCCGCGAATAGGGGGGATCGCCGATTGCTTTGGCGCAGCGGACGGCGTTCGCGCATCTCGGAAAGCATGAGAGCGGCGGCCGACACGGCGCGGCGAGAGTCTCCGGACGGGAATCGGCACAATTCATTCGACTTTAATCCTTGTCTTGACTAACGCTTCACCGGAGCATATAATGGGTAATACATTGATTCATCTTGAACAGCGTTGAAGAGGAAGATGCGGGTGGGCACTATCGCTCAGAGAGCGTCGGGATTGCTGCGACCGATGCCGATAACCCTGTACGCAAGGTCTCCTCGGAGCTGGTCTCCCGAACGGCTGAGCACAGTCTATTAAGGGGAAACGGAATGGCGCACGTTATCGCGCTTGGAGTATGATCGTCCGCCGAGCGCTCGGTTTGACGGCATACTTGATGAGGCGCAGATCGCGAGATCGCGCGCGAATCCGGGTGGTACCGCGGAAGGAACAGCCTTTCGTCCCAGAACGTCGAGCAGACGTTCGGACGAAGGGCTTTTTATATTTTTGATACGCATAGATAATTCACGGAGGAGGAAGAAGGATGGTCGCGAACAGTGCCACGCTGAAGTCCAAGGAAGAGTTGATCGAGAAATGGGGCAAACACGAAGTCATTACCGGCTCCGAGATGCTGCTCCGCAGCCTTTTGCTTGAAGGTGTCGACTGCGTGTTCGGTTATCCGGGCGGCGCCGTTCTGTATATTTACGACGCGATGTACGGCTTCGAAGACTTCAACCACCTGCTGACCCGCCACGAGCAGGGTGCGATTCACGCAGCCGACGGCTATGCGCGCAGCACCGGCAAGGTCGGCGTCTGTATCGCCACGTCGGGCCCGGGCGCGACCAACCTCGTCACCGGCATCGCGACGGCGTACATGGATTCGGTGCCGCTTGTCGTCATCACCGGCAACGTCGCGACGACCTTGATCGGCACGGACGCCTTCCAGGAGGCCGATATCGTCGGCATCACGATGCCGATCACGAAGCACAGCTACCTGGTGCGCAAGGCCGAGGATCTGCCGCGCATCATCCATGAGGCGTTCCACATCGCCAACACGGGACGCAAGGGGCCGGTGCTGATCGACATTCCGAAGGACGTGTCGAACGAGAAGGCGCTGTTCAAGCCGCACACGGAGGTCAAGCTTCGCGGCTACAACCCGACCGTGCAGCCGAACAAGCAGCAGGTCGACAAGATGCTGCGCGCGATCGAGCAGGCCGAGCGGCCTGTGCTGCTCGTCGGCGGAGGCGCCGTCTACTCCGGCGCTCACGAGGAAGTGCTCGCGTTCGCCGAGAAGACCGGCATCCCGGTCACGACGACGCTGCTCGGACTCGGGGCGTTCCCGAGCGGTCACGAGCTGCACATGGGCTTCCCGGGCATGCACGGCACATGGACGGCCAACATGGCGATCCAGGAGTCGGATCTGCTCGTCAACATCGGCGCACGGTTCGACGACCGCGTGACGGGCAAGCTCGCAGGCTTCGCGCCGCATGCGAAGATCGTGCACGTCGACATCGACCCGGCCGAGATCGGCAAAAACGTGCCGACCGACATTCCGATCGTCGGCGACGTCAAGGCGGTGCTGCAGCAGGCGGTCGCCGGCGCCAAGTACGCGGCCAAGGCGGACGCCTGGCGCGCGCTCATCTCCGAACGCAAGGCTGCCAAGCCGTTTGCGTACAACGACTCTGACGAGGAGCTCAAGCCGCAGTGGGTCGTATCGATGATTCACGAGACGACGCACGGCGACGCGATCGTCACGACGGACGTCGGCCAGCATCAGATGTGGGCGGCCCAGTACTACCCGTTCAACAAGCCGCGCTCGTGGGTCACCTCCGGCGGCCTCGGCACGATGGGCTTCGGCTTCCCGTCGGCGATCGGCGCGCAGATGGGCAACCCGGACCGTACGGTCGTCTCCATTAACGGCGACGGCGGCATGCAGATGTGCTCGCAGGAGCTCGCGATCTGCGCGATCAACAACATCCCGGTCAAGGTCGCAATCCTGAACAATCAGGTGCTCGGCATGGTTCGCCAGTGGCAGGAGCTGATCTACGACAACCGCTACAGCCACATCGACCTGGCAGGCAGCCCGGACTTCGTCAAGCTGGCCGAGGCGTACGGGGTCAAGGCGTTCCGCGCCTCCAACAAGGAAGAAGCCCGCACCGCCTGGGAGGCCGCGCTCGCGCATGACGGCCCGGCCGTCGTCGAGTTCGTCGTCCGCAAGGGCGAGAACGTCTATCCGATGGTTACGCAGGGCAGCACGATCGATCAAATGCTGATGGGGGATGCCGAATGAACGGAAGACATACGATCGCCATTCTCGTGAACGACCAGCCGGGCGTTCTTCAGCGGGTGTCCGGCCTGTTCGGACGCCGCGGCTTCAATATCGAGAGCATCACCGTAGGCTCGTCCGAGGAGCCAGGGCTGTCCCGCATGGTTATCGTCACGACGGGCGACAATCACACGCTCGAGCAGATTGAAAAGCAGCTGTACAAAATTATCGACGTCATCAAAGTCGTCGATATCGGCAGCGGCCCGATGGTCGCCCGGGAGCTCGGCCTGATCAAGGTCACGGCCGACCCCTCGGCCCGTCCGGAAATTCTCGGCATCGTCGAGACGTTCCGCGCATCGGTCGTCGATATCAGTCCGAACAGCCTGATCGTCCAGGTCGTCGGCGGCTCGGACAAGATCGACGCCATGATCGAGCTGCTCAAGCCGTACGGCATTCGCGAGCTGTCGCGGACCGGCGTGACGGCGATGGCGCGGGGCAGCGCACGCTAAGACAGGCGTTTGCGCACACGGCCGTCCGCGGCATCATTCACTTCATCCGCTATCCCTGGAGCGGGTGTTCGAGGGGAGAACGCCCACGGCGCGGCAGGGGCTGGTACGCATGAACCTGCGCGCCGCGCTTGCGGTTCTCCCTTGGGACGCCCGTTCCATGAGGGTCGCCTATACATTCCAGCTTCACATTATAAGGAGGATCTTACCAATGGCAGTCAAACTGTTCCACGAAAAAGACGCCGACCTCGGCGCCCTGCAAAACAAAACGATTGCGGTCATCGGCTACGGCAGCCAAGGCCACGCGCAAGCGCAAAACCTGCGCGACAGCGGCCTGCAAGTCATCATCGGCCTGCGCGAAGGCAAGTCCGCCCAAGCGGCGCGCAACGACGGCTTCGAAGTATTCCCGGTCGCCGAAGCGGTATCCAAGGCTGATGTGGTACAGATCCTGATGCCTGACGAGACCCAAGCTCGCGTATATCGCGAAGAGATCGAGCCGAACCTGAAGAAGGGCGCTGCCCTCATGTTCTCCCACGGCTTCAACGTTCACTTCGGCCAGATCGTCGCGCCGAAGGATGCCGACGTCCTGCTCGTCGCGCCGAAGTCGCCGGGCCACATGGTTCGCCGCACGTACGTCGAAGGCTTCGGCGTTCCCGGCCTGATCGCCATCCACCAGAACGGCACGGGCAAGGCATTCGAGATCGGCATGGCTTATGCCAAGGGCATCGGCTGTACCCGCGCGGGCGTCATCGAGACTTCGTTCCGCGAAGAGACCGAGACCGACCTGTTCGGCGAGCAAGCCGTTCTGTGCGGCGGCGCGACGGCGCTCGTCAAAGCCGGCTTCGAGACGCTGGTCGAAGGCGGCTATGCGCCTGAGATGGCATACTTCGAAGTGCTGCACGAGCTCAAGCTGATCGTCGACATGATGTACGAAGGCGGCCTCGCTTCGATGCGCAGCTCGATCTCCAACACGGCCGAGTACGGCGACTATGTCACCGGCCCGCGCGTCGTGACCGACGAGACGAAGAAGGCGATGAAGGCTGTGCTGACGGACATCCAAACGGGCAAGTTCGCACGCGACTTCATCCTCGAGAACCAATCCGGCAACGCGTTCATGACGGCAACCCGCCGCATCGAAGCCGAGCACCCGATCGAAGTCGTCGGCGCGCAGCTGCGCGGCATGATGCACTGGATCAAAAAGTAAGCACAAGCTTTTTCTATGTTATAATCGGGAGAAGGTCGGAGCATTTCGGCCTTCTCTTTCTCTCATCCGCCTGATGATCGGAGGTGCGGACCGACAGGTCCAGCCATGCGCAAAATTTATATGTTCGATACGACGCTTCGCGACGGAGAGCAATCCCCGGGCGTGAACTTGAATACGCAGGAGAAGGTCGAGATCGCCCTGCAGCTCGAAAAGCTCGGCATCGACCGGATCGAAGCCGGCTTCCCGATCGCTTCGCCCGGCGACCTCGCCGCGGTGAACGCGGTTGCGCGCGCCGTCAAGAACGCGTCCGTCACCGGTCTCGCCCGCTCGCGCGATAAGGATATCGATGCAGTCGTGGAGGCGCTCAAGGGCGCTCAAGATCCGCGCATCCACATCTTCCTCGCGACCTCTCCGATCCATCGCAAGCACAAGCTGCGCATGGAGAAGCACGAGGTGCTCGAGACGGCAGAAGCGATGATCAAATACGCCAAAAAGCATTTCTCCCAGGTGGAGTTTTCCGCCGAGGACGCGGGACGCACGGAGATGGACTTCCTTGTCGAAGTTACAGCGCTTGCCGTAAAGCTGGGCGTATCTGTCGTGAACCTGCCCGACACGGTCGGCTACCTGTCGCCTTATGAATACGGCAACATTTTCAAGACGATGAAGGAGCAGGTGCCGGGCATCGAGAAAGTCCAGCTGTCCGCGCACTGTCATGACGATCTGGGCCTCGCCACGGCCAACGCGCTGGCGGCGATTCAGAACGGCGCCGACCAGATCGAAGGCACGATCAACGGCATCGGCGAGCGTGCGGGCAACACGGCGCTCGAAGAAGTCGCACTGGCACTGTACACGCGCGGAGAGTTCTTCCAGGCGACCACCGGCCTGAATCTGCAGGAGATCGCCAAGACGAGCCGCCTCGTCAGCAAGCTCACGGGCATGCCCGTGCCGGGCAACAAGGCGATCGTCGGTGCCAACGCGTTCGCGCACGAGTCCGGCATTCACCAGGACGGCGTGCTGAAGGAGAAGACGACGTACGAGATTATTTCTCCCGCGACGATCGGCATGAAGGACAGCAAGCTCGTCCTCGGCAAGCACTCCGGACGCCATGCGTTCCGCGAGAAGCTCGTCGATCTCGGCTTCGAGGGCTTGTCCGAGGAGCAGGTCAACGCCGCCTTCGGCAAGTTCAAGGATCTGGCCGACCGTAAAAAGGACGTCTCGAACGAAGATATACTGGCGCTGCTCGAAGAGAAGCTCATCGAGACGCCAGAGGTGTTCGCGCTTGAGCAGCTCGTCGTCTCGTTCGACAGCCACGCTGTGCCTAGCGCGACGGTCAAGCTCAAGACGCCCGCCGGCATCGGCTCGCATACGGCCGAGGGCAACGGTTCGGTCGACGCGATCTATCACGCGATCAACGCCCAGACGGGTGAGGTCGTCGAGCTCGACGACTATACGATCAAGTCGGTCACGGACGGTACGGACGCGCTCGGCGAGGTTCATGTCGTGCTGGTGCAAGGCGAGTACAGCGCCCAGGGCCGCGGCGTGAGCACCGATATTCTCGAAGCCAGCGCACGCGCCTATGTAGACGCGCTGAACCGTCTCGTCGAGAAGCGCCAAGAGCCGCCCCGCGTGAAGCGGGATCGCGACAACGTCACTTTGATCTAATCTATCCAAAGCGGAGGCCCGCCGCATTGCAGCCACGGACCGCCGTCATTTGAGAAATGGGGATCCCGTATGAACTATAGATACTCCTCCAGACTCGGGAGCTTCTCCTCCTCGGCAGTCCGGGAAATTTTGAAGCTGACGCAAGGAGATTCGATTATCTCCTTCGCAGGCGGGCTGCCCGCAGAGGAGCATTTTCCTGTCGCGGCGGTGTCCGAAGCGTTCCAGCGCGTCATGACGCAAGGCAACAAGGCGCTGCAGTACGGCCTGACCGAAGGCTATCTGCCGCTTCGCGAAGCGCTCTGCGAGCGGATGGCCCGCAAAGGCTGCACCGTCACGCCGGACGACATGCTGCTCACGACCGGCTCCCAGCAGGCGATCGATCTGCTGACCCGCATCTATATCGACCCGGGCGATACGATTCTGGTCGAGCGCCCGACCTACCTGTCGGCGCTCCAGGTGTTCCGTTCCTACGGCGCGGAGACCGTGTCCGTCGAGGGGGACAGCGACGGCCTCGATCTAGCGGATCTTGAAGCCAAGCTGCTGCAGTACAAGCCGAAGATTTTGTACGTCATTCCGACATTCTCGAATCCGACCGGCAAGGCATGGAGCATCGAGCGCCGCAAGGCCGTACTCGAGCTGTGCCAGCGGACGGACACGCTCATTCTCGAGGATGATCCCTACGGCGAGCTCAAGTTCGGCGACGCCTCGCTTACGTACCCGTCCATCTTCTCCATGGCGCCGTCCGTCGCGGGTTCCTGTGTCGTGTACACGAGCACGTTTTCCAAGACCGTCGCGCCGGGTCTGCGGACGGGCTGGGTGATGGCCGATCCGGATCTCATCCGCAATCTGGCCCGCGCCAAGCAAGCGGCGGATCTGCAATCCAGCACGCTGGACCAACAGACGCTCTACCAGCTGCTGAAGCACTTCGACCTGGATGCGCATATTGAATTCGTGCGTCGGGAGTACGAAGCGCGTATGGAAAATATGGTCGGTTTGCTGCAAAAGGAAGCCTGGCCGGGCGTACGATGGGAAGTGCCGAAGGGCGGCATGTTCATCTGGATCGAGTTCCCCGAGTCGGTGAATACGGCCGAGTTGCTCAAGACCGCCGTCGAATACGGCGTCGCCTTCGTACCGGGCGTATCGTTCTACGCGGAGCGTCCGGAGCTGAACAAGGCGCGCTTCAACTTCTCGTATACCGACGAAGAGCGCTCCACGCAGGGCATCGCCCGTCTGTCCCAGGCGCTCGCGCACGCCGGCGTCGGCGTGTAGAGCGAAGCCGAGACTTAAGCCCGTTTGCACGCCGCAGTACGGATCGCCCCTCCGCGTCGACGCTGATCGACGGGTGGGGCGATCTATTTTTATGGGAGTATTTGGTTTTTTTTGGGCCGGAGATAACCTAATTTCTAGAGTCATCCCATTATCCCATCGACTCAGCCGCATCCGTAATCAACAACGTACTGGTGTCTAGTCACTCGTATCCCATCGACTCAGCTGCTTACCATCGTCAAGTTGATCGTATCCCATCGGCTCAGCTGCTTACCATCGTCAAGTTGATCGTATCCCATCCCATCCCATCCCATCCCATCGACTCAGCTGCATATTGTCACCAAGTCAGTCGTATTCCACCGACTTGGCTGCCTGTCATCGTTGTCAAAGTGTCTGAAGGAGTGAACTTGCTGAGCCGATGGGATAATGGTACGACGATGGCAGATAGGTGCTGCTATCTGAGCCGATGGGATAATGGTACGACGGTGGCTGATAGGTGCTGCTATCTGAGCCGATGGGATAATGGTATGCTTGTTGTAAAGCTATATATTCGCTTGACGAATGTAAAAAAATGCAAAACATTAAGCGTAAGGAGCAGTCTATCTATGAATGGACGTCGGGCAGCGATATCCCTGGAGGAAGCACAGCGACGTATCTTGGCGCTCGCCGAGCCAGTGGGCACAACGTGCATACCGCTGAGGGAAGCGATCGGGCTGAGGCTGGCCGAGGCTCTCGCAGCCGACGCACCGATACCGGCATTCTCCCGCGCGGGCATGGACGGGTATGCGCTGAGAGCGGCGGATCTGACGGGGGCTGCGCCGCATAGTCCCGTGAGATTGTCCGTTGTCCGGCCGGCGGAGCTCGGGCATGCTCCGGGGAGGCTGCAGCCGGGGGAGGCGATGCGGGTCGGGACGGGCGGGCCGTTGCCTGCAGGTGCCGATACGGTCGTCATGCAGGAGGCGGTGACGCTAGAGACGAGTGACAACGGTGCGCAGCTGGCTGTGTTCCTGCGCGAGGAGACGGCCGGCAGGCATGTGACCGCCGCAGGAAGCGAAGCGGCCGCAGGCTGCGAGGTCGTCGCGGCCGGTACGCGCATCGGGCCCGGGCAGGCGGCGGTGTTGGCTTCTCTCGGGCTGCATATGCCTCGCGTGCACCGCAGGCCTAGGGTTGCGATCGTCACCGCAGGCGACGATATCGTGCCGATTGAAGCGGTGCCGCGGAGCGGTGAGGTGCGCAACGGCAATCTGCCGATGCTCCGGGCGCTCGTGGAGACGGCGGGGGGGAGTGTCGTACGCGAGCAGCATGTGCGGGACGAGCCGGCGCATGCCGGCGACGCGCTGCGGCGAAGCCTGCACGAGGCGGATATCGTGCTCTCCTCGGGCGGCATCTCGGTGGGCGAGTCGGACGTCATGGGCGCGTTGTTCCGCGAAGCCGGCGCAGGTCTGTTGTTCGACAAGCTGGCCATTCGTCCCGGAAGCGCCACAGCCGCCATGCAGGTCGAGGGCAAGCCGGTGATCGGGCTGTCCGGCAATCCAGGCGCCTGCTTCGCCGGATTCGAGCTGCTGGTCCGCCCGGTGCTTGAAAAGATGGGCGGAGGTAGCGGCCGACTCGTGTGGTGCCGGGCGTTGCTTGCCGAAGGAAGCGTGAAGAGCAATGCGTATCCGCGTTTTCTCAGGGGCGTGGCGTGGCTGGAAGACGGTCTGCTGAAGGCGCGGCCCTGCGAGGAGAACAGTTCGTCCGGATTAGTCTCGATCGGACAGGCCAACGCGCTCCTCGCAATTCCGCCTTCGAATGAGGAGACGCGTGCAGGCGCAAAAATCGATGTGAGGCTGCTGCCCGGTTGGGAGGGGACGCTATGGCGCAAGTGAACGAGTTCATGCAGCAGACGGGGCAGCCGGAACAGCGCATAGCGGGATGTCATGCGATCGTATTGTCGGGCGGCGCCAGCCGACGAATGGGCGAGCGCAAGGAGCTGCTGCAGATTGCGGGCGAGCCGTTGCTTCTTCGCCTTTGCCGGAGTCTGTCGGAGGCTGCCGAGGAGGTGACAGTGGTGGCGGATCGCGAACGGTCGTATGATTTCTTGCCTTCTCATGTCCGAATTGCAGTGGATCAAGTTGCGGATTACGGTCCGATCGCGGGCATATGCGCGGGGATGACGAACTCCAGGCTGCCGCTGCAACTGGTCGTCGCTTGCGACTATCCGCTGACGAGTCCGCGCATATGGACGGAGCTCGCCCAGTTGCTGACGTCACATCCTGAGGTCGACACTGTCGTGCCCGAGGCGGGCGGCAAGCTGCATCCGTTGTGTGCCATCTATCGCAGCACGACGCTCCCTGTCTGGGAGGCGGCGCTGCGCAGCGGGAATAGACGCGTGATGGAAGCTATGCAGGCGATGCGTATGCTCGCATGGCGTCCGGAAGCTGCGGGCGCTGCCGGTCTTATGAACATGAACACGCCGGAGGACTTCCGGCTGGCAAAGGAGCGATTGGGCGAATGTTGACGCCGCCTCCGATATTCCAGATCGTCGGTTATTCGGGCTGCGGCAAGACGACGCTGCTCTGCGCGCTGGTCCGGCATCTGACGGGCCGCGGCCTGACGATTGCGACGCTCAAGCATCATGGCCATGGTCCCGGGCAGGATGGAGCTGCCGCGGCTTCGCTGGATTTGCCCGACAAGGATACATGGCTCCATCTGCAAGCCGGCTCAGCCGGCACGGGCGCATCCTCGGGCGCGTTGTCGGCGGTCTGGACGCAGGGCGAGACGGGAGTCGAGGAGCTGACGCGTCGTTTGCCGCCCGCCGATGCGATATTGGCCGAAGGTTTCAAGCGCGCGGCTTACCCCAAGTGGGTGCTGCTGCGGAGACCGGAGGATGCGGCGCTGCTGGATGTATTGACGAATATTGTCGGCGTGTCCGCCGCTTTTCCTTTCGAGCATCCGGAGCTTCCGGTCGTGGGCAGAGACGATGTGGAGCGGATCGCGGAGTCGGTCGTGCAAGCGCTGAAGCTGTGATCAAGCCGCCAATATTACGTTCGTCTATGGGTTCATAGGTCGGGCCTATTAACGGCATAGTTTTTATGTTTTGGACGTGCTCACCGATATATGCTACAAATAAACATAGCAATCGGAATGGAACTTAAGTCGGGAGTGAACCTAAAGTTATGACAGAAGTGAAGAAGATCGCGGTCATCGCCGGCGACGGCATCGGCCCTGAAGTGGTAGGAGAAGCGATTAAGGTACTGAAGAAGACCGAAGAGCTGTTCGGCTACAAGTTCGAGCTTGAGCACGGCTTGTTCGGCGGTATCGCCATCGACGAGAAGGGCACGCCGCTGCCGCAGGAAACGCTGGAGATCTGCCAGCGCGCGGATGCCGTACTGCTCGGCGCCGTTGGCGGTCCGAAGTGGGACAACAATTCGAAGGAGCTGCGTCCTGAGACCGGCCTGCTCGGCATCCGCAAGGCGCTCGGCCTGTTTTCCAACATCCGTCCGGCCGTCGTATTCGACTGCCTGAAGGACGCTTCGACGCTGAAGCCGGAAGTGCTTGAAGGCACCGATCTGATCGTCGTGCGCGAGCTGACGGGCGGTATCTACTTCGGCGAGAAGTTCCGCCGCGAGGGCGCCGGCGGCGAGGAAGCGGTCGACACCTGCGTCTACAACGTCCAGGAGATCGAGCGCATCGTACGCCAGGGCTTCGAGATCGCGCAGAAGCGCCGCAAGAAGCTCGCGTCGGTCGACAAGGCGAACGTCCTCGAGACGAGCCGCCTGTGGCGCGAGACGGTCAACAAGATCGCGCCGGAATATCCGGACGTCGAGGTCGAGCACGTCCTCGTCGACAACTGCGCGATGCAGCTGCTGCGCCGTCCGTCGAGCTTCGACGTCATCGTCACCGAGAATATGTTCGGTGACATTCTGAGCGACGAGGCCGCCATGCTGACCGGCTCGATCGGGATGCTCTCATCCGCTTCGCTCGGCGAAGGCAGCTTCGGATTGTACGAGCCGGTCCACGGCTCCGCGCCGGACATCGCGGGCCAAGGCATCTCCAACCCGATCGCGACGATCCTGTCCGTCGCGCTGATGTTCCAGCTGACCTTCGGCTATGCCGAGGCGGCCGAAGTGATCGAGCGCGCCGTCAAGCAGGTGCTCGACGCAGGCCACCGCACCGGCGATATCGCGGTCGACAAGAGCCAGGCGATCGGCACGACGGCGATGGGCGATCTGATCGTAGCCGCGATGGTACGCTAACCGGCCGCGATGGTGCGCTAACCGGCAGCCATGACGGCGAAAGCCCCGCAGATCTCATGATCAGCGGGGCTTTTTAATCTGCCTTAACAGATTAGAATCGTTATAAACAAGTAATGACTACAGCTTGATTTTGATTCTCAATCTATGTTACTATCGTTTATATCTTATAGGCCGGCTCTGGAGTCGGAATTACAGGAGGGTATATATTCATGGCAGAGCGTTTGGTAGGCCGCGAGGCCCCGCACTTCAACCTGGAGACGGTATCCGGCGACGGCAAGGAATTCGGCAGAGCGTCGCTCACGGATTACAAGGGCAAGTGGCTCGTATTCTTCTTCTACCCGCTGGACTTCACCTTCGTATGCCCGACGGAGATCGTCGCGCTGTCCGAAGCGTACGATCAATTCAAGGCGCTGAATACCGAAGTGCTCGGCGTCAGCGTGGACAGCGTTCACAGCCACAAGGCTTGGATCAATACGCCGAAGAACGACAACGGCCTCGGCCAACTGAACTTCCCGCTCGCTGCCGACATCACCAAGCAAGCGGCGCGCGACTACGGCGTGCTGATCGAAGAAGAAGGCATCGCGCTGCGCGGCTTGTTCATCATCGATCCGGACGGCGTCCTGAAGTATCAGGTCGTTAACCATAACGACGTAGGCCGCAGTGTCGAGGAGACGCTGCGCGTACTCCAAGCGCTTCAATCCGGCGGTCTGTGCCCGATCAACTGGAAGCCGGGCGACAAGAACCTGGTTGCCAACTAATCGAATATCGCTTATGCTCAAGGCGCATGCACCCGCATGCGCCTTTGGCATCCCGGTAGACGCCAGCCCTTTTATTCACTTGCAGCCTTCCGGCAGGAATTTGCCGTTTTGAAGGAGAATATAGTGGATTAAATCCGGCATTAAGCAGGAAGATTACATCCATAAGGGAGGGGAAGTCGATGTCATTCTGCTGCGGAGCCAGCATGATCGGGACGAAGGGCACGCTCAAGCACTATCGCACGAGGATCCACAACGTGCCGATTCTGTTCTGTCCGGTATGCCACCGCGTCGACGTGCACTATATGGTGGAGAACGAATACGAAATTCTCGCGGACTACGCGCACGGCGACGGCGCGTCGGAAGTTGACTTCCAGGACTACGTGGATGAATCGGACAAGGAACTGCACGAGAACTCGGTCAACAATGAGGACGAGGATCCGCTCCTCATGGTGCAGAATCAGATCGATATGGGGCTGGACCTGCTGACGTTCGCCAAGAAGATCGGGGACGAGGAGTGGGAGCGCCAGCTTAAGCGCCGGCTGGGCGTACTGAGTCAGCGGAGGCACAAGCTGCGACTCAAGCGCACGACGGGTGGTACGCTGTAACTAGAGGACGCGAATCGACGATACACCGTTCAGGTCATGAGACTTTTTGCTCAAAAGTCCATGTCCTTGGGCGGTGTTTTTTTGTTCGCGTTATTCGACAACTTCTCCGATTGACATAATTCCCATTCCTTAACTATGATGGATTTGATGTGAGGGAGCCTGGAGGCGTCTGGCATGGAGCGATGGAGAACGAGATACTTCCCAATTCTTGCGGAGTATGTGCTGCACGTGGACAAGAGGGAGGAAGATGATCTGAACGAGCTGCTTGAATTGCTGGCCGGTGTTCCCGTCGAGCACATATTCGAGCAGCACGAGGACAATGTTCGCCTGCTCGTCTCGCATGCGGACAGCGAGGATAGGCTGGCGCTCATGCATCGGAGCCTGCTGTTCCTGCATGAGATCATGGGCAGCCGTTCGCTCTCCGAGACGGCCGCGGCCAAGGAGGAACCTCTCAGCGAGGATTGGCGGCAGGCGGCGGCCAAGGCCGTACCACTGCAGGAGGAGAAGCCCAGCCGGTTCGAGACCGTGCTGCAGCATCTGGACAGCGGGATTGCGCTGTTCGAGCCTGGCGGCACGCTGCGCTTTTTAAATGTGCCGATGGCTCGACTGCTGCAGGTGCCCAGACGGATGCTGATCGGGCAAAGCCTTCGTCAATTGCTGTTTCACCCGAGCTTGAGCCGCTCGCTGCGGCTTATTTTTATACGCATGTACAGGCAGCTGAAGTACGATCGCCGGGCCCAAGGCGAATTTCTGGACGGGAGCAGGTATCTGCTCATCAGCATATCCCGGATCGAGGAGCTCGACGGGGATATTCTCGTGAGCATCAAGGACGTGTCGGAGCACAAGCAGATCGAGCAGAGCGCATTCCAGAACGACAAGCTGGCGATGCTGGGCAAGATTGCGGCCGCGATCGCCCATGAGATCCGCAATCCGCTGACGAGCATCCGGGGCTTCATCCAGTTGCTGAAGCCATATCTTGAATCTATCGGCAAGCAGGACTATGCGAGAATCATATTGTCCGAGATCGACCGGGCGAACGAGATCATCTACGAGTTTCTCAATTCGTCCAAGCCCTCCGCGCCGATGACGCAGACCGTGCTGGTCGGACTGCTGCTCAAGGAAACGATACTGCTCACGGAGAGCGAGGCGCATATGCGGGGCGTAGAGCTGTACTGCGAAGTGTTCGATCCTTATCTCATGATCTCGATCGATGTGAAGCAGATTAAGCAAGTCATCCTGAATATCGTCAAAAATGGTTTGGATGCGGTTGCAGACGTAGGCGACAAGCGCAGGCCGATGATTCGTCTGTCGGCGAGAAAGGAGCGCCAGTACGCCGTCATCAGCATTTCCGACAACGGCAGGGGCATGGACCGCACGACGCTCAGCCGGCTGTTCGATCCGTTTTTTACGACGAAGTCGGATGGGACCGGACTCGGGTTGTCCGTGAGCTATCGAATCATCCGCAATCACGGCGGATCGATTCAGGTGGACAGCGTGCTCGGCGAAGGCACGGAATTCATGATTTATTTGCCAGCGATAGGCGAGAGGGAGTAGAATCGGATTGACGAACATCACGGGGGAACGACGATGGCCCATCGTAAACGATTCGCAGGCATGGACGTGCAGCGCATGCTGCGCAGCCGAATCAACGATTCCAGCACCCGGCGGGGACTTCGCGCCTCCTTGATGGAGGGCATCCCCGCCATGATTATTGCCAACCTGCTCGGCGGGCCGCTTCAGACGGCCTTTTTGTTGTACCTGGGTTTCAGGTCCGAGCAGATCGGGTTCATCGCCGCCATCCCTTCCCTGACGCTGATCGCGCAGATCTTCATGGCGTTTGCGATGCAGCGTTACAGAGACCGGCGCAAAGTCACGACCATTCTCGGCGTCAGCCACCGCGTACTGTGGGTCGGCACGGGCCTTATCCCGCTGCTGTTCCCGTCCGCGGCATGGGCTCCGCTTTATATGGTCGTCTTTCTGTTTTCCTTTGCCTGTGCGCAGGCGAGCGGCGTCATCTGGACGTCCCTTATGGCGGACATCGTTCCTCCGGCCGTGCGCGGCCGCTACTTCGGCATCCGCAACACAATACACTGGGCGGTAGCGAGCTTGACGCTGCTGCTCGGCGGACAATTGATGGAGTGGCTGCCCGGCAGCCTCGGCTTTGCCATCCTGTTTTCAGTCAGTTCGCTGTGTGTCGTCTGGAACGGTATCGAGCTGTCCCGATACGCGAACCCTCCTTTTGAGAGCGGGCAGGACAGCATGTCTGCGAGGATGATGCTGAAGCCGATTTTGGACAAACCTTTCATAGCGCCCGCTGCGTTCATTACAGTATTTATTTTGATCCAAAATGTCGCAGTGCCGCTGTTCGCTTATGCCATGTTGAACCAATTGAACCTGAGCTACAGCAGCGTCACGATGATCACCATGCTGCAAAATATCGTGATGATGATCAGCTACATTTTCTGGGGTAACCTCAACACCCGCTATTCGGCGCGCAAGCTGCTGCCCTGGACATTTCCGATCATCGGGCTGTCCTGCGTAGCCTGGCTGGGCATGTCCGCATTGCCGGTGCTGCTCGTCCTAGGGCTGTCGCATATGCTGCTCGGTATCGGCCTTGGCGGCTACAACCTGCTCGTATTCAACTTCCTGATCGGCGATACGCCCAAGGCCGACCGTCCGATTTACATCGCGGTATTCTCGGCCCTTACCGGGATTGCGGGCTTCATCGGACCGAATATCGGAGGCTGGCTGTTCAAGGCTGCCGAGCGGTCGCCTGCGTGGGTTCAAGATTACGGCATTGTCGGACTGACGGGCATGGCGCTGCTCGTGCCGGCGATCGCGGTCGCGCCGCTCGTATTCGGGGGCTCGGCGAGAAGGCGTCCCCGCGATAACGACCTGGTTCATAGACCGTAGACCGCAAGCCATGGACCACATACATGTCGAGAACGCAGTCAACAGTCGATAAACGCAAGAAAAAGCCTGTCGCGCTGGGCGCGGCAGGCAGCAGGAGGAATTGCCAGAGGCTAGAGCTCTTAGTACAGGCCGATGCCCGCACGCAGAATGATCACGAGAAGAATGAAGATGACGAGGGCGAAAGAAGCACCGCCACCGTAACCTACGCCAGCTACTCCGCTCATTTGCTACACCTCCGGATTTTGGATTGTGGTGACTTCCACATCCTTAATATATGTGCATAGACGGATTTGGACTGTCCATTCGCCTATTTCCCGAAATATTCCTTCAGCCCATCCACGATCGCCTGTGCGACGCGATTCTGGAAGCTGTCGCTGAAAAGTATCGATTCCTCGGTCGCATTGGAGAGGAATCCGACCTCAAGCAGCGTTGCGGGCATCGCGGTCTCTCGAAGCACTTTGTAATTGGCGGACTTGACTTTGCGATCCGTGAAGCCCGTTGCGGCGAGCACATGCTTGTGCATGACTTTGGCCAGCGAACTGGTGCCGCCCTGGAAGTAGTACGTCTCCGTGCCGCGCACGCTCGGTTTGCCGGGCGCGATATTGGCATGGATCGAGACGAAGGCGTCCGCTCCCGCCTGATTGGCGAGATCGGCGCGATCCGACAGCGGGATGAAGGTATCGTCGCGACGGGTCAGGATTACATAAAATGCCGACTCTTTTTGCAGCAGCTTCTCGACTTTTAGCGCCAGCGACAGATTAAAGATCTTCTCCTGTTTCTTGGTGGCGCCGATGCCGCCGGGATCGCCGTCGCCATGTCCGGGATCGATGACGACAACCTTCTTGCCATTGCCTGGCTTCACGGGGGCGGGAGTCGGCGTCGGCGATGCATTCAGATCAATGACATAGACACTCGATTCGACATCGGCTTCCTGATAAGCGCGATAGGACTTGTCGCCTGTCAGTTCTATCGTGACCGTGACGGCTCCGGCTGTTGGATCGGCTGCGTCGGACGTCGCGTACGCGTAGGTTACCTTGGTCGCGTCTAAGCTGTCCGTGACTGCGAATTCGCCCGAGCGGGTGGCAGGGTCCAGAGGCTGCAGCGTGCCGAAGGCAGGATCGAACGCGGTCTTCGGCAACTGTACGACGATACGCGCGGGATCGGTAGCGGCGTACGTGTTGGGTACCAGACTGCCGCTGAACGAGATTGCGAGCCTGCCATCGCTCCAGCCGATGCCTTTGATCAGGCCGGCCGCGGCCGGGGTCGGCGAAGGCGACGGCTGGGAGGTGCCCGGCGAAGGTGTCGGCTCCGTCGGAGCGGGAGTCGGCGACGGCGCGGGCGATGGAGAAGGAGACGGTGTCGGCTGAGGAAGCTCCGCAGATACCAGTGTGACGGTCTTCTTCAAATTGTTCCAGCCGACCTCGAGTCCGGCCGCTTGTCCGACGAAGCGAAGCGGGACGAGTGTCGTGCCCGAGCGGATGACTGGAGCGGCGTTCAGCTTGATGCTGTCGCTGCCGACGCTTGCGGTTGTCCGACCGATCGTCAGCGCGATGTCGCCGGCGCCATTCTGGATCAACACTTGTTTGGTGCCCGGATTCCAGGAGACGGGCATGCCGAGGTTCTCTGCAATGACGCGGATGGGAACGAGGACGCTGCCATTAACGATTTCGATCTTATCTTTTTTCTGGAGTGACAGGGCTTGTCCGTCCAGTATGATGGTTGGCCCGGTGGTTTGGGCGCTGGCTTGTCCGGCGAACGAAAAACAGAAGAAAAACGCTGCGAGCAGTACTAAGAAGCCGATCTGTTTCAATTCTCCACCTCTTCTATGATGTTGTATTACGTTTAGGTTAAGACGCCCACTTCAGGCAAAAAGTTTCGGAATTAGTGGAATCGAGGCGGGAATTACGATAAAACAGGAAAAAAGACCGTCTCCTCCAGTGCGCCGGGCCAAGGTTGCTAGGAGATGAGGTCTATCGTGTGATCGTGGCGGTGGGCTGGTGCCCCCTATCGTCCTATTTTTCCGCGTCATCCCATTATCCCAACGGCTCAGCTAGGAGCGACAATTAAACGAACTGCCTCCACTAACCTAAGTAACCAGGTACTCGCTATGCCCCCCACCTGCTGAAGTGATAACCTTTCCACCGGGATTTGCTGCCGAAATAGAGCCATGGAACGCTTAGAACCGGCTTGGATCTCGTAAGTTCATTGTACTGAAGCGCGCGCGTCACCGAGCACCAGCGCAGCGTCATATTCAAGATAGGGGCGTCGTGCAGCATCCGATTCACCCGAAATGCGAACTCATCCACATAGGCTTGCAGATGCTTGGCGCCGATTCCGTTAAAAGTGTAATTAAGCCAGCTCGTCACGGCTCTGGCGATCGGAAATGCGGCGGGATGGAGCTTGCCGGAACGATCGCTGTCCGGGATAGCTGACGGCTGAGCATATTGTTGTCTGAAAGCGTGATACCCCGAGGGGAGAACCCGTCTGGTGTCTGCATCTACATGCTCCGGGTGAGGCTGGTGGAGGACGACGCGCGTCGGCCGATCCTCCTCGTCAATCGAGGTCCCGATCAACAGCGGCTGCCGAGCGTCCGGATATAGAGGCGTGCCGTAAAAAAACGCGTCGAGTCTGAAATTATTATCGAAAGATTGTGAAGCTTCGGCCGATTGCAGGGCAAACCGGATCTTGTGCGCGAGATGCCAGGCGGTCTTGTAGGTGACGCTAATCAGGTCGGACAAACGGAGGGCGCTGATGCCGTCGGGCTGAGAGAGCAGGTACATCGCTTGAAACCAAATCGGCAACGGCGTGCGGCTTCCCTCCATGATCGTGCCGGAAATGATAGAGGTCTGCCGGCGGCAGGAGGAGCATTGGTAGAGGGGAAGCCTGCGTGTCCGAATAAGCGAAAAGAGCCGGCAATCGCAGGACGGGCAGCGAAAGCCAGCCGGCCAGCGAAGCGCGTACAGAGCTTCGGCACATTTTATATCCGTAGCGTGCTGTCCGCAAAATACTTCGAAAGACATCGAATCCCCTGTCATATGCGCTCCCTCCGGCAACTGGTCGATTGTGGTAAGTTACTTCCATTATATCGAACAAATGTTCCTATTTCAATCTCATTTTTACTTCAAATGCGAATATCAGCTGAGCCGATGGGATAGTGGGATGGACTCTGAAAATAGCTGGTTAGCTGAGTCGATGGGATAGTGGGATGGACCCTGAAAGAGACTTCTAAGCTGAGCCAATGGGATAGTGGGATGGCGACGGGGAAGAGAGGTATACGGTCAGTTGGTTGTAAAAAAATGGATAAACGTCTGTACTGGCAGCTCTGCCTTGAGGGGTTATATCGTCCGATCTCTCGGGTGTCCGCCGATTCGGCTCGCGCTGATAATAGAGGTAGCCTGCGGGAAATCGACGTGAGGCGATTAGAAGGCTTTGTGCCGAAAGGAAGGTAGGCTCATGCTGTACGGAGCTTGTTATTATCCGGAGCACTGGCCGAGAGAGCGTTGGCCGATCGATGCCGCGCTGATGCGTGAAGCGGGCATCAACGTCGTGCGCATCGCGGAATTTGCCTGGTCGAAAATGGAGCCGCGGGCAGGAGAATACGATTGGTCGTGGCTGGACGAAATTATAGGCTTGCTGGAAGCTCACGGCATAAAGGCTGTATTGGGAACGCCGACCGCAACGCCGCCCAAGTGGCTCATGGACCGGCATCCGGACCTGTATATGAGAGATGCTCAAGGGCATGCGCGGGGCTTCGGCAATCGCAGGCACTATTGCTATAATCACGCGCGCTATCGGCAGCTCGCAGCAGGCATCGTAGAGCGGATGGCGCAAAGATACGGGCGGCACGCCAACGTCGTTGCCTGGCAGATCGACAATGAATTCGGCTGCACGGATACGGTTCGCTGCTACTGCGACAATTGCCGTGAGGCGTTTCAGCGATGGTTGCAAAGGAAGTACGGCGATGTCGGCAAGCTTAATGAAGCTTGGGGAACGGTGTTCTGGAGCCATATCTACAATAGCTGGGATGAGGTCGTTCTGCCTTCGTATACGGTGTTTCCCATGCACAATCCAGGGCTGCATCTCGACTATTTGCGGTTCGCGTCGGACGCGGTCGCGGAGTTCCAGCAGGTTCAAGTGGACGTATTGAGGCATCTGTCTCCGGACAAGCCGATTACGCACAACTTCATGGGCTATTTTGCCGAAGTCGACGCGTACAGGCTGGCCGAGCCGTTGGACTTTGCTTCCTGGGACAACTACCCGAACCTGCACTTCGACAAAAAAGCGGATCCGCTAAACTCGGCCGTTCAACACGATATGACATGGGGGCTCAAGCGGCAGCCGTTCTGGGTGATGGAGCAGCAGAGCGGATCGCCGGGCGGCAACTTCATCTTTGCTATGCCGAAGCCGGGCGAACTGCGCCGGTGGACGTATCAGGCCGTAGCGCATGGCGCGGATGCGATTGTATACTTCCGCTGGCGGACCTGCCTGTTCGGGGCGGAGCAATATTGGCACGGCCTGCTGCCGCACGACGGTCTACCGGGACGGCGGTACGAAGAGGCCAAGCGGACGGGCGAGGAGCTGCAGCGGCTGTCGGGCAGATGGCTGGGCGCCGGGGCCGGCGCGGAGGTCGCGGTCATTCGGTCGTACGACAACGAATGGGCGATGGACATCCAGCCACAATCGTTCGGTCACAGCTACATGGCGCATTTCAAGACGTATTGCAGGTATTTTTACGACCGTCATATTCCGGTGGAGATCGTCTCGGCGGACGCGCCGCTTGAGCGCTATCGCCTGGTCGTCGTGCCGCATGACCTGCTGACGCATCCTGCATCCGTGCAGGCGCTGCATGAGTATGCGGCGGCCGGCGGCATAGTCGTGCTGGACTTCCGCGCGGGCATCAAGCGGCCGGACAACCGGATGGAGGAGCGGACGATTCCCGGCGCATACCGCGATCTGCTGGGCATTCGGGTGACCGACTACGGTTCGCTGAGGCAAGAAGACAGTCGCGCGGTGACACTGACAAAGGGTGCGCCGGCGAAGGAAGGTCAAGGCGGACGCATCTGGTACGACGTCGTGGAGCTTGAGGGCGCAGAAGCCATGGCTTGGTATGCTGCGGATTACTTCGCGGACACGCCGGCCGTCACCAGGCATGCATACGGCGGGGGAGCCGCTTATTACCTAGCGACGGAGCCGACGCCGGCGTTGATGGACGCGCTGATGGAGCGCATCTGCGCGGAAGCCGGCGTCGGGGCGATCACGGGCATATCCGCTCCGCCCGGCGTGGAGATCGCCCGAAGGACAGACGGGCATACAGAATATATCTTCGTCATCAATCATGCCGAAGAGCCGGCCGAACTCCGACTCGACAAGCCGCTAAGCGAGCTGATCGAAGGCTTCGTTGCTGAGGGCGAGGTGCAATTGGAGGCGAACGGCGTTCGCGTCTTCGAACGTGCCCGGAAGCAGGAAGGCCGAGCCGCAGAAGATTCGGTCACGGCACCTGCTTGACAGGTGATTCCCGCGGATCGGACGGGTGGTCGGCGGCGGGCAACCGAGTGCATAATCAGATCAAAGACACCTGACAGACAGGGCAAGAAAGAGGGAAAGAGAGATGGCCGATACCGCGAAAAGCCTTGTCCCATCTCAAACGGAGGTCGATCGGCGGCATCCTCGACGAAGACGGGGACTGGGCGCATTGATCGCAAGCCAGCATCAATTGCTGGTTATGTCCGTTCCATTCGTACTGATTGTCATTTTGTTCTCCTACGTCCCGCTGTGGGGCTGGATCATGGCATTCCAGAAGTACACGCTGGGCAAAGGAATCATGCACAGCCCGTTCGTCGGGCTGGACAATTTCAAGCTGCTGTTCAAGGACGAGCAGTTCTATCACGTGCTCCGCAATACGCTCGTTATGGGCGTGCTCAACCTGGTGGTATCGTTCGTAGGCGCCATCGCGCTCGCGCTGCTGCTGAACGAGGTCAGAGCCCGGTTTTTCAAGCGGACGATCCAGACCATCACGTATATTCCGCACTTCGTATCGTGGGTTGTCATTGCCAATATCGTCACGCAGCTGCTGTCTCCGGACGGCGGGACGTTGAATCAAATTCTCGTCCAGCTCGGCATATTGAACGATCCCTACTACTTCATGTCCAATCCGAAGCTGTTCTGGCTGATCCATACGATCGCCAACTTGTGGAAGGAAGTAGGCTGGAACACGATTATTTATCTGGCCATCCTGGGCGGACTTAATCCTGAACACTATGAAGCGGCAGAGGTGGACGGGGCGAGCCGATGGGCGAAAATGCGCTACATCTCGATTCCTGGACTTATGCCCACGGCGGTCCTGCTGCTCATCATCTCGGTCGGCTGGATCATCCAGAGCGGATACGAATCGCAGTTCTTGCTCGGCAATGCGATGACGATCGACTACTCGGAGGTGCTCGACCTGTACGCGCTCCGATATTCGCAGCAGCTCGGCGACTATTCGTACGGCGTTGCCATCAGCATGTTCAAATCCGTCGTCAGCGTACTTATGGTGCTCGGCGTCAACTACTTGGCACGCAGAACCAATCAGAGCCGGCTGCTGTAGCAGCGTCCGGCTGCAAGAAAGGAGAGTCGATCCATGAACCGCACTCGCGGCGATTACGCGTTCAATACGCTGAACTACGCTTTTCTGACGCTGCTCGGATTCGCCACGGTGTTTCCTTTTCTCAATCTGCTCGCGATCTCGCTCAACGATACGCTCGACACGATGCGGGGCGGCATCTACCTCCTTCCCCGGAAGTGGACGCTGCTGAACTACGAGATTATCTTCCGTGAGAACGGCCTCCTGATGGCGGGCGTGCGTTCGGTCATCCGGACGGTGCTCGGCACGGTGCTCGGCCTGTTCTGCACGACGCTGCTCGCCTATGCGCTTAGCCGCAAAGAGTTTTTCCTCCGCAAGCAGCTGAACGCCGTGCTCGTGCTCACGATGTACATCAACGGCGGCCTGATTCCGACGTACCTGCTCATCCGCAACCTGCATCTGATGAACCACTTCGCCGTTTACATTTTGCCGCTGCTCATCAGCGTCTACAACGTCATCATCATGCGCAGCTACTTCGAGCAGCTGCCGGACGGCATTATCGAGTCGGCGAAGATCGATGGCGCCAGCGACTATCAGGTATTGTTCCGCATCGTGCTCCAGATCAGCCTGCCGGTCCTCTCAACGATCGCCTTGTTCATCGCCGTCATGCACTGGAATTCCTGGTTCGACAATTATTTGTACGCCAGCCGCAATCAGAACCTGAGCCTGCTCCAGTACACCCTGCAGAAGGTGCTGATCCAGTCGGCCAACGAGATCGTCAGCGACAACGGCCATGCCAACATCCAGGCCATCCGCAACAATCCGGAGTCGATCCGGGCGGCCATCACGATGGTCGTGACGTTGCCGATCCTGTTCGTCTATCCGTTCCTGCAGAAGTATTTTGTCAAGGGAATTACGATTGGCGCCATGAAGGAATAGCGGTATCATACGGGAGAGCCCTTCCGTTGATATAAATCTAACACACAGATTGAGAGGGTGTCCTATGACAATGGTCAAACGGAAATACGGCTTCGCGCTCGGCACTTCGATGGTGCTGCTCGCCGGACTGGCCGCAGGCTGCTCGGGCAGCAACAACGAAGGCGCCGCGCCTTCCGCAAGCACATCTGAAAGCGCTCCCGCATCCGGCTCCGCCTCTGCCAGCGCCGCGCCGTCCCAGGATCTGTCGCCGATCACGTATACGATCAATACGTCGGACGACAAGCTGACCTGGGACTCGCCGATCACCAAAAAGCTGACGGAGAAAACCGGCGTCAGCCTGAAATACGATCTGACCGTCGGCGACCAGTTCCAGAAGTGGGATCTGTGGCTCGCCTCGAACGATTATCCCGACATTATCTCGCTCGACCCCAAATACACGCAAAAGTACAAGGACGCGGGCGCTATTATCCCGCTCGGCGATCTCATCGATCAATACGGACCGCATATCAAGGAGAAGTTCGGCAAGTATTACAACCTGCTGAAAGACAAGGACGGCAAAATCTATGCGCTCTACAACGTCAACGCCAGCCAGGAAGCTTCGCCGGATGCGACGGGCAGCTTCATCATTCAGCAGGACGTGCTGAAGGAAGCGGGTTATCCGCAGGTCAAGACGCTCGACCAGCTGTACGAGCTCATCAAAGCTTACAAGGAGAAGCATCCGAAGGTGGACGGCAAGGAGACGATCGGCTTCGCGGCCGCCATGCTGAGCTATACGATGAACATCTCCTTCAACAATCCGATCGTCAGCTCCAACGGCTGGCCGGACAATGGCAACTTCAAGGTAGAGGACAACGGGGACGTGAATTACATCCCGGTCACGGAGGACGCGAAGAGCTATTACAAATTCCTCAATAAGCTGTATCGCGAAGGCTTGTTCGACAAGGAAGCGTTCTCGATGGACAGTATTCAGGCGAAAATCTCCCAAGGCCGCGTGCTCGCCGCCTATGCGCCGGGCTGGTTCCTCGGGGATTCGGAGAAAGCGCTGCGCGCGGCCGGCAAGCCGGGCAGCACATACGCCCATCTGCCGATCTACGCGAACGAAAATGTCGAGGACCACTCCAACGCGATGACCCCGACCGCCGGCGGCGGCCTCTCCTGGACGATCAGCGCCGGAGCCAAAAATCCGGAGCGCATCATTCAGTTCATCGATTACCTGTTCTCCGACGAAGGCCAGGTGCTGACGCAGTGGGGGATCGAAGGCGAGGACTACAATGTGGAGGGCGGCAAACGCGTCGTCGCCGAAGGCTTGCTGGCGCAGCGCAACGCGGATCCGGACGTCGATTACAAGCGCGGCTTCAAGAGTACGGGCACCGGCGGCGCGCCTTGGTTCGGCATCGGCAACGGCGCCAAGCTGGCGGATGGCGACTATGCGACGCCGCTGACGAAGGATTCGGTCGTGCAGACGTACGACGATACGACCAAGGAGACGCTTGCCGCATACGGCAAGCAAGTATGGGCGGACTTCCTGCCGCAGGTCAACTTCGTGCCGGGCTATCTGTGGCAGCTCACGCCGCCGGAGAGCGTCAAGGTGCAGCAGCAGAAGATCGACGATGCATGGCGCAAAAATCTGCCGAAGATCGTCATGAGCAAGAGCGATACCGAGTTCGAGGGCGCATGGACGACGATGGTGAATTCGATCCAGAAGAGCGGGCTCGACGACATGAACAAGGCCTACACGCAGCTGTGGGCGGACTTCAACGCGACGTACGAGAGCACGATCGGCGGCTGATCGGCTGACCTGACCATGCCCGATACCCGGGCCTCGAACGCCGGCGGCGCCGGCTAAGGTCCAGATCGGTGCGGGTGCTTGGCCGACGGATGGCCGCAAGCGATGCGTCGGCGTCCTGCGGCAGGAAATACGCCTTGCCCGGCAAGACGGGCAGGGCGTATTATCTTTACCAAGAAAGGGCTTGCACAAGCCCGGTATGCCGGGAGAGGCGCACATGAAAATTCGGACCAAACTCATTCTCGCCAACCTGTTTATCGTGCTGTTCCTGCTGGGCTCGGTGACATACGTGCTCGTCAGGCGCAGCACCGAGCTCGTCTACGAGCGGGTCATCGAGAACGCCTCGCTGTCGCTCTCCCAGGTCGCCAACAATCTGGACAACAAGCTCGAGTCGTACGAGCTGATCCCCAACACGCTGTTCCTGAACAATACGCTAGACAGCATTCTGGAGACGCGCTACGGAGATTACAAGGATGCATATGCGGACTATGCCGAATATTATCAGCCGTTCATCTCCGCGGTGCGCACGACACGGGACGTGGCGCATCTCAATCTGTATACGACCAACGACAGCTTCCTGTTCGGCGATATTCTGCTGATCGACGACGAGGTCAAGCAGTCAGACTGGTACAACAAAGTCATTAACGGCAAGACCGGCGGCTATTGGACCGGCGCCTATCGGATCGTCGGGGAGAATCAGCCGGTCATCAGCTTCCGCAAGCGGCTCAACAACTATGCCAGCGAGTCCTTCAAGATCGTATCGCTCGAGATCAAGCAGCAGATGCTGTTCGATCTCATCAACGAGGAGGGCAAGAGCAAGCGCTACCTGTTCGCGCTCGCGGACGGCACGGTGTTCATGGACAGCGACAGGAACGCGCCGGAGCCGCTGGCGAGGCTGCAGGATTTGCCCTTCTACGACGCAATCGGCACCGATGCGGGCAACTTCCGGTACGAGCTGGACGGAGAACCGTATGAGATCGTCTACCGGACGCTCGCCTCGCGCAACGTGGTGAAGGGCATGAAGGTCATTACCTTCATCCCGGTCGCTCAGCTCCAGCCACGGGTCGAGCAGCTGCGCTCGCTCGCGATCGCGCTGTTCCTGCTGGCCTTCCTCATCTCCGCGCTGCTCATCTCGGCTATCTCGGTCGGCATGACCCGCCGGCTCTCCGAGCTCGCTTCCAAGATGAAGCGGATTCACAAGGACAACTTCCAGAGCTTCGTCGAGGTGCGGGGCAGGGACGAGGTCGCCCAGCTCGGGGAGATGTTCAATGTCATGGTGCGACGCGTCGGCACGCTGATCCAGGAGGTGTACCAGTCGGAGATCGACCGCAAAGGCCAGGAGTTGCGGACCAAGGAGGTCGAGCTGTACGCGCTGCAGACGCAGATCAACCCCCACTTCCTGTTCAACGTGCTGAACATGATCCGCGGCAAGCTGCTGATCGTCGGCGAGCGGGACACGGCGAAGGTCGTAGGCCTGCTCGCCAAGTCGTTTCGCATGATGCTCAGAAGCGGGGGCCAGACGGTCGCGCTGGCAGACGAGCTGGAGTTCGTCGACAGCTATCTGCAGATCCAGCAGTACCGGTTCGGCCACAAGTTCACGTACCGGATCGAGGTGCCGGAGGAAGCGCGGGGCGTGCGTCTGCCCAAGCTGAGCCTCCAGCCGCTCGTCGAGAACGCGATCACGCACGGCATCGAGCTCAGTGCGGCCGACTGCACCATCTGGATCGAGGGCCGGATCGCGGGAGACGAGCTGCGGCTGACCGTGGGCGACGACGGTCTGGGCATGACGCCCGAGCGGCTGGCCGAGGTAGAGCGGTCGCTGGCGGAGGACGCGCTGGGTCAGGAATCGCATATCGGGCTGCGCAACGTTCACGGCAGGCTGAGGGCAAGGTACGGCGAGAACAGCGGTCTGAAAATCATATCGGCGCCGGACGCGGGAGTCATCATAAGCTTCGTCATCCCGCTGGCGCAGGGCATGGAGGTGGAGCGCGATGTATAGCGTGCTGATCGTGGACGACGAGCCGCTCGCCAGGCAATCGCTGCGGTATCTGATTGACTGGAAGTCGCTCGGCTATCATATCGCCGCGGAGGCCGCCGACGGCGCGGAGGCGCTCGAGGTCATGAAGTCGCAGCCGATCTCGCTCGTGCTGACGGACATCCGGATGCCGGTCATGAACGGCCTCGCGTTCGTGGAGCGGCTGCGCGAGTTCTCGGAGGCGCCCGTCGTCATCTTGAGCGGCTACGACGACTTCGAGTACGCCCGCCGGGGCATGAAGATGGGCATCAAGGATTATCTGCTGAAGCCTGTGGACGAGGAAGATCTGGAGGTGCTGCTCCGCCGCACCTCGGAGGAGCTGGCGGCCAGAAGCCGGCTCGACCGCCAGCAACTGCTCGGCGAGTCGATGCAGCGGGAGGAGCTGCTGCGGAACTGGACGCAGGGGCGGATCGGCGAAGCCGAGCTCGAGGCGGAGCGCCATCTGCTGCCGTGGCCGGCTCGCGGGGGCGTCTATGCCTGCCTGCTGATCGAGATGGACTTCGTCTATGGAGGCGGGGGAGCGTCGCTGTCGGAGCGGGATATCGCGCTCAAGCGGTTCGCCGTGCTGAATATCGCCGAGGAGCTGTGCATGGGGCTCGGCTCGCTGTTCGAGGCCGGCGAAGACCGCTATGGCATCGTGCTGCGGGCGGAGGGGGAGGATTGGATGACTAACGAAGCAGGGCGGGCGGAAACGGATATGGCGGTCATGGGCGAGCGCCGGGGCATAACGGCGAGGCTGGCGGAGGCCGATCGGTCCGCGGAGGCGATGGCGGTCCGCATCGCCGATTCGGTCGCGCTCTACGCCAAGGAGACGGTGGCCGTGGGCGTCGGACACGCGGTGGAGGGGCCGCTGCGCGTGGACGAATCCTGCGCGGCCGCCGAGGAAGCGCTCGCGGCCAAGTTCCTCCAGGGCGGCGGCCCGGTGCTGCGCCGCCTCGAGCCGCTTGCCGAGGACGGCGGCAGGGCTGCCGGCGGCGCAGGCGCACCCGCGCCGGGTGCTGCCGAGCGCCCGGCGGAGCCCGTCAAGGCGGTCCTGGCCTTGCTCGAGCAGGCGCTGGCCGCGGTGCGCAGCCAGGACCGCGCGGGCGCGGCGCAGGCGCTGTCCGGCCTGCGCCGGGCGCTGCCGCAGAGCGGCATGAGCGCCGGCGCGATGCGCACGGCCGTCCTGTACGCGCTCGCGCAGCTGCTGCAGCTGCTCAAGGAGCAGGGCGCCGATCCCGCTCCGCTGTTCGCCCGCGAGATCGGCGATTATGCCCGCGTCATGACGTCCAGGACGGCCGACGAGCTGCTCCGTTTCGCGGAAGGCAAGTATCTGGGCGTCCTGGACCAGCTGGCGCGGATGCGCGCGATGAAGCCGAACCGGGTCATCGCGGAGGCCAAGGCGATGATTGACGCGCATTACGGCGACAATATCAGCCTGAAAAGCATCGCCGACCGCGTATACCTCAATCCGAATCATCTCGGCAAGCTTTTTAAATCCGTCACCGGTCTGTCGTTCAACGACTATCTGCTGCAGGTTCGGATGGAGCAAGCCAAGCGCATGCTTCGCGAGACGGATCTCAAGGTGTACGAGGTCGCGGCGAGCGTCGGATATACGGAGCTGGACTGGTTCTACAAGCGCTTCAAGGCCTTCACCGGGGTCAGCGCAGGCGAATATCGGGCGGGTGCGGGATGACCGCGCTCCAGAAAAGAGGCGACAAGCATGGATGAAATCAGGGAATGGCGGGCCGGCTGGATCTGGCCCGAGACGCTGCGCAGGGAGCAAGGCGGGGGCATGCGGCAGCAGCGCGCGCTGTTCAGGCGCGCATTCGAGGTGCCGGAGGGCGGAGCACGGCTCAAGCTCGACGTGTCGGCGGACAGCAAATACCGTCTGTATCTGAACGGCAGGCTGCTGCTGAGGGGACCGGCGAAGGGGGACGCGTGGGCGCAATATTACGACACGCTTGAGGTGCGCGAGGCGCTCGTGGCCGGTCCCCATGTGCTGTCGGCCGAGGTCGTGCACTATCCGCGCTTGGCCGCGCTGCCGGGCGCACAAGCCGGTCCCGCGTCGGAGTGGCGCGCGGACTGCGGCGGTCTGTGGGTCCAGGGCGCGCTTGAGGACGAGAGGGGCGCGGTGCTGGAGACGATCGACACGGACGGACGGCGATGGCGGGCGCTGCCGCTGGAGGCGGTGTCCATCCGGCCGGAGACGCTGACGCTGTTCGTCGGCGGCACGGAGGAGGCCAGAGGCGCCGAGATTCCGGCGGGCTGGCAGGACGCCGGCTTCGACGATGCGTCGTGGCCGCATCCGGGCGTGACCGAGCCGCTCGACCGGTTGTACGGCCAGACCAGCCCCTGGCAGTTGACGGCGCGCACGATTCCGCCGCTGCGGGAGACGCCGCGCACGTTCGCCAGGGTCATGCGAAGCGAAGGCATGCCGGCGGCCGGAGGAGCGTCGCCAATCGAAGGGACATCCGGCGAAGGCGAGGCATTGGCCGGCGCGATGCCTGGCGAAGACGCGGCCACCGCCGGTGGATTATCCGACATAGGCATTGGCAGTGGCATTTGCAGTGGCAGTCGTAGTGAGCTGCCGTTTCCGCTGATGCTCGCGCCGGGGCAAGCCGTCAGCGTCGAGCTGGACGCCGGGCTCATGACGACCGGCTATGTCCGTCTCGCCTGTGCCGGCGGCGCCGGGGCAGCGGTCGCGCTGCTGTATTCGGAAGCGTACGAATACGAGCATCCGGCCGAGCACGGCGGGCAGCGCCGCAGCGTCCGTGACGATCCGGAGGGCAAGGTGCTGCACGGCAACGAGGACATGTTCCTGCCGGGCGGAGGCGGTACGGCTGCAAAGCCCGAAGTTTACGAGCCGATGGGCAGGCGGGCGTTCCGATTCGTACGGCTGTCCGCGCAGGCAGGGGAGGCGCCGCTGACAATAGTCAATCTGGACTATGCGGAGGCCGGCTATCCGCTCGAGGCGGTCTCCCGCGTGACGACATCCGACCCGCTGTCCGCCGCGCTGTGGGACATCAGCCTGAATACGCTGCGCCGCTGCATGCAGGATACGTACGAGGACACGCCTTATTACGAGCAGATGCAATATGTGATGGATGCCAAGTCCCAGGCGCTGTTCACCTACGCCGTCAGCGCGGACGACCGTCTGGCGCGCAAGACGATTCACGACTTTCACAGCTCGCTGACGCCTTCCGGCATGATCCAGAGCCGCTATCCGTCGGTGAACGGCCAGTTCATCCCCGGCTTCGCGCTCTACTGGATCATGATGGTGCACGATCATTACCGCCACTTCGGAGACGGGCAGCTCGCGCGCAGGTACTTGTCCACGGCCGACGCGATTGTCGGCTGGTTCGATCGCCGGATCGACGCGGACGGCCTCGTCGGCGCCATGCCGGAAGCCCACTGGTCGTTCGTCGATTGGGTGGAGGAATGGAACGCCACCGCGGGCTCGCCGGCCGCCAAGTGGCAGGGACCGCTCACGGTCTACAATCTGATGTACGCGGCGGCGCTGCGTCAGGCGGCGGACTTGAACGCATGGTCGGGACGCGGCGACACGGCTGCCGAGTACCGTCAGCGGGCCGAGCGCGTGCTCGCCGCGGTACGGCGGCTGTGCTTCGACGATGCGGAAATGCTGTACCGGGACGGTCCGCAGGTCGCGCAGTTCAGTCAGCATACGCAAATATGGGCCGTGCTGGCCGATGCGGTGCAGGACGGCGATGCCCGCGCGCTGATGGAGCGCATGCTGACGCGGACCGACCTGCCGAAGGCGTCGTTCTCGATGGCGCATTATTTGTTCCGGGCGGCTGCCAAGACGGGGCTGTACGGGTACGCCGACGCCTTCTGGCAGCCGTGGCGGGAGCAGGTCGGCCTGCATCTGACGGCCTGGGTGGAGGACCCTGTGCAGCAGCGCAGCGACTGTCACGGTTGGGGCGCCTTGCCGCTGTACGAGTACGTCGCCGAGACGCTGGGCGTCCAACCGGAGGAGCCGGGCTACCGGACGGTCCGGATCGCGCCGCGCATCGGCGGGCTGCAATGGGCGAGCGGAGAGGCGCTGACGCCCGTAGGGCTCGTGAAGGTGGCATGGCGGATCGAGCAGGGAGACGGCGCGGACCGGTTCGTGCTGAAGGGCGAGGCGCCGGACGGCGTTCCGGTTGTGCTCGTGCTGCCGGACGGTTCCAGGCACCGGACGGCGGGGTCTATTTTCACATATGAATGCGACTTGAAGGAGGATGCGACCGCATGAAGCTGGCGACGGCATATTATCCCGACTATCATCCGCGAAGCGAATGGGCCAGGGACTACCGGCTGATGCGGGAAGCGGGCATCGAATGCATCCGCATCGCGGAGTTCGCCTGGGCGAAGATGGAGCCCGAGGACGGCGTCTACGACTGGGGCTGGCTGGACGACAGCATCCGCGAGGCAGAGGCGCACGGCCTCTCGGTCATGCTCTGCACGCCGACGGCGACGCCGCCGATCTGGCTCACCGAGCGTTATCCGGACATTCTGCCCGTCGGACGCAGCGGCAGGACGATCGCCCACGGCGCCAGGCAGCAGCGCTGCTACAGCTCGGACCATTACAAGAAATATTCCTTGCGGATCGTCGAGGAGATGGGCAAGCGCTACGGCGGCGACCCGGCCGTCATCGGCTGGCAGATCGACAACGAGTTCGGCGGCGAGACGAAGTACGACTACGGGGACACGTCCAGGAAAGGCTTCCAGGCCTATCTCGAAGCGGAGTTCGGAGAGATCGGCGCCCTGAACGAGCGCTGGGGCACGGCTTTCTGGTCGCAGACGTACCAGCGCTTCGACCAGATCCCGCTCCCGGCTCCGATCGACTGCGACGTCATGATGTGGCCGCACCCGAGCCTGGAGCTGGCGTTCCGCCGCTTTTCCTCCAAGGTCATGACGGACTTCCACCGCAGTCAGATGGAGACGCTGCGCAAGTACACATCGGCGCCGATCACGACAAATGCGTTCATGTTCAATTGGGGCGACAACGTGGACTGGTCGAAGCTGTTCGATGGCACCGACGTCGTCGGCATCGATATTTACAGCAGCGACGAGGAGGAGATTGCCTTTTATGCGGATGCCTGCCGCTCGCTGCTGGATCGTCCGTTCTGGGTGATGGAATATGGGACGGGGAGTGCGGCGCTGCCTGCCGAGATGGATCTGATGCGCGCGCGAGGATGCGAATGGTTCAGCCTGTTCAAGTTCCGCGTATTCCCGTGGGGACAGGAGCAGGAAAGGGCGCAGGGCGCGCTGCTCGCCGTCACGGGCGATCCGAGGCCCGGCTACGAAGCGGTCAAACGCTGGGCCGGCAATCGCGACTTCTCGCCACATCCGCAGCAGGCCGTATCCTCGGGCGTCGGCGTCTACTACGACTTCGAGTGCGCCTGGGCCTATCAAATCTCGAAGGCCGATCCCGTCGATTATTTTAGCTATGTGCATCGGACCGTCTACAGCAGCGCGTACGACCGGGAATCCGCCGTCAAGGTGGCGTTCGAGCCCGGCGCGATCGCGGGACTGCGTACGCTGCTGCTGCCGCTGCAGCTTCTGCACGACGATGTGCTCGAGCAAGCGCTGATCGAATTCGTGAAGACGGGCGGTCACCTGATCGCCACGTCGGACCTGTTCAGGCGCAACCGCGACAATGTCTACTTGAGTCGGGTACCCGTAATCTTCCGCGAGGTGCTCGGATGGACGGACAGCCGCTTTATCGACGATGTGCCGGAGCTGGAGTCGTCGCCGCATCCCGTGCTGGCGGAGCGCGCCTGCGGACAGGGCAGGATGACGATCGTCCGGCGAGACTTGGACAAGGAAGGCTGGGCGGCACTGCGCAAAGCCGACGTCAAGGCTTGATCCTACAATTGACATTCATTGAGGCACATGGCTATAATGGGAACCAACGATACAACAGAGGAGGCTGATGTAAAATGTCCAACGCAGCGCTGATTGTGAAGCTGTCGTCCGTCGCATATGCATCGGTCTCGAACGGAGCGGGCTTGGGAGACTGAGCCTATTGAGCCATTACGGCTTGCGCCGCGGAGACCGACAGGTCTCCGCGGTTTTTTTGTTGTACGCGCAGCATGGTCCGTGACCGGCGCATTCGTCAGCGTTGACGATGTCCGGTTGCTATGGCCATGCTCCGTCCGGCCGCAGGGAGACCTGGGGCTTTTTGTGTTTTTTATACGCGCCAACATATTAACTGTTAAAGGGGTTATCCGATCGAATGAATGTGAATTCAAAGACAGCTTGGCCGGAAATGGAAGTATACGGTTGGAACGAACAATGGGAGAAGGCGTACCTGTCGCTGCCGCCTTCGGGCAAAGCGCTCGCGCCCGCGCGTATCATCGCGCAGTACAGCCACCAGTATGGGATCGCGACGCCTTGGGGAGACCGGCTGGCCGAGGTGTCCGGCAAATATGCTTATGCGGCGCTGTCTCCTGGGGATTATCCGGCGGTCGGCGATTGGGTGGCGGCGGAGGTGCCGGGCGGCGATTCGCATGCCGTCGTCCATGCGCTGCTGCCGCGGCGGACGGCCGTCGTCCGCAGAGCGGCGGGGAGCCGTCCGGACGAGCAGATTATCGGCGCCAATCTGGATACGGTGTTCATCGTCGTATCGCTGAACGGGGATTGGAACCTGCGGCGCATCGAGCGGTATCTGATCGCCGTGCGCGAGGGCGGAGCGCAGCCCGTGCTGCTGCTGACGAAGGCGGACCTGTGCGAGGAGCCGGACCGCTATATCAAGGAAGCAGGGGCTGTCGCGCCGGACGTGCCGGTGTTCGCGGTCAGTGCGCTGCTGGATCGGGGGCGTGAAGCGCTGGCCGGCTACTTGGCGCCGGGGAAAACTGTGGGCGCGGCGGGATCGTCGGGCGTCGGCAAGTCCACGCTGCTGAACTGGCTGGCGGGGGAGGACCGGCAGGAAGTGCAGGGAATCCGGGAGGACGACGCGAGAGGACGCCACACGACGACGCACCGCGAGCTGTTCGCACTGCCGGGCGGTGCGCTGTGGCTCGATACGCCGGGCATGCGGGAGCTGCAGCTGTGGGAGTCGGAGGAAGGCTGGCAGTCCACGTTCGCCGATATCGAGGCGCTGGCGGGCGCTTGCCGGTTCCGGGATTGCCGGCATGAAGCGGAGCAGGGCTGTGCCGTGCGGGAGGCGCTTGACAGCGGCGAGCTCGATGCTGCGCGCTACGCGAACTACCGCAAGACCGAGCGCGAGCTGGCGCGGCTCGCCGGCAAGGAGCAGCGGGCCGGCAAGCGGCTCGCCAAGGAAGCGGCCGCGCGCAGCGGCAAGTCAGGGGCGCGGAGCAAGAAGTCCGAACGCCGTTATACGGTGACGATGGCGGACGAGGACTGAGCAAGTCGCGAGACGGGGATGCCAGCGTGCGCTCGCCTGCTGGCGCGGGGGCGATTGGGTGTGCTGGCGCGCTGACGGGAGCGGTGAGGGAGCGCCGGGAGTGCAATCGCCTCTCGTAGTGGAGGCGATGCGCCCCGAGAGAGCGCCTGGAGAGCGATCGCCTCTCGTAGTGCAGGCGATTCGCCCCGAGAGAGCGCCTGGAGAGCGATCGCCTCTCGTAGTGCAGGCGATGCGCCCCGAGAGAGCGCCTGGAGAGCGATCGCCTCTCGTAGTGCAGGCGATGCGCCCCGAGGGAGCGCCTGGAGTGCGATCGCCTCTCGTAGTGCAGGCGATGCGCCCTGAGGGAGCGCCTGGAGAGCGATCGCCTCTCGTAGTGCAGGCGATGCGCCCCGAGGGAGCGCCTGGAGAGCGATCGCCTCTCGTAGTGCAGGCGATACGCCCCGAGGGAGCGCCTGGAGTGCGATCGCCTCTCGTAGTGCAGGCGATGCGCCCCGAGAGAGCGCCTGGAGAGCGATCGCCTCTCGTAGTGCAGGCGATGCGCCCCGAGGGAGCGCCTGGAGAGCGATCGCCTCTCGTAGTGCAGGCGATGCGCCCCGAGGGAGCGCCTGGAGAGCGATCGCCTCTCGTAGTGCAGGCGATGCGCCCCGAGAGAGCGCCTGGAGAGCGATCGCCTCTCGTAGTGCAGGCGATGCGCCCCGAGTGAGCGCCGCACTCCGATTGTCGTCCGACGCCGACAGATTACCTCCCCCAAGCGAGCATTTTGCGCTGGAACTCCTTGGGCGAGCAGTGGTTGAAGCGTTTGAACATTTTGTAGAAATGCGCCATGTTCGGCATGCCGATGCGGTCGCCGACTTCGCTGACGCTGAGGTCGCGGGTGAGGAGCAGCTGCTCGGCGGTCTTGATCTTGCGGAAGTTGACGTATTCGGTGAACGAGATGCCCATCGACTTTTTAAAAAACTTCACGAAGTAGTAGTAGCTCATGTTCGCCAGCCGGCAGGCGTCCTCGACGGTGACGCGGCCGGTGATGCCCGCTTCGACGTAATCGAGCACGGGCTTGAGCCGCATGCGTTCGACGCGGTCCTGTCCGGCGAGCAGGCCCATCTTGTCGTGACGGATCAGAGTGAGCAGAATTTTTTTGATCAGCAGGTTCACCGCCAGCTCGTAGCCCGCTTCCTTCCGCCGCGCCTCCTCATAGATCTCCGCGATGCAGGCGGCCGCTTCCCGTCTGGCCGCTTCATTTTCCTTGAACAAGTAGTTCATGGCGCTTAATGGCACCTTGGTCTCGTTGAAGTATTGAAGATATGAGATCGTGCTCTGGTCGAAAAAAGCCTGCAGGTCGAACTGCAGCACCAAATACTGCACCTGCGAATCGTCGTAGCTACGGTCGCGATGGAGCTGCGAGCTGCCCAGCACGACGACGTCGCCTTCGCCCATAATATGGGTCTCGCCGTTGACCTCGACATCGAGGCGGCCTTGCTGCACGAGCAGCAGCTCGCATTCGGGATGATGATGCCACGTATATAAGATATCCGCGTTGCGGATCGCCTGCCACACCTTGATCGACAGCAGGGGGTTCTCGTATTCGATTTTCTCCTGTCTCGCCTGCATGCCGGAGAGCCTCCCTGACCAAAATCGCATAATGACCGCGCACCATTGCACATGGGATTCTGAACGATGAGTGTTATACTTGAATTGTAGTTGGAACTGCGCGAACATTCAAGGAGGACAACCTGTTGAACTACGTTCATATCGGCATGATCGGCTGCGGGGGCATCGCCTTCGGCAAGCATCTTCCGTCGCTGGCCAAGATCCCCGAAGCCAAAATAACCGCATTCTTCGATGTGTCCCAGGAGCGGGCGCACGATGCCAAGTCCAAGTTCGGCACACCGGATGCGCGCGTATACGACAATGTTCAGGCGCTGCTCGCGGATCCGGACGTCCACGTCGTGCATGTGTGCACGCCGAACGATACGCATGCCGAGATCTCGATCGCTGCGATGGAGGCGGGCAAGCATGTGCTCTGCGAGAAACCGATGGCCAAGACTTCCGCCGACGCCCAGCGTATGCTGGAAGTGTCCGAGCGTACCGGCCGCAAGCTGAGCATCGCCTACCAGAACCGCTTCCGCGCGGACAGCCGCTGGCTGCATGCGGCTTGCCAGAGCGGCGAGCTTGGCGAAGTTTACCTCGCCAAGGCGCACGCGGTTCGCCGCCGCGCCGTGCCGACGTGGGGCGTATTCCTCGACCTGGAGAAACAGGGCGGAGGCCCGCTGATCGACATCGGTACGCATGCGCTGGACCTGGCGCTGTGGATGATGGACAACTACGAGCCCAAGACGGTGCTCGGCACGACCTACCGCAAGCTTGCGGAGCAAGGCAGTCCGGCGAACGCATGGGGCAACTGGAATCCCGAGGCATTCACGGTCGAGGATTCGGCATTCGCGATGATCACGATGAAAAGCGGTGCGACCGTATGGCTCGAGTCGAGCTGGGCGCTCAACACGCTTGATGTGGACGAGGCCAAGGTGACGCTGCACGGCTCCAAGGCTGGTGCGGACATGAAGGGCGGTCTGCGCGTCAACGGCGAGGAGCACGGCCAGCTTTACACCAAGGAGATCCTGCTCGGCAACCAGTTCGATCCGTCGATGCCAAGCGATTCGGCGGAGCGCGAGGCGCGTGCATGGATCGACGCGATCCTGAACGATCAGTCGCCGGTCGTCACTGCGCGCCAGGGCTATGTCGTACAGCAGATTCTCGAAGCGATCTACGAATCCGCGAGCAAGGGACAGGCGATTTCGTTCACTTAATCCTTTGCTTGCAGCACAGAGTTCCACCGCGCCGCTGGAAGTCATCTCCGCCGGCTCGCAAAATCGGAGATGACTTCCGGCGGCCGATCCTGTAAACTATGTTTGCTGGATAAACAAAGACAAATCCATATCGATTCTCGAAAGGTTGGGTGAAGCGCTCGTGAAATTGGGAGTATTTCTCGTATTGTTCGGCCAGCAGGACTTGGAAGCCGCGCTGGACACGGCCAAGTCGGCTGGATTGCAAGCTGTGGAGCTGGGCTGCGGCGCATTTCCGGGCACCGCGCATGTCAACGCGAAGCAAATGGTGAACGATGACGCGGCTGTGGCCCGCATCAAGGAAGCCGTGGAGTCGCGCGGCCTGACGATCAGTGCGCTGAGCGTGCACGGCAACCCGCTGCACCCCGATGCAAGCGTTGCCAAGGAACATCACGAGGACTTCGTCGCAACCGTACAATTGGCGGAAAAGCTGGGCGTAGAGACGGTCATTACGTTCTCCGGCTGCCCGGGCGAATCCGAGAATTCCAAATATCCGTCCTGGGTCACCTGCCCTTGGCCGCCGGACTTCCTCACCGTGCTCGAATGGCAGTGGAGCGAAGTGGCGATTCCGTATTGGAAAGAGCAATCCGAATTTTGCCGCAAGCACGGCGTTCGCGTCGCGATCGAGGCGCACCCGGGCTTCCTCGTCTACAACACCGAGACCGCACTGCGTCTGCGCCGCGAAGCCGGCGACAATATCGGCGTCAACTTCGATCCTTCCCACCTGTTCTGGCAGGGAATGGACCCGATCGAGTGCGTGAAGGCGCTCGGCGATTCGATCTACCATGTGCATGCCAAGGACACGAAGATCGACGCACGCAACACCGCGCTGAACGGCGTGCTCGACACAAAGCATTACGGCGACATCCTGAACCGTTCGTTCGTCTTCCGCACGGTCGGCTACGGGCATGACGACGACTTCTGGAAGCATCTTGTCAGCACGCTGCGCCTCGTCGGCTACGACGGCGTCATCAGCATCGAGCACGAGGACGGCATCATGAGCGTGAGCGAGGGCTTCACCAAAGCCGCTAACTTCCTGAACGGCCTCATTCTGAAAGAAAGCGCGGGTGAGATGTGGTGGGCGTAAGCAAAAAAACGTTGAACGTCGGCATGGTCGGCTACAAGTTCATGGGCAAAGCCCATAGCCATGCCTACAAGGACGTCGGCATGTTCTTCGACCTCGAAGCGCCGGTCGTCATGAAGGCGATCTGCGGACGGGACGAGCAGGGCGTGTCCGAAGCGGCCGACAAGTTCGGCTGGGAAGGCTACGAGACCGACTGGAAAAAACTCGTCGCGCGCGACGATATCGACTTCATCGATATCAATGCGCCGAGCGACGCCCACAAGGAGATCGCGCTGGCCGCGATCGCGGCGGGCAAGCATGTGCTGTGCGAGAAGCCGCTGGCGCTCAACCTGGCGGACGCGCGCGAGATGCTGGCGGCGGCCGAAGCGGCGGGCGTGAAGCACGCGATCTGCTTCAACTACCGCTTCCTGCCGGCCGTGCAGCTGGCCAAGCAGATCATCGACAGCGGCAAGCTCGGCGAGATCCACCACTATCGCGCCACCTACCTGCAGGATTGGCTCGTCGATCCCGAGGCGCCGCTCGCATGGCGGCTCAAGAAGGAAGTCGCCGGCTCCGGCACGCACGGCGACCTGAATGCGCACAGCATCGACCTCGCCCGCTTCCTGATCGGCGAGTTCGACCGCGTCGTCGGCCATAGCCGCACGTTCGTCAAGGAACGGCCGATCCCTTCGTCGACGTCGGGTCTGTCCGGCAAGGGCACGTCCGAGATGGGCGAAGTGACCGTGGACGACGCCACCGGCTTCCTGGCGGACTTCAAGAACGGCGCGATGGGCGTGTTCATCGCCTCGCGCTTCGCTACCGGCCGCAAAAACCACAATACGTTCGAAATCCACGGCAGCAAGGGCACGATCCGCTGGGATCTGGAGCGTCTCAACGAGCTTGAGGTGTATTTCCGCGAGGACGAGCCTGAGCTGGCGGGCTTCCGCCGCATTCTGGCGACCGAGCCGCAGCACAAGTATGCGGGCAACTGGTGGCCGACGGGTCATATCATCGGCTACGAGCACGGGTTCGTGCATATCGTGTACGAATTCTTGCAGCATATGGCGACAGATTCTCCGTTCGCGCCGACGTTCGCGGACGGCGTGCGCTGCCAGGAGGTGCTCGAGGCAGTCGATCTGTCGATCGAGCGCGGCGCCTGGGTCGGCATCGAAGAAGTCTAATGAAGCTTCGGCGGCGTCTCGTCCGCCGGCAAGTGCAAGGGGCTGTCTCAAAGGTCATCGCGACCTGAGAGGCAGCTTTTTTTGTTTGGGAGGACAAAGAAGAGGCTGCTCTCGGTGGAGGCGCCATCCAATCGAGGGAGCGATCGCCTCTCGTAGTGAAGGTGGAGTTGTCAAAAAAAGTGCAGTTTGAAAACACCCTCATACAGAAATCCCGTTACTAAGCAGCTTGTGATAGCATTCTTTCACGATAAATAGCTGGGGGCCATCCCCCTGGATTAGAAGTGTAGAT